>CAIUWK010000113.1 GCA_903902855.1 uncultured Geobacter sp. | reverse complement strand
CAGGTGGTCGTTCATCCCTGCCTGCAGAGAACGGTCCCGCTCTTCGTTTCCGGCATGGGCCGTCATGGCAATGATGGGGAGCCGGCCGGAGCTCCACCGCTCCCTGATCAGTCGAGTCGCTTCATAGCCATCCATCTCCGGTATCTGCAGATCCATGAGCAGGAGATCAAATCCTCCTTCAGTGCGCACCATGATATCCAGTGCTTCCCGGCCATGGGCCGCAACGCTGACGCTGATCCCCACCTGCTCCAGAAGTTCCTGGAGCACCTGCCGGTTCAACGGCTGGTCATCCACCACCAGAACACGGCCTCCTGCCAGCGCCGCCGCCACCATGGGCCCCTGCAGCTCATTTTCTGCAGTAACTTCAGGAGTAGAGCCTTGCATGAGACGAACGGTAAAGGTAAAACAGCTCCCCCTCCCCGCTTCGCTTTCCACCCGAATCTCTCCTCCCATGAGTTCCACGAGGCGTTTGCAGATATTGAGCCCCAGGCCGGTGTCGCCATAGCGGCGGGTAATGGAGCCGTCCGCCTGGGTGAACGGCTGGAAGATCCCGTCCATCTGCTCCTTAGTCATCCCGATACCGCTGTCATACACCGAAAATTCAAGAACAATTCGCCCACCCTCTTCCATCGCAGGAGTGACATTAAGGAGCACGCTGCCTGAGGAGGTGAACTTTACGGCGTTCCCCAGCAGGTTGAGGAGGATCTGCTCCAGACGGAGAGGGTCCCCCACCAGATATTCCGGGATCTTCGAGTCATAACCCAGACGGAGCTGCAATCCCTTGGCTGAAGCAGTGACTCCTGCAAGGCTCAGCGACTGCTCCATGAGCGGTAGGAGCGGAAAGGTGGACTCTTCCATCTCCAATTTTCCCGCTTCTATCTTGGAGAAATCCAGGAGATTGTTCAACAGCCTCAAGAGTCTTTCGGCCGAAAGGTTTATTTTCTCCAGATAGTCCCGCTGCCTGTGCGTCAGGTCGGTCTGGAGCGCCAGGTGCCCCAGGCCGATGATGGCATTCATGGTGGTCCGGATTTCATGACTCATGTTGGCCAGGAACTCGCTCTTGGCCTGGTTGGCGCTTTCCGCCTGCCGGCAGGCGATGGAGAGCCGATGATTGACCTCCTGCAAATGCGCTTCGGTCTCTTTGAAAGCGGTTATATGCGATTTATCCCGAATATTCCAAATACATTCCCTTTGTCGTCCAGCAAGGGCCCCTTGTTTGAATGAAATACGGTCGCTCCTCCCGACGCGGTGGTGACGGTAATCTCATGCATTACGGCTCTTTTTTCTGAGATTACCTGCCGATCTCTGGCGATTATCTTCCGCACCTCCTCCGCAGGGAAGATACTGGTGTCATCCTGCCCCAGGACCTCTTCACTTCTTTTTCCCACATACCGGGCCGCTGCGGAATTGAACAGCAGATAACGTCCTGCCAGATCCTTCACGTAGATTGCGTCCGTGGTCTCCTCGATAATTGCCTTGAGCAGGGTGCGGCTCTCTTTGAGCTCTCTCTCGGTATGCTTGAGTTCGGTAATATTCTCATGAGTCACCACCACACGCACCGGATCGCTTTCGGTAAAACGGATGGCACGACCACAAAACCAGCGCTGTTCCGTCGGGGAATGGCAGGAGTATTCCTGCTCATGAATGGTGAGCTCTCCGGCAATGACGGCTCTGAGCCCTTGGGCGAAGAGCCGGGCAATCTCGCCGTCATTCCCTTGGGCCGCGGCGCAGACCGCAAGATAATTACTGCCGACTCCGCAGTTTTTCGGGTTAGCGGAATTGTCGACGGCAAACTCTTCCCATTTCCGGTTGACCGACAGGATCGTCCCCGCGGCATCAATGACGCAGATATTAGCCGTCAGGGTATCCATGGCCACCCGGCTCAAATGTTCCGTCTCTTGCAACGCCTCTTGACTCTTTTTACTCTCGGTAATGTCCCGGGTAGCGCCACGATAGCCCAGAAACTCACCTTCAGGTGTCAGCAGAGGATCACCGCTGGTCTCCACGATGATCTCCCGGCCGTCTCGATGCCGGTGGCAGAGTTCAGCCCGGCGAAACGACTGCCGTGCGACCATGTTGCAGTTGAAACCCTCAAGCTCTTGCGGGTTTTTTTCTCCCAGGATGCTGTCGACAGGGGAGTGTCCCAAGAGCTCCTCGGGCGTATGCCCCAACATATCCTGCACTTTGGGACTGAGGTACGTGAAGCGTCCCTGTTGATCACTTTCCCAGATCAAGTCACTGATGCTTTCCACCAGTGAGCGGTACTTCTCTTCACTCTCCCGCAACTTCTCTTCAGATATTTTCTGCGCGGTGAT
>CAIUWK010000112.1 GCA_903902855.1 uncultured Geobacter sp. | reverse complement strand
GACCGGTATCCCCAGTTCCTCCTCCATCTTCCGGGCGGAGCCGTCCACGTCATCGCCGATGATCCCCGTGGCGCAGGAGGTGGCGATGAAGATCGCCTTGGGATGATGCCGTTCCCAGGCGTCCCGGATGGACTGCTCCAGCTTGTCCACCCCGCCGAAGACCATGTCCTGTTCCTGCAGGTTGGTGCTGATGAGACGCAGGTTCTCCACGGGGAGGTTGCGCATGGCCAGACCGTTACGGTAGATGGAGTTGTAGATGACCTGCCCTGCCCCGCAGCCGATGGGGGAGTGCTGGATCAGCACCGCATCACGGATATGTCCGGCCTGACACTCCACCATCTGTTCGCTGCAGACCGACCCCTGGGTAAAGGGGCCCTTCATCTCACAGAGTCGACGCCCTTTTTCCCCGCAACCGCTGCTGCAGCTTTTCCGGGCAAACTCCGATTGCTGAGAAAGTTCCGAGGCCTTACCGTCCCAGGCGATGATGGTTCCCAGGCGCTGCTCACGGCTCTCCACTACCGGTGTATCGAGATTTATTCTCATGGTATTTCCTCTTTCGTCAGTTTACTGTTGAGAGCGCCTGTTCCAGATCCTGGAGCAGATCGTCCAGATCCTCGATCCCCACCGATAACCGGATCAGAGAATCACCGATGCCGATTTGCTCCCGGACCTCCTTGGGAATGGAGGCGTGGGTCATGAGGGCCGGGACTTCAATGAGGCTTTCCACCCCCCCCAGGCTTTCCGCCAGGGAAAAGAGCCTGATGGCGGCGAGAAACTGCCCGGTCTCTTCGGCTCCCCCTTCCAGATAAAAGGAAACCATCCCCCCGTACCCTTTCATCTGTTTGGTGGCGATCTGGTGATAAGGGCTGGTCGGGAGGCCGGGGTAAATAACCTGCCGGACCTTGGGATGAGCTTCCAGGTAGAGGGCTATGGCATGGGCATTGGCGCAATGGGCCTCCATCCGGATGGCCAGGGTCTTCAACCCCCGCAGGAGGAGAAACGAATCGAAGGGGGAAAGGACCGAGCCGATGGCGTTCTGGAGAAACCTGATCCTCTGGGTCACTTCATCATCTTGCCTGGCGACGATCACGCCGGCAACGATATCCGAATGGCCGTTAAGGTACTTGGTGGCGGAATGAACCACCAGATCGAACCCCAGGGTCAGCGGTTTCTGCAGATAGGTGGAGGCGAAGGTATTGTCACAGACGCTGATCAGACCATGAGCCGTCGCAATTACCGCGATTTTTTCCAGATCGATGATCTTCAGCAACGGATTGGTGGGGGTTTCCACCCAGATTAATCTGGTGTTGCTCTTGATCGCCTGCACCACGGCGCTTTCGTCCGTCATGTCCACGTAGGTTATTTTCAGATCCTGAAGCTCTCTCTTGACCTTGTCGAAGAGACGAAAGGTTCCGCCGTAGAGGTCATCGGTGGCGATGATATGGGACCCCTTGGGGAGAGTGTCGATGATGACCGACTCCGCTGCCAGTCCCGAGGCAAAGGCGAATCCGGCGACCCCTTCCTCCAATGCCGCCAGACAGTTCTCCAGGGCCGACCGGGTGGGATTGCCGCTGCGGGAATATTCGTACCCTTTGTGTACTCCGGGTCGTTCCTGGACAAAGGTCGAGGTGGCATAGATGGGGGTTATGATCGCCCCGGTGGCGCTATCCGGTTCCTGGCCGGCGTGAATGGCTTTTGTTGCAAATCCATGACTGCTCATACGGCTTCTCCTAGGTCAGTTTCTTGCGCAGATGATTCAGATAATCCATTTTGGTGATCAGGCCGTAGAAAGTATCCCCCTTGGTGACGATCACCAGAAGCCCCTGTTTCAGCAGGGTAATGATGGTGGAGAGCTTCTCATCAACGGTGACGGAGACCACGTTATTGGTCATGAAATTTTCCAGAGGGGAGGTAAGAGTCGTCTCGTTTCCCTTTTCCACGGCGGTGAGGATATCCCACTCGTCAATGATCCCCACCACCTGGTCATCTTTCACCACCGGCAGTTGTGATATCTCAAACATACGCATCTTGGAGAGGGCATGGAGCAGGGTATCCGTGGCTTTCACCGTGATAATGCTTCGTTCCGTGTACTTGCGGGTGATGAGGTCTTCCAGGTTCCCCTGCTGTTCCTTTCGGATGAACCCCTGATCGGCCATCCAGAAGTCGTTGAACATTTTTGAGAGGTACTTGTTCCCGCTGTCACAGACAAAGGTCACGATGTTCTTCGGTTCCTTCTGTTCTTGGGCATACTTCACCGCCGCGCTGATGAGGGTGCCGCTGGACGAGCCGGCAAGGATTCCTTCCCGGGACAACAATGTTCGGGCGGCCGAGAAACTCTCGCCATCGGTGATCGTATAGGCCCTGGTAATCAGGGTGTCGTCGAACTGGTCGGGAATGAAGTCTTCGCCTATTCCCTCCACGAACCAACTCCCGGGCTTGGGGAGGGGGAGTTTGTTCACGTAATCGGCCAGGATGGACCCTTTGGGATCGGCCAGGATGATTTCCAGGTCCGGTTTGACCTTCCGGAAATAGTTGGTCAGCCCCTTAAGGGTCCCGGACGAGCCCACCGCCACCACGACTGCATCCACCTGATGGCCGGTCTGCTCCCAGATTTCCGGCCCGGTGGTCAGTTCATGGGCCAGGGGGTTGGCGGTATTGCTGAACTGGTTTACGTAAAAAGCACCCTCAATGGATTCGCTGATCCGTTGGGCGTAATCCTGGTAGTATTCCGGATGCCCCTTTTCCACGTCCGACCGGGTCAGGATGATCTCCGCTCCCATGGCCCTCAGGTGATTGACCTTTTCCGTGCTCATCTTGTCCGGTATAACCAGGATCAGCTTGTACCCCTTGGTTATGGCGGCCAGAGCCAGACCCAGCCCGGTGTTCCCGGCGGTTGCCTCCACCAGTGTCCCCCCCGGCTTGATCTTCCCCTCCTGCTCCGCCTGTTCGATCATGGAGAGGCCGATCCGGTCCTTGATGGAGCCGCCGGGATTTTGATTCTCCAGCTTCAGAAAGAGCCGACAGAGCCCCAGATCGAAACAGGTCACCTCGATGAGAGGGGTATTCCCGATGAGGTCGATGGGCCTCTTGACCTGAAGAGGAGATAATTGTTCGGAGTGCGTGTTCATCTGCATGTTTTAGCCCTTTATCCATTGTCAATTGTCAACTATCCATTATCAATTGATTGTCAAGCGCTGGCGCTCACGGCGGTGGTATAGATCTTTTCCAGCAGGGTCAGTGCCCCGCGATACCCCAGGTACGTCTTGGAGAGGACCACCTCGTAGGAGGCCGGAAACCCGACTTCCACGATGGCGCTCTTCATCTCCTTGGCCAAGTCCCGTTCCCAGGTGGTGCCGAAGATGATAGGGGGTTTCTGCCCGAAATCCGTCTGCCGGATAGCCTGATGAATGCGGTAACTGTCTTCTTCGAACTCCACATCGGTGGTCACATCCCCGGCAATATGCCGATACTGGTCTCGGATGGCGTCCCGGTACTCCTCGGGGGGATTCTCCGTGATGATCTGTTTCCCCGGAATCAAGCCCAACTGGTTCACCAGAAACTTCGTCAGAGCAAGATTGTAGCCACTGTCGCCGATCACCACGAATTTGGCGGGGAGCCCCCACCAATATTCCGAGTAAAAATCGGCAAAATCTTCCAGGTACCCGTAGTAGGTCGCCTCTTCGTTCCGGATGAACTCCTCGGACTGTCGGCTGTCGATTCCCGAGAACTGGACGACGTGCCGGAGGAAAGCCGAGGTCTCTTTGGAGCCGATGGGGATGACCGGCACGTGCAGAAACGGCTGGCCGTACTTTTCCTCCAGATGCCGAGCGGTTTGCAGCCCCAGCCAGGGGGAGAGGACCAGATTGAACTGGGCCTGGGGGATACTGCGCCACTCGGAAAGCCCTTGGGATTCCCGTCCGAAGAGGATATTGACGGTAAATCCTGCTCCCTCCAGAACTCGTTTGATTTCGGTCAGATCCCCCCGCCAGAAGGTATTATGATAGGGAAGGAGCGACCAGACATTCACCGTACCGACGGTTCTGGGACCGTCATACTCACCGACGTACTGATCGATGATCGCCTTGACCACCAATTCATGGCCGGTGAAATTGCTCCCCTTGAACCCTCCTGTTTCGGCAAAGACTACCGGTGAGTCACCCCCCCTGAAATCTTTGACCACCGCTCCCACATCGTCACCCACCAGGTCCGAGATGCAACCGGTCACCACCACGAACAGGTCCGCGTCCAGAATTTTCTGTGACGATTCGATCAAGGCTCTCAGCCGGTCCTCGCCGCCGAACACGACCTCACTCTCCGACTGGTTTGTACTGGGAACCACCGCGCCACCACCGTAACCTCCCCCCTGGAACCCGTTGTAGAATGCCAGGTTCATGAACTGCTTGTCGGCACAACCGGGGCCGCAATGGGTTATGGGGATGACCCGCGGGATTGCCGAAGCGCTGTGCATGGCCGCAATGGCGCAGACATAGCGGATCTGCTGAATGGAATTGCTCTTCTCCACTAGGGGATGTTTGGGGTACTGGGTATCGTTTGGTAACGTTTCAGACATAATATTTCCTCTCGTTAAAATTATCCTGCAAAAAACAATCCACCACGGAAACACTTATGAGACGGATGTAGCCTGATTTACGCACAGAAAAGCTAAATAAAATCCGACAAATAACCTTTGAACCGCAAAGACGCAACGTACGCGAAGAAAACAGAGATAAACGACGGAACCTGTATTCTTTTTTGGTTTACATTGAAAAAAGTTTTTTCTTTGCGGTCTCTTTGCGTCCTTTGCGTCTTTGCGGTGAAAATGATTTCGTTTTTCGATATGCCGGTGAGAAGTTTTATCTTCCGGCTTGTCCGGCTTAGGATTATTGGTTACTGGTATGTTCCATGAACCTTGCCGGCCTTGACCATGGCGGTCACGCTCAACAGGTTGCCGTTGGGGGGGAATTCGCAACCGGTGGAGAGGATGAAGCCGCCATTTGTGCCGCTGAAGATCTCGATCTCCTTGCGGCACTCTTCGATGACCTCATCCGGAGTCATCTCGATGCCGATGGTCGCCGGATCGGCGTACCCCATGCTGACCACCTTGTTCCCCCACACCGCCGCGTGCTCTTCCCAACTGTTGCAGCCGTAGGCCGGATGTGCGTGGGAGATGGCCACGGGGTTGATCCATTTGATGATGGCGTCGAAATAGACCCCGTTGCCGCAGTTGTGCATGGTAACCAATCCGCCGGCGTCGCGGATGGAGTCGGCGATCCGCTTGCAGAACGGCCCTTCGAACTTCTCCCAGGTCTCCTTCTTCAGGATGCTGGCTGAGGAGTAGAGGGGATCGATACAGACGGAATGGGCGCCGGCCCGAATCTGGGCGGCGGCATACTCCACCAGGACCTGGGTGATGATCTCCACCGCCTCCAGCACCCGGTCCGGGTGACGGATGAGGTCTTTGAACAGATCCTCATGCCCCCGAATCTGGGAGAGAACACCCAGGGGACCGTAGATGAAGCCGATGACGCCGGTATCGTGTCCCCTGGCCTGGGCCAGACCGTGACAGATATCGATCACCGATTTCATCCGCTGACTCTTCAGCGGGTCGACATAGACGATCTTCCGGTAGTCGTCGCCGTTTTTGATGAAGTAGTCGTTGTAGTCGGGATACGCCGTACTGCTCTTCGGATAGATCACCTTCTGGCCGAAGTCCGCAGCTTCCACGGAGAGATCCACCAGGGTGACGAAGGCATCAAAACCGAGGAGCTCCTGAGCCGCCAGCAGACTCTTGGTGGCCAGGGCTCCGTCTTTGGACCAGGTATCGTAGGATATCCCCAGCACCCGGTGGGATGCCCCGCAGAGTAGCGGCGCCACCGGAACCCGGTCCGGTTTCTGGTAACTCAGCGCGGTGGAAATCCGTTCCAGGGAGGTCATCTCTTCGCTCTTGCGTGTCTCTGCCATTTATGTGCTCCTCTTTACCGGTAAGTTCACGCCACAAGTCTCTTCGCCAGCTTTACCGCCTCGGCAGCATTGGTGGCGTAGCCGTCGGCTCCGATCCGGGTGGCGAATCCCGGAGAGATCGGCCCCCCCCCCACGATAACCTTGAACTTGTCGCGAATTCCCTGGTTTATCAGGAGCTGCACCACCTCCTGCATTCCGTCCATGGTGGTGGTCATGAGGGTGGAGAGGGCGATGATCTGGGCGTTCTGCTCGATGGCGGTTTCCACAAACCGCGCCGGGGGGATGTCCCTGCCAAGGTCGGTAACGTCGAACCCGGAGGTCTCCAACATGATCTTCACCAGGTTCTTGCCGATGTCGTGGGTATCCCCCTGGATGACCCCGATCACCACCGTCCCCTTTTTCTCCCGCGTCGTTTTCAGATGCGGCTTCAGCACGTCCAGTCCGGCGTACATGGCGTCCGAGCACATGAGGAGTTCCGGGATGAAGTACTCCTCTTCTTCGAAGAGCTGTCCGGCCCGCTCCATCCCCTTGGAGAGTCCCTGATCGATGGCCTCGAAGGGGTCTATTCCCTCGTCAATGACCTGATTGGCCAGCTTGACCACCAGCTCTTCATCCATCTCGACAACGGCCGTATCCAGACCCTGCAGCAACTGCTCTTTTCCCGTCGACATGCTTTTCTCCTCGTTGTTAAAAGTTTTCCGAAACATTTCCGGTCCGACGTCATGGATAAAAAAAAAGGCCAAGGCTTGTACCCGATAAAGGGTACAACTCCCTGGCCTCCAGCTTTCTGGTCAACTAGGTTGTTACGTGGACCAAACTTCGGTCAAATTGTCTATAGACAAACTATTGTTATGAATGGTGGGGATACTATACATTATACATATGCAAAGTCAAGAACTAAGTTTGGCCTTGTTCTGAAGTCATTTGGCCTGCGCCATTGCCCAGAACTATCTGCATCGGCGCCATAGTCTCTGCTGCCATGGGTGACCGGGTACGCCACGATGTTGGGAGGATACCGTGGATGGAGAGTGTCGAGGAACGGGTGTACTGTCGCGTGAGCGGTTTAGCTGAACAACGGTTCAATGTATCATCAGTTTTTTGACGATCAGCGTCCCACGTGAAATAACTAATTTCCCCTGCAGAGTGGTGAAGCCGTTATTTGTAGCGAATGTATTGTCACCATACCCGCCATTCAGATAAATAGTTTTATCCAGATTAAAGTCGATATAACCAGTCAATGTGACGTCTCTTGTCTTGATAGTACCGCCGGATGCGACGATTCCATAGGCACCTGAAAGTTCACCTGCTGCCGGTGCTATCCCAAGAGAAACTACCAGATTTACAGCAGAGCCGGGAAGAGCATTCGTTCCAAAAGCCGGGTTCTGGCTTACGACTGTCCCGGCCGGAACGGTGTTGCTGGTTGCAAGATTGATGTTGCCGACGGTCAACATTGCGTTGGAAATATCGGCCCCTGCTAAAACCTGGTTGAGGCCATCCACATTCGGAACCGGGCCGGTGGAGACGACCAAATCAACTGCGGTGCCGGGAGCGACAAGGGAACCGGCAACCGGACTCTGGCTGATGACGGACCCGGCAGGGATGCCGGCATCGTACGCCGTGGTGATGGAACCGACACTCAGGGTCGCGG
>CAIUWK010000111.1 GCA_903902855.1 uncultured Geobacter sp. | reverse complement strand
GACAACGAACGGCGTGATCATCCAGATGCTGGACGGCATCAACGTCGGACAATTGATCGCCGCTCGCCCCATATCTATTACCGTCAGAGGCGGCTATAATACTGCCTATACTTTACAACCTGGTAGCACAATTCTTCAAGGGAATGTCACAATTCAGAAGGGAACGGTGGTGTATGATAGGCTGACGGTGAAATAGGGCGTTGTCCCCTCAGCGTTATCCGAGGGCAAGAGGGCAAGAGGGGACGTTCATGCGATCATGCGTTTCTCCTACGACAGTGATAGCAACGCATATTTGCATAGGTTGGGCGCGACGTTGTTTGCTATCTGCCGGGGACGTTCTTGACAAAACCAACCTTAGCCCCAAAAAAGCCAGTCAAATGCGGTGAGCGCCAAGGGCATAGGAGGATATGAGGGCAGACGGGGTCGGGCCGAAAGCGCCGGTAAAAGCCGGCAAAGAGTAAGTGGAGCAGTTGCACATAAGTATATAAGTTTCTCAACGATGGCGGTGGTTCCAGGAGTGCGCGGATATGAACACAGCCGGCTCCGGGTATGATTTTAGCCACAGGGATGAAAAAAGTCGATTATGGAGCGTACTGGGGAAGTGAAGGGGAGAAGAAACCAACCGATGAGGACGGCTCTTGATTGCGATTTCGTGCAGTTTTTTTGGAATTAACCCAAAAGTCCGGCATGCCGAACAAAGTGTTCTAACTGCACGAACATATTCACTATCAGACCATGAAATCCGTTCCTCTCCCCGGACCACGCAATTAACCTCCTCCGCTTGGTCAAAAGAGACGCAGGAAAATTCCAAGAAATACCCATCGGATGCCCCATGACAGGATGGGTATAACGTAGGGGCGCGGCTTGCTGCGCCCGGTTGCTTGCTGCGCCCTGTTGCTGCGCCCTGTTATTTTGTGCCCGGTTATCTGCATCCTGGCGGGTAATTCGCAAATCAAGGCCGGGCGGACCAAGATGGGCGGACCAAGATGGGTGGACCAAGCCGGGCGGACCAAGGCCCGCCCCTACCAATTTGCTTGTCTGACCGGCCAACCGAAATATCGTTACTGACGTTCAGATAAACAGATTATTGTCTGCATGTTCCGACGCCTCCAGGTAGGCAGCTACACCGCCGATCTCAATCCCGTCGATCAACTCTTCCTTGCGAATACCCATCAGTTCCATCGACATCTGGCATGCCACAAGATGAGCGCCCGCTTTAATCGCCATGGCAATCAGCTCCTCCAGTGCCGGAACATTCTTGTTTTTCATGATACCTCGAATCAGCCTGCCGCCAATCCCTCCCATACTCATGTTAGAGAGTGATAGCTTCCTGCTGCCACGTGGCATCATCATCCCGAAGGCCGCTTCAACCAGATTTTTCCCGAGCCCTGTAATCTTTTCAGGTTTGCGCAAGGCGTTTAAACCCCAAAAGGTGAAAAACATGGTAACCTTGCGCCCCATGGCAAGAGCGCCGTTCGCAATGATAAATCCGGCGATTACCTTGTCGAGATCACCTGAAAAGACAATGATCGTCTTGTCATTGCCGGCAGATAAGGGTGATGCGTTTACTATACCCCCTTTTTCAATCATCGCCGTCACGATCCCTTTGTCAATCCTGATGTCGCGCACGGTATTACCGGTGGCCCTGGCCCACGCCTGGGCATCGCTGTAGAAGCCGGGGTCGCTGGCTGTGATCAGTACTGCCTCACCGGATTTCAGAACGTCCATTTCCTCTTTGAGTCGCATAACCGGTCCGGGGCATTGCAAACCGCAGGCGTTAACCTTGATGATAGTCCCCTTCGTAGAGTTCGAGCTGTCGTTTTCAACTGCGTCATTGTGCATGAGGTTGCTTGCAATAATCGCATCTTCCGGTTGCTCCGTGGCGACACGCCAGGTTTCATAACCGCCGGAAAGGTTGCTGCAGTTGCTGAAGCCGTTGTCGGTGATAATGCGTGTCGCAATATAACCACGGAGTCCCACGCGACAGAATATAATAAGCGGTTGGTTCTTCGGTAGTTCCCCGAGTCGCTCCCGCAGAGAGTCCACCGGAATATTAATCGCATCGCCAATGGTTCCGGTGACATATTCCTCCGGAGTACGCACGTCAACCAGGATGCTCTGAGGCAATGCGCCCGGCAATTCATCCCACGTTATACTCTTGACGAGTCCGTCCAGGATGTTTTGGGCGGCAAATCCGACCATATTAACCGGATCCTTGGCCGATGAATAGGGTGGCGCATAGGCGTGCTCGATCTCGCACAGATCATCAACCGTCATATTTCCCCGAATCGCCGTGGCGATCACGTCGATGCGCTTGTCTACGCCTCCATAGCCGATGGCCTGCGCACCGAGCACACGGCGATCTGAAGGAGAAAAAATCAGTTTGAGGCAGATCATCGTGGCCCCGGGATAATAGCCGGCGTGATCGTTGGGGTGAATGATAACGGTATCATGCACAATGTTCTCAGTACGACAGAATTTTTCAGTGGCTCCGGTTACTCCCACAGCAAGATCAAAAACCTTGGCGATGGCAGTGCCCATGGTGCCGTCATAGGTGCGGTGTACGGCGCCGTGCATATTATCGGCGGCAATACGTCCCTGTTTGTTGGCCGGGCCAGCCAGCGGGACCGCCGTCTTTTTCCCGCTGAAGGGATTAACGACTTCGATTGCATCCCCGGCGGCGTAGATATGCTCCTTGCCGGTTCGCAAATATTCATTCACGACAATATGCCCGCGCGGACCAAGCGCAATACCGGAACCTTCCAGAAAACCGGTATTCGGCGCAACCCCTATGGAGAGCAGGACCAGATCGGCGGAAACAGTTTTTCCACCGGCAAGTCGGGCAATAACAGCTGCACCCGAATCCTCTTCAAAGGAAGAAACGGCATCTCCCAGATATAACTCCACCCCCTTATTTCGCACTTCACGATGCACGAGAGCCGCCATTTCATAATCGATCACATTCATCGCCTGGCGGGCCGCCTCCACCACCACCACGCGAATACCACGCGCCTGAAGGTTCTCGGCCATTTCAAGACCTATGAATCCGGCCCCCACCACCAGTGCCGTTTTTACGTGCCCCTTGTCAACCAAGTCACGGATCAGGTCGGTGTCAGGGATCGTCCAGAGGGTATGGATGGCCGAATGACCGGAACCGGGAATCTTCGGCCTGATCGGCGATCCGCCCGGCGAGAGGAGCAGATTATCGTACGGTTCGTCATATTCACGGCCTGATTGCAGATCCCGCACCCTGACCAACTTTTGGTCCGGATGGACGGCAATCGCCTCATGATAAATGCGAACTTCAACATTGAAACGCTTCTTGAATGAATCAGGTGTCTGCAAGAGGAGCTTGGAGCGGTCGGTTATAGAATCGCCGATATAATAGGGAAGTCCGCAGTTGGCGTAAGAAACATGTCCGCCCCGTTCCAGAACAATTATTTTTGATGTTTCGTCAAGACGTCTGAGTCGCGCCGCCGCGGACATGCCACCTGCCACGCCACCCACGATGAGATAGTTAGCCATGAGATTCTCCAGGTTTCTGTCTGTCAATAACCGGTTTTGATCGAATTCACCGCAAAAAAGAACAGGCCGAACGATCTCCCCTGAGATCCCGGCCTTAACTCCTGTCCGTACTGCGACGTTACAGGTGTATTCTTAATCTAGCAATGACCCCACCGGCTTGTCAAGCAAACAATGTTAAGCCGGCTTGTCGCCCATTCCTCCCGGTCGAAAGCACCCGCCCGTCGCACATCTCGATCACCTGTTCCGCCAGATCCGAGTCATAGACGATGGGATCATGACTGGCAAGGACGATGGTCTTCCCGTTCTCCTTCAGACGGCGCATGATAGCCATGAACTCCCTTGAAAGTTTGGTGTCCAGATGGGCCGTGGGCTCATCGGCTATGATGAAGGGGGGATCGTTGATCAAGGCCCGTGCAATGGCAACCCGTTGGGCCTCTCCGCCGGAAAGCCACTCTATCCTGGCGTCGGCCCGGTGTGCCAGATTGAAGAGCGCCATGATTTCCAGCGCCCGTTCCCTCAGTAAAGAATGTTTTTCTCCCAGGGGGTAGGCCGGGATCATCACATTCTCCAGGGCGGTGAGCCCCTTGATCAGGTTGAACTGCTGGAAGATGAAACCGAAGGTCTGCCGCCTGATGGAGGTGAGGAACCGCTCCGGCAGACTGGTCATCTCGCGCTCCCCCAGGACGATCCTCCCGGTGGTGGGTCTGGCCATGCAGCCGATGATCCCCAGCAGGGTGGTCTTGCCGGAACCGCTGGGTCCTTTGAGGATGGTGACCTCATTGAGATGTATAGCCACGGAGACGTCGGTCAGCGCGATGAATTCATTGGGTTGGTCGGCATTGAAAACCTTGCCGATACCATGGGCATTGATCATCTGTCTGCTTCCTTTAACGGAGAACCGAGTCCGGGTCCATGGTAGCCACCCGCCATGAGGGGATGATGGTGGTGATCGTGTAGGGAACAACCGTCAGGGCAAAGATGGCGGCAAGATGACCGAAGTCGACAAAGGGCACCAGCTTGAACTCGGGATAGAGGGTGGACCACCCCTTGAGCACCGGGACGAAGAGGATCGATGAGCCGATGAAGACATGAATATACCCCAGCACCGTCCCCAGCAGAAATGCCGAAAGCGAGATGACCAGCCCTTCCCAGAACTTCATCAACAGGACATCCGAGCTCTCCCACCCCACCGCCTTGAGGATGCCGATCTCTTTACGCTCCTCCGCCGATAGGCCGGTCGCCTTGTCCCAGGCGAAGATGACGAAGGCCAGAGCCGCGCTGCTGAAGATGACGATGACGATACCGGAACGCCAGCTGAAGATGGCGTCATAGGTCCGGAGGATCTCATTCCGGATGATCGGCCGCGTGTCAGGGAGCAGCTTGGTGATCTTTTCGGCGATGGTGGCAAACTCTTTCCGGTTGCGCACCTTCAGCACCAGGTCGGTGGTAAGGTCGGCGGGTATTCCGGAAAGCGCACGGTAGTCGGATTCCGAGATGAGAATCAGATCCGCAGAAAGGAGTTGCGACTGCTCTGCCAAGACTTCTTTAACACGGTAGCTCTGGGGCTTCCCATCGTACCCGGTGAAGCCGATGATATCGCCGGGGGATGCCTCGCGTAATTTCGCAATGCCGCTGCCGATGATTACGGACCCCACGGGGGGCGGGAATTCATCGGGAATGACAAAGGTGTAATTGGCCAGGAAATTTCCGTCATAGTAATACCCCCAGAGGCGCGGCCGCACCGAAACCACCCCACGGATCTCCCTGATCCTGGCGGCATAGGAGAGCGGGATCGGCTGGTACCGTCCGGTCAGGGTTCGCTGGACGATGATCTCCGGAGCTTCCTGCAGCACCTGCGCCGCCTCCCGTTTCAGGGCATGGGTAAAAAAGATGACCGACGAGAGGAGAAAGATGATCAGGGTATACACAACAAGGAGCGCGCCGTTCTTCCCCTTGCGGCGCAACAGAGATGCGATGGTGAAATCTATGATGGAGCGTTGTCGCTCAAAGTTACCGGTCATTTTTAGTCACCGTCATCCGTGAAGGGTGTACGCCGGAAAGATGGCGCGGAGGTGCCAGCAGTGATCCGGAGGGAAAGTGCTCGAAGGCGCAGGGCGAATCCTGGAACGGCGTGCTCAGGTCGGCCATGGAACTATGGCGGGTATAACTCGCCTCGGTAAAGAGACAGAGATCGGTCAACCGCAGGGTACGGACCAGGGCGGACTTTTGCGCCAGCGAGGGTCCTGCCCACTGGGAGACAAGCAAACCATGAACGCAAAGAGTTGACGCCGCCAGCATGAGCGCTGCCATGCAGGAAAAAAAGTGCGTAGAGTGGCGGTGCATAAATAACATCCTCGTTTAAAGATAGCTGCTGATGATCTTTTCAAGTTTTTTGGTATCCACCACGCCGATCAGTTTTTCTCTCAGTACCCCGTCCCGGCTGATCACGAAAATCGTGGGGAGCACCTTGACTCCCAACTGATTCCTGGCGGCACCCCCCTTTTCATCAAGCAGTACCTCATACGGCACTCTGTTCTCGGCAATAAACTGCCGAATCTTCTCTCTCTCCTGCCCGGCATTCACCGCCAGGAACGCCAGGGGACGGTTCCTGAGGCTCCCGATAACAGGGCGGAGTGCAAGCAGTTGTTCCTTGCAGCCGCAGGCATCGGTCCAGAAATAGAGTACGACCACCTTGCCGCCATACTGCGCCGTACCCACCGTCCGTCCGGCCATGTTCAGCAGTTGCACGGAAGGTATTACCTCACCGATGCGAGGGCCCCTCGCTTCGGCAGCACCGGCGGTAATGATAAGAACCATCAGAATTAGAAATGCCACTCCCTTGATCATGCCATCCACCTCCCTTGTTCAAGGACATTCTCGGCCGGTCCCCCGTTCCAAAAGGCAAACCGGTTCTGCAGCAGCTTTATCGAGACATCCGTCAGTACCGCCAGAAATGTTATGACCGTTGCCCCGGCAAAGAGCCTCAGGACATGGTAGTTCTCCTGACTCTGCAAGACGAACCACCCCAGACCGCTGCCTGCCCCCATCATCTCCGCGGCAATCAGCATGATAAAGGCGTAACCGGCGGCAAGCCGGAGTCCCGTAAAGAGTGAAGGGGCGGCAGAGGGGAGGACCACCAGGCGAAAGAGCTGCCAGCGCCCAAGACCAAGCGATCTGGCGGCCTTCAGGAGGGATTCGTCGGCGGTGCGGATGCCGGTTATGGTGCTGAAGATGATCGGCCAGACGCAGAGCCAGGCGATGATAAAGGTCTTGGCCGATTCACCGATCCCCAGAAAAAAGATGATGATATGCGCCAGAATTACCGGGTTCGCCACGGCAAACAGCTCCATGAGGGGTTCGGTGGCCTGCCGGATACGGGGAAACCATCCCCCCAGGAGCAGTCCCAGCGGCAAACCGATCACCACTGCCGTTGCCAGGCCGGTGAAAGCGCGCAGCAGGCTGATCCGGGTATGCTGGACAAATTCTCCCGTTTTGTAGAGCTCCAGGATGGTCTGCACAACCCCGGAAAACCGGGGAATGAACACCGGGTCCACCAGTCCGATGAGCGGCGCAAGCTCCCAGAGTGCCAGAAACAGCAGGATCACTCCGGCTTTCCTAACGGTGTTTTTTCCCATCAGAAACCTCCAGAGCCGCTTTCCACGGGAGTGCCGAAATGCTTGGCGTGACCGGAAGAGCCCCCGGCGCCGGCCATTGCCTCCTGGTTGAGCTTTCGCACCTCACAGGCGCCGAGGATGAGTATCACGGAAAGGGTCGCTGCTCCTGCGATGGCGGCCCCCTTGCCGGGACGCCATACGTATGGTCGGATCTCTCCAGCCGTTGTCCAACTCGCCGGATATTCCTGCCAGGCGAACAGTGATTTCTCCAGATACAAAAGAAAACGGTTCAAGAGAAACCCGAGAAGTATGATGAAGGTCGCACCGGCGTAGATTCGCGGTATCAGATAGTTCATCGCTGAATTGTGCACCAGCCACCCCAGGCCGCTGCCGGCGCCGAGCATCTCCGCCGCAATCAGAATAAAGAAGGTCAGCGACGCACCGATCCTGATCCCGATGAAGATGGTCGGAACCGCCGCCGGCAGGATAACCTTGCAGAGCATCTGGCTGCGGGTAACCCCCAGGGCGGCCGCAGACTTGATCTGAAGCGGATCCACCGTTCGGGTTGCGGTTATCGTGTAGAACAGTATGGGCCAGAGAGTCACCCAGGTAACCACCGCCACTTTGGCGGTTTCGCCGATGCCGAAGAAGAGGAGGAACAGCGGGAGCAGCGCAAACGGGTTAACCTGGCTCAGAACCCGGAGCAACGGATCAAGAGCGTCGGCGAGACCGGTCAGCCACCGGCCGAGAATGACCCCCAGCGGCAGGGCGATGAGCAGCGCCAGGAAAAGTCCCGTCACCCCCCGCCAACTGCTGACCAGGAGATGGATCGGCAGGTCGCCGGTTCCCAGCAGCAGGCCGATCTCCGCCACCACCACCGATAAGGGAGGGACAAAATACGGGTCCAACCACGCAAGCCGAGGCGCTGTTTCCCAAAGTGTCAGGAATAAGAGAACCCCCGATGAGCGGAGGAGGTAGTTGTTCATGTATCCGGCCTGGGACATTAGTTCCTCAAAGCGTGGTAGTGAGGCTGAAGACTGAAGACTGAAGGCTGAAGGTCAAACCCGTCTCGTAGGGGTCGCCGTTATTGATCTTGCAGAGGTTTTCCTCATACTCTTCAGCCTTCAGCCTATCAACCTGAAGTTCGATTACAGTGCAGCTGTCGGCGAGATGGCGTCCGCAACCGGCACGGCATTAGGATGGGGTCTCGCGTCCGACGGAGCATTTTGCAACAGTTCCCAGATCTTGCGCCGAATCCAGCCGAACTCCGCGGAAGAGCGGGTATCGCTGTTATGACGCGGCCTCGGCAGATCTATCTTGACGATCTCACGCAGGGTCCCTGGGTTGGGAGTCAATACGGCAACCCTGTCCCCAAGAAAGACCGCCTCCTCGATGCTGTGTGTCACGAACAGAATTGTCTTACCGGTAGCCTCCCAGATACGGAGCAGTTCATCCTGCAGACTCTCCCGGGTCTGAGCATCCACCGCGGCAAATGGTTCATCCATGAGAAGAACCTCGGGGTCATAGGCCAGGGCGCGGGCAATGGCGACCCGTTGTTTCATCCCCCCGGAGAGTTCGTGGGGGAAGCGATCGGCAAAACCGTCCAGCCCCACCAGGTGAATGAAATTATCACTGATTGCGGCACGCTCCTGCTTGGGTACCTTCTTGATTTCAAGTCCGAACTCCACATTCTGACGAACGGTTCTCCAGGGAAAGAGCGCATACCCCTGCAGTACGATCCCTCGGTCCAGGGCCGGGCCGGTCACTTTTTTCCCGTCAATATAGACTCCTCCGGATGTGGGGTGAGCCAGACCGGCAAGGATGTCCAGGAGTGTGGACTTGCCGCACCCGGAAGGGCCCACCAGCACCAGAAACTCCCCCTTTCGTACTTCAAGATTGATATCATTCAGGGCAATGAACTCTCCGGCCGGTGTGGTCCGGGTTTTTTTTAGGTGAAAGACGGAGGTTATCCCCTTCACCACGATCTTGGCGTCGGTCTGTATCTGCTGCGGAACATCGGCATCTCTAGCCATATAAGGTACCTCAAAGGTGAATTCTGTAAGCGGTCAGTGGTGAGGGGAAGAATCACGCCACCCCAGCAGATGGCGTTCCACTGTTACCAGCAACGTATTCAAAATCATCCCCAACACCGAAATGACCACCGTTGCCGCAAAGAGCTTCGGGATCTGGAAGTTGATCTGCGCATTCCAGACGAGCCAACCGAGCCCACGGCTGGCGCCGATCATCTCGGCGGCGATGAGCATGAAGAAGGCGCTTCCCGCTCCCATTTTCAGCCCGGTAAAGATGCCGGGAGAAGCCGCGGGGAGGATGACGTTAAAAAAGAGGGGTAAGAGTCGGGTTCCCATGGAGCGGGCCGACTTTACCAGCAGCGGATCGATCCCTTTCACCCCGGTTATGGTGTTGAACAGAATCGGCCAGATGCAGACCCAAAAGATCATGGCGTCCTTTGAGAGTTCGCTGATCCCGAAGATCAGGATGAAAAGGGGGAAGAGTGAGAACGGGTTCACCTGTCCCAGAAAGCGCAGCACCGGAGTGACGATTCTCTCAAACGTCGTGAAGTTCCCCCCCAGGAGGAAGCCCAGCGGCAGCGCAATCAGGGCGGCGCCGGTAAAACCGGAGATGGCCCGACCCAGGCTGATCGCGACATGACCATACAGTTCGCCACTCAGCAGCAGTTCCCAGAGAGTTATGAGCACGACTGATGGCGGAGCGATGAACGTCTCCAGCAGCCCCCCACACCTGGGCGCCACTTCCCACACGGCAAAAAAAAGGAGGATCGAAGAGCGGTCGAGCCACCGGGAAAGTGACCATGGTGAAACAATATTCCTGGTTGGCATGGATTCTCCCTGTACTGCGGTGAACGGGTACCTTCAGTTCGTTGTCCCGTGAATCAAATGAGCCTCAAGCCGGTGCAGCGAGTAGTTGAAAATCATCCCCAGCAGCGCGATGAGCAGCGCCGCCAGATATAGTCTGGGGATGATGTAATTGACCGATGAATTGTGTACCAGCCACCCGAGACCACTACTGGCGCCGATCATCTCGGCGGCAATCAGCATGAGAAAGGCGACGGTGGCGCCGATTCTGACTCCGGTAAAGATTGAGGGGAGAGCCCCGGGGATCAGTACATGTACCAGCAGAATCCTCCTCCCCCCTCCCATGGATCGTGCCAGTTTGATAAAGAGCGGCTCCACCCTTTGAACGCCGGCGATAGTCATAAACAGGATCGGCCAGAGACATGACCAGAAGATGATGCTGAATTTTGCCAGTTCACCAATACCGAAGAAGAGAACGAACAGCGGAAAGAGGGAAAAGGCATTTATCTGACCGAACAGATTTAACAGTGGAGACAGAAACCGGGTAAACCGTGGGAACCAGCCGCCGAGGACAAAGCCCAGGGGTATTGCCAGGGCCGTCGCACCCATTAGCCCCAGGAAGGTTCGTTGCAAGCTGACGGCAATATGGAGCAGGAGCGTCCCATCGGCCCAAAGTTTGACCCCTTCGGCAAAGACAGAAGAGAGTGCGGGAAAAAACTGGCTGTCAATCCAGCCAAGGCGTGGCGCAACTTCCCAGAGGATTACCAGAACTGCGATTCCGTAATAATCCATGAGTTTTTCATTGAGGGAGTCCAGAGCCCCTGACAGATCTACTCCACCATGAGCAACAGTTTCACCGCTTTCCATCAACTCGGCTTTGGACATGACTCCTCCTTTCAGATATCTTCGAATAGCGGTGTTGAGAGATAGCGCTCGCCGGTATCGGGGAGAACAATCACTATCTGTTTCCCTCTGTTCTCCGGGCGAGCAGCTATCCGCAGACCGGCAAAAGCTGCCGCGCCACAGGATATCCCCACCAACACCCCCTCTTCCTTGGCCAGTCGCCTGCCGGTTGCCAGCGCCTCTTCGTTTTTTACCTTGAATATTTCATCGATGATCTCCGGATTCAACACCTCCGGTATAAATCCGGGGCCGATCCCCTGAATCTTGTGCGGACCCGGTTTACCTCCGGAAAGAACAGGCGAATCGTACGGCTCTACAGCCACAATTTTGATATCCGGCTTGCGCCCTTTCAAAAGTTCGCCGATCCCGGTGATGGTGCCGCCGGTCCCCACGCCGCACACCACGATATCCACATGGCCGTCCGTGTCATTCCAGATCTCCTCGCCGGTGGTTGCCCGATGAATCTCCGGATTGGCCGGATTTTGGAACTGATGCGGCATGAATGAGTTGGGGGTCCTGGCTGCAAGCTTTTCTGCTTCAAGTATCGCCCCCTTCATCCCGCTCCCCCCGGGTGTCAGGACAAGTTCAGCCCCATAGGCCTTGAGAAGGTTGCGCCGTTCTATGCTCATGGTATCCGGCATGGTGAGGATCAGCCGGTAACCACGGGCAGCAGCTATCATCGCCAACGCAATGCCGGTGTTGCCGCTGGTCGGCTCGATGATAACGGTATCCTTGTTGATGACGCCACGCTCTTCGGCATCTTTGAGCATGCTGAAACCGATCCTGTCCTTGACACTGCCGCCGGGATTGAATGATTCGAGCTTTACCAGGACCTCGGCTCCCAATCCCCTGGAGAGCCGGTTCAAACGGAGCAGCGGTGTCCCACCGATCAGATCCGTAATATTGTTGTAAATTCTTCCCATAGAGCTCTGTCTCCCTTGTCCTGTATAGTTTGCTCTGCTGCAAAACGATGCCGGCGGGGCTGATCCCATGGTTCCACCCGGCACAAAAAAAGAGGCCAAGGAAAAATCTCCTCGGCCTCCGGATGTCCAGTGAGCCTGCTCTCTGTTAACATTTTGCCTGCATCTGCGTTACGGTTGTTGATTAATACAGGTATACCACATATTCTCTATATCTTTTGTAGCCTTTTATCAGAAAACTTAATTTCTGTCAAATGATTTTTTTATCTGTCGATGAAAGTATTCACTTGACCACCATAAATCGTTTCTGGTAAAAGACTATATAGTATATAGGTTAAAAACCTTAAGGAGCGAGAAGCACCATAACCGACTGTCGAGAATTTGCTGACCAGAAGACTGGAGGCTGAGGAAAATTCCTCGGCTTTTTTTTATGGAAATCGCCCGATACATCGCCATCCACAAACGAGGTGACTCCATGAACATCGCATTGATCGGCGGAATTAACCGATTGGAACGACATTATCAGGAAGAGGCGCTGCGTGCGGGTGTTGACCTGAAAATCTTCAATATCTCGGAGGTCAATATCGGCGCCAAGCTCAAACAGGTCGACGCCTTGGTGATCTTCACCAATATGGTTTCGCACACCATGAAAAAGCAGGCGGTAGCAGCGGCACGAGCACACCGGATTCCACTCTTCATGCACCATTCGTGTGGGGTCTGTACCCTCAGAGACTGTCTGAACTGCCTGATGATCTCAAATAGTAACCGTTTGGAAAGGGAGAATTATCATGTGTGATAGCAATGTGTCGTTTACGTGTGATGACTGTACGACCCTCACAAATTCCACCGGCAGCGTGGAGTTTCCGGAAGGGTGCCTGACATTGGCTCTGGACAGAGAGGAGCTGAACAAGATAAACGATATCTACAAGGATTCTCCGATTACTACACCCTATCCGGCTGTAGCGACGGAAAACATCCAATCGGACTCCGGCACGTTCAGCTATGCAGTGGAGATCGTCGCACACGCCAGGAGCCTCGGGGCAAATAAGATCGGTATCACCAGTTGTGCCGCTCTTCTGAAGGAGACGCGACAATTCATTAGCTATCTCAGAGGACAAGGATTTGAAAGCTACTGCGTCATCTGCAAAAGAGGTACGGTAATCGGTATTCCTGAACGCGAGGGAACGAAAAATTATCCCCACGATTCCATCTGCAACCCTGCACTCCAGGCGTATATCCTGGAGCGCGAGAAAACAGAGTTGAATGTGATCGTCGGCCTTTGCGACAATCATAATCCGCATTTTATTCGACATTCCAAGGCACCGGTAACCTCTCTGATTGTCAAGGATCAGGAGCGTGGGCAACATTCCGGCCGACAGAATTGACCTGACGGTACTGCAAATGCCGGGTGAGGATTCGTCGCAAGGTACAACAGTAAATAGATTAACTACACAATAACTGCTTATATACTATATTTATGTACATTGTAAGCTTCCGTTTTTACGTTACTTTGTTATTTTTGTTAACAATTTATTCTTGACAGTTATAGTTTTTTGAATTACCTTGCACACGGCTTTTAGTTCATTGAATAGCATTCACCTTGCCACCATATGGTGTGGGATGAATCACACCAACCACTCTGAAGAGGGTACACACATGTCAGACAGCATACTGCAGCGAAGCGTTACCACGGCGGTGGCCAGAAATCTGTCCACCACGACCAAAACCTCCCCCAAGATGATGTCCATCACCCCGCGCTGGCTCCTGAGCCAGCTTCCCTGGGTCCAGGTCACCGGCGGCACCTACCGGGTCAACCGGACCAAGGTGGAGCTGGCAAGGGCCGAACGGATCGAGGTGGACGTCGCCGGAGGTAAGGCCATCTTTGCACCGGAAGCGCTCCGGAGCGTACCGCTCTTCTCCCGGCTCACCGACGATATCGTCAACCGGATCACCGGCAGTTTCCGCACCGAAGAGGTGACGTTGGGGAACAACCTGGTGATTGAGGGGAAGGAGCGAAACAAGTTTTTCATCATCGCTCAGGGGCAGGTGGAAGTTCTTAGTAAGGGAGCCCACGGCAGCGACCTGCGGCTGGCCCTCTTGACCGAAGGGGAGTTTTTCGGGGAGTCCGACCTGGTCTCCGAGACCCCTTCGGAGGTGACGGTCCGGACCATCACTCCCTGCATCTTCCTCACCCTCTCTCGCAAGAGGCTCGAAGAGGCACTGGCCGTGAGACCGAGCCTGGAAAATGAATTCAGCAAAATCATCGCCGAACACCTGGAACTCCTTTCCACGGTGAACCGCTACGGCGAGAAGAATATTGATCTGGTCTCCGGCTTTGCCGAAAATGTGGAGATTCCCGAGACCTTCGTGGATTACTCCCCTACCCCCCGGGAATACTCCTTGGCCGCCATCCAGACAGTGGTGCGGGTCCATACTCGGGTCTCCGACCTCTACAACGGCCCCCATGATCAGCTGGCAGAGCAGATGCGCCTCACCATCGAGGGGATCAAGGAGCGTCAGGAGTGGGAACTGGTGAATAACCGGAAGTTCGGCCTGCTCCACTCGGCCGACCCTTCCATGCGGATCAGCACTCGCTACGGCGCCCCCACCCCCGATGATCTGGATGAGCTGCTGGCCCTGGTCTGGAAGAAGCCGGCCTTTTTCCTGGCCCATCCCAAGGCCATTGCCGCCTTTGCCCGGGAGTGCACCTGGCGCGGCACCCCTCCCCCCACCGTCAACCTCTTCGGTACCCAGGTCATCACCTGGCGGGGATTCCCCATCATCCCCTGCGACAAGCTGGAGATCAAGAGCCGGTTTCACTCCAACCAGTGGCTGGGAACCACGAACATCCTGCTGGTCCGGGTTGGCGAGGCGGATCAGGGGGTCGTGGGGCTCCACCAGGTGGGAATCCCCGGCGAGATCATGCCCAGTCTTTCGGCCCGGTTCATGGGGACCGACACCCTGGGGGTCTCCAACTATCTGCTGTCGCTCTACTACTCCCTGGCGGTCCTCACCGACGATGCCCTGGGGGTTCTGGAAAACGTCGAAGTCGGTTACTATCACGATTACGCCCATCGGGAACTCGGCGGCTTCAATCACGGCCTCGGCATTTAAAATCGTTTTAACAGGGATATACAGGATGGACAGGATAAAAAGCAGACTTTTTGACTGCTTTTTCAAGAGTCTATCCTGTTAATCCTGTATTTCCCTGTAAATTAAGATTTTCGATTTTTATAACTACGTCACGAAAAGGAGCATAAATTATGTCCGACAGTATTCTGCAGCGGAGCGTCACCACCGCGGTTGCCCGGAACCTGACCACCACCACTAAAACCAACCCCAAGATGATGTCCATCACCCCGCGCTGGCTCCTGAGCCAGTTGCCGTGGGTGCAGGTCACCGGCGGCACCTACCGGGTCAACCGGACCAAGCGTGAACTCTCCAAGGCCGAGCGGATCGAGATCGACGTCACCGGTGCCGGTTCCACCTTCCAGCCGGAGTCGCTGCGCAGCGTGCCGCTCTTTTCGCAACTCCCCGATTCGCTGTTGACCCGGATGACCGCCCGCTTCAAGAGCGAAGAGGTCTCTCTGGGGAACAAGCTGGTGGTGGAAGGGGAAGAGCGGAACAAGTTTTTCATCATTGCCCAGGGGCAGGTGGAAGTTCTCAGCAAGGGAGCCCACGGCAGCGACCTGAGGATCGCTCTGCTCACCGAGGGGGAGTACTTCGGCGAGACCGAGCTGGTCACCGACCGTTCCTCGGAAGTCACCGTCCGGACCATCACCCCCTGCGTCTTTCTCAGCCTCTCCCGCAAGGACCTAGACTCCATCCTCAGCGAACTTCCCAGCCTGAACGATGAGTTCAAACGTGCCGTGGACGAGCACCTGGAGCTCCTCTCCACGGTGAACCGTTACGGCGAGCGGAACATCGACCTGGTTTCCGGCTTTGCCGAGAACATCGAGATCCCTGAAACCTTCGTGGACTACTCCGCCACCCCACGGGAATACTCCCTTTCCTCCATCCAGACGGTGGTGCGGGTTCATACCCGGGTCTCCGACCTCTATAACAACCCCCATGACCAGCTGGCCGAGCAGATGCGGCTCACCATCGAGGGGATCAAGGAGCGTCAGGAGTGGGAACTGATCAACAGCCGCAAGTTCGGCCTGCTTCACTCGGCTGATCCCTCCATGCGGATCAGCACCCGCTACGGCACCCCCACCCCCGATGATCTGGATGAGCTCTTGGCCTTGGTCTGGAAAAAACCGGCCTTCTTCCTGGCCCATCCCAAAGCCATCGCCGCCTTCGGTCGCGAATGCACTTGGCGGGGGGTACCGCCGCAGACCATCAACCTCTTCGGCACCCAGGTGATCACCTGGCGTGGGGTCCCGCTCATCCCCACCGACAAACTGGAGATCAAGAGCCGCTTCAGCTCCAACCAGTGGCTGGGAACCACCAGCATCATCCTGGTCCGAGTGGGGGAAGCAGATCAGGGGGTCGTGGGACTCCACCAAGTTGGAATCCCCGGCGAGATTCTCCCCAGCCTCTCGGCTCGACTCATGAAGACCGACAATCTGGGGGTTGCTTCCTACCTCCTGTCGCTCTACTTCTCCCTGGCGGTCCTCACCGACGACGCCCTGGCAGTCCTGGAAAACGTGGAAGTCGGCTTCTACCACGACTACGAGCACCGGAAAGCCAAGGCCAAATAGAGTCGACAGAGGGGCGCAACTATGAACGACATATCACCTGAAATAATAGCTGAAATCGCCACCCGGCTCTACAACGAGATCCCCGGGGCGGCCATGGTTCCCAAAACGGAAACGGATCTGAGCCATCTCCCCACCGAGGTCCCGGCTCTTCCCGCGGGAGTTCCCTCTGCTCCCTGGGGCGGGGTCACTCCCCCCACGGGAGCCGGGTTCAGCCCGGACGTTGCGCACGCCGGGCGGGTGCCCGACGTCACCCCCGACCGGATCACCTTGCCGGATTTTCCCGGTTTCACCCCGGCCCACCCTCCCCTCCCCGCCACGGGCACGGCTCCGGAGATGGGAGGGGGCCCGGGCAGCGCCGGGGCAACTCCCGCCTGGGGGGGGACTCCGTCACAGGCGGGAACCACACCGGATCTGGGGGCGCACAATTTCACCTCCCTCCAGACACCCGGTGCCGCCGGCCTCAGTTCCCAGGGGTACAGCCCCACCCGCCCCGACAGCGGGCAATCCGGCTTCGGCATCCCCGGGCTCTCGGCCATGAGCCCCTCCTTTGCCGGTATCCCCTCCGGAGCCGGCGCCACGCCTGAAGTCGGATCACAACATCAGGCGTCTCTGCCATCAGGCGCCGCCGGAGGCACCCCTCAGGGGTACAGCCCCGCCCGCCCCGACAGCGGACAATCCGGCTTCGGCATCCCCGGGCTCTCGGCCGCGAGCCCCTCCTTTGCCGGAATCCCCGCCAATCCCGGGGCCACACCGGAGGTAGGGTCGCACAATTTTGCCTCCCTACCCTCGGGAAAATCAGCCACAGAGAACCAGGACGGCCTGGCTGCCTTTATCCAACAGGTCCGCTCCGGCAACTTGCGCAACGATTCCGGCAAGTGCCAGACCGGCCATGACGATCACTTTTTACAGCAGCTCTTCGCCCGGAAGAAAGGAGAAAAGGTCGCCCCGGCCACCGGCTCCCGCCCCCTGGATATCCCGGCCATCCGGAAGGATTTCCCGGCTCTGAACCAGAAGATTCATGGCAAGGATCTGGCCTGGCTGGATAACGGCGCTACCACTCAGAAGCCCCGGAGCGTCATCGATGCTATCTCCCGCTTCTACGAGAACGACAACTCCAACATCCACCGGGGGGCTCACACCCTGGCGGCCCGGGCCACCGACGCCTACGAGCAGGCGCGGCAGAAGGTACAGGGTTTTATCGGAGCCTCCTCCAGCAAAGACATCGTCTTTGTCCGGGGGACCACCGAAGGGGTCAACTTCGTGGCCCAGACCTACGGCCGGAAATTCCTCCAGCCGGGGGATGAGATCATCGTCTCCACCCTGGAGCACCATGCCAATATCGTCCCCTGGCAGATGATCGCCAAGGAAAGAGGGGCCGTCATCCGGGTTATCCCGGTGAACGACCGGGGGGAACTGATGCAGGAGGCCTACCAACAGCTCCTCGGCCCCCGTACCAAACTGGTGGCCCTGACCCAGGCCTCCAACAGCCTGGGAACCATCGTCCCGGTGGCGGAGATGACTCACGCCGCCAAGCGGTACGGCGCCCGGGTCCTCATCGACGGGGCCCAGTCGGTCTCCCATATGCCGGTGAATATGCAGGAGATCGGTTGCGACTTTTTCGTCTTCTCCGGGCACAAGATCTTCGCCCCCACCGGCACCGGCGTGGTCTACATCCGGGAAGAGCTCCACGATATCCTCCCCCCCTGGCATGGCGGGGGAAACATGATCAAAAACGTCACCTTCGAGGAGACCACCTATAATGAGGCTCCGGCCAAGTTCGAGGCGGGGACCCCCAACATCGCCGACGCCGTCGGCCTGGGGGCGGCCCTTGATTATGTCAACCGGCTGGGGCTGGTGAACACCGGCCGGTACGAGCATGAACTGCTGGAGTACGCCACGGAGCAGCTCTCCCGGATCAACGGTCTGCGTCTCATCGGCAACGCCGCTAACAAGGTTTCGGTGATCTCCTTCGTCCTCTCCAACAAGAAGACCGAAGAGGTGGGAAAACTCCTGGACCAGGAAGGGATTGCCGTCCGGGCCGGGCACCACTGCGCCCAACCGTCACTGCGTCGTTTCGGGGTGGAGACCACGGTCCGCCCCTCCTTCGCCTTTTACAACACCTTCGACGAGATCGACCGACTGGCCGACGCCGTCAGACGCATTCAGCAAGCTTGAGGCAACACAACCAAACAATTTAACAGGGATGAACAGGATAGACAGGATAGTTCAGAGACGTTGGTCCTGTTAATCCTGTACATCCCTGTGAATGATTGATCGGTTTTTCGTTGCTCTGTTTTAAGATTTCAAGTTCCGCCGTCCGGTACGAATAACCTTTTACAGGAGAATATCCAATGGCCCGCATCTTTGCAGATAATTCACAATCCATCGGCCACACCCCGCTGATCAAACTGAACCATCTTACCAAGGGGGCCAAGGCCACGGTCCTGGCCAAGATCGAAGGGCGCAACCCGGCCTACTCGGTGAAATGCCGCATCGGCGCCAGCATGATCTGGGACGCCGAAGAGCGGGGGGTTCTCAAGCCTGGGGTGGAGATCATCGAGCCCACCAGCGGTAACACCGGGATCGCCCTGGCCTTCGTGGCGGCCGCCCGTGGCTACAAGCTGACCCTCACCATGCCCGAGACCATGAGCATCGAACGCCGTCGGGTGCTGGCCGCCCTGGGAGCCACCCTGATCCTCACCCCCGGCCATGAGGGGATGAAAGGGGCGATAACCAAGGCCGAAGAGATCGCAGCCTCCGACCCGGGGAGATGGTTTTTACCACAGCAGTTCAAAAACCCGGCCAACCCGGCCATCCATGAGAAGACCACCGGCCCCGAAATCTGGGACGACACCGACGGCGGGATCGATGTCCTGGTGGCGGGAGTAGGAACGGGAGGGACCATCACCGGCATCTCCCGGTACATCAAAAACAGCAGAGGGAAGCAGATCATCTCCGTGGCGGTGGAACCCAAAGAGAGCCCGGTTATCACCCAGCAACTGGCCGGAGACCTCCTTCGACCGGCCCCTCACAAGATCCAGGGGATCGGCGCCGGGTTCATCCCCGACACCCTGGACCTCTCCATCATCGACCGGGTGGAACTGGTGGATAGTGACGAGGCTCTGGAGACCGCCAAGCGACTCATGAAGGAAGAGGGACTTCTGGTGGGGATCTCCTGCGGGGCCGCCGTGGCAGCGGCGGTGAGGCTGGCAAATCTGGATGAATTCGCCGGTAAGACCATCGTGGTCATACTCCCCGACCTGGCGGAGCGCTACCTCTCCACCGCACTCTTCGAGGGATTGTAAGAATAAGCTATCCCAAGAAGCAGGATCAATTTTCGCCTCACCGGTTCGATATGGGCGAGTAAATAGTTCTTGACAATATCGCCGTGCTCATGGTTTAATAACCATAGTTTTTATAGTTTATTCAAAAAGCGACACGACTAAATTTTCATAGCAGTATTGATGTCAAAAAATCAACCGGTTGACTGGAAAACCCAGAGGCCAGAGAATTTATTCTCTGGCCTCTTTTTTGTTGTCAAGGGATCGCACGCCGGGTAGGGAACAGAGCGGCGCACAGGAAGAGGAGGAGCCATGGGAAGCTCGGGAGAGTGGTACAGATTAACAGCGGCGGAATTGAACGGCAGGTTGGCGCGATTATGCTATGAGCATCTGGTGGACGACAACCCCTATGCCGAACAGAGTCCGGAACGTCGGGAATTTACCATGGGATGGATTTATGTGGATAAACATCCTGAATTTCTAAAACTAAACAAGAGTCGGCACAAAGAGACCACGATCGGCGGAAACCATTAACAACAGGAGGAGTATCTATGAGCGAAGAAACAGAGTACAAAGCGGAAACCCTGGCGCTGCATGCCGGTCAAAAACCGGACCCGACCACCAATGCACGGGCGGTTCCCATTTATCAAACCACTTCATATGTCTTCAACGATGCCGATCATGCGGCGCGCCTCTTCGGCTTACAGGAGTTCGGCAACATCTACACTAGGCTCATGAATCCGACCACCGACGTCTTCGAGCAACGGGTGGCGGCACTGGAGGGTGGCGTGGCTGCCCTGGCGGTGGCCTCCGGCCAGTCAGCCATCACTCTGGCGATTCTGACTCTGGCCCATGCCGGCTCCGAGATCATCTCGGCCACCAGTCTCTATGGCGGGACCTATAATCTGTTCCATTACACTTTGCCGCAGTTGGGGGTAACGGTAAAATTCGTTGATCCTTCCGATCCTGAAAATTTCCGCAAGGCCATTACTCCCAAAACCAAGCTTATTTTTGGTGAAACAGTAGGCAATCCCAAGTTGGACACCCTTGACATCGACAAGGTGGCGGCAATTGCCCATGAGAACAAGATTCCGCTCATCATCGACAATACCTCCCCATCTCCGTTTCTGGTGCAACCACTCAAGCATGGGGCGGACATCGTGGTGCATTCCGCTACCAAATTCATAGGGGGACACGGCACCTCCATCGGCGGCGTCATCGTGGACGGCGGTACCTTCGACTGGGGTAACGGCAACTTCCCCCAACTGTCGGAGCCTGATCCTTCCTATCACGGCATAAACTTCTGGAAAGCCCTGGGTAACATCGCCTACATCGTCAAGGTGCGGGTACAGCTGTTGCGTGATATCGGACCGGCAATATCCCCCTTCAACTCATTCCTGCTGATTCAAGGTCTTGAGACCCTGCATCTGCGGCTGGAGCGGCACAGCGCCAACGCCTTGTCCGTGGCAACATTTCTCAAAGAGCATCCCAAGGTAGCCTGGGTCAACTACCCGGGATTACCGGATCATCCTTCATACCAGCTTGCAAAAAAATATCATACTCGCGGGCTGTTCGGCGCTTTGGTCGGCTTCGGAATCAAGGGGGGGACGATCGAAGACGGCAAGAAGTTTATCAACTCACTCAAGCTCCATTCACTGCTGGCCAATATCGGTGACGCCAAATCGCTGGTAATTCATCCGGCATCAACGACCCACCAGCAATTATCCCCGGAGGAGCAGGAAGCAGCCGGCGTGACTGCCGACTATATCCGCCTGTCGGTGGGGATCGAACATATTGATGACATCATTGCCGATCTGAAGCAGGCATTGGCACAGGTGTAACGCTTCGGACAATGTAACTACTCAGGTAGTGAGACTGAAGGCTGAAGGTTAAACCCGACTCGTATGGGTCGCCTTTATTGACCTTGCGGAGCTTTCCCAATAGTCTTCAGCCTTCAGCCTCTCAACCTGAGTAGTTCTTAAATCTGGTAATCATCTACGAACAGCCGAACATTGCGGGGGCGGACAAAGACCGCTTCCCCTGCCTTCAGCTTCAATTCCCTAAATACCTCACGGGTCAGTTCGGCTTCCACGATTTCTTGATTCTCAGAGAGCTCCAGCTCGACCCTGACCACCGGTCCAACCGCCAGGATGTGCCGCACCGTCGCCTTGATCCCCGTATCGTCACTGGCTACCCGCTCCACCACGATGTCATGTGTTCGGACATAACCGATGGCCGGGGTATGCTGAGCTCCGGCATGCTCGGGGGTCTCCAGGGTGATCCCCCCCAGCCGGGCCTGCCCTTGATGCACCCGACCGCGGAACAGATTCACATGCCCCAGGAAGTTAAGGACAAAGGGGTTGGCGGGATTGTCGTAAACCTCGTCCGGGGTTCCAGCCTGTTCGACCTGTCCCTTGTTCATGACGACAATCCGGTCGGCCACCTCAAGAGCCTCTTCCTGATCGTGAGTAACAAAAACACTGGTCACATGGATTTCATCGTGGAGCCGCCGCAGCCAGCGGCGCAATTCGGCCCGCACCTGCGCGTCCAGTGCACCGAAGGGTTCGTCCAGGAGAAGCACCTTAGGCTCCACTGCCAGCGCTCTGGCCAGAGCGATCCGCTGACGTTGCCCACCGGAGAGTTGAGCAGGATAACGATCCGCCAACCCTTCCAGTTGCACCAGTTTGAGCAGCTCATGAACCTTCTCCCGGATCTCCTTTTTGGAGGGGCGCTGGGCCCGCGGTTTCACGTTCAATCCGAAAGCCACGTTATCGGCCACGGTGAGGTGCCGAAAGAGGGCGTAGTGCTGAAAGACAAAGCCGACCTGGCGCTCCCGGACACTCTGCGTCGTGGTGTCCTCGCCGTTGAAGATGATCCGTCCCGTATCCGTCGTCTCCAATCCTGCGATGATCCGGAGCAGGGTGGTCTTTCCGGATCCGGAAGGACCCAACAGCGCCACCAGTTCCCCGCTGGGGATGGTGAGACTCACATCTTTCAGTGCGGTAAAGCTGCCGAACTGCTTATTCACGTTTTCGATGACAATGCTCATAAAGACCTCTAAGCCTGCTTTAGCTTCCACTCCACGACGCTCTTGACGATGAGTGTCACCACCGCCAGAAGCGCCAGGAGAGATGCCACGGCAAAGGCTGCCGCATAATTGTATTCATTGTAGAGAATCTCCACCTGCAGCGGGATGGTGTTGGTACTCCCCCGGATATGTCCGGAGACCACGGAAACCGCACCGAACTCTCCCATGGCCCGGGCGTTGCAGAGAATTACCCCGTAGATAATACCCCAACGAATGTTGGGGAAAGTGACCCGGAAGAACGTCTGCAGCCCCGTGGCTCCCAGCACCAGGGCGGCCTCTTCCTCATCCTTCCCCTGGGCTTCCATGAGAGGAATAAGCTCCCGGGCCACGAAGGGGAAGGTGACGAAAATGGTGGCCAGAATTATCCCCGGTACGGCAAAGAGGATCTTCACGCCGTGCTCAGTCAGCCATGGTCCCAGCCACCCCTGGAGTCCGAAGATGAGGACGTAAATCAGACCCGAGACCACCGGGGAGACGGAGAAGGGGAGATCGATGAGGGTAATGAGAAAGCTCTTGCCGGGAAAGCTAAACTTGGCGATGGCCCAGGCAGCCACCACCCCGAAAACCAGGTTGAGCGGCACCGCCACCAGAGCGGTCAACAGGGTCAGGCGGATACTCGACAGAGCATCCGTTTCGTGAAGCGCAGCGAAGTAAACCGCAACCCCTTTATCCAGTGCCTGGGAGAAGACCGCCGCCAAGGGGACGACGAGAAACAGCGCCAGGAAGAGCAGCGCCACCGTAGTGAGAATCCAGCGGACCCAGCGGGGTTCCGTCCGAGCGCCTCGGGATAAGGAATGATCTGCCATAAAACCTCTTTTTTAACGTAACGTTAGCCTCTTATGTGCCTAATCGGCAAAGCGGCGGCTCCACCGCTGGAGCAGATTGATGACGAACAGGAGGGTGAAGGAGGCCAGGAGCATCACCAGGGCCAGCGCCGTGGCCCCCTTATAGTCATACTGCTCCAGCTTGGTTATGATGAGGAGCGGTGTGATCTCGGAGACCATGGGCATGTTTCCCGCAATGAAAATGACGGAGCCATACTCCCCCACGGCCCGGGCAAAGGAGAGGGCAAAGCCGGTCAAGAGCGACGGCAGGAGCATGGGGAGGATCACCAGCCGAAAGGTCTGCCACCGGTTCGCCCCCAGACAGGCGGCCGCCTCCTCGATGGCGCTGTCGATCTCCTCCACCACAGGTTGGACGGTGCGCACCACAAAAGGGAGACCGATGAAGGTCATGGCCACCAGAATCCCCAGCGGAGTATTGGCGACCTTGATCCCGCGGGGTTCCAGGTAGCGTCCGATCCAGCCGTTTCCCGAATAGATGGTGGCCAGGGTGATACCGGCCACGGCCGTGGGGAGGGCAAAGGGAAGATCCACCAGGGCATCCACGATCTTCCTGCCGAAGAAGTGGTACCGCGCCAGGACCCAGGCCACCAGGGTGCCGAAGAGCGCGTTGACCAGTGCCGCCAGCAGGGCCATGCCGAAGGTGACCTTGTAGGAGGCCAGCACCCGCGGCGCCGTGACCGTTCCCCAGAAATCGTGAAAGGTCATCCCCGCACTCTTGAAGATCAGGGCCGAGAGCGGAATGAGTACGATCAGGCACAGGTAGAAAAGCGTGTACGCCATGGTCGGCCCGAAGCCGGGAAGGACGTTGTTCTGAATTTTAAACAGTCGCATGAGAGAAATCCCGCTTCAGAGAAGAATCAGCCGGCTGACCGGAAGTTACCGGCGCTATTTACCCGGCAGATAGATTTGATCAAAGATGCCGCCATCGTCGAAATGCTTTTTCTGGGCCGCTTTCCAACCGCCGAAGAGCTCATCAATGGTAAAGAGCTTAACCTTGGGGAACTGGTCGGCATACTGTAGCGCAATCTTTTCCATACGCGGCCGGTAATGATGTTTTGCCGCAATCTCCTGCCCTTCCGGAGTGTAGAGATATTCCAGATACGCCTGGGCCACGGCCCGCGTACCACGCCGGGTCACGTTCCGGTCGACAACCGCTACTGACGGCTCCGCCAAGATACTGATGGAGGGGATGACCGTCTCAAACTTGTCCCGGCCCAGTTCCGTCACCGCAAGAAAAGCCTCATTTTCCCAGGCAAGCAGGACATCGCCGACTCCTCTCTGGGCAAAGGTGGTCAAAGAGCCTCGGGCACCGGAATCAAGCACCGGCACGTTTTTGTAGAGCCTGGTTATGAACTCCCTGGCCTGAGCCTCGTTCCCCCCCTTTTTCTTCAGGACATAACCCCAGGCAGCCAGGTAGGCCCAGCGCGGGTTGCCGCCGGTCTTGGGGTTGGGGGTAATGACGCTGACCCCAGGTTTTACCAGGTCGTCCCAATCCCTGATTTTCTTCGGGTTCCCCTTCCGGACCAGGAAGACGATGGTGGAGGTATAGGGGGAACTGTTGTGAGGAAGGCGCTTCTGCCACCCCGGAGCGATGAGCCCTTTTTCAGAGATCGCATCGATATCCAGGGCAAGCCCCAAAGTGACCACATCGGCCTCCAGTCCGTCGATGACCGAGCGGGCCTGCTTGCCGGAGCCGCCGTGGGACTGACGGATGATAACGTCCTCGCCGCTCTTCCCCTTCCAGTAACGGGCAAACTGTGCATTAACATCCTGATAAAGTTCGCGGGTAGGATCGTACGAAACATTCAGCAGGGTAATCCCTGCCGCATGGGAAGGAGGGGTGACACTCACCAGGGTAAATATCATGATACTGCCTGCAATAAGCCGTTTTATCATCATTAATCTCCCCGCTCAGAGGTGGGGGGAGGCGTTCGCCTCCCCTCCCCTGCTCCCTACTTCCCTGCTCCGTAGATCTGATCGAACTGACCACCATCGGCAAAATGAGTTTTTTGGGCCTTGGTCCACCCTCCGAACAGCTCGTCGATGGTGAAGAGCTTCAGCTTGGACAATTTAATCGGGATCTTCTTGTCGATGGGACGATAGTAATGCTTGGCTGCGATCCTCTGCCCTTCTTCGCTGTAGAGGAACTTCAGGTACTCTTCGGCCAGGGCGCGAGTCCCGCGGCGGTCCACCACCTTGTCCACCACTGCCACGGGGGGCTCGGCAAGGATGCTGACGGGAGGAGTCACGATGTCATACTTGTCCGGCCCCAGTTCGTTGATGGCCAGATACGCCTCGTTTTCCCACGCCAGCAGGACATCCCCCTGCCCGCGCTGCACGAAGGTGTTGGTGGAACCGCGAGCCCCGGAATCCAGCACCGGGACGTTCTTGTAGAGCAGTTTAACGAACTCTTTCGCCTTGGCCTCGGTGCCGCCGGGTTGTCTGAGGGCATACCCCCAGGCCGCCAGGTAGTTCCACCGGGCGCCGCCGGAGGTCTTGGGATTAGGGGTGATCACCGCAATCCCCGGTTTGACCAGGTCATTCCAATCCTTGATCTTCTTGGGATTCCCTTTTCGGACCAGGAAGACGATGGTGGAGGTGTAGGGGGAACTGTTGTGGGGGAGACGTTTCTGCCAATCGGCTTTGATCAGCCCCTTTTCCGCGATGGCGTCGATGTCATAGGCAAGGGCCAGAGTCACCACATCCGCCTCCAGGCCGTCGATGACCGAGCGGGCCTGCTTGCCTGATCCCCCATGGGACTGTTTGATGGTGACGTTTGTCCCCTTTTTCTTCACCTGGGCAGTAAAGGCGCTGTTCAGATCCGCGTAAAGTTCCCGGGTCGGGTCGTAGGATACGTTGAGCAGAGTTACGTCAACGGCCAGCGCCGGGACGGCAAGGGCAAGGAGAAGGGCTACCGTACTGATTATCCGGACAATCATGTTAAACCTCCTGTGATTAAGTTGTTACGTACCGCTTCGTTAAATACTGCTGCCGCCCTGTGATTAAGTTGTTACGTACCGCTTCGTTAAATACCGCTGCCGTCGATGAAATCCGGCTTTTTCAGCCGAACCTTTTCGCTCTTGTCCACCTGAATCACCTTGCCGTCCTGGATGATCAGGGTAATTGAGCCGAAACTGATGGTCCGCAGAGCCTCCCGTAAAACCTGCTCCAGCTCATCACCCCAATTGTTTCTACTTCGTGATGCGGTTGCTCCCGCCATGATGGCCTCTCCTGTTGCGGTCAGATCCCTGCGAACAGCGGCATTACATAGTGCCGATGCATTAGTCTATAATCTCGATAGAGTATATTTACTTGAATCTGACTCTCTAGTCAAGGCATTTTTCAAAAACCGACGAATTTTCTCCGAATGAAAGTTTTTGAAACTGGACTATTGACAAGCTGCGCGAGATATCGTATTTTCACCACAATACAATCTATACAGACTATATAGTGGTTGACTTGTGAAACAAGAGGCCGCATGCGAAAGCATGTGGCCTCTTGTTTTTTTTACAAACAAATACGAGGAGGTACGTAATGGCAGAGTCAGGTTATGGTTTTGATACGCTGAAGGTCCGCGGCGGCTACAATCCCAAGGATCACAATTATGCGGTTTCGGTCCCGATCTATCAGACCGCATCCTTTGAATTGGGGGATACGGAGCGGGTGGAGCGCCTCCTCCGCTTCGACGAGGAGGGATACCTCTATACGAGGATGGGAAATCCCACCGTTACCGTCCTGGAAAAGCGGGTCGCGGCGCTGGATGGGGGGACCGCGGCAATCGCGGTGGCCTCAGGGATGGCGGCCATCACCTATACCCTGTTCAGTGTGGCTGAGGGTGGGGGGAGGATTCTGACGACCCCTCATCTCTACGGCGGTACGGTGGACAGTTTCAAGAGGATCTATCCCCGTTTCGGCGTGGGGATCGATCAGGTGAGTGATCCAGATGATCCGGAGGCGTTCCGCAGGGGGATCACCCCCGAGACCCGGGCCATCTTCATCGAAAGTATCAGTAATCCCAATGCCACACTGCCGGACATACGACGAATCGCCGAAATAGCCCATGAGAACGGCATCCCGCTCATCGTCGACAACACCTTTGCCACCCCCTATCTCTTGAATCCGCTCAAGCATGGGGCGGATATCGTGGTCTACTCGGCCACCAAGGCACTGGGGGGACATGGGAACGTCATCGGCGGGGTGATCGTGGAAGGGGGGACCTTCCCTTGGGACAACGGCAAATTTCCCCAGTTCACCGAACCGCATTTCCTGCTGCGGGACGAGTCGGGAAAGGAACGGAGCTTTCTGGAACTTGCCCCCACCTCACCCTTTACGCTCCGGGTGCGGTTGACCTATCTGATCTATTTCGGGGCGGTCCTGAGTCCCTTCGACGCCTACCTGCTGTTGCAGGGGATCGAAACTCTCTCGGAACGGGTCAAGAAGCAGGTTGCCAACGCGGAAAAGATCGTCCGCTATCTGGAAACCCATGAGGCCGTTGCCTGGGTCAGCCATCCGGCGGCAGAGGGGAGCCCGTACCGTTCTCTGGCCGAGAAATATCTCCCCAAGGGGGCCGGCTCGACCTTTACCTTCGGTTTCAACGGGACGGAGCAGCAGTCGGATATCTTCATCAACTCCGTCCGCCTGTTCAGCTATCAGGCCAATGTGGGGGATAGCCGGTCGCTGATCATTAATCCGCCCAAGACTACCCATGGCGAATTGACTCCGGAAGAGCTTGAATTCGCGGGAATCCCCCCGGAAACCATTCGCCTCTCCCTGGGGCTGGAAGAGCCTGATGACCTGATTGCCGACCTGGCACAGGCATTTGCATTATCACGAAGCGAGGTGGCGTAACCCATGGCAATCAAGAAAAACACGGAAAGCGGTGTCAGAGAAACCCGTCTCGGCTCCATCACCGGCTATAACGGCACCCTGAAGGATCTGCATGCCAAGTCCGGTTGCGGTGGCGTCAAGGACAAGGGGCGCTGCTTCAGCCAGGCCAGCCTCTGCAATGCGGCCTGCGCCCTGAGTCAGCTCAGCTTCATTACCGATGCGGCCATCGTGCACCATGCTCCTTCCGGATGCGCGGTAACCGCCATGCAGGTCAGCAACTCAAAGGACCAGCTGGCCGACGCGCTGGGGCTGGACAACTCCCACTCCGGCTATGTTTGTACGGACATGAATGACTCGGACATCGTCTTCGGGGCCACGGACAACCTGAAGGAGGTGATCCGGGAGACGCATCGTCGGTATCAGCCGGGAGCCATCTTCATCGGCGCCTCCTGTGTCAGCGGCATCATCGGCGAGGATCTGGAAAGTGTTGCCAGTGAGATGCGGGACGAACTCGCTCTGCCGGTGGCCCCGGTTTTCTGCGAAGGGTTCAAGACGAAGATCTGGGCCTCGGGCTTTGATGCCGCCTATCACGCCATCCTGACCCAGATCGTCAAGCCGCCGCAAAAAAAGAGTAACACCGTCAATGTCATCAACTTCTTCGGCAGCGCCCGGAAGCAGATCACCGAGATTTTTGCCGAATTCGGGGTGGTGCCGCTCTTCTTGACCTCCAACACCTCCATCGAAGAGCTCTCCCGGCTCTCCGAATCGCTGGCCACCGTGAGCACCTGCGGCACCCTGGGGACGTACCTGGGGAACGGTCTCCAGGAACAGTACGGAGTCCCTTATGTGAAATCGTTGCAGCCCCACGGGATGGTCGGTTTTGAAAGCTGGCTTGGTGGTCTGGGAGAGGTGCTGGGGAAAGAAGCGGAGGTGGCAGCGTTGCTGCAGCGGGAACGGACCAGCTACCTCCCCAAGATCCAGGCGCTGAAACAGAAGCTCACCGGCCTGCGGGCCGTCATCGGCATGGGTCCCGGCTTCAACTTCAATACCTCGCGGGCTCTTCAGGAGCTGGGGATAGAGATCGTGCACTCGGCGGCCTGGCACTTCGACAAGCAGTATGACGACGGCAAAGCCCCCGATGCCTTTACCTATCAGGTGGAACATTCACCCAACGACTACAAGCTGTCGGTGAATGACCTGCAAAACCATGAACTGATCAATATCCTCCACACGGTCAAGCCGGACATCTTCTTTTCCCGCCATACCGGCTCCACGGTCTGGGCCATGAAGCTGGGAATTCCGGCCATCTGCGTCTACGATGAGTATGCGATTTTCGGCTACCGCGGCCTGCTGAATTTCGGGACCTGGATTCTTGATGTGGTCACCAACCGGAGTTTCACGGAAAACCTCTCCAAACGGGTGAAGCTCCCCTACACCGATTGGTGGTTCAAGCAGCAAAACGATCATTTTCTCGATAAGGAGACCACCTGACATGACCAGAATCATCGATCAGCCCCGCTATGTCTGCGCCCTGGGGGCCATGCAGACCGTTCAGGGAATCTACCGGGGGGTGCCGGTCCTCCATGCCGGCCCCGGTTGCGCGGCCAAACTGGCGGGAGGGATCGCCGGCAGCAATGGCGACTCCGGCTATATCTCACCTCAGATCTATCCCTGCTCCAATGTCAGTGAGACGGAGATCGTCTTCGGCGGGGAGGATGTGCTGCACCGGACCATCGAAAATGCGCTCAAGGTGATCGATGGCGACATCTATGTCGTCCTGTCGGGCTGCACCACGGAGATCGTCGGCGATGATATCGCCCAGGTCAGCAGTGCCTTCAGCGGTTCGGCTAAACCGGTGATCTTCGTGGAGACGGCCGGCTTCAAGGGGAGCAATCTGGAGGGGCATGAATGGATCATCGATGCCCTCATCAATCAGTATCTGGCAAAAAAAGAGCTGCCGGAAAAGGTGAAGGGGTTGGTGAATATCTGGGGACCAATCCCCTCCTACGATCCCTTCTGGGTGGGGAATATCAGGGAACTGGAGGCGCTGATCACCGAACTGGGCTTGAAGCCGAATACCATTTTCGGCGAATACCGCGGCCTGGAGAATATCGACCTGGTGCCGGCGGCGGAATTCAATCTGCTGGTCTCCCCCTGGGTCGGGTTGAAAAATGTCCGGCTCCTCCAGGAAAAATTTGCTACCCCCTATCTCCATTACCCCACCATCCCCATCGGGGCCGTGGAAACGAGCAAATTCCTCCGCGCCGTGGGGGAATACGCCGGCGTTTCACCCGAAAAAGTCAACGGTATCGTGGAGAGACATGAGAAAGAGTATTACTACCACATGGAGCGGACCTCCGATGTCTTTCTGGAAAACCGCACCATGTCCCGGCGCTTCTCCATTGTCAGCAATGCCGCCGATGCCCTGGCCATCTCCAGTTTCCTGGTGAACGACTTCGGGCTGGTCCCCGACAAGCAGTATCTCACCGACGCCACCCCGGAGGAGCATCGGGAGGATGTTGCCGGACTCTTCAGGCAGTACCAGTACGGCATCGAAGCCGAGGTGATGTTCTCCATCGACGGCTTTGAGATACACGAGGATATCAGGAGTAACGACTATTTCGGCCCGCCGCTGATCATCGGCAGCATCTTTGAGAAGAAACTGGCGGAAGAGCTCAACGGTAATTTCCTGGCGGTTTCGGTCCCCATTAAGGAGCGTCTGATCCTGAGCAGCTCCTATGTGGGGTATCGCGGGGGGTTGAAACTGCTGGAAGATATTTACACCTATGTACTCAAACAGTTCAACTGACAAGGAGAGATCATGAACGGAGCACAGTTGCAGGAACGAGAGTGGGGATTCGACACACTGGCGCTCCATGCCGGTCAGGAGCCTGATGCTGCCACCGGCGCCCGGGCCATGCCGATCTACCAGAGCAGTTCCTTCGTGCTGGGGGATACGGCCCGGGCCGGCAGGCTATTTTCCCTGGAAGAGGTGGGCAATGTCTATACCCGGATCATGAACCCGACCCAGACGGCCTTCGAGGAGCGGTTGGCCGCCTTGGAAGGAGGGGCCGGCGCCCTGGCCACCGCCTCGGGTCAGGCAGCCATTACCTATGCCATCCTGAACCTCGCCCAGGCAGGAGATGAGATCGTCTCATCGGCCACTCTGTACGGGGGGACCTACAACCTGTTTCACCACACCCTCCCCAAGCTGGGGATCAAGGTTCTCTTCGTTGATCCGTCGGAGCCGGAAAATTTTCGGGAAGCCTTGACGGAGCGGACCAAGGCGGTCTATGGCGAGATCATCGGCAACCCGAAGCTGGACGTCCTTGATGTTGAAGCGGTGGCCGAAATCGCCCATGGCCATGGTATTCCCCTGATCATCGACAATACCTTTGCCACGCCGTACCTGTCCCGCCCCATCCGGTGGGGGGCAGACATCGTCGTCCATTCGGCCACCAAATTCATCGGTGGTCACGGCACCTCCATCGGCGGAGCCATCGTGGATTCCGGAAAGTTCGACTGGACCAAGGGGAAGTTTCCCGGCATCGCCCAGCCGGACCCCAGCTACCACGGTATCTCCTATGTGGAGAACTTCGGTAACCTGGCCTACATCATCAAGGCCCGGGTCACCCTGTTGCGTGACACCGGAGCCGCCATCAGCCCGTTCAACTCCTTTCTCTTCCTCCAGGGGCTGGAAACGCTCTCCCTGCGGATGGAGCGCCACGTGAGCAACACCCTGATCATCGCCCGTTTCCTCCAGGAGCATCCTCAGGTGGCCTGGGTCAACTATCCCGGACTGGACGATTCACCCTCGGATGAGTTGGCGCGAAAATATCTCCCCAAAGGAGCCGGGGCCATTCTGACGTTCGGCATCAAGGGGGGGAGTGCGGCGGCGCTTCGGTTCATCGACAGCCTGACTCTCTTCTCTCACCTGGCCAACGTGGGGGACGCCAAATCACTGGTGATTCATCCGGCCAGCACCACACACCAGCAGTTGACCGCAGAACAGCAGGAAGCCAGCGGCGTGGCACAAGATATGATTCGTCTTTCCATCGGCCTGGAAGATCCGGATGACCTGATCTACGATCTGGAAATAGGGCTCTGGCAGGCGGAGAAGCCCTGGTTCAATCATTGAAATTAAAAGGAAATAAACCAATGCTTAAAATAGCGGTAGCAACCAGTGACGGCATCAGCATCGATGTTCATTTCGGCCAGGCCACATCATTTCATATATTCGACGTTGCCGAAGACGGGACGTACCATCTCCTCGAACAACGGGTAATCCTGTCGGGAATCGTGGATGGGCGCCACGCCGGCGCCACCATTGAACAGCTTACCGATGTGAATGTGATCCTGGTAAACCGGATCGGCGATGGTCCTATCAGGGAATTGGAGGAGCGTGGCATCAAGGTCTTTGCTCTCGACGGATCGCTTGATCGTGCGCTTACCACATACGGCAAAAGGCGCAAGTTTTTAATGAAAACAAATCCCGGTGTTCCACGGCATCAGGGAATCGCTCATTCCGGCTGTGGCGGCTGTAGCAGTCACGGCGACTGCACGTCAATACCAAGGGAGGGATAACGTAGGGGCGCGGCTTGCTGCGCCCTGCTGCTGCGCCCGGTTGTCTGTGTCCGGTCGAATGCGCGGATAATTCCCGAATCGATGCCGGACGAGCCGACACCGGGCGGACCAATGCCGGGCGGACCAAGGCCCGCCCCTACCTCTTGGGGTGCCGGGAAACGGGACAACCGTCGTAGATGGCCATGGCTTGGTATGAAGGAAAAGCTGTTGCCGTGATGATTATTAAAATGCAGAAAAAACGT
>CAIUWK010000110.1 GCA_903902855.1 uncultured Geobacter sp. | reverse complement strand
GTTCCCTCACCTTTCCCAGATCTCTTTCTTTTCCTTCCCCAGATATGCTCGCTGAACTTCCCGGTTTTCCAGGAGTTCCGACGCCACACCTTCCAGAATCATCTTGCCGGTTTCAAGCACATATCCCCGGTCGGCCATCCCCAGGGCGGCCTTGGCGTTCTGCTCCACCAGGAGAACCGTGGTCCCCTTCTCGCTGCGGAGAGTCTTGATGACGCGAAAGATCTCCTGGACCACAAGGGGGGCCAGCCCCATGGAGGGCTCGTCCAGAAGGAGGAGTTTGGGGCGCGCCATGAGTGCCCGACCAATGGCCAGCATCTGCTGCTCACCGCCGGAGAGGGTTCCCGCCATCTGCTTCCGCCGCTCCCGAAGGCGGGGGAAGAGAGCGTAGACCATCTCCAGATCCTCTTTGATGGCCCCCTTCTCCTTCTTCCGGTACCGAAGGTAGGCCCCCAGATCGAGATTATCCTCCACGGAGAGCGGCTTGAAGACCTGCCGCCCCTCGGGAACCTGGGAGATCCCCAGATCCACGATCCGGTCGGGCGCAAGCGCCGCGATCCCTTCCCCCTGGAAGAGGATCTCGCCGGAACGGGCCGGAGTGATGGCCGAAAGGGTATTGAGCAGGGTCGTCTTCCCCGCGCCGTTGGCGCCGATGAGGGTAACGATCTCCCCTTTGGCCAGGTGCAGCGACACGTTCCTCAGAGCATGAACCTGACCGTAATAGGTATTGATGTTTTTGAGTCGTAGCATAAGCACACAGGCACGAGAAGCTCGGCACGGGGTGTAATCCCAGAGCCTGGAGCCAAGCGTCTATCCTTCTCCTAAATAAGCTTTTATGACGGCCGGGTTTTCCTGTATCTCTCGCGGGGTTCCCTCTGCCAGCTTTTTCCCCAGGTTCAACACCACGATGGCGTCACAGATATCCATGACCAGCTCCATGTCATGCTCCACCAGAACCACGGTGACCCCGGTCTCACGAATCTTCCGGATCAGAACTTCCAGATCGGCGGTCTCCCTGCTGTTGAGACCGGCGGCCGGTTCATCCATGAGGAGAATGCGCGGGTTTACCGCCATGGCCCGGGCAACCTCCACCGACCGGCACTTGCCGAAGGGGAGTGCTCCAGCCTCCAGATCGGCCAACTCCCCGATACCGCAGAACTCCAGCCACCGAAAAGCCTCTTCCCGCATCCGGCGCTCCTCGGACAGCTGCCACGGCAGCTTGAAGGCGCAGGAGAAGATCCCGCACCGGCTCCGGGTGTGGAGCCCCACGAGCACGTTTTCCAGAACCGTCATCTGGCTGAACATCTCGATATTCTGAAAAGTCCGCACTAGCCCCCGAGGCGCCAATCGCTCGGGGGGGAAACCGGAGATCTCCGTCCCTTCCAGAAACACCTTCCCCCGACTCTGGGTGTAGAGCCCGGTGATGATGTTGAACAGAGTCGTCTTTCCGGCGCCGTTGGGGCCGATGACGCCGGTAATCTTCCCCTTTTCCACCTGAAAGGAGACATCCTCCAGGGCCGTGAGGCCGCCGAAGATCTGGGTGATCCCCTCAACCCTGAGCATGATCGATGGCTCCGTTCTTTTTTGGGCGGAGCAGACGCCAGAGCGTCGCGATCCCGCCGGCCAGCCCCTTGGGCATGTACATGGTCATGACAATGAGCAGCAGCCCGTAGACCACGATGTCGTAATCCTGGACAACCCGGAGCAGCTCCGGCAGCATCGTCAGCAGAGCCGCCCCCAGAAACGACCCGAAGATGCTCCCCAGACCGCCGATGATCACCATGGTCACCAGCTCCACCGAGAAGTTAAAACCGAAGGATGCCGGGGAGATGAACGACATGGTGTGGGCGTAAAGGCTTCCAGCCACGGCGGAGATGATGGCGGAGAGGGCAAAGACCTGTACCTTGAGGAGACGGGCATTTACCCCCATGACCCTAGAGGCCACTTCGGAATCATGAATTGCCCTGAGCGCCCGACCGATGCGGGAGTGGGCAAGATTAATGCTGAGGAGCATAGTCACTAGGGCGAAGCTCCAGATGAGATAGTAATTTTTCAGATCCCCATCGAAAAGTATCCCCCCCAGCCTCAGGTTGGGGATACCGGAAAGTCCGGACGGGCCGCCGGTGAGCGCCACGGTCTCATTGAAGACGATGTAGACGATGATCCCGAAACCCAGGGTCGCCATGGCCAGGTAATGCCCCTTCAGCTTCAGGATGGGGAATCCCAGACCGAAGGCCAACAGCCCCACGGCAACGGCGGCAATGAGCATGGTGAGCCAAGGGTTGAAACCGTAAGTGGTGGAGAGTATCCCGGAAAAGTAGGCGCCGAGGCCGAAGAAGGAGGCGTGCCCCAAGGAGATCTGGCCGGCAAAGCCCAAGAGCAGGTTCAGGGCCACGGCCAGCATGGTGTTAATCCCCATGAAGACCAGGACGTTGAGGAGATACCCCCCCTTGAAGGCGCAGGGAGCTGCCAGCACCACCAGGGTGAAGAGAACAAAGAGAAGATAATCGCGTTTCACCGGCTACACCCTTTCCGTCTGGGCCTTGGAGAAGAGCCCCTGGGGGCGGATGAAGAGGATGAGGAGCAAGATGATGAAGGCGATGGCGTCCTTGTACCCCGAAGAGATAAGGCCGGCACCGAAGGATTCCAGCAACCCCAGGAGCAGGCCGCCGAGGACGGTGCCGAAACCACTGCTCATCCCGCCGATGATGGCGGCGCAGAAACCTTTGAGCCCCAGCATGACCCCCACGTCGTAGGAAGTCATGGTCAGCGGGGCGATGATGATCCCGGCCATGGCCCCCATGGCGGAGCTGATGGCAAAGGAGAGGAGCACCATCTTCCGGACGTCGATACCCACTAGGCTGGCGGCTGTCCGGTTGAAGGAACAGGCGCGCATGGCCTTGCCGCTGATGGTGAAGTAGAAAAAAAACTTGTTGGCGGCGATGACCATCAATGTGATCCCGAAGATCCAGAGATGCTGGGGCATGATGGTGGCCCCGGCCAGGGTGAGCGGCTCGCTCCCCGAAAAGGGGGGGAGCGAATGGGTATCTTTCCCCCAGATCAGCATGGAGATGCCGCGTATGAAGATGCTGCCGCCGATGGTGATGATGACCAGACTCAAGGGGGTCGGCCGTTTCAGCGGGCGAATGGTCAGCCGTTCAAAGGCCGCGCCGAGAGCGGTTGCAGTCATGACAGCCAGGAGCATGGCCGGAACGGCGGGGAATTTCACGACCGTCTGGAAGAAGTAGGTGAGCATCCCCCCCAACATGACGAACTCCCCCTGGGCAAAGTTAATGATCCCCGTGGCGTTGTAGATAATGGCGAAACCCAGTCCGATGAGGGCATAGATGGCCCCGGTGGAAAGGCCGGAAAAAGCATATTGTGTCAGCTGCTGCAGGAGATCCATGGATTATTTCACCAGCACCCAATCCTTGTTCTTTATCTCCACAAGAACGAAGGCGTCCTTGGTGAGACCGGCGTGGTCAGAGGCGCTGTAGGTGAATGAGCCGCCGATCCCGTGAAATTCACGGGTCTTCTCCAGATTGGCGGCAATGGCTGCCGGGGTGTCGTCACCCTTCTCAAGAGCCGCTTTGAGGATCATCATGGCGTCCCAGGCATGACCGGCGAAGTGGTCTCCCTCCACCTTGTAGAGTTTCTGATACTCCTTGACGAAGGAGATGAGCCATTTCTTCTGGTGATCGGAAGCGGGAAGGACGTCGGCCACGATGACCTTACCCGAGGGGATGAAGATCCCTTCCGCCGCATCGCCGGCCAAGTCGATGAATTTCTTGGAGGAAACGCCGTGACTCATGAAAAGAGGCATCTTGAGCCCCAGCTGTTTAGCGTTGCGGGCCACCACCGCCGGTCCGGGATTGGTCCCCCAGCAGATCAGTGTCTGGGCCTGGGTGCCGCGAATCTTGGTGAGTTGGGCGGTCATGTCGGTATCTTTGGGGCCGTAGGTCTCGTCATAGACCACCTGAATACCGAACGCCGCCGCCTGAGCCTTCAGCTGCTCCCGACCGGAGGAGCCGAAACCGTCGGAAACGGTGAGCAACGCCACCTTGCTCAACTTCTTTTTCTGAAGATATTCATAGATCTTGGCCACGGCCAGACTGTCGTTCTGGGCGGTCTTGAAGACCCACTTGTTCACCGGATCGGTGATCTTGCGCCCGGCGGAACAGGAGATCAGCGGAATCCCCGCCTTTTCCACCACCGGCATCACCGCCATGGTCTCCCCGGTGGTGCTGGGTCCGATGATGGCCACCACCTTGTCATCCTTGATCAGTTTGTTGGCCAGCTGTACCGCCTTGGTGGCGTCTCCCTGGGTATCATAGGTGATGAGCTGCAGCGGCCGCCCCTTGATACCGCCGGCCTTGTTGATACTGTCGGCCACCATCTGAGCGGCGTTACGCTCCGGCTCCCCCAGAAACGATGGCGGCCCGGTGACGGAGAAGAGGGCGCCGATCTTGATGGGCTGGCCGGCGCTACAGAGAGCGGACCAGCTCAGGGTGAGCAGAAACATTGAACAGGTAATGATAGATCGCTTCATAATATTCTCTCCTTTACTTGGCCAACTCCCAGTCGCCCTTGACGATCTTCACCATCTCAAACGCCGACAGGTCCAGCCCGTTGTGATCAGTGGGGGACATGGTAAAGAGTCCCGAAACCCCCACGAGTTTCCTTACCTGCTCGATGCCGCTGCGAATCTGCTCCGGAGTGCTCCCGGACTTCCGGATGGCCTCGGAGATAAGTTCAAAGGCGTCATAAGCGTAGCCGCCGAAGGTGGACGCCTCGGTCCCGTAGCTCTTCTTGTAGGCATGGTCATACTCGCTGAGCGTCTTGTACTGGGGATCGCTCTTTTTCAGTTTATCATAGACCGTCAGCTTTCCCGCAGGGAGGGTTACCCCATCGGAGGCATCCAGGCCGGCCAGTTCGATGTACTTCTTGGAGGCGACACCGTGACTCTGGTAGAGCGGGATCTTGATCCCCAGCTGCCGGACATTGCGTGTGACCACCGCCGGTCCGGGATTGGTCCCCCAGCAGATGATCGCCTCGGCCTTGGTCCCCTTGATCTTGGTAAGCTGGGCGGTCATGTCGGTGTCTTTGGGGGAGTAGGATTCGTCGGCCACCACGGTGAACCCCTTTTTGGCGGCCAGGGCCTTGAGCTGTTCACGACCGGACTGACCATAGGCATCGGAAACGGTGAGGAGCGCCACGCTCTTCTGCTTCTTGGAAGCCAGATAGTCCAGAAGCTTTTCTCCTGCCACATGGTCGTTGGCCGGGGTCTTGAAGACCCACTTCTTCACCGGGTCGGTGATCTTGACCCCGGCGGCGCAGGAGACCAGCGGGATCTGCTCCTTCTCCATGAGCGGGATGATGGCCATGGTGTCCCCGGTAATACTGGGGCCGATGATGGCAACCACCTTGTCGTTCTTGATCAGCTTGGTGGCAAGCTGCATTGCCTTGGTGGCGTCTCCCTGGGTATCCTCCACGAACAGTTCGATCTTGTTCCCCTTGATCCCCCCCTTGGCATTGACCTCCTTGACCAGCATCTCCAGGGTTCTCTTTTCCGGTTCCCCCAGAAAAGACGCCGGCCCGGTCACGGAGAAAAGCGCCCCGATCCGGATCGTTCCGGCGGCCATGGCCTCCAGAGAGAACAACAGTACCGCCCCTGCCGCCACTACCGCTACCTGTCGTTTCATGTTCCGCTCCTTTACGTGGGTGAATCTCTACATGGTGTAGAGTCGCTGTCCATCCAGAATAGTGAATCCCTTGGTAAGCAGCGCCCGGATGGCCCGGTCTGAGTCATCAAAACGGAAGATGATCACCGCATTGCCGCCGCACTGCTCCACAAAGGCATACATGTATTCCACATTAATGGCTTCGGTGTCCAGTACCTGGAGGATACGGGTGAGCCCCCCCGGTTGATCGGGAACCTCCACGGCGACCACCTCGGTCTTGCTCACCGTAAAGCCCTGTTCCCTGAGCACCCGATTGGCCGCTTCGCAGTCATTGACGATGAGCCGGAGGATACCGAAGTCCGAGGTATCCGCCAGGGAGAGCGCCCGGATGTTCACCCCGGCGTCACCCAGGACACGAGTCACCTCAGCCAGCCGGCCCGACTTGTTTTCGATGAAGATGGATATCTGTTCGACTTTCATGATGTCCCCCCGTTCTACAGTTTCCTCTTGTCGATGACCCGCTGAGCTTTCCCTTCGCTCCGCTGAATGGTCCTTGGCTCAACCAGCTTGGCCTTGCAGGTGACCCCCAGCATATCCTTGATCTCCTTCTCGATGCGACGGGCCAGGGACTGGAGAACCTTGACCTCGTCGGAGAAGAGTCGCTCGTCTACCTCCACCTGCACTTCAAGGGTATCCAGGTTGTCATGGCGATCCACGATGAGAAGATAGTGCGGCTCCACCCCCTCGATCCCCACCAGGACCGACTCGATCTGGGAGGGGAAGACGTTGACCCCGCGGACGATGATCATGTCGTCGCTCCGACCGCTCATCCGGGTGATCCGGGCATGGCTCCTGCCGCAGACGCACGGCTCATAGGTGAGACTGGTCACATCCCGGGTCCGGTAGCGGATGAGGGGAATTCCCTGCTTGGTGATGGTGGTGATGACCAGTTCGCCCGTTTCTCCAACCGGAAGCAGTTCACCGGTTTCGGGATTGATGATCTCCGGGATGAAATGATCCTCCCAGATATGCAGCCCGTGCTTCGCTTCAATGCACTCGATGGCAACCCCCGGCCCCATGATCTCCGAGAGACCGTAGATGTCGATGGCGTCCAGGTTCAATTTATCTTCGATCTCCCCCCGCATCGCCTCGGACCAGGGCTCGGCACCGAAAATCCCCACCCGAAGCTTCAGGTCGCGGATATCAACCCCTTCCGCCCTGGCTTCCTCGGCCATGAAGAGCGAATAGGAGGGGGTGCAGGTGAGGACCGTGGAACCGAAATCCTGCATGATCATGATCTGACGCCGGGTATTGCCGCCGGAGATGGGGATGACCGACGCTCCCAACCGTTCCGCGCCGTAATGGGCTCCCAGGCCGCCGGTGAAGAGCCCGTAGCCGTAGGCGTTGTGAATGATATCCCCCCTGTGGGCGCCGGCGGCCACAAAGGAGCGGGCCATGAGCTCGGACCAGACTTCGATGTCCTTATGGGTATACCCCACCACGGTGGGCTTGCCAGTGGTCCCCGATGAGGCATGTATCCGGACGATCTCCTCCAGCGGCGCGGCAAAGAGGCCGTAGGGGTAGGAATCCCGCATATCCTGCTTGGTGGTGAAGGGAAGCCGCTGCAGATCTTCCAGGGATTTCACATCCCCGGGACGGATGCCGGCCATATCGAAGGATGCCCGGTAAAAAGGGACCGTGGCATAGACCCGTTCCAGGGCATTCCTGAGCCGCGTCAGTTGCAGCGCCTCCAGCGCCGGGCGGGGAAGGGTCTCGAATTCCTCGTTAAAGTAGGTGGCCATGAAGAGCTCCGTGTACGTTGGTTACAGTTCCCGCCCCCTCCGGAATGCCTTCCGGTCGATCTCCAGGGGCGCCTTCTCCGGACGCCAAGGAGTCGCCGAGGATTTCCTTCATGCGCTCTTTTTCCTGAAAAAAATTGGGGGATTATAAGCGATTTGATTGAATGCGGACTATACGAAAAAGAGGGAACAGTGTCAACTTCTTTATAACGCAGGTTTATCCGCTTGCAATCAAGATGACACAAAACCACCCCTCACCCGGCCCTCTCCCACTGAGGGGAGAGGGGGGATCAGTGCGGGTTTGTAAGGGGTTAAAATTACCCAGGAGATAATACAGCAATTTCAACCCTGCTGCCCCTCACCCTGTCCCTCTCCCCTCGTGGGAGAGGGACAGGGTGAGGGGCAGCACAGTTGTAGAGTGCGCACGGTTTTCGGTTCAGACAGCCACACTCAGCAGCACCCCCTCCAGGAGTCCGAAATCACTGACCTTCATCCCTTCAAAACCGAATCGGTCCAAAGTTTTCAGGGTTACCAGCGCCCCGGCGATGATCAGATCTTCCCGCCCCTTCTCCATCCCGGGAACCGCCAACCGCTCCTCGGGAGTCAGCCCCTGCAACTGCTCAAGAATGGCCGCCACCCTGTAACGGGTCAACCAGTGGCCGTTAACCCGGCGATAATCATAATCGGTCATTCCCAGATCGATGGACGCCAGAGTCGTAGCGGTCCCCGCCGTCCCTGCCAGGAGGGTACGGGACGGGTCAACGATGATACCGGCCCCGGCCATTTCCACGGCAAGCCCCTCCAACTCCCGGTCAATCTTGTCGGCCATGGCCTCCGGATCCTGTTTCCCCTCGGTAAGCCGGACCACACCCAGCGGCAGGCTCCGGATAAAACGAGGGGTCGCTCCGTTCGCCAGAGTATACTCGGTACTCCCTCCACCCACGTCAAAGGCCAGAAGCGTCCCGTCCGGATCACCAAGTCCGGCGCGAATCCCGGCCAGGGTCAGAAGCCCCTCCTCTTCACCGCCGATGATCTCCAGCTTGATCCCGGTACGCGCCAGCACCCCGTTGCAGAATTGCACCCCGTTGACCGCGTCCCGTACCGCGCTGGTGGCCACGGCCCTGAGCTGCGTCACCTGGTACCGCGTCAGGGCAGAGGCGAACTCCACCAGAGCTTCCTCGGTCCGCTGCCGGGCCTCCGGCGACAGTCCCGCCTCACGGGTGAATCCGCCCCCCAGTCGGGTGATCCGCCGCATTACGAGCAGCGGTTCCACCACCTTCCCCCCCAGGGAAGCGATGAGCAGACGGACCGTGTTGGTGCCGAGATCGATTGAAGCATACTCTGTCATGCCGGACTCCTGGTACTTCGGGATACAAAACAAACGCAGTTCTTACGCTTCATCCGGATTTCTTGACTTTACGTCCCAGATGGTTTATTGCACTGAACTTGTCACAGTTACTATTTACGAGGTCCACGGGAGGAGATGACATGTTTGACAACATCGATGTGCAAGGAGCCGTCAAGCGGGCTCTGCAGACGGAAAAAAACGCCATGAATTTCTACGAACTGGGCGCCCAACGGATGACCAATCCCGATGCCAGACGGGTATTCGAGCTCCTGGCACGGGAAGAGCGGGGGCATGCCCAACAGTTCTTCGAGATCTACCAGGGAGAGGATCTCCCCTCCTTTGACCTCTTCATGGAGTCACCGGCGGACTACGAATCATCCTGGATAGCGGCCCTGACCAAAGCCGTTGACGCAGACTTCAACGAGCAAAAAGCCCTGGAACTGGCCATGGAAAAGGAACTCTCCCTGGAGAAGACCCTCCGCGAGACCGCCGAAAAGATCGCCATCCCCGAAATCAAGGCGATTTTCGACCTGAACGCCCGGGAAACCCATAACCATTACGAACTCATCGAATCCGAGTACGCACGGCTCATGGGGATGGTTCATGAATCAGACCAAGACACCTTTGTAAGGGAATAAGAGCATTCAAAAAGACCATTTAACAGGGATATACAGGATAAAAAGGATAAGCCATCGGTACCGTTTACCTGCTGGTCGTATCCTGTACATCCTGTACATCCCTGTTAAATGCAGTTGCTCTTTTCTTCGTGCCTTCACTCATCGCTGTCGGCTGTTACTCCCCGGTAAAGTGCGGCTTCCGCTTCTCCAGAAACGCCTGTTTCCCCTCCTGATAATCCTTGCTATCATAGACTATCCGCCGCAGCCCCTGGATCCGTTCGAAGGTCTCGGGGCTGATGACCGCCGAACCACCCAGAATCCGCAACTGCTCTTTCATCACCGTGATGCTCAGAGGAGAGTTGTTGGTAATGTTTTCCGCCACGGAGTAAGTGAATGTCTCCAGAACCTCCTCCGGCACAAGCTGGTTCAGGATGCCGTGCATGTAGGCCCGCTCAGCGCTGAGCGGCTGGGCGGTGAAGAACATCTCCTTGGTGATCCTCATCCCCAGAATGTTCATGAAATGAAGTATCCCCGCCGAGTTGTAGGGAACGCCGATTTTAGCCGGGGTAATGGCAAAGGTGGCGGAGTGGGCACCGAAGGCCAGGTCACAGGAAAACGCCAGGTCACAGGCCCCTCCCCAGACGCTCCCTTCGATCATGGCTATAACCGGCGCCGGAAAGCGCTGGATGGCATGCAGCGCCTTTGCCAAGGGATCGTTATAGGAGAGAGGATCACGCCCCTGATCGGGTAGTTCATTAATATCGAACCCCGAAGACCAGACCTTGGCCCCCTTGGCTGCGCGAATGATGACAACCCGCGCTTTATCCTCCTGGAGTTGACCCAGCGCCTCCACCAATTCGTCAAGGAGCTGCGTGCAGAGGCTGTTTCTTTTCTGCGGGTTATTGAGGGTAATGGTGCCGATGAGATTGCTGAATTCAGTGGTAAGATACGTCACGATGCGCCCCTTTTCATGCAAGTAACCCGGGCCTCTGCCCGGTTCGCCTACCATACCGCAACCCGAAACAAATGTGTCTGAAAAAGTTATGAATTTACAGCCTCCCCCCTCTCATGTATCATGGGACAGATGAAAACAATCCTGTACCGCTACCTCTTTCGCGAAATTACCACGACCTTTTTCTTTTCCTTCGTGGTGGTTACCCTGGTAATCTTCATGGGGAAAGTTCTGCAGCTTGCAGAACTGGTCTTTGTTAACGGGGTTTCGCTGAGAAACATCCTCAGACTCTTCCTCTATCTGACGCCGTCATTTTGCCTGGTGACGATCCCCATGTCGTTTCTCCTGGCGGTGCTCCTCACCTTCGCCCGACTCTCCGCCGACAACGAAATTACCGCCATGAAATCGGGAGGGATGAGTCTCTACGGGCTCCTCCCGCCGGTTTTGGGGGCTGCCTGCATCGCCTACGCCTTGACGGCCTACGTCACCGCCTACGCCCTCCCCTGGGGACAGAGCTCTTTTCGAAAACTGATGTTTGATTTCCTGGACACCACCCAGACCCTCAACATCAAGGAAGGAGTATTCAACGATCAGTTTCCCGGTCTGATCATCTATACCGAACACTTTAACCCGCAGGATTCCGGTATGGCCGGCATAATCATCCATGACAGCCGGGAAGGACAGGAACAATCTACGATCTTCGCCCGTGAGGGGGTGATCCGCCGTGACCCGGAGCAACGTTCCGTGCGCCTGCACCTCTCCGATGGCAGCATTCACCACATCATGCCGCATCTGGGGTACCGCCTCATCTCTTTTTCCAGCTATGACATCGTCATCAATTTCACAAAACCGGTGGCCCCCACAATCTTCGATGAACGCTACATGAATTTTAACGAACTGCGCGCCTCGCTCAATATTCCCTTGGCACGCAAGATCCGGCAGGACGTCCTTAACGAATACCATCGGCGAGTAGCCCTTCCCTTTGCGTCTTTCGGCTTCGCCTTGCTGGGGGTTGCTCTGGGTATCCAGAATCGCCGCTCCGGCCGGTCCGGAGGGTTTGCCTTGAGCATCTCCATACTTCTCGTCTATTACGTGCTCCTCTCTCTGGGGACGAACCTCAGTTCCCGGCAAAGCATCCCCTCCTGGCTGGCCATCTGGTTCCCCAATCTCCTCTTCACGACCCTCGGTCTCTGGCTCTTCTGGATGTCGGCGCAAGAGCGGCATTCCACCCTGCTGGAACGGGGGGGACGGCTACTGCACGAGATCAGGGGGAGGTTCACCCCCGGCAGGAAGCGCGCATGAGGATTCTGACCCGCGCCATCCTGGCCCTCTTCTTCCGGCTCCTCGCGCTCTGTCTCGGTGCCTTCAGCCTCATCTTCCTGATCATCGAGTTTCTGGACAAGATGCGTCGCTTCAGCAGAGTCAACGCCGACGCGACGACCATCGCCTTCTATTTTCTCAACAAGCTCCCCGAGATCATCTCTCAGGTCATCCCCTTCGGCGTGCTGCTGGCAACCATCCTCACCTTGGGAATTCTTGTCCGTAACAACGAGCTGACCGCGCTACGGAGCAGCGGCATCAGCCTCCGAGCCATCGGCCGTCCGCTCCTGGTCGCTGCACTCCTCTTGAGCGTTCTGACGTTCATCTCCAACGAACTGATCCTGCCGGTTACCGTCCAGAATATCCGGGATATCGAAGAGACAAAACTGAAAAAAAACGAGTATGGCGCCGTATTCCGCCAGCACAATATCTGGTTCAGAGACGGCTCTCTGGTCATGCGGGCCGAGCTCTTTGATCCCGGGACAAGAACCTTGAAAGGGGTGACTCTGTGGGACAAGAAGGGTCATCTGCCGCAAAGAAGAATTGAAGCGGACGAAGGGACACTGACCTCGGGAGGATGGCAGTTCAGCAGGGCTCGCGTCTGGACGTTCCACGATGGCGCCCAAACCGAAGTTGTTCCGGTGACCACGATGGTGCTCCCGCTCCGCCTCACCCTGGAAGATCTCAAGAAGGTCGCCGACTATACTTCGAACATGGGATTTTTTGAGCTCCGGCGCTACGCCCGTGATCTCAAAAAAGGTGGGTATGATGTTACCCGCTACTTGGCAGACATGCATGCCCGTGCCGCGCTTCCCTTCTCCGCCTGTGTCATGGTCCTCCTGGGGATGCCCTTCGCCGTCAGGAGCGGGCGATCGGTTTCAGCCGCCCTCGGCATCGGCCAAAGTTTGGCCATCGGTTTCGCCTATTTCGTGATCAATGCCCTGTTGATCTCACTGGGACATAACGGGCTCCTGCCGCCCCTGTTGGCGGCCTGGGCCGCCAACAGCATCTTTGCCATGGTCGGTATCTGGCTGATGCTGACCCTGGAACAGTAGAGAGCAGCTCTTCCCTTTCATCCGTAACAGCTCAACCTAGAGGAGGAATCGCCATGAAATCATTCTCAGTAACACTCCTGCTCCTGGCAATCATTACTACCTTCGCAGCTTCTCCCGCATCGCCTGCTCCTCTCAAAAAGGTACCGAAAAAAAGCGTACCGGCCGTCACCAAAGAGGAACCGGTTAACCCCTACACCATCCTGAGTATTATCCCCTCTCAAGGAGAACCCGGGAGACGAGTCAACCTCATGGGTTCGGGATTTTCCGCTGATACCGTTACCTGGCTCGGCACCACGGCGATCCCGACGGCAGTCATCAGCGACCGCCAGATAGAATTTGAAATCCCGCGGGTCGATCCGGGACTCTACGGCCTCTACCTCAAACGTCCGGATGGCGCCATCAGCAAGATTTACAATTTTCCGATCCTGGCGGCGAAACCGATCATCGACGCCATTACCCCGGATACGGTATTCGGCTGCGCCCCGGACCAGGAACGTCTCGTTACCCTCTCCGGCAAAAATTTTCAGGAAAGTTCAGCACTTCTTTTTGACGGCGGTACCATCAGGAGCAGTTACACCTCGTCGGAGGCCATCTCCTTCACCGTGCCCCACAACGTCCTCGGCGGACAACACAATATCCAGGTCAAAAACCAGGACGACATCGTCTCGGGAACTGTTGCCTTTTACATCGACATGAAACCGGTCATCCATGCCGTTCATCAGGGAGAAGAGCGGGTAAACAGTTACGAGTTGATTCTGGAGGGGCACAATTTCCAGCAGGGTTCATCGGTGGTGGTTGACGGCAAGCAACTCTATAACGGTACGGATCGGGACAAAAGCAGGTTCGTCAACTGCTCCCGGATCATCTATGAACGATACCCCTATGACCGGAGCACGAAGAGCCTGAAAATCCAGGTCGTCAATCCCAACGGCGAAGAGAGTCCGATCATGACGGTCTCCGCTCCATAAAATATTAATGATGGCGCTGTCGCGCCAGACGTCTAAGGATACCCCAAATAAAAGGGGCTCCAGCTATTTGCTGGAGCCCCTTTTATTGGCGCGCCGGGTCAACTAGGGGATATATATGGTCGAACACCCCTGACCGCAGTCACCTCCGGCCTTGTTCTGGTCGCCGTCATGCACGATGAAGTACAACCGATACGTGTGGCCGCTCAACAACCCCAGCATTGAGATGTCCCAGCGCGCTTCGGCGCCGTACCCCTCGTTCACCAGACCTGCCGGAACCGGATCGCTGCCCGCACCGAGGTTCCAGTTGTTTTTCGCCGGGTCGGTATCCGGAGTAACGGTGACCACATTGGGGGTGACCGTCTTGTTTACCGTTCTGACCGCAGCCTTCCATGTCCCGAAGACCGCCTGCGGCGGGATAGCCTTGTCTCCACCTGCATATTGCCAGTCACCCGCCAAACTCCCCGAATTCCCGGTGATGTCGGTAATGTACATCGATGGGAATATGGGCCGACCGGACACGTCCACGCCGGCCTGATCGCCGCCGGCAACGGTCGAACCGACGGAGGGGTTGGTCGCACTACCCGGGTTCGAACCGAGCGGCGTAACGGTGTAATTGGTCGGAGTGGTAATCGTTGCCTTGCCGGATTTCGTCACCACGTTCACCTGACGAATCCCCAGCGTCATGGCGTGTTCGTCATTGTAAAAGAGCTTGACATATTTTGGACTGCAGGGACTATCCACCTGAACCTGGTAGGCCCGGAGAACCTCGCTCTCGTTGAACGCGATGTTCGTCAGTGGATTGGCGCTGGAGAACGGGTACGAAGGGGTGCAACTGCCCAGAGCGGTACAAGCGACATTGATGCTGCAGTCACTGGTTACCAAACCCGTGACGGGGTTGCCCGACATATCGACTGCCTTGGCGGTGTACGAGAAGGTGCCGTAGGAGGTTGAGATTCCCGTTATGGTTCCGGTGTTGGGATTCAGGGTCAGTCCCGGTGGCAGGGAACCTGAGACGATGGAATAAGTATAGGGCGACGTCCCGCCTGAAGCCACCAGTGAAGACGAATATACCTGGCCGATAGCACCGGTGCCGGCAGCGCAGCTGAGCGCAAGAGAAGCAGGCGGAGGACATACTGCCGGAGTCACCGCGTTGTCCGTACACAATTTCTTAGGTGAGTCATGAACCAGGCCAACGCGGACAGTGCCGAAATTGGCTGCTCCGCCGAATGCGGCACCGTTTACAACCATTTCATAAGAATCCACGAAGCTCCACTTCCCGAAGTGTGCCGGGTCGGTCAGTACGAAGCTCGTACTGCTTGCCGTCGGCGGCGAGTTCACTAACAAATTCAAGCCTTGCACCGTGCAATTCCCCCCCACGCAGTATCCGGTACCGTTCAGGTTCTTGGCCAGCGAGGTATTCCATGAGAGGAGGTAGCCCTGCGTACCTGATACCCATGAACCGTCACCTCCGAAAGGGCCCAGGCTCGCGTACCCGGACGGGTTGCCGCTCTTCGCGGTGATGTAATCCAGGTAGAAGTCGAGCACGGTCGTGCCGGCGCTATTTTTGAAGATGAACTCGGCCTTGTCACTACCGGTCAGATCGCTGAATTTGTGAGTAGTTCCTGCCGGCCAGCCTACAGTGTTGACCCCGTAGCTGTTGTCGTTGGCGTCATAGGACTGGTCGTACCGCACGTAGACCTTGTTGTTGGTGGTATCAATGCCCCAGAGAAGCATCCCCGCATCGGTCGGGCAGTTGCCGCAGAGGTGCTGGCCATGGACGAGCCCGAAGTCTACCGACAGGTTCTGGCCGCCAGACAGGGAAACTATCGAGGGATTCGGGTTGCTGTCGTTCTCGGTGGTGCTCCCGGGAACGTTGGTCGTTGTCAGCATGTATCCGCTCGGCACCCCGATCATGACCTTGTAGCTGCCGCAGGCCAAACTGCTGAACTGATACTTTCCATCGGCATCAGTGACTCTGGTGTCAAGGATTGTCGAACCAGTGGCATTGAGCAGATACACCGTCACCCCCGATGCCCCCAACTCGCCGGTATCCTGGATACCATTGAGGTTCGCATCGTACCAGACGAAGTCGCCGACAGTCCCCTGACACGGCGGGTTGCAGTAGCTGGAAGGATCGGTCGCGCTGGCGCCGGGGATGGTTACCGTACCTGTGTTGGTGTACGCTGTCCGCGGCGACTGCGTCCCGCCTGCGGTACAGACAGCTGGCACGACTTTTACGCCGGCAGGGGGGGCGACCAGATTGACCGCCGTCCCGGTGGCCTTGTACTGCCATACTTCGCCCGGATCGAAGGAAGCGTCGCCGTTGCCAGAGAGTTCGGAATCATACGTCGGCGTTACCCCCGTCTGGTTGTCGGTGACGACTACTTGGGCCTTGGGCACCGGCACATTGCCGGTATTGGTCACCTTGTACGTCCAGGTTACCGTTCCGCCTGCGGCGATGTTCGGGACACCGGCAGCATTCGGATCGTTGGCGTCCGCGCCGTTGGTGTACTTAATGATGGTGACGGCCGGAGCCGGCGGGTTGCAGTAGCTAGACGGATCCGTGGCAGACGCACCGGGGATGGTTACCGTGCCGATATTTGTGTAAGCCGTCCGTGGCGGCTGCGTCCCACCCGCAGTACAGACAGCTGGCACGACTTTTACGCCGGCAGGGGGTGCAACCAGATTGACCGCCGTCCCGGTGGCCTCGTACTGCAATACTTCGCCCGGATCGAAGGAAGCATCGCCGTTGCCGGAGAGTTCGGAATCATACGCCGGCGTTACGCCCGTCTGGTTGTCGGTGACGACTACCTGGGCCTTGGGCACCGACACATTGCCGGTATTGGTCACCTTGTACGTCCAGGTTACTGTTCCGCCTGCGGCGATGTTCGGGACACCGGCAGCATTCGGATCATTGGCGTCCGCGCCGTTGGTGTACTTGACGATCGTAACCTTGGGGATAGCCTTCACGAAACCGAAGTCAATGGTCTGATTGGAACTGTCATTCCAGGGGAGTTTCACTAATGCCGGATTGCAGTTACTGTCATTGGGGATAGACTGATCGTTGCCGCAGGGCTTGGTATACAGATATCCCACGGGAATAACTACCTCAACGATGTAGTCACCAGTACAGATCCCGTCAAACTGATAGTAACCATCCTTGCCGCCCGGGTCCACACTGGTGGTCGTAGTCGCAATCATTGTATTATCCGATTTCCTCAGATGAACGGTTACCCCGTCGATGCCCGGTTCACCGACATCCTGAAGACCGTTGCCGTTCAGGTCCTCCCAGACAAAGTCACCCATTTTGCCGGAACATGGACTTTCAAAACCGAAGTCGATGGTCTGGTTGGAAGAATTGTCATCGAACAGCGATACCGGAACCGGGGGGCAGTTACTGTCATCGCCTATTGTCTGGTTATCGCTGCAGAGGGGCACAGGATTCAAGCCGGCAGGAGGATCAGATACGACCGTGTAGCCGCCTTTACAGAGACCGGTGAACTCATAGTACCCATGATAAATCCCATTCGGATCGACACCGGTTGTCGTGGTAGCCTTGAAGCTGCTGTCAGATGGCTTCAGGAGGGTGATAGTCACGCCATCGATTCCCGTTTCGTCAGCATCCTGCAGACTGTTGTAATTTTTGTCCAGCCAGACATAATCACCGATTGTCCCGGTACAGGGGGTGACAAAACCGAAATCGATGGTCTGGTTGGAGAAGTTGTCGTCCGGCAGATTCACCGGCGCAGGAGAGCAGTTGCTGTCGGAACCGATGGTCTGGTTAATGCTGCAAGGCAATGTTGGGGAGAAACCGGTAGGGAAGATCACCTGTACCTGATAATCTCCCAGACAAAGTCCAGAAAATTGATAGGAACCATGAACTCCACCGGGAACTATACCGGTTGTCGTGGTGGCGGAGATTACTCCTGCTTTCAGCAGGTTGACCGTCACCCCGTCGATCCCCGGTTCACCGGCGTCCTGCTGACCGTTACGATCGATATCGTTCCAGACGAAGTCCCCGATTGCCCCGGTACAGGGGGTGACAAAACCGAAATCTATGGTCTGATTGGAAGAGGTATTGGTCGACAGGCTCACCTCTGCCGGAGAACAATTGCTGTCAGTACCGGTTGTCTGGTCGCTGCTGCATGGCGAAGTGGGGAAGTAGCCCGGCGGAGGGATCACTTCCACCTTATAATCGCCGGCACATAACCCATTAAATTGATAATAGCCATGCTGATACAAAGGCGCCGATCCAGTCGTCATGGTGGCGATCAGGCTGCTGTCCGATGACTTCAAAAGATTGACCGTGGCACCATCAATACCTGGTTCACCGGCATCCTGCTGACCATTGCGGTTTGCATCCTGCCAGACGAAGTCGCCAATGGAGCCGGTGCAATTACTTTGCGTGAACGAGATAGACCCGTCCACTTTGAACGTCAGATTTCCCGCCGTGGTGGTGCCATCCCACATTTTGGTTGGATTATATTGAGGTGGTCTGACGATTGTCCCGGTAAATTTAGCTCCGTCTATTATCGCACTCGAACCATGTTGAATAAGATCAATCAGGTTGGGATCAGACCAGGTGATCACCCACTTTATATCGTAAGAACCGTTTCCAGTCGTCGATGAACTGGCAGTAAAGCTGGCATTAAGAAGATTCAGAGTCGCTTCCATGAGTTTTACGGCGCCACCATCGTTACCATAACGATCGACGGCATCCGGTCGATGCTGCCCATACTTAAGATCGTGAAGATACCATGTTACTTTTACTGATGGGGTATCTCCCTGATGGAAAGCGACCATATTCCCATTTTCGTATACCACTTGCTCCGAAATTTCGGTTACATAGGTTATCTCATGAGTTTTGTTCAGCCACGAGGGAACAATGACCATACCATTAAGTCCCATCACACCGATTGCCGACTGGGAATGATAGGTAATCCCATAGGGAGACACATCTGTAGCTGAACCTGCACCTGCACCTGCACCGACCGTAACGTATGGATTAAAACCTACCGATACACCGGAATCGGTGGTCTGTGTCCAAATGTCGGTATACGTAAAGGGTGTTGCAGTGTCCGGCCTGACCCCTATTAACGGCTGCGCCGTGGCGACAGCAGCCCAAAGGACAACCGCTCCCAACTGAACCGCCAGCAAAAACAGCTTCATTGTTTTTTTCATAGACATGTCCTCCTCTCTGTTTTTTTCGTAACCAACGCCGCGATCGGACAAAAAAACAGCCGGTGTCGCCGTAACCACTGATAGTTCGGCAACCCGGCTGTCTCAGGGAGACCCAATGGGCTTTCTGCCCCACCCTTGCGAATGGTTTAGCATTTATCGATTACCAGCTATCGGCTTACTTGAAGCCTTATCATCCCCCTCTCACCTGGATTGGTAGTGGTCTCTAGTCCTTGACAAAAAAAAACAACCGGTCGTCGCAACTATCCTAGGATAATTCGGCAACCCGGCTGTCTCGTAGAGACCCAAAGGGCTTTCTGTCCCACCCTCACGGATGGTTTAGCTTTGTCGGTTATCGTTGGACAGAAGCATTACCTATTTCTAAGCAATAATAATACCAATATTAAACCAATGTTAACCGGAAGAATCCGGACAGTTACAGATACTGATAACAAGAGTAGCGGCATAAACTGTAAAGGATTCCGACAGTGATGTCGGAATCCTTTACAAACATGGCATATCCCCTGCTAATATCTCGAGAGAGCTTTTCACTCCTCACTCAATACGGTCAGTTGATCTTGTTGGCCTCGAAAGGCAGAACTTCTCCCTCATGTCGACGTCAGCAGCAGTTTCCGGCCAAAGGCGATCTCAAAGAGGTCACCTTTGGCTTTTGCGCCGAAGAGTTCCACCGAGACATCCACCGAATCAAGAATCTTCAGCGTACAGGTGGACGGGGTGAGAGTACACTCCAGAGTACAAATCAGGCTGTTCCGGCGACGATCGAGACCGTCACAGAGACGAAGAATTCCCCCCAGTCGTTGCACCAGTAACCGGTCCGGTGGCGCAAGGCGGGCATAGCTCTCATGTTTCTTTTTGGGGAGGGCCTTCCTGTGGTAACGGGCGACATTGGCGATGATCTCCCGTTCGCGCGGAGTGAATCCGAAAAGGTCGGCGTGGCGAATCAGAAGATAGGTGTGCTTGTGGTGGCCGTCATAGCTGATGAGGTACCCGACATCGTGAAGGATTGCCGCCGCCTCCAGTATCTGACGGTCCCGTTCGCCGAGACCGAACTGATCCGATAGCGCGTCAAAGAACCAAAGGGCCAATCGCGTGACATGAAGAGAGTGCTCCTCGTCAAAATGACAGGAGTGGGCAAATTCCATTATCGCATCGCGCCAGTTCCGAGGTTGCTCCTCTACCGGGACCAGGCCATGTCGCCGGAGCCCCCGGAGGATGAGTCCCTCACGAACCCCCCGTTCGTTAATTCTGAGAATATTGGCACCGAAAAATCGCATCAACTCGTCCACCACCGTCACCCCGGCGATAATGATGTCGCAGCGGTCGGCATTGAGCCCCGGCACAGTTCTCCGCTCCTTGAGCTCCTTGCGTAACAACATCGCCAGGAGATGCACCACCTGGGAACGGAGGATCTCATACCCATGAATTGACTGGTACGCCTCTTTCCCCATGGACATGGCCATGGCGGCAATGGCATTCATGGTGCCTCCGGAGCCGAGGAGGCAATGGGCAGAAAAACTATCCTGAAAGCGCTCGCTGATAACCGTCCGGATATGCTTCCGGAGCCGCTCTACTTCGCCGGCGGCCACCGGGTCGTTTTTAAGAAACCGCTCGGTCAGGACCACCGCCCCCAGCGGCAGAGACACCAACTCCTCCACATGAGTTCCAAAGGCAGTGATGATCTCCACACTCCCGCCACCGATATCGATCATCACATGGGGAACCCCTTCCATGTCGAAATTGTTACGGGCAGAGAGGACTGCCAGTTCCGCCTCCTCTTCTCCGGAGATGATCTCCACGGTGAGTCCCACCTCCTGGGCCACCTGAGCGATGAACTCCCGGCCGTTGGAGGCCTGCCGGACGGCGCTGGTGGCCACCGCTTCTATGGCGAGGATTCCATATCCGTCCACGACTTTCTTCATCCGTGTGAGCGCCTCAATGGCACGCTGCCATGACGACGGGGTCAGCTCGCCAGTGCGGTAGAGCCCTTCGCCCAGACGCACCGTGGCCTTTTCGTCATCCAGCATCTTGAATTTCCCGTTCGAACTCACCTCCACGACGATACAACGGATGGAGTTGGTCCCGATATCTATGGCAGCGAGTCTCTTTGATTTTATGGACATGCTTCCTCTCCCCAAGAGAACGGAATTAAGGTGTCGAGTTCCCGTCTCCTTATACTCCGCACGACAACCTCATTCAACCTTAAACGGCGGGTAACCGTCATTGACAGCCGGAAAGGAGTGCCGTATGCTCCATCCCATGAACGATACCGGTGATTGGGAAACCATCTGCAAGCAGTGCGGACTCTGCTGTTTCGAAAAAATCGAGGAAGAGGACGGAACCATCTTCCATACCGCCATCCCCTGTCGTTATCTGGACGTGGTCAGCCGGGAATGCAGGATCTATGAGCGCCGCTTCGAAATCAACCCCGAGTGCATCAAACTGACCGAAAAACTGGTTCGAGAATTGCGATGGCTCCACGACAAGTGCGGCTACCGGCAGGCACTGGGGCTTACTCAAATCCGCAAGAAACGTGTAAAAACTAGGTTCTAGACATAATGTCTGCCAGTTGAAAAAAAAGGACTCGCCCCTTGCAAACGTGGGTTACGCTGTCGGAATCAAACCCACGGCGCAGAGCCATAACCAAGGAGGCGAGTCATGAAGAATGTTAGCATATTTGTTGGC
>CAIUWK010000109.1 GCA_903902855.1 uncultured Geobacter sp. | reverse complement strand
CGGTAAAGGGATGCAAATTAATTCAAAAATGATTGAATTAATACAGAATTACATCGGAAAGTCCAAGCTTAAAACTACAGGTGTCAATATTTTCATAAAAAGCATTCCGGAAGGTATAAACCTTAGCGAAATTGAACCGATACCCCTCGATTTGTTGCTACCGACAAAGAGTTGAAGTATAAAATAATTTTAATTTTCTGTGAAGGGATTTTTGATCCGCCCGGCCTTGATTCGCAAATTACCAGATTATTAGACCGGGCGCAGCAAGCCGCGCCCCTACGGTACCCGCACCTGTCATATAGACTGTGGTTCCAGGATCGCAGTCGCCGCCGTCTGTGCGGGGATGGACCGGTATGATGTCGTCCTCATGGACCTCCAGATGCCGGTGCTGGACGGCATTCAGGCCACCCGGCAGATCCGGGAGCAGCTATCCTCCTCCCAACTCCCCATCATCGCTTTGACGGCTCATGTATCGCGAGAGGAGCGCAATTGCTGCCGGGATGCGGGGATGAATGACCATCTGATAAAACCGTTGCAGCCGGATCAGCACTCGGCCTGCCTCCTGCGCTGGGTCAGGCCGCCAGTCATATCGGAAAAAGCCCCGGTTCGTCCTCACCTCCATCATCCGCTGCACGGTGTCCTCCCGAATAACCTCTCCGGACTCGATCTGGAGTTGGGGGTGAGACTCGTGGGGGGCAACGTGGAACTGTACCGTCGGCTCATTATCGCCTTTGCCCGTGATAATCAAGAGGTTGTACGACACATCAGGGGTGCCCTCGCCGAAAAAGATATCCATAAAGCCGGGATTATGGCGCATACTCTCTAGGGAGTCGCAGGGAATCTCGCGGCCACCGCGCTCCATGCCGCAGCCCGTGACCTGGAAACCGCCTCTGTTCGGCGAAGCAGAACAGGCCGGGCAGCTTATCCCGCGTCTGACTGCTGGCACCCCTTCTGGAGAACTATAAGGATTGAGAAGCTGAAGCTGAGGGGAGTGCATACGATGAATGAACTGCACGAACGGGAAAAACTGCTGATCGTCGATGATGAATCGGTCAATATCAAGGTCTTGAGTGAGACACTCCGGAAACAGTACCAAATTTTCACGGCCACTAACGGTCAGGAGGCACTCGCCATTGCGGCCCAAATCTTGCCGGACCTGGTGCTGCTGGATATCCGGATGCCGGTGATGGACGGCTACGCCGTCTGTCGGGCACTGCGAGCCTTCCCCCCCCAGAGCGCTCCCCTTATTATCTTTATCACTGCTCTGACCGGTGAAGAAGACGAGAGCATCGGCCTGGAATTGGGGGCGGTTGATTACATAACCAAACCGTTTCGTCCGGCCATTGTCCTGCAACGGGTCGCGACCCATCTGGAACTTAAACGGCAGCGTGAGCAACAGATAAAACAGGTGAAAAATTCATTACAGGAGAGCGAACAACGGTTCCACCTGTTCATGGATCACAGCCCGACTGTCGCCTGGATCAAGGATGAGGAGGGGCGCCATGTCTATCTGAGCAAGAGCTATGAAAAACGTTTCGGGGTCAGATTTGAGGAGTGGCAGGGAAAGAGCGACGGGGAACTCTGGCCGCAGGAACTGGCCGAGGAGTTCCGTCGTACTGACCTGGCGGTATTGGCAGCAGATCAGCCGACAGAATGTACGGTAGATATTCTTAACGCCGATGGCAGACGCTGTTCCTGGCTCAATATAAAGTTTCCGTTCCGGGATGCCGCCGGCGTTCGTTATATAGGGGGTATCGGCCTGGATATAACCGAACGAAAACAGGCGGTAGAGGCGCTCCAGCAGTCCAAGAGCGAGTTGGAACAACGGGTAACGGAGCGAACGGCGGAGTTGGCGGATGCCATGGCCGATCTGTGCGCCAGCGAGGAACGGTACCGCACCGTAGTGGAAGACCAGACCGAGATTATCGCCCGATTCGGTCCTGATGGCACGTATACCTTTACCAATGAAATTTTCTGCCGATTCTTCGGCAAGCCACATGACGAACTGATCGGCAGTAATTGGCTGCCGCAAGCGGTCTCTGAGGATCTCCCCCTTATCGAGACGAAACTCCAACAACTCACCCCGGATACTCCCACCGTGATTATCGAGAACCGGGTTTATGATGTCTCAGGCGAAATCCATTGGATGCAGTTTGTCAACCGGGGCTTTTTTGATGAACAGGGGGAGTTGCTGGAGACCCAGTCCGTGGGGCGCGACATCACCCTCCGCAAGGAGGCCGAGCAGGCTCTTGCAGAGAGTAACCGGCGCTTTTCCACTATCTTTCATGCCTGTCCCATCGCCATTGGCGTCAGTCGCTGGAGTGACGGGGAGTTTCTCGATGTCAATGGCGCCTTTGAAGAGCTCTTCGGCTATGGACGGGATGAACTTATCGGCCACACCACTGCGGAGCTGGAGCTCTGGGTAAACCGGGAAGAGCGGACCAGGATGGTGGACGAACTGGAACTGGATCGCCGGGTGCGGCAGTTCGAGACGGCATACCGCCACAAATCCGGTCAGATCGGCCATCTCCTGATCGCGGTGGAACTGGTCGACCTGGCCGGCCAACGCTGCATGATGGGAATCTACTCCGACATCTCAATCAGGAAGCAGGCCGAGACGCTGCTGGCCAATCTCAATGTCCACCTGGAACAGCAGGTGGCGGAGCGGACCACGGAGCTGACCATGATCAATATGAGCCTCACCCGCGAGATCGCGGAGCGGCTCAGGATCGAGCAGGAGATTCTGGAGCAGCAGCAGCGCCTGCAGGAGATGGCCCAGGAAATGGCCATGGCCGAAGACCGGGAACGGGACAGGATCGCCGCCGAATTGCACGACCAGGTGAACCAGCGTCTGGTCCTGGCCAAGATGAAAGTGGAGGCCCTGGGACGCAAGCTGGCCTCCCCCGCCCTGGAGAAAACCGCCGAGGGAATTTGCGACCTGCTGGCCCAGAGTATCGAGGACACCCGGTCCCTGACGGCACAAATCAGGCCGCCGCTGTTGGCCGGCGCCGGTCTGGAAGCGGCGCTTGAGTGGCTGGGGGAGGAGTTGCAGGAACAGTACGGCCTGAAGGTCGAGTTATGTGATGACCATGAGCCGAAAGTTCTGGAGTATGGACTCCGTTCCTTCGTATTTCAGGCGGTCCGGGAACTGCTGGTGAATGTGGCCAAACATGCCGGAATCTTCTCGGCCCGGGTCGACTTGAAACGGGAAGGAGGGCAACTGGTGATCACCGTGACGGACAAAGGGTGCGGCTTTGATCTAGTGGCAGTCGAATCACGGAAAGCTCGTTCCGGCGGTTTCGGCCTGTTCAATGTCCGCCAGAAAATCGAATATATGGGGGGTCTGTTCCAGGTGGCTTCCCAACCCGGAACAGGAACCAGCGTGACCATCAAGATGCTGTTGAGCGCGGCCAAAGCGCCCGGAGATGCCGACGGCAAACTGAAGATCCTCCTGGTTGATGACCAGAGTTTTATCCGGGAAGGGTTGCGTGCCCTGATAGAAGGAGAGCCGGATCTGAAAGTGGTCGCAGAGGCCGGATCTGGTCGGGTTGCCATCACGGTGGCCCGGGAAGAGCGCCCGGACGTCGTGGTGATGGATCTCAACATGACCGATATAAACGGCATTGACGCCACCCGCGCCATCACCTCGGAACTGGAGGGGGTGCGAGTGGTGGCCTTTTCCGTGGAAGCGGACCGGCGCTTCATTGTCGACAGTCTGAGAGCCGGGGCCAGCGGCTATGTCCTCAAGGACTCCCCTTTTGCCGTCCTTGTCGACGCGATCCGTGCGGTGGCCGCCGGTGAGACCTACCTGGGGCCGCGGATCTCGGAAATCATTATCAGGGAATATCTGCAACGGGTTCCTGACGGTGAGAGATTGGATCACGACGCCTTGACGGTACGCGAGCGGGAAGTATTGCAACTGATCGCGGCCGGCAAGAGTTGCAAAGAGATCGCTTTTATCCTGGAGACCAGCAGCAAAACGGTTGACAGCCAGCGGCAAAACATCATGAACAAACTCAATCTTTACAGCACTGCCGAACTGACCAAATATGCCATCCGTGAAGGGTTGACGCCGCTCACGTAACCTCCTGCAGAGCCCCTCTCTCCGGCAGACTCCTTGCCGGAACCGCAGTGCACCGCCCCTTACGGCCTCACTCCATAAGAATTTTCCGCCAGCCACTTCCGAAATAGCCGATAGAACCCTCCAATTTTCTGCATCATACTTCATCCGAAGAAAACATCCCCCGCCGAGACGCTCTCATTGATAAGGTTGCCTTCATGGCCGACAGTGCCGGTTTCATGCAGATAAGCGATCCGGCCCGTTGAAATCAGGAAACGAGGTTGAACATGACCACTGAACAGGAAAACGGAACAGGGATCTCCCTGCTCTATGTTGAAGATGATGTCGACGCCAGGGAACTGATCAGTGAGATACTCGTCATGCAATATCAGGGGCTCAGGCTCCTGGTTGCCGCAGATGGCGCACAAGGAGTGGAACTCTACCGGAAGTATCTCCCGGAGATCGTGCTGACCGATATCAAGATGCCGGTTATGGATGGTCTCCGGATGGCTACGGCAATCCGGCAGGTGAATGCGGAAGCATGTCTGATTGCCGTTACGGCGCACAGCGATAGCGACTGCCTGCTGGATGCCATCGAAATCGGTTTTAACCACTATCTCCTGAAACCGCTGAACTGCCGGAAACTTTTCATGGTCCTCGACGCCGGCATTACGGCGATTCGCCAGAAGCAGACACTCAAGGCCCAGAAAAAACAGCTACAACAGGGCAAGGAGGAGCTGGAGCAGCGGGTCGTGGATCGAACGCAGGAACTGGTAATGGCCAATGACCACCTGCGGCAAGAAATTGCCGAACGGCAGCGTGCCGAGGTCGAACTGCTCCAGGCAATGGAGGCCGCCGAGGCCGCTAACCGGGCCAAGAGCCGGTTCCTGACCAACATGAGTCACGAACTGCGGACCCCCATGAACGGCGTCCTGGGGATGATCCAACTTGTCCAGTATGGAGAGTTGGATGATAACCAGCGGGAGTACCTTGATCTGGCCCAGCGGTCGGGGGAAGCTCTTGTCCGAATCCTCAACGATATTCTTGACCTGACGAGCATCGAGAAACGGCAACTCTCGGTGCAGACCGAACCGTTTCCCCTGCTGACGTGCGTTACCGATACGTTGGAGATGCTGAACCCCGAGGCGCTGCGCAAAGGGGTCCGGATGACGGTTTCGGTGGATGCTGCCGTACCGGCAACGATAATCGGCGATCATGTCCGCCTGCAACAGGTACTCTCCAATCTGATCGGTAACGCCATAAAGTTCACCGAGCAGGGGAAAGTCGAGGTTCGGGTTACGTCAGACCCCCAAGGGGTGACTTTTTCGGTGGAGGATACCGGCATCGGTATTCCTCCGGACAAAAAGGAGCTCCTCTTTAAACAGTTCAGCCAGATCGATGACTCCAACACCCGCCGTTATGGCGGCACCGGTCTGGGATTAGTCCTCAGTAAGGAAATTGTGGAGTTGATGGGAGGAACCATATCTCTGGAAAGTGTCGAAGGGGAAGGGAGTACCTTCTCCTTTACTCTTCCGTATGTCACACCGGTGTTACAATCTCCGGAGGTAACTCCCGCAGTTGCCGGGAGTATCGCCACTGGTCGGAAAACAGAACCACCTCGAATCCTTGTCGTTGAAGACGACTACACCAACCGAACCCTGCTCCACCTTTCGCTGAACATGAAAAACTATCATGTCGAAACCGCCACCAATGGTCGGCAGGCCGTGGAGATGTGGGAACGTGGTCCCTACGACCTGATCATCATGGACGTGCAGATGCCGATAATGGACGGAATTGCCGCTAACCGGGCCATCCGGACGAAAGAGCAGGAACGGGGCGGTCATACCCCCATCCTGGCCATGACCGCGCACGCGTATATCGCTGACAAGTCCTGGTGTCTCGATGCGGGGATGGACAACTACGTGGCCAAACCGGTTGACTTCACGAACCTGCATGAAGTAGTAGCCAAATATTTGTAAATCATGACCGGCGAATCCCAGGGAGATTCCGGTCGGCTGAAGGACCGAATGCCAATGACTATTCAACAAAAACCTGACCTGTTCGGCAGCGATTGCTGCACCAGTACCGTGATCGAGACCATTTCCCAGTGTCTCATGAACCGTCCGGATTGCTGCCATCTCTTCCAGTTCGGCACTATCTATTTTTGTCACCATCCCCGCCATATCGAGTTGCGGGTTCCTCTCTATCGCACAAAAGTCCGGAGCAGACCATGAGGCGAAGCGACAACACGGACACGAAGTTCCGGCAATCCCGGCCAGGGGGGATTTCTTCCCCCAGGGGACTGGGCGCAACGATGGGAGCTGCCGCGCTCCTGGCACTTTTGGGATATCTTGGCAACGCTTATGCGCTGCCGCTGGGGTACAGTCTCGATTTCCTCTTCGGCCCTGTCTTCACTCTCATGGCCGTGCGCCTGCTGGGGTTGCGCTGGGGGGGCACGGTAACCCTCATTGCCGCCGGGGAGACCTGGTTCGCCTGGAACCATCCCTATGCCGTCATCATTCTCACTGCGGAAGCGCTCTGGGTCGGGATGGCACTCCGCCGGGGACAGCGCAACCTGTTGCTGCTGGATGCCTGCTACTGGCTGCTGCTGGGGATGCCTCTGGTGTTTCTGTTCTACGGTGGGGTGATGCAGCTGGATGAGTCCGGAACCGTGGTCATTGCCCTGAAGCAGGGGGTGAACGGCGTCACCAATGCCTTGCTCGCCACCATACTCCTGAGCCATACCCCGCTACGGCGGTGGTTGCCCGGAGCGGACGCCGGACCGCCCCCCCATGCCACGGCGGTCTTCAATCTGGCTGCGGCCTGCATGATGCTTCCCGCCCTGACTCTGATACTCATGGCGAATCAGCGGGAAAACCGCCGGATGGAGGAGTTGATCATGCAGGATCTGGTGGCGGAGGCCAGAGAAAGCCGGACCATCCTGGGATCGTGGCTGACGCAGCATCTGAACGCGATCCGCTTCATTGCCACCCTGGGGAGCCGAGAGCCTCTCGCCCCGACGCCGCATCTGCAGGAGGAGCTGAACCATGTCCGGCTCCTCTTGCCCGACTTCAATACCGTATTCATCGGCAACGCCGCCGGCACCACGGTCGTCTTCTCCCCGGTGGTCAACGACCGGGGAGAATCGACCCTCGGGCTTAATTTCAGTGATCGCCCGTGGTTCAAGCAGTTAACCGCAACCCTGCAGCCGGTGATCTCCGAGGTCTTCATGGGGCGGGGGGGGGGCTATACCCCGATCTTTACCCTCAGCGTTCCTGTGGTAACCAAGGGACGACTCAGTCACTTCGGGTTGGGGTCCATCAATCTGGAGCATCTTGGGTACCTGTTCCATCCGACCCATGACGGTCGAAAAATTTTCCTGACTCTCATCGACCACAAGGGCCGGGTTGTGATTAGTACCGACAAGCAGCGGAAGCCGCTGGACCTCCTCACCGACAGCGGAGCTACCTTTCACCGACTCACCCCCGACGTTTCCCTGCGGATTCCTGACCGGGTAAAACAGACCACCAAGATAGCGCAGTGGCGTGAAGCCAGTTACTCCATCCGGCAACCGATTCCCGATACTCCCTGGACCCTGTTGCTGGAATACCCGCTCCAACCGCTCCAGCAGTATGCCTATCAGTCGACCACCCGCAATCTGGAACTGGTGGCGCTCCTCTTCGCGACCATGCTTGGGGCCGCGAGCCTGGTTAGCCGGAGCCAGACCCGTCCGCTGGCCCTGCTGTCTACGATTTCGCAGGATATTCCGGAACGGATCGACCGGGACGATGCGATCCCCTGGCCCGTGGCTCCGACCCGGGAATTGGCCAATCTTACAGAGAATTTCCGGGTGACTGCCGACTCCCTCCGGGAACGGATCGTTCAGGCCCGGTCAATGAATGTTCATCTGGAAGAGCAGGTCCAGGCCCGCACCGCCGAACTGGCTCGGAGCGAACAGTGCTTCCATTCCCTATTCCATGAACATTCCGCAGTTTTTCTGCTGATCGAGCCCGATTCAGGCGCCATCGTTGATGCCAACGCCAGCGCGGCCCGGTTCTACGGCTACAGCTTGACTGAACTGCGGGGCATGAACATCGACGTCATCAACCTCCTGCCGCCGGCTGAAGTTATTGAACTGTGTCACACGGCCGAAAACCACGATCGGAACTGCTTCCTCTTTCCCCATCGCCTGCATGACGGCACGGTGCGCCTGGTGGAAGTCCACTCCTCGCCGATAACGATCAACGGGCAACTGTTGCTCTTCTCCATCATTCACGATGTCACCGAACGGGAAACCACGGCCCGACAGTTGCGGGAAAGTGAAGAACGCTTCCGGACCGTTTTCGAAATGGCGGCCGTGGGGATTGGCCGGTTGAATCTCACGGGCGAGCTCATCGAGATCAATGACCAGTGCTGCCGCATCTTCGGCTACTCCAGGACCGAATTGTTGGGGATGAACTTCCGGGACTTCACCCATCCCGACAACCTGGCCGCTACCGAGCGATCCGTGGCCCAGTTACTGTCCGGCGAAGTTGCCTCCATTACCCTGGAAAATCGTTATGTTCACAACTCCGGCGTCTTCATCTGGGGACTGACCACCGCGACCCTGTCCCGTCATGATAACCCGGCGGACCGATATATTGTGGGCATCGTGGAAGACATCACCGCCCGGAAAGAGTTGGAACAGAGCCATCGGGAAAATGAAGCCCGGCTCCGGTATTCTGAGACGCGCCTGGCCACCATCTTCAGGACTTCGCCCGATGTGATCGCCATCTCCGAGCGGGCAACCGGCCGCTTCATAATGGTGAACGACGCCTTTGAGCGGGTCATCGGCTACCCCCGGGAGGAGGCGTTGGGACGGACAGCGCTGGAATTGGATACCTGGGGAAGTCCGGACCTGCGGTGCCAGTTGCTGGCGGAGTTGGGGGAGAGGCCACGGCTGGTGAACTTCCAGTCCCGGTTCCGGCGTAAGAACGGGGAGCTCTTTCCGGTACTGTTGTCTCTGGAGCAGGCCGAACTTGACGGAATAGCCTGCTTCATATTCAGTGCCCGGGACATCACCGAGCGGGAGCAGATCAAGGCGGAACTGCTCATCTCACGAAACGCTGCCGAGGCGGCCAATCGGGCCAAGAGTGAATTTCTGGCCAACATGAGCCACGAGATCCGGACTCCCATCGCAGCCATTATCGGCATGGGGGATCTGGCTCTGGAGACGCAACTGGCGCCGATGCAGCGGGATTGCCTGGAAAAGATAAGTAATTCCGCACGTTTGTTGCTTGGCATTATCAACGACATCCTTGACCTTTCCAAGGTCGAGGCTGCGAAGCTGAACCTGGAGTCAGTCCCCTTTTCACTCCCGGCAAGCCTTGAGAAGGTGGCCGGCATCATAACTGTGCAGGCTCAGGTAAAAGGGTTGGAGTTCCGCAGGGAAACGGCACCCGCCGTGCCCCAGTTGCTGACCGGAGATCCGCTTCGGCTGGAACAAGTGCTGCTCAACTTGCTGGGGAACGCCGTCAAGTTTACGCTTCAAGGGGAGATCAAGCTTGCCGTCACTCTTGTCGACTCTTCTGCCGAACGGTTCGTCCTTGAGTTCCAGATTAGCGACACCGGCATTGGTCTCTCGCCGGAGCAGTGCTCCGGGATATTTTCGCCGTTCACCCAAGCCGACAGTTCCACGACCCGGCGCTTCGGCGGGACCGGACTGGGGCTCAGTATCAGCCGGCGACTGGTGACGCTGATGGGGGGAGAGATCAGGGTGGAAAGTGAACCGGGACAAGGGAGCAGTTTTCGGTTTACCGCCTGTTTCCTCCCCTCTGCGGCCAAAGAGCTTCCCATGACAGTTCCGGCAGAGATTGACCTCACTGTCATCCAAGGCGCACGAGTGCTTTTGGTAGAGGACCAGCCCATCAACCAGCAGATTGCCCGAATTCAGTTATCCCGGGTAGGGGTTCAGGTCACAGTGGCGGCGGACGGCAGGGAGGCCGTAGAGCTGGTCAAGCATGCGGCCAACCCCTTTGACCTGGTGCTGATGGATATTCAGATGCCGGTGATGGACGGCTATGAAGCAACCCGGCGCCTTCGGGAACAGTGGCGTCCGGAAGAGTTGCCGATCATCGCCATGACCGCCCACGCTCTTTCCGAGGAACGCCGGAAGTGCCTGTCAGCGGGAATGAACGATCACCTGACAAAGCCCTTTGAGGTCGCTGACCTTCACGAGAAACTCTGTCGCTGGCTCAAACAGCGGTCAGGTGCGGCAACCGTTCCAAAGGCGGACAACGACGCCACTCTTCCCGGATGGAACATCCCGGAGCTTCCCGGAATTCGTACCGGAGAATGCTTTGAACGCCTGGGAGGCGACGAGGCCCTCTATCGGTCACTGCTCCAGCAATTTGCCCGTGAAAACAGTCATATTGCAACCCGACTCTCGGAGTTGCTGAACAGCAGGGATCTGGCGGGCGCCCGATTTGTGGCACATACTCTCAAAGGGGCTGCAGGCACTCTGGGGATTGCGGACGTCGCAACCGTGGCCGCGTTTCTGGAGAAAGCGTTCAGCAAGGAGGACCTGGTCACAGCCGGCACCGGTTTGGTGGAACTGGAGCTGCAATTGGCCTTAGTACTCAAAGCCTTGGCGGAGCTGGGCAGGTGACAACTACGTTTCCGCATGGGGAGACGATATGAGTGAAAGCGAATCGACTATCTTCGAGGGACATAATGCCGAATAAAACAGCAGGAGGAATTTTCATAAATAATACTTTTTACTGGCTCGCCATAATGACCATGATGACGGGACTCTACTTGACCATAAGAGTTGATTATCTTCTCTTTCACTCTCTTATTGAGCTGTTCAGCATCATTGTAGCTGAGACCGTATTCATAGTTACCTGGAATTCAGCAAGGTACATAAAGAATAAATACTTGATCATAGTTGGCATTTCTTATTTTTTTATAGGTATACTGGATCTGCTCCATACTCTGTCATACAATGGTATGCCTATTTTTACCGATTATGACTACTATGCTAATCAGCTTTGGATTGCTGCCAGATCCATGGAAAGCTGCACACTCTTGTTAGCGTTTCTTCTGTTGGCGGCCAAAAAGAGCCCCAATAACCGGCTTATTTTTTTATTTTATTCTCTGCTCACTTCTTTTCTGATTGCAGCTATTTTTTACTGGAAGATATTCCCGATCTGTTTTGTTGAAGGCAAAGGTTTGACCGATTTCAAAATTTACAGTGAATATGTAATATGCATTATTATTGTATCAAGCATCGTATTACTGATGAATAATAATAAATAATTTGAAAGCTCAGTTTATAAATCTATTTTGTTTTCGATGATATTTACCATTATTTCAGAACTGGCATTCACATTCTATGTTGACAATTACGGTATATCGAACTTGATCGGTCATTACTTTAAACTTTCTGAAAGGGATATCAAGGAATCAAAGGTGACGATCACGTTAAGCAGTGGAGACGGTACTGCCGTAGTTATCGTTACCGACAACGCCGGTGGTGTCCCGGAAGAAAGTATCAGTAAAGTATTCGATCCCTATTTTACAACCAAAGGGCCACAACGGGGGACTGGGGTCGGTCTGTTCATGGCGAAAACCATCATAGAGAAGAATATGGGTGGAAGGCTGTCAGTGCGTAATGGCGATGATGGCGCTGAATTCAGGATAGAGGTCTGAATGTTACCTGGTGAGATAAAATCCTTCCACGTTCAAGAGTTGTATTTTTCAACTGGTCGACTGTCGGATTTCTTAACAGTTGTGTGTCGGAATCTCTTACACGTTCGTAACGTAGTTGGCGAAGAAAAACCTAACATACTGTTTTATAATGGTAAATTAAATGCGATTAGTTGGCATAATAATTGCTCCGTTTTAACAAATAATTGATTACAAGCTTCACAATGAAAAGGAGGAGTGTATGAAAAAGCTGATCTGTATGCTGGTTCTCTCAATCGGTTTGTTTGCCACCCAAGCTTCGGCGACGCTGATTACGTCATTGCCGGGCGGAGCCGTCGAACCCATGCCTGTTGGACTTAATTATTCGGGAATGGGACCTCAGAGTTTCGGCTCGGGTATAACGTGGACTGCTGCGAGTCCCTCTTCATTGTTCAGCTATAACCTAGGGTATGGATTTAGTAGCAATGGCGTTTGGGATATAAACATGGCCGGTACAAACGATGGCGGCTCAGCCATGACGTTTTCCTTCAATGATGCGGTCGATGCGGTTGGAGGATTTATAAATTACGCCCCAGGCTTTGGTACACCTGCCATTGCTGTGTATGACAGTAACAATAATCTTATAGAATCCGCGGTGCTGGATTTCGCAACGGCTGGCTATTTGAATACCGGATTTTTCTATGGTTTTCAGGAAGGGAGTTCTATCATCAAATCGTTCACTCTTTCAGGTGCTTACATTGGCATCACGGATCTCACAGTTACAGGTTCTGTGATGACCCCCGAACCCTCCACCTTCCTCCTCCTTGGTGCCGGCCTTGGTGGTCTGGCTTTACTGAGACGACGTAAGTAATTACCGCATACAATCTGATGAAATTGTAACGGGCTGGGGGCGACCTTCAGCCCGTTCTGTTTGTGAGTCTGCATCATTGTTAAACGAATGAAAAGAAAGCCGTGTCTTCCCGTTTACCTTCTTCCCTCCCTTCTTTTCTCCCCTCCAAATGACCGAACCCATAGTCGGATTCGATCAGGCCGGCTTGATAGTTCATTATATTTTCAAAATATACTTTGAAACGCAATATTTTTTGACATAAATTTAGCCTGAGTAGTGATATGTTGCAAGATTGATTCAGACCTCACCTTTGAGGAGCTTCAATCCCGTAACGAATATCGGTAAGAGGAGAGGATGATGCCGGGGAAATATGAGACGAAGGCACTTTTTCTGGACGCCGCCATCTCCGCATTGGAACAGGCCGTCGTCACGATTGATAATCAACTCGTATTCGGTTATGTCAACAGGGCTGCCGCACTGTTTCTGGGGCTACCAGAAGGAGAAGTGTCGGCCCCGTTGATCGTCCAGGCAGTGGAGAAGCTGCAGAGGAGGGTGGTGAACTCGGACGACGTGCAGGCGACAACAGCACAACTGATCATAAACCCGCACTCCGTCATCAAGGAGTCGATCTGGATCTTCCCCCAGGCGCCAACTCATATCAGGGTAAGCAGTTCACCGTTTCAGCGCAACGGAATTTCCGGGCGGGTTTGGCTGTTTGACGACATTTCAGGGGTGAAGAGGACTCTTACCGATAAGGATAGTGCTGACACGGCTCTGACCCAAAGGGGGAAATCGGAACAGTGTTACCAGATCATTTTCGACCAGGCGCCACTGGGAATCGCCCTCATCGATTCGCTCACCGGGAGGATTCGGTATGCTAACAGACGTTTCGGTGAAATTGCCGGACGGCCTCATGGGGAAATGAGTACCATCGACTGGATGGAGATAACTCACCCGGACGATGTGCAGCCGAATCTGGAGCAGATGGCACGGTTGAATGCCGGGAAAATCTCAGGATTCAAAATGAACAAGCGCTACCTCAAACCCGACGGTTCCATGGTCTGGATAAGTATGACCGTTGCCTCCGTAACGGGTGAAACCGGCGCTACTCCTCACCATCTCTGCATGATTGAAGATATTACCGAGCAGGTGCAGGCGGAACTGATGCTCGCGGAGGCCTCTGAGCGGCTGAAACTGGCGACCAACGCGGCGAATGTGGGGGTCTGGACCTGGGTTTTTAAAGAGAACAGGTTGGAGTGGGATGAACGACTCCTGCAATGGTATGCCGTTCCGGAAGAGGTGCGAGAGTCGGGACTTTATTACCAATTCTGGTATTCCCGCATCCATCCGGCAGATGCGGAGCGTTTCGAAGAACGTCTTCGGGAAGCTCGATACCACGATGTCCCCTATGAAGACGAGTATCGTATCGTCTTGCCCGACGGATCAGTTCACCATATTCATTCCGCAGCCATCGTCGAGCATGATACCTGCGGCACCCCTCTCCGAATGGTCGGCATCAATCGTAACATCACGGAACGGAAGCTGTTGGAAGAAGAGAGGGAGCAATATTTCAAGCTCTTCAATACCTCGTCCGATCTCATGTGCATTACCGAAAACGGGTACTTCAAAAAAATAAACCCGGCCGGCATAGAGATGCTCGGCTACGGCGAACTGGAACTCATGGGACATCGCTTTATTGATTTCGTTCATCCCGACGACCTTCAGGCCACGGAAGATGAAGTAGATCGACAGTTCAAACGTGGCTTTACCCTTGATTTTGAGAATCGCTACGTGCGTAAAGACGGTTCGGTCTGCTGGTTTTCGTGGCAAGCGTTTTATTCCAGGGGGGAAGAACTCACCTATGCCACAGGGCGTGACATCACCGTCCGCAAGCAGTACGAGCATGAACTGGAAGCGACACGGGAGGCTGCCGAAGCTGCCAACCGTTCCAAAAGTGAATTTTTAGCCAACATGAGTCATGAAATTCGTACCCCAATGAATGCCGTCCTGGGATTGGCTCAGTTGTTGGAGAGAGATTCGCTGACGTCCGACCAACGCGACATGGTACAGAGAATTCGTGTGGCCGGGAACTCCCTGCTCGTCATTATCAATGATCTGCTTGATATCTCCAAGATAGAGGCCGGTCAGCTACGCATCGAGATGCGCCCTTTTCGATTGTCATCGCTCCTGGAGCAGATGGAGAGCATTTTGAAAAGCAGTATCAGTGAAAAAGGGCTCATCATGCGGATTGAGTATCCGACAGAAGTCGCAGGTACTTTGATTGGTGACGACCTGCGGTTGGGACAGGTTCTGCTCAATCTGGTGGGTAATAGTATCAAATTCACCACGCACGGTGAGATCCGGGTCCGGGTTTTACCACTGGAACTCAGCGACGCTGCAACACTGCTCCGTTTCGAGATCGGCGATACGGGGATCGGTATCGCGCCGGCGGCATTGTCCACCCTGTTCAAGCCGTTCACTCAGGCCGACAACAGTATTACCCGCCGTTTCGGCGGCACCGGACTGGGGCTCTCCATCTGCAAGCGTCTGGTTGAATTAATGGGCGGCACCATCGGCGCCGAGAGTCGGGAAGGAACCGGAAGTACCTTCTGGTTTGAAATCCTCTTTGAGAGGATGGCTGCGGACAGTCCGGCAGTCGCCATCGCACGCCAGAGCCTGGTAACGGACGGACCCCGCTTGACGGGCAAACGGATACTGGTGGTCGACGACAGTGATGTCAATCGGATCGTGGTCACCCGGGCTCTGGCGTTGGAAGGCGCCGAAACTATAGGGGCAATTGACGGTCAACAGGCCGTCGACTACTTACGGAACCGCTCCCGGAAGTTCGACCTTATCCTGATGGATGTTCAGATGCCGGTGATGGATGGGCTTACCGCTACCCGCATTTTGCGTTGCGAGTTGGGGTTGACGGAACTTCCCATTATCGCCTTTACCGCCGGAGTGCTTCAGGGAGAACGTCAGAAGGCGCTGGACGCCGGCGTTAATGACGTACTGCCCAAACCGGTGGAACTGGAAGCAATGGTAGCCAAGATCCTCCACTGGACTCCTTCCTGCGGCACGGAAGAAGTCGCACCATTGGCCGTGATGGGCGAGCAGTCACCGACTGCTCCTCCGGAGGAGCAAACCGGTCGATTGCCCGAGAGACTGCCCGGTCTGGAGATTGCAAAAGGGATTGCTTCGCTTGCTGTCGGCGAAACACTCTACAGGGAACTTATCGGCGAATTGGTGCGCATCCATGGGGAAGATGCCGTACTCATAAGAGGGGCTTTAATGGAAGGCAATCTCCAGCAGGCAACAGGTATTGCCCATACGCTGAAAGGGGTGGCCGGCAATCTGGCGGCCGTCACTCTGTTCCGGATCGCAGACGAACTGGAAAGAGCCCTGAGTCAAGAGCGGCCGAATCTGGTGAACCAGCTATTGCTTCGGTTAACGGAAGCCCTGAGGGAACTCCACGCCAATGCCCTGCTTCTGAAAGTCGCCCCCCCCATGGAATCAACCGAACCGGAGCCTCTTCCGGAGCTGACAATCGTTACGCAGTTATTGGAGGAGCTGATGGCCATGCTTCAGCAACGACGGGTGGCAGCGTTAACGGTAATGCAACAACTGGAAGAGCAGTTGTCGGGTACCATTGTTGCCGCAGAGGTCGCACGGCTATCTGCTGCCGTTGACCGATTGGAGTTTGTGGAAGCATACGGCATGGCCGGCAATCTGGCAGACCGGCTTACAGAGACAAAAACCCTCAGCCCCGTTTCAGTATCCGTGCCACCTCCGGCGCGTGATAGGTGAGAATCAAGTCGGCGCCGGCCCGCTTGAAGGAGAGCATCGTCTCCATGATGACCCGCTCTTCGTCGATCCAGCCGTTTGCTGCTGCAGCCTTGACCATGCTGTACTCGCCGGAGACGTTGTAGACCGCCACGGGGAGATCGAACTCGTTTCTGATGTCGCGAACGATGTCCAGATAGGGAAGGCCGGGCTTGACCATGATGATGTCTGCCCCTTCTTCCACATCCATGCGGGCCTCGCGTAACGCCTCGCGCCGGTTGGCCGGGTCCATCTGATAGGAGCGGCGGTCGCCGAACTGGGGAGTGGACTCCGCCGCCTCCCGGAACGGGCCGTAGTAGCCGGAGGCGTATTTTGCCGCATAACTCATGAGCGGGATATTCTCGAAGCCGTTTTCGTCCAGGATGTTGCGGATGGCCGCCACCCGGCCGTCCATCATATCCGAGGGGGCCACCATGTCGGCTCCGGCCTGGGCGTGGGAGAGCGCCTCCTTGGCCAGCAGTTCCAGGGTGGCGTCGTTGTCCACGTCCCCATCCTTGATGATCCCGCAGTGACCGTGGTCGGTGTACTCACACATGCAGACATCGGTGATAACCGCCAGGTCAGGCACCGTTTTCTTCAGCGCCCGGATCGTCTCCTGAATGATGCCGCACTCCGCGTAGGCATCGCTCCCCACGGCGTCCTTGGTTTCCGGAATGCCGAAGAGAATCACCGCCGGAACTCCCAACTCATGAACTTTTTGGGCTTCTTCCACCAGATTCTCGATGGAGAACTGATGGATTCCCGGCATGGAGGAGATCTCCTTCCGGATGCCGGTGCCGAAGGCGGAGAACATGGGATAGATCAGGTCGTTGGCGGAGAGCGACGTCTCCCGGACCATCCGGCGAAAGACCTCTTTGCCTCTGATTCTGCGGGAACGGAACGTGGGGAAATACATGGGCAACTCCTTATCAGCTGGTGAAGTGATGAATGATCGCCTGGGTCATCGCCTCCAGGGTGTACGTCTCCGGCTCCAGATGCACCTCCAGCCCCAGTTCCCGGCAGCTGGCCGCGGTGATGGGGCCGATGGCGGCGATGACGACCCCCTCCAGGAGATGAAGCAGCCGGTTCTCCCCCGCCAGTTCAGCAAGGTTCCGGACGGTGGAAGAGGCGGTAAAGGTGGCGCAGTGAATTCGTTTATTCTCCAGCGCTTCCAATATCTCGGCTGGGATGGCGTCAGGGAGCACATTGCAGTAGGCCACCGGCGCCACCACCTCGGCTCCCAGTGCCGTCAGTTCCGCGGGAATCAGTTCCCTTGCCCGGTCGGCCCGGGGATAGAGGATCTTTTTCCCGGTCATCTCCATGTTCCGGAAGGCGGCAACCACCCCTTCAGCCTTGTAATCGGCGGGAACCAGGTCTGGGGTGATGCCGTAGGACTGGAGGGCCGCAGCCGTCTTGGGACCCACCGCGGCAACCCGGCAGCGGCCGATGGCGCGACTGTCCAAACCGCAGGAGGCAAGGCGCAGGAAGAAATGTCTGACGGCGTTCACCGAGGTGAGGATCAGCCAGTCAAAGCCGGGGAGTAGGGCTATGGCCCCGTCCAGTTGGGAACTATCATCAGGGGGGACGATACGGATGGTGGGGCATTCATGGACCGTGCCCCCCTTTTCCCGCAGGAGGGCGGCGAACTCACCCGCCTGATCGGCCGACCTGGTAACGAGAATCCCCTTGCCGGAGAGGGGGCGATTGTCGAACCAGCGGAAGGAGTCGCGCAGGCGGACCACCTCCCCCACGATGGTGATGGCCGGCGGTTTGAAGGAGACCTTTCGGGCCTTGGCGGAGATATCGGCCAGGGTCCCGGTGAGGACCTCCTGCTCCGGGCGGGTTCCCCAGCGAACCAGAGCCACGGGGGTCTCCGGTTTTCGTCCATGGGCCATGAGATTGGCCGTGATCTGTGGGAGATTCTTGACCCCCATGTAAAAGACCACCGTGCCGCTTCCCAGGGAGAGCTTTTCCCAGTCGATCTCGGAGGTTGCCTTGTCCGGGTGTTCATGGCCGGTGACAAAGGCCACGGAGGTGGTCACATCCCGGTGGGTGAGGGGGATTCCCGCGTAAGCTGCCACGCCGATCCCCGCGGTGACTCCAGGAACGATCTCAAAGGGGATACCGGCGGCCACCAAGGCCTCGCACTCTTCTCCCCCCCGTCCGAAAACAAAGGGATCACCCCCCTTGAGCCGGGCAACCACCTTCCCCTCGTTGGCCTTGGCCACGATGAGGTCGTTGATCTGTCCCTGCTCCCGGTTGTGTGCCCCCCCCACCTTGCCGGCATAGATCAACTCCGCATGGGGCGGGGCATACTCCAGCAGGCGATGGTTGGCCAGATAATCGTAGAGCACCACGTCGCAACGCTCCAGGCACTCCCGGCCGCGCACCGTGATGAGACCCGGATCACCGGGACCGGCGCCGATAAGGTACACAAAAGGTCTATTCACAGGAAAACCTTGAAAGCAATTTACAGGGATACACAGGATGAACAGGAAAAGAATTATTCTCAGTACGAGCCGTTCAGGATGATGGCATCGGTATCCGGACTGGAAGTATTATCTTAAATGAGAGGTGAAATTAACTAACCTGTTCATCCTGTTGATCCCTGTTAAGTGGGTTTTTAAGCAACCGGTGCCGTAGCCTGCCCGATCTCACGCTGGTAGACCTCTTCCAGGATCTCCTTGCCGCCGTTTCTCAGAAGCCGTTCGGCAAGTTCGATCCCCAGATGTTCAGCGGCGTCCACCGGGCCGATGATCTGTTCCTTCAGGGAGCGGGAGCCGTCCACGGATGCCACAAAACCGGTGAGGGTGAGCTGGTCGCCGTTGACCTGACCGTAGGCGGCGATGGGAACCTGACATCCCCCTTCACACCGTTTCAGGAGGGCGCGCTCGGCCCGGACCGCGTAGCTGGTGGCGGGGTGATTGAAAAAGGCGATGGTCTCCGTAAGCTCCTTGTCGTCCAGGCGGCATTCGATCCCCAGCGCCCCCTGGCCGATGGCCGGAACCGAAAGTTCGGTGTCCAGGTATTCGGTGACGCTGTCGGTGAAGCCCAACCGCTTGAGACCGGCAGCGGCCAGGATGACGGCGTCCAGATTTTCCGTGGTCAGTTTGCTGATCCTGGTCTCCACATTTCCGCGGATGATCACCATCTCCAGGTCGGGACGGACCTTGAGGAGTTGTGCCTGACGGCGCAGGGCCGAGGTGCCGATCTTCGCCCCCAGCGGCAGATCGGCAAAGGTGACCCCCCGGGAGATCAGGGCGTCGCGGGGGTCTTCCCGCTCGGTGATGCAGGAGAGCCCCAGCCCCTCGGGGAATTCGGTGGGGACATCTTTCATGCTGTGAACGGCGATGTCGATCTCACCCCGGATCATGGCTTCTTCTATCTCCTTGACGAAGAGCCCCTTTCCTCCGACCTGGGCCAGAGGTACGTCCAGAATCTTGTCCCCCAGGGTCTTGATCTTGGTGAGGGTTACCTCCATCCCGGGGTAGCGCGCCTCAAGTTCCGCCTTGACCCAGTTGGCCTGCCAGAGGGCCAGTTGACTGGCGCGGGTTCCGATTCTCAATTGTTTCAGTGCCATGATATGTCTCCTTCAAAAAGATTAATATTAACAGGGATGTACAGGAAAAACAGGATGCAATCTGTACGAACAGGTTTTGCTCGCGAATTGATATCACAGTTTCAACTCTCTGACTCTAAACCTAGAACCCAGAACCCAGAACCCGGTTTATTCCTCCAGTTCTCCTTCTTCTTCGTCGATCCCGATCTGCAGGTCGAAGAGAGAGCGGAGAGCATCCACGTAGAGGTCGGAGCGTCCCCCTTGGCCGGACTTCTTGAGCAGGGCGGTGGGGGGATGAAGCAGTTTATTCATGATGGCGTTGGTGAGAGCTTCCAGCCGTTTCTGACCGTCAGGGGGGAGATCCTTCCAGGTGGCCAAGGTCTTTTCCAGCTCACCCTTGCGGATCTCGTCGAACTTGCTCCGGAGCGCCACGATGGTGGGGGTGATCCCCAGGGAGGAGAGCCACTTGAAGAACTGGCCGATCTCCTGCTCCACGATCTCTTCCGCCTTCTTGGCCTCTTGGCCCCGCTGCTGCAGATTTGCCGTTACCACCTCCTGCAGGTCGTCCACGGTGTAGAGGTAGACGTTCTCCACGTCGTTGACCCTTGGGTCGATGTCCCGGGGGACCGCGATGTCGATGAAAAACATCGGTTTCATTCGCCGCCGCCGAATCACCTCTTCCACATCCTTGTGCCCGATGATGGTGTGGGGTGCGCCGGTGGAGGAGAGGATGATGTCCGCCTGGTGCAGGTAGGCGAACATGTCGTCGAAACGGATGGCGCGCCCTTCCAGTTCGTCGGCCAACCGCTCGGCCCGTTCGAAGGTCCGGTTGGTCACCATGACCCCGCGGACACCGTTGTTCAGGAAATGTTTTGCAGCCAGCTCACACATCTCTCCCGCGCCCACCAGCATGACGGTCTTGTCCGAGAGGTCGCCGAAGATCTTCTTGGCCAGTTCCACTGCGGCAAAGGAGACGGAGACGGCGGAGGAGGCGATCTTGGTCTCGGTCCGGACCCGTTTGGCCACGGAGAACGCCTTGTGCAGAAACCGGTTGAGGATGATGCCGGAGGATTTGAACTCGGCTGCGTAGCCGTAGGAGGTCTTGATCTGTCCCAGGATCTGCGGCTCCCCCACGATCATGGAGTCCAGGCTGGAGGCGACCCGAAAGACGTGGCGGATGGCCTCCTCGCTGTGCAGGCCGTAGAGGTGCGGTTCCAGGAAATCCAGGGAGAGGTTGTGGTAGTCGGCCAAAAACCGCTTGATCCGGGCTATCCCCCCGGCGATGTCCCGGGTGACGGCATAGATCTCCACCCGGTTGCAGGTGGAGACGATGACTGCTTCGCTGATCTCTTCCAGGCCGACCACCGCCCGCAGCGGTTTATCCATATGGGTCGGCGCAAAGGCGACCTTTTCCCTGATGTCCACCGAGGCTGTCTTGTGCGAAAGCCCCACTACTATGATATTCATGCGCGCCGTGCCTCTGTCTGAAACGTCATTGATTGCCCGGTTGTCACTTGTCCACCAGCCCCGGCTTGTTGTAGCTGTGCAGGCTGGGGAGGAAGAGGTTTACTCCCAGGAAGGTGAAGAGAAGGATGCAGAAGCCGATGATGGAGAAGATCGACGCATTCTTCCCTCTCCAGCCGGTGGTGAGTCGTCCATGGAGGAGTGCCGCATAGACGAACCAGGTAATGAGTGACCAGGTCTCCTTGGGGTCCCAACTCCAGTAGGTCCCCCAGGCGGTTTCGGCCCAGATGGCGCCGGTGATGATGGCGACGGTGAGGAGCGGGAAGCCGTAGGTCATGCAGCGATAGCTTATGTCGTCCAGCAGATCCAGTGACGGAAGTTTTTGATAGAGCGGGCCGAATTTTTTCTGTTTGAGAAATCGTTGCTGGATCAGGTACATGATCGACGCGCCGAAAGAGACGGTGAAGGCGGCGTAGCCGCCGAAGGCGAAGATGGTGTGTGCCGCCAGCCAACGACTCTTCAGCGCCGGGTTCAGATCGCCGATCTGGGAGGGGAACCCCAGTGCCGCGATCATCATGACCAGGGCAACCGGGATCACGAAGGAGCCGAGGATATGGAGTTTGTAGCGATGCTCGAAATAGATGAAGAGTCCGACGATGGCCAGGCTGAAAAAGGAGAGGGCCTCATGGAGATTGGTTATGGGGGTGTAGCCGGCTGCCAGATACCGGGAGCCCACGGTGGCGCAGTGGGTCAGAAAACCGGCGATGATAACCCAATGTGCCGTTTTCCCCAGGACCTTGGCAGGTGTGATAAGAAAGCCGAAATAGGCGAGGGTGGCGACGCCGTACAGGCAGAGTGAGACGGTAAAAAGCATACTGTTCATGGATATTCCTCGGAATCCGTGGGGAGCGCTCTCCCGGCGGTTTCGGAATTCGTGATGTCGTTGAGCAGTCGGTCCCGCAGTTCGGGACTCGGGAGAGAGAAGAGATCTCCGGCTAACAGCTCGTTGAAAAGCTTGCTACTATATGCTCCACCCTGTCCCGTCGTCAACAGCTTTTCACGCAGTTTTCCTGCTATGTCAACAATATCGGCATAGTCAGGGCCGTAGCGTATTTCCAGTTCCTGCCGTATCCTGCGAGCCAGGGCCGGACTTTTCCCTCCGGTGGAGACGGTGAGGAGAAGATCTCCCCGTCGTACCACCGCCGGCGAGGTGAAGGTTCCCTCTTCCGGCGCATCCACCACGCAGACCCAAATGCCCCGTTGTCCGGCCTCCTGCGTCACACTGCGGTTCACGGTACGGTCGTTGGTGGCGGCAAAGAGGAGAAGGGCATCTGCGCCGTCCCCTTCCAGCCAGGAGCGCCGCAGAAGCGAGATCGTCCCCATGCGATTCAACTCCTCCACCCCCGGCGTCACCGTGGGGGCGATGATCGTCACCGAGGCGTGTGCCTCCAGGAGGGAGCGGCACTTGCGCTCGGCCACCTGGCCGCCGCCGACGATGACCACCTTTTTGCCGTGGAGATCCAGATTTACGGGATACCGGTTCATGGCGGCGACTATGCTTGTTAATGGAAAAAGTAGCGGACGCCGAAGAGGGAGGAAAAGCTTGTGGGATCAAAGGAGCCGCCCGTATACGGGCCGGTCAGGTCGCGCATGTGGGCCGTGGGGCTGATGACCCCTTTCAGCTCGATATTCAGGGCAATCTGCGGAGTGATGAAATAGTCAAGCCCCCCCTTGAGATTGACCCCCAGGACCGTATCTACGTCGGCGTTGCTGTAGTCGTTGAAGAGGATGCTGAGTCCGCCTCCCAGGTAGGGGGTTGCCTTGCTGTACTCGGCAAAATGGTACAGGGCGTTGAAGGAGAGGTTGGTGACGGTTGCCGTGCCGTCTTTGGCAAAGGAATCGGTTTTCATGTCGTAACGGGTAGCGGTCGCCTCCACTTCCACCGCAACATTTCTCGTTACCCCGAACAGGAGACCGCCGCCGCCGGTGAAGCCCATGTCTCCGGACAGGTTGGCGCCGCTCCATGTGCTGTCTGAGGGGAGGGAAAAGCCGAGTCGAGCGGTAAGGCCAAGCTTTCCTTCAAGGTTTTCCCCGGCGGCCCCCCCTGCCGTCATGGCCGGCAGAGCGATCATGATGAGTCCGAGCAGTAATCTTTTCATGGGATAAAAACTCCTTTATGGTTGGATACTGTCACTGAAATCAGCTGATTACACCTTCAGGAGGAGTTGTGTCAAGACTTTTCTCCGTCCGGCCATGGGCTCGGGGATGGGCGTTGTCGTAGACTTCCATGAGCCGGTCGATGCTCACATGGGTGTATTTCTGGGTGGTGGAGAGGGAGGCATGCCCCAGGAGTTCCTGGATCGACCGGAGGTCGGCACCCCCTTCCAGGAGGTGGGTGGCGAAGGTATGGCGCAGGGTATGGGGAGAGACTTTTTTCATTGTGGCCAGTTTCACCAGATATTTGTCCACGACCCTGGCCACGCTGCGCCCGGTGAGACGCCCCCCCCGGGCGTTGAGCAGGAAGGGGGCGTGGCCGGAGGGATCATGACGTTTTGTCAGATAGTCGGCCACCGCCTCGGCCGCCTTACGCCCCAGGGGGACGATCCGTTCCTTGTTTCCCTTCCCCAGTACCCGGACGAACCTCTCTTCCCGTTCTATATCCTGTACCGTGAGTCCGGTCAGCTCCGACAGACGGATGCCGCAGGAGTAGAGGAGTTCCAGGATGGCCCGGTCCCGCAGATCGAGGATGGTCGCTGTCTGGGGCGCCTCCACAAGGGCGGTGATCTCGTCGATAGTGAGATGGAAGGGGGCCCGCTGCTCCTTCTTCGGGGTGCTGACCAGTTCCGCGGGGTTTCTTGCCACGACCCCTTCCCGCAGGAGGTACCGGTACCAGGCTCGAACCGCTGCCAGTTTTCGGCCGATGCTGCTTTTCTTCATGTCGCCATGGAGATGGGCCAGGAACCGGCGGATCTCCAGGTGATCCACCTCCTCCGGATGTGAGGGGGGCGTTGTCCCGGCCGCCAGAAACCGGAGGAACTGCTCCAGGTCGTGGCGGTAGGCGGTCACCGTGTGGGGAGAGACGTTGCGCTCCGAGTTCAGGTAGATAAAAAAACGGTCGAGATAGACGAGCATGGTGGGCTCCTTGGTGGCTGCCAGTATACCAGAGGCTGCGCCGGGGAAGCACGGCAAATTATTTGACAGAGATGGCCATACTCCCTATCATGCCACCCATGCATACAGTCAGTATTGAGCGTGTCCCGTCCTACGATGGGGAACTGGTGGCCTCGGGTCTCCGGCGTCTTCTGGAGCCGCTGGGGGGGATGGGAGCCTTTGTCCGACCGGGAGAGCGGGTCCTCATCAAGCCGAATCTCCTCATGGGAAAATTTCCGGAGGCGGCGGTAACCACCCATCCCGAGGTGGTGAGAGGGGTCATCGAAGAGGTGAAACGGGCCGGCGGCATCCCGCTGGTGGGTGATTCTCCCGGCATCGGCTCCTATGGGAAGATCACCGAGCAGACCGGCATCGCCGCCGTCTGCCGGGAGAGCGGTGCGGAACTGGTTGAGTTTCGAGAAACGGTCACCGTCCAGGGGAGCGGCCTTTTCCGGGAGATCCGGCTGGCCCGCCCCTATCTGGAGGCGGACCGGATCATTAACCTTCCCAAGCTGAAAACCCACGAGATGATGACCATGACCTGCGCCGTCAAGAACCTCTTCGGTGCGGTGGTGGGTACGGCCAAGGCTGGGTGGCACTTGAAGGCGGGGGCCGACCGGGAACTCTTTGCCCGGATGATCCTGGAGATCTGTCTCTTTCGCCCGCCGGACCTTACCATCGTGGACGCCATCGTTGCCATGGAGGGAAACGGTCCCTCCAGCGGTGACCCCAAGCAGGTGGGGCTCCTTCTGGCCGGTGAGAATGCCGTGGCCGTGGATGTCATTGCCGGCGAGATCGCCGGTATCCCGAAACAGCTTCTCTTCGTGGAACAGGCAGCCCGCAAACTGGCGGTGGAGGGGGTCCGGCGGGAGAGCATCCTCACCGTGGGGCTTTCTCTCCAGGAGGCGTGTTCTCCTGTCCCCTTTCGTCTCCCCCCCCTCTCCGACGTGCAGTTCGGACTCCCCCGTTTTCTTAAGAACCGTCTTCGCTCTCTTCTCACGACCCGTCCCGTGGTCGATGCGGGGAAGTGCGTCCTCTGCGGTATCTGCCGTGATACCTGTCCACCGGCGGCCATTACCATCAGGGAGAAACGTCTGAGCTTCGACTACCGGGCCTGTATCCGCTGCTTCTGTTGCCGGGAGCTTTGTCCCCACGACGCCCTGAACGTGAAGGAGGGGGCGATCCTCCGGCTGGTAAACAAGTTTACAAAAAGGTAAATGCTCAGGTGTTGAGACTGAAGAGTGAAGGCTGAAGGTTAAACTCGTCTCGTATAAGCCCCCTGGTCGGTATGAGGGACAGGGGGCTTTTTATTTGAAGTTCTGTCGCAACCGGGGTATTGTACGTAGCTTGCTGGTCATTTCCCCTCATAAAGAGGTTTTTTCATGAAGAAGTTGGTCGTCGTCCTGGCACTCATCATCGTGGCTGCAGCTGCCGGAACCTATTTCTATACCGGGAAAAAACCGGAGACAACCTACCGGACCACCAAGGTGGAGCGAGGCCTTCTCGTCTCCTCGGTCACTTCCACCGGAACCCTTGCCGCCGTCATCACTGTTCAGGTGGGAACACAGGTCTCCGGCACCATCACGAAGCTCTTCGTGGATTTCAATTCCACGGTGCAAAAGGGGGAGGCCATCGCTCTGATCGATCCTGCCCTCTTTACCGCCCAAGTGGAGCAGACCAAGGGAAATTATCTCAGCTCCCAGGGAACTCTGGAAAAAATGAAGGCGGACCTGGTGGATGCCCGACGGAGCCTGGAACGGAACCGCCAACTGCTGCAGCAGGGAATCATCTCCCAAGGGGATTTCGATACGGCGGACAATCGCTGTAATCAGGCGTTGGCCGCGGTCAAGGCCGCCGAAGGGAGTGTCCTCCAGACGCGAGGTGCCTATGACCAGGCCCAGACCAACCTCCGGTACGCCACCATCAGATCGCCGGTGGACGGTACCGTCGTTTCCCGGAATGTGGATGTGGGGCAGACCGTGGCGGCATCCTTTCAGACCCCGACCCTGTTTACCATCGCCCAGGATCTGACCAAGATGGAAATTCAGACCAGCGTGGACGAGTCCGACATCAGCAGGATCAGGGTAGGGCAACCGGTCACCTTTACCGTGGATGCCTATCCCGAGACCCGGTTCACCGGCACGGTGCGTCAGATAAGGAACTCCCCGGTAGTGACCCAGAACGTGGTGACCTATGTGGTGGTGGTTAATGTGGACAACAGGGAACTGAAGCTCAAGCCGGGGATGACCGCCAATGTGAGCATCGAGACGGCCCGAAAGGAAAATGTCCTCAAGATCCCTGCGGCGGCCCTCCGGTTCAAGCCGAAAACCGCTTCTGACGGTAAAGGAAAAACCGGCGCTATGCCGCCGGCGGCGGGGAAACGACCGGTGAAGAAAGGCGAGGAGCAGGTCTATCTCCTTACCCCGGAGAAGAAACCTCGGCCGGTGGCGGTAAAGAGCGGCATCAGTAATGACGGTTCCGTGGAGTTGGTTCAGGGGGATCTCAAGGAGAACGATGAGGTGATCGTGGAGCAGTTGTCCCCCAACCAGAAAAAAGCCGGCAGCAGTATGGGCGGTTCTCCCATGGGGCCGAGATTCTAATGGATTTCAGATGCCAAACGTCGTAACCATACAGGATGTCACCAAGGTCTACATCATGGGTGACCAACGGGTGGAAGCTCTGCGGGGGGTCTCGTTCTCCGTTGCACCGGGGGAGTTCGTCGCCATCATGGGGGCCTCGGGAAGCGGCAAATCCACCTGCATGAACATGCTGGGATGCCTGGACGTTCCCACGGGAGGGGTGTATCTCTTGGACGGGGTGGATGTGGGGCGCCTCTCCGGCAACGAACTGGCCGAGATCCGGAACCGGAAGCTGGGGTTCGTCTTCCAGGGTTTCAACCTTCTGGCGCGCACCACGGCCCGGGAGAATGTGGAACTGCCGCTGGTCTACGCCCGGGTCAACGCAGCGGAGCGCCGCTCCAAGGCTCGGGCGGCCCTGGAACAGGTGGGGCTGGCCGGCCGGGAGGATCATTATAGTAATCAACTCTCCGGAGGGCAGCAGCAGCGGGTGGCCATTGCCCGGGCACTGGTAAACGAACCGTCCATCATCCTGGCCGACGAGCCCACCGGCAACCTGGACTCCAAGACCTCGGTGGAGATCATGGCGGTCTTTCAGGAGTTGAATCGTCGGGGGATAACCATCATCATGGTAACCCACGAGCCGGATGTGGCCGCCTATGCCGGACGTCACCTCCTCTTTCGGGATGGGCTGATCGTGGCCGATACGGTGAATTCCTTCCCCACGGCGGCATCGCCGCTCCTGGAGGACTCCCCATGACCACCTTCCTGCAGAGTTTCCTCATCGCCCTCAGGGCGCTGCGGGTCAACAAGATGCGGTCACTCCTCACCATGCTGGGGATCATCATCGGCATCGCCGCGGTTATCGCCATGGTGGCCATCGGCGCCGGCGCCAGCAAAATGATCTCCGACCAGATCGCCAGTGTGGGGAGCAACCTTCTCCTGGTCATCCCCGGTTCCACCACCAGCGGCGGGCTCAGGACCGGCGCGGGGGGAGCCCCAAGCCTTACCTACGACGACGCCAAGGCCATCAAGGCCGAATGCCCGTCGGTGGAAAATGTGGCCCCCACGGTACGGGGATCGGCCCAGGCGGTGTACGGGAACCAGAACTGGTCCACCATCGTCATGGGGGCATCCGCGGATATGCTGGCGGTGAGAGAGTGGCCCCTGGTGGGGGGGCGGAACCTCACCCCCTCCGACGTGGAGGGAGCAGCCAAGAGTTGTCTTCTGGGGCAGACCGTGGCGGAGAGCCTTTTCGGTGACGCCGACCCCCTGGGGAAGATCGTCCGGATCAAGAAGATCCCCTTCGTGGTGGTCGGTCTTCTGGGGAAGAAGGGGCAGTCCCCCCAGGGGGTGGATCAGGATGATGTGATCTTCGTTCCGCTGAGAACCGCCCAGCGCAAATTATTCGGCAGCCAGTTTCCCAACGCCGTCAACGCCGTCATGGTCCAGGCCAAGGGGGCCGATGTGCTGAAAAAGGCGGAAGAAGAGATCACCTCCCTTCTTGATCAGCGGCACCGGATGGGACCCAGCAGGGAGCGGGACTTTACCGTGCGTAACCTCTCCGAAATGCTGGCCATTGCCGAACAGTCATCCAAGGTCATGTCCATCCTTCTGGGTGCGGTGGCCTCCATCTCTCTCATCGTGGGGGGGATCGGGATCATGAACATCATGCTGGTATCAGTGACCGAGCGGACCCGGGAGATCGGCATCAGGATGGCCATCGGCGCCCGTCAGCGTGATATCCTCCTTCAGTTTCTCACCGAGGCGGTGCTCCTCACCACCCTGGGGGGAGTCATCGGCATGGGGGTGGGGGTCATCGGGGCAACGGTGGTTTCCACGCTCATGGAGTGGCCCACTCTCATCTCCACCCAGGCCATCGTCATCGCCTTTCTCTTCTCCGCCGGAGTCGGTGTTTTCTTCGGTTTCTACCCGGCCCGCAAGGCCGCGGCCCTCAATCCCATCGAAGCGTTACGGTACGAGTAGGGGTATATAATCATACGCCCCTACAGGAACCGGGCTATGGGGGAGAAGGCGAACTCCAGCAACCGGACGATCCACCCCCTCCGTTGGTGTTCATTCAGGGTGATCCGGCGTGACTCCCCCAGATCATGATCGAACATCTCCCCCACCTGCCCACCGAAGTCGGGGCTGTCGATGATGGCGCCCAGTTCGTAGTTTCTCAAAAAACTCCGGTGATCCAGGTTGGCCGAGCCGAAGACGCTCCAGTGATCGTCCACAAGCATGACCTTTGCATGAAGTACCTGATGCTGTCGTTCATAAATTTCGATGCCGTTGGCCAGAAGTGGATGATAATACGCTCGGCTGAGGAGCTTGACCAAGGGAACGTCACTCACCGCCGGGAGAATAATGCGGACCTGAACACCCCGGCGGGACGCCCTGAGCAGGGAGCGGATGAGCCGCGGCCCCGGCAGGAAATAGGGGGTCATGACACGGACTCTGCCGGAAGCCCCGGCAATGGCCAGCCGAAAGGTGCGTCTGATGGCGGAACGGAGGTGGTGGGGGGTGCCGCCGATGATACCGATCTCGGCGTCCCCCTGACCCGGCAGTTCTCCCCTCAGCAAACTCTCGGCGGGAAACTCATCACCGTCGTGTTCCCAGGTCTCCTGGAACAGTCGGCAGAGTTTCGTCACGGCCGGTCCCACAATGATGACCCCGGCGTCCCGCCACTTTCCCCTGGAACCATGTCCGGAATATTCATTGCCGATGTTGACCCCTCCCACCAGAGCCCGCGATCCGTCCATGACCGCCATCTTCCGGTGATCCCGCTGGTCCAGCCAGCCGAGCCCCCGCCGGAACGCGGGTGGATTGAAGGGGTGGCAGAGAACCCCGCTCTGCCTGATCCGGCGGAAGTACTCGCCGGGGGTATCGAAGGAGCCGATGTAGTCGTAGAGGAGCAGAACCCTTACCCCGCGTCGGACAGCGGCGGCAAGGGCCTCGGCAAATAGAGCGCCGGCCTCATCGCCTCGGATGATATAGAATTCCAGGAGGAGCAGCTTCTCTGTTCGGTTGATTTCATTGATGAGTGTCAAGAAAAACTCTCCCCCGTCGGGGATGAGAGTGGCCCGGTTCTCCGGGATCATAGCGGGGACGGCTCCTCTGCGGAACAGGCGCCGGAAGCGGGTTGGTCGATGGAGAGTACTGATGGAGTAGCGATGGGAAGGCATGGTGGCGGCGGAATAAACGGCGAGGTGAGAACCTCGCCGTTTCATTACAGTCCGATGACGTTGTAGCCGCTGTCCACAAAGTGGACTTCGCCGGTGACGCCGCGGGCCAGGGGGCTGGCCAGGTAGACGGCGGCTCCGGCCACCTCGTCCTGGCAGATGTTCCGACGCAGAGGGGCTTTCTCTGCCACATGTCCGGCGATCTGGTTGAACCCTCCAACTCCGGCGGCGGCCAAGGTCTTGATGGGGCCTGCGGATATGGCATTGACCCGGATGCCGTCGGGACCCATTGCCGCGGCCAGGTAGCGGACACTCATCTCCAGGGCCGCCTTGGCGACACCCATGACGTTGTAGTTGGGAAAAACTTTTTGCCCCCCGTAGTAGGTCAGGGTAATGATGCTTCCATCACTCCCCGTCATGAGCGGCGCGGCCTCCCGAGCCAGGGCAATAAGTGAGTAAGCACTTATGTCCAGGGCGGTGGCAAACCCTTCGCGGGTGGTGTTGACAAAAGAACCCTTCAGCTCGTCCTTGGGGGCAAAGGCTATGGAGTGGATCAGGATGTCCAGCCCTCCCCAGCTCTCTTTTACGACAGTGAATGCCTGGGCAATCTCTGCATCGTTGCGTACATCACAGGGGATGAGCAGCTCCGCCCCGAGACTCTCCGCCAAGGGGATCACCCGCTTCGCCACGGACTCTCCTGAATAGGAAAAGGCCAACTTCGCCCCTTCCTGATGAAAAGCCTGGGCAATGGCCCAGGCGATGCTCTTATCATTGGCGACACCGAAGATGAACGCCCTTTTCCCCTCAAGAAGTCCCATGATTTCTCCTTATTGCAGCATACGGTAAGCGCTCTTCTGAACCCTGATTACCAGATAAGGATTGGACTCTACTATAACTGCACGGTTCTGACAAGCGGCAACTCATGCAACTCTCGCTGTACTGCTGTGGCGGGTCGCTTGCGCCTTGGAGAGAAAAGCGGTACTATCCCCCACGCCAGCTACTTCATGAAAAGAAAGGCTCCCCATGCAGCACCTTCCCACCGTTCTCCTCAGAGTACTCCTTGTCATCGGCCTCACTCTCTCTGTCCCATCGTTGTTACCGGCATCAGGAGCGGAGCAGTCCGGCAATCGTCGGGTAGTTATCACCATCAAGGGGATGATGTGCGCTTCGTGTAGTCATGAAATAGAGAAAAGCTTGAACAAGGTGGCCGGTGTCGTGATGGTGACGGTGGATCTCTCCCAGGACCGGGCAACGGTCATCTATGATGAACGCAAGGTCACATCCCGTCACCTGGCGGAGGTGATTCGAAAAGCGGGGTATGAGGCGATTCTGCCCAACGAGGCTCCGACGGCGCCGCTGCTGGGACGGTGAGGCGGGCTTCCAGGGTCGACAGTCGCCGCTCCATGGACTCCAGCAACTCCACTGCCCGGTCCACCTTCCCCTTCATGCTGAGAATGACAAAGGGGAGGACGAACCAGACCACACTGAGAAAGAAGAAGAGTATGGACATCATGACCATCATTCCCCCGAACAGTTCCATCAAATCTCCTCCCGTATCGTAAGTATTCAGGCTGTATAGCATTGAATACGAAAAAAAACCACTTGCCTTTTCCCGGTTGTGTGCTAATATTGCCCAAATTTTAGGCATTGCCCACTCTCCTTGCCGTCCGGATCGGTCCTTCCATGCTTCGCCCTCTTGTTATTGGTCCCCTGAACCTGCCGGGAAATATTCTCCTTGCCCCCATGGCCGGTATCACCGACCTGCCGGTGCGGCTCCTTGCCCGCAGGTATGGTGCGACCCTCTGTTTTACCGAGATGGTCAGTGTCAACGGCCTGGTGCGCGAGGGGCGCAGATCCTTTGATCTGCTCCGGAGTTCACCGGAAGACCGCCCCCTGGGGATTCAGATTTTCGGCGAAGAGCCGGAGGTCATGGGGGAAGCGGCGGCTCTGGTGGCCCCCTACGGCGATCTCATAGATATCAACATGGGATGCCCGGTCCGGAAGGTGGTGGGGAGCGGCGCCGGGAGCGCCCTGCTCCGGGAGCCGCTGAAGGTGGCTGCCATCATCCGGGCGGTGCGGCGACGGGTCTCCCTGCCGCTGACGGTGAAGATCAGAAGCGGCTGGCAGGCCGGAGAAGAGAACTATTGCGAAATCGCCGATATCGCTCAAGCCGAAGGGTGTGATGCCGTCACGCTTCACCCCCGGACCCGGGCACAGATGTTCAGCGGCAGTTCCGCCTGGGAGCAGATCGCCCGGCTAAAGAGCCGGCTTTCCATCCCGGTCATCGGGAGCGGCGACCTCTTTACCCCCCAGGATGTGGCTGCCATGCTGAAGGAGACCGGCTGCGATGGGGTGATGCTTGCCCGGGGAGCCATGGGGAACCCCTGGCTCTTCCGGGATACTCTCCGCCTCCTCTCGGGGGAGTCGCTCATGGCGCCCACGCGGTTGGAACGTCTGGAGGTATCACAGTTCCACTTCCGGCAGTTTGTCGGTACATCCGGGGAGGCGGTTGCAGTGCGGGAGATGCGCAAGCATGTCTCCTGGTACGCCAAGGGACTCTCCGGGGCTGCCGCCTTTCGCGCCCGGATAAACCAGATAGAAGACGGGGAATGCTTCATGGGGGCTGTTGAGAAATTTTTTCTGGAAGGTGCCCTGTGACCTGCGGTGCTGACGAGCTCAGGGATTATTACGCCAACATCATCGACAGTGTGGGTGACGGGGTGCTGGTCACCGATAAGAAGGGTGTCATTACCCTCATGAATCCGGCGGCAGAGGAGCTGACCGGCATCTCCCGGCGTCAGGTCCAGGGGCACCCCTTTCGGCTTCCTTTTCGGGATTCCCCTATCCTGGTGGATATGGTGGAGCGCACCGCCGCCACCGGCATGAATATCTCCGACTACGAAAACGTGGTACTCATGACCGGTGATCATCCGACCCCGGTGAGTGCCGCCACTTCACCGCTCATTGTGGGAAGCGGCGAGAGGATCGGCGTCATCCTGATCCTGCGGGACCTGACCAATGTTCGCGAACTTGAGCGGGCGGTGCGGCAGACAGACCGGCTCTCTTCCTTGGGAACCCTGGCCGCGGGGCTGGCCCATGAGATCAAAAACCCTCTGGGAGGGATAAAGGGGGCTGCCCAACTTCTGGAGCGGGAACTCTCCGATGACAGCGAGATGCGGGAGTATACCCGGATCATGCTCAAGGAGGTTACCCGGGTCAATCGGATCGTCGAGGAGCTCCTGGCGCTGACCTCTCCCCGAAAGCTCAAGCCGGAGGCGGTCAATCTTCACCGGATCATCGGCGACCTTTGCACGTTCCAGCGCCGGGCGGTGGCGGAGCGGATGGTGGTTATTCAGCAGCAGTTCGATCCCAGTATCCCACCGTTTCTGGCCGACGAGGAGCTCCTGACCCAGCTGTTTCTCAACCTGATCAAGAACGCCATTGAGGCGGTGGGAGAGGTGGGGCTGATCCGGATCGTCACCCGGGTCCACGCCGATTACCGGATGACCCAGGAGGGGGCGCGCCGCACCCGGATGGTGGCGGTGGAGATCTCCGACGACGGGCCGGGAATCCCCAAAGAGCAGCAGGAACAGCTCTTTACCCCGTTTTTCACTACCAAGGCCACCGGCACCGGGCTCGGCCTCGCCATCTGCCAGAAGATCGTGTCGGAACACCGGGGTCTCCTGAAACTGCAGTCGACTCCCGGCAAGGGGACCGTTTTCACGGTCATGCTCCCGTTAGTTCAGTAGAACCAGGTCGAGATCGACCTGGAACCTAGAACCCGAGGTCTTATACATGCCGTTGAATCGTATTCTGGTGGCCGACGACGAAGAAAGTATGCGGTGGGTCCTCTCCAAGGCCCTCCGGAAGAAGGGGTACAGCGTGGATCTGGCCCGGGACGGTTCCGAGGCGTTGCGGCTCATCAAGGAAAATCCCTATGAGATGGCGATTCTTGATATCAAGATGCCGGGGATTACCGGACTGGAGCTGCTGGACCGGGTTCGGGAACTGCGCCAGGATCTGCTGGTGGTGATCATGACCGCCGAGGCGAGCATGAAAAACGCCGTGGAGGCGATGAAGCGGGGGGCCTATGATTATATCACCAAGCCCTTTGACCTGGATGTCATCGACGCCATCATCGAGAAGGTAAACCGGGCCAGGGAGATGACGAGCCAGGTGATCCTCCTCAAGGAAGAGTTGAAGGATCGCTATCAACTGGAGAAGAATATTATCGGCAACTCCACCGCCATGCGTGATGTCTATAAGACCATCGGCAAGGTGGCACCCAGCGACATCACCGTCCTGGTGGAAGGGGAGTCGGGGACCGGCAAGGAGCTGGTGGCCCGGGCCATTCATTTCAATTCCCGGCGGATCGGCAAACCATTCGTGGCCATCAACTGCGCCGCCATCCCCAAGGATCTGCTGGAAAGCGAACTGTTCGGCTTTGAGAAGGGGGCCTTCACCGGGGCCATGGAGCGGAAGATCGGTAAGTTCGAGCAGGCCAACGGGGGAAGCATCTTTCTGGACGAGATCGGCGATATGCCCCTGGATCTTCAGGCGAAGATCCTCCGGGTCCTCCAGGAGAAGGAGGTTACCCGCACCGGTGGGAGCCAGAACATTCCGGTGAATGTGCGGATTATCGCCGCCACCAACCAGAACCTGGAGGAACGGGTTCGTGACAGACTGTTCCGAGAAGATCTCTTTTATCGCCTCAACGTGGTTCCCATTCTCCTGGCGCCGCTACGGGAGCGGAAAGAAGATATTCCGCTCCTGGTGGACTATTTTCTTAAAAAGAGCTGCGCCGAGCTGGATCTCCCCCTGCGGAGATGTTCCCCCGAGGCCCTGCGGCTTCTTTCCAAGCATGGGTGGCCGGGAAATATCCGGGAGTTGGAGAACACCATCAAGCGGGCCGTCATCCTTTGTCCCGATCCGCTGCTCACCGAGGCCGATTTCCCCACCCTCACCACCCCTCGCATCGGCAGTTCCTGCGCGGTGGAGGAGCGCTCTCTGGAGGCTCTCGTGGATATGAAGCTCCGGGAGTGTTTCGCGAATATGGACCGGATGGAGACCGGAGACATCTACAGCGTCGTGCTGCAGCAGGTGGAGCGGCCGCTCATCTGCTTCGTGTTGGAGAAGACCCGATCCAACCAGGTCAAGGCCGCCGATATTCTCGGTATTAACCGGAATACGCTCAGGAAGAAGATTCAGGAACTGGGGATAGAAGTCAAAAAAGAGTAGGAGGCTAAGATGGGGATCAAGGATACGTTTTTTCTCGACCGGAACAAGGCTGTTCTCGTGGTCATCGACATTCAGGAGAAACTCTGCCGGGCCATGGATCCGGAGTTCCTGGGGGCACTCACCGCCAATACCGCCATCCTCCTGGAGTCTGCCCGGGAGTTGGGACTCCCGGTCATCGCCACAGAGCAGTACGTCCGGGGGTTGGGGGAGACTCTTGAGGTTCTGAAGAGTCAATTGCCCGACGCGGCCCTGGAGAAGATGACCTTCAGTTGCTGCGGAGACCTGAAATTTGTGGAAGCGCTCAAGGCCACCGGTCGCACCCAGGTGATCATTACCGGTATGGAGAGTCATGTCTGCGTACTGCAGACAGTCTTGGAGCTCCTGGATGCCGGCTTTGTGGTCCATGTGGTCAGAGATGCGGTGATGAGTCGTCATGAGAAGAACTGGATTACCGGCCTGGACGTCATGGGAGCGGCGGGAGCGGTCATTACCTCCACCGAGGCGGTTCTCTTTCAGCTTCTCAAAGTAGCCGGCACCGAGGAGTTCAAGAAGCTTTCCAAGCTGGTACGATAGCCCGGCTGAGCATATTCGTAATTTTCCTCTGCACTCTGCCATGAATATATGATATAGTCTCGGAAATTCATCGTGGAGACGGAAATGGGAAACCTGACATTACTGGACGACCGAGCCACGGAGAAGATGGAGAGCTATATCAAGCGTCGCAGTCCGTCCATTCTGGCGGTGCTCCTGGTGGATATGCTGAGAGATAACGGCTGGAAGCCGGAAGATATCTATTTCCTGGGTAGTGAAATCATGAATGAATCAGGAGCAATGGATAGATAACATTAATTGACATGCGCCCGTAGCTCAGCTGGATAGAGCACCAGGCTTCGAACCTGGGTGTCGGCCGTTCGAATCGGTCCGGGCGTACCAATAAAAACAAGGACTTAGGATAAAACCTGAGTCCTTTTTTAGTAGCTGTATTCACCCTGGTATCCACTTCGAGAGACTGTTTAATCGTTGAATCGAAAAAGCAGAACCAAAGGTTTTCAACACTTCAACACTTCAACGCTTCAACAGGTATTACAGAGGAGATCTCACATGACAAAAGCTGACGTAGTCGCAAGGGTATGTGCAAAAGTGGATTGCACCAAGGAAGAGGCTTACGACCTCGTGGAGGACGTATTCGCAGTCATGAAGAATACTCTGGCATCCGGTGAAAACCTGAAGATCTCCGGCTTCGGGAACTTTGAGGTGAATCAGAAGCATGACCGTCGTGGGCGGAACCCCCAGACCGGCGAGACGATGACCATTACCGCTCGCAAGGTGCTCACCTTCAAACCAAGTGGGGTGCTGAAGCAGGCGATCAATGGGGATATACTCCACCCGACAACCGATGTCGCCTGACAAGTACGAGTGCGATCTTTCCGGCTCTTTCTACTACTCGTAACTCTGCTTGCTGCTGTCGGCCCCTGACGCTCCTTACCAAGTCGGCGGAGGCCTGGTAGCTACAGTAGATCAACAACAAACTGCAGAATAGAAATAATGGTTCCATGGGAAGCCTCCTTGTGAATCGGTTCAGTTCCGGCCTGATGCCATAGAAATGCTCTGTGCCGGTGACAAGGTTTCTACGCTGCGCAGTTCCCGATCCCCCTGGTCGAGGAGTTCCTGGAGCAGGGCAGAGTCTCCGTCGTGGGTGTGGGCTACATAAGATCGGATTCTGAAGCATTGGGATGCGGAACAAAAAAAGCCGGGATGCGGAAATATCAGTTTGATATTTCCGCATCCCGGCTGTCTCGTTGAGACCCTATGGGCTTTCCGTCACACCCTCACGGATGGTTTAGTCGTATCGTGTATCACTGCTTCCAATAAATTGTAAATCTATATATCAATACATTACCTTGCATGTCAAGTTTTTTTTGGTTTTTTCCCGTATCTGTAAAAATAGTGAGCACGAAGAGGGTTTGCTCTGATGGAATATCAGTTTCGGATTCATGGACGGGTAAGGAGATGACGATAAGTAGAGTAGGGCGAGGAATTACAGTCAGGTAAGCAAGGGGAATAACTACGGGAATCGACTCCTGTTACGGCACCGGCATGGAGGCCATGGCCATGAAAACTTCAGACGATATTTTCGACAGAATTATGACAGAAGTACTGATAGCGATGCCTCACGTGGCCAAGGTCATACATTTCAGAAATACGGATACCAGTTGGCGACTGCTCGGTCAGGTGGCAAATGGAACCGATCTGCTGGAGCATCAGTTAAGCGTTAATGAGATCACGCGGGAGATGGTGGTCGATGATATTGCCAAAACTCGCCATGATTATGAATCCCGGCAGCAGACCGTCGATCCTGCCGGCGATAGTTATCTCGATGTGACCCTGGCCCTGCAGGCGATCCAGGATTATGGAACCAAGGCATCGTTAGTCATTGCCGGACGACAGGCAGCTATTTGCAAGGCATTGGAAACGGTGCGAACCCACCGGAGAGCGTTGTCGGCGACTGATCCGAGCTGCTTTGCCATGGCGTCATGAGCTTCCAAAAGCACTCTCCTTTCACGTAAGGATCATTCTTCGTACTACTCTTCCCATCCTCACACCTCCTCCGGGTGATGGCATTCGGACACTCCCCTCGGCAGAATCTCCGGTTATCGACAGTGATCAAAAATATACTTGACAATTTTAGTCAAGAGATATAGCTTTACATTAAACTATGCGGTGTCAAATTAAATGGATATCCCATGGAAACTACAGAATCTCCCACATGCCGTACTTTGAATACCTACACCAAGCTGATGCGTGCGGCGGAATCGGTTACGAGCAGGGTGCATCGACCTCTCGCTACCTATGACCTCACAATCAGCCAGTTCGGTGTTCTGGAAGCCCTGTACCATAAGGGACCACTCTGCCAGCGTGATATTGCGGCCAAAATACTCAAGAGCACCGGTAATATCACCATGGTGATCGACAACCTGGAAAAGCGGGGTGTTGTGCGGCGGGAGCGAGACAGCGAGGACCGGCGATATCTGACGGTTCACCTCACCACCCAGGGGAGTGAGTTGATTGCCCAGGTTTTTACCAGGATCGAGGCAGTCATCTGTAGTGAAATGATGACGCTTACCCCCCAGGAACAGGAACTGCTGGGGGTGTTATGCAAAAAGCTGGGATTAAAAGGAGGAACAAGCTGACCGAAGAGATGAATGACTTTGCCGCATGCTTACCTGTCAAAAAAGAGCAATAAACTTACCATTACGAAAAGGAGAATTATCATGAAACGCATTCTTGCCGCCATCGCCACTATCGTCGTACTCGCTCTGCCGGTTATCGTCTCGGCAACGACCTTGACCATCGACCCCGACCACTCCAACGTCGGGTTCAAAGTTCGTCATATGATGGTTTCCAACGTCAAGGGGAACTTTGAAAAATTTACCGGGACCGTTGACCTCAACGACAAGGATATCACCGCGTCAAAGGTTACGGTTTCCATCGACACCGCTTCCGTAACTACCAATGTGAAGAAGCGCGATGATCATCTGCGCAGCGCCGATTTCTTCGATGTGGCCAAATTCCCCACCATGACCTTTGTGTCGAAAAAGGTGGCAAAGGCCGGCAAAGATAAACTGAAAGTCACGGGGGATTTGACCCTGCATGGTGTGACCAAAGAGGTTGTACTGGACGTAGAAGGGCCCACGCTGGAGAGTAAAGACCCCTGGGGAAACATCCGGCGTGGCGTCACGGCCACCACCAAGATCAATCGGAAGGATTTCGGCCTGCTCTACAATGCCGTACTGGAAACCGGCGGAGTTGCCGTGGGTGAAGAGGTGACCATCACCCTGGAAATCGAGATGATCAAGAAATAACTCAGGAAGAGAACTTCAGGCCGGGATGGTTCGACTATCCCGGCCTGAATAATGCGAAGGGAGACAAACCATGAACAGCAGATTTCCAGCACTCTTTGTTTCACACGGTGCGCCGACCATGATCATGGAGGATTGCCCGACGCGTGATTTCCTGCAACAGTTGGGAACAACGATCGGTCGCCCCAAGGCAATCGTCTGCGTCTCCGCCCATTGGGGCACTGAATCACCACGGGTGACCATGAATCCGTTTCCCGCCACGATTCATGATTTTTACGGTTTCCCTGATGAACTCTACGCCCTCGACTATCCCGCTCCTGGTGACCCGGCGCTGGGGGACCAAGTTCTCTCGCTTCTCAGTAGCCAGGGGATTGCGGGAGAGAAAGATTTATCCCGCGGACTCGACCACGGCGCATGGGCGCCACTCATGCTGATGTATCCCGACGCCGAAATTCCGGTCATTCAACTCTCGGTTCAGCCGCATCTGGGACCGGCGCATCATCTGGCCGTGGGGAAGGCGTTGCGACCGCTCCTGGATGAAGGGGTTCTTCTCCTGGCCAGTGGGTCGGCTACCCATAATATCCGGGATTACTTCGGAAGGGAGCCGGATTCTGCGCCGTTACCTTATGTGAGAGAGTTTGCCCAATGGCTGAGCGATGCGGTACTCGGCGGTAATATGAGCGCCCTGCTGGATTACGCGAACCTCGCACCCCATGCCCTTAAAAACCATCCGACCACCGAACACTTCCTTCCTCTCTTCGTTCCCTTGGGAGCAGGTGGCGAAGGGCATCTGCTTCATGACGCTTACAGCCATGGCGCCCTTTCCATGGCGGCTTTTTCGTGGCAATAACCCGAAGAAGAGCTCTTATTGCCGCATGTGCCTCTGCTTTTGCTCGGATAACGTCTTAATCCTTTCTTTTTTGCCTCCCTCCGCCAACTGTGCTATCGTACCCCCTGTTCTGTATACGAAATTATTTAGTGACTTGAGCGTATGGATGACTGATTCATAGGCTCCTTTCCTTTCTCTTTCCTGCCGGATAGGAGGAAGGAGGGGGGCTGATGAGCCGATCACCATTGCCATCTCCTCGGGAGTAGTTATGTGTCTGGAGAAGAGTGAAACCAGAGGAACGTCCAAGACTCTTTTCGGCTTAATCTGCACTCTGATAGGTATAACTGTACTGCTTTTCACGGTACTGCCTGTCCAGGCTGCCGTCACCCAGTGGACTCCTCACGGGCCATATGGTGGTCAGGTCAATTGCCTTGTCGCCGATCCGGTCAATCCGGCAATTTATGCCGGAACGTCCAGTGGCGGAATTTTCAAGAGCATCGATGGCGGAATAACCTGGAGTGCGATGAATACGGGGCTGGCCAATTCAAGCGCCATCATTCAGGCACTGGTCGTGGACCCCAAGAATCCTCTCCTTATCTATGCGGGGAGTAACGGAGGGTTCAACACGAGCTCTGATGGCGGAGCAAACTGGAGTCTTACCGTTTTTTCGGTGAAGATCACTAACACCAATATCAATTCCCTGGCCATCGACCCGGTTACTCCGACGACCATTTATGCGGGGACCAATGGCGGCGGTGTCCTCAAGAGCACCAATGGCGGCGCCGGATGGGTTCAAAATACCGTCATAGGGAATAAGACCGTTACTGCTCTGGCGGTTAATCCGATCACTCCGGCCACCATCTATGGGGCAACAAACGGCGGTGTCTTCAAAAGTACCGATGCCGGCGTGACCTGGCTTGCGGCCAATGCCGGTTTGAGTAATCTCCTGGTAAAAGCTCTGGTCATTGATCCTGCCACCCCGGCCACCATCTATGCGGCAACCGGCGGTGGAATTTTCAAGAGCATTGATGCGGCAGTGACCTGGAATGCCGTCAATAGTGGCCTGACCATTCTCACGGTTCAGTCCCTGGCAGTGGATTCAACCGCTCCGGCCACTCTCTATGCGGGGACCAGCGGTGGTGTCTTCAAGAGCAGTAATGCCGGCGTAAGCTGGAGCGCGATCAATACCGGACTGAACGGCAATTCGGTAAAGGCATTGATCATCGACCCGCTTGCTTCGACCAACCTCTACGCGGGGAGTTCCGCTGGGGGGGTGTTCAAGAGCACCGATAATGGTGGTAACTGGATCGCGGCCAATACCGGGTTGAGCAGTATTATGATCGGAGCTTTGGCCATTGACCCGATTGTTCCGAATACCATGTATATGGGAACCTCCGGTTATGGTGTCTTCAAGAGTGTTGACAGAGGTGGGAACTGGAGTGCTGTCAATGTCGGTTTGAGCAATCTGAGTATCTCCGTTTTTGCCATTGATCCGCAGGTATCCACCACTATCTATACCGGCACTTCTAATGGTGGTGTATTCATGAGCAGCGACGGGGCGGGAACCTGGAGTGCGCGCAATACTGGATTGACAAACATCTTTGTTCAAACCCTGGCCGTGGATTTTGTCACCCCGGCCACCATCTATGTGGGGACTTCGGGCGGAGGGGTCTTCAAGAGCGTCGATGCTGGGGTGAACTGGAGTGCATTCAATACCGGATTGACCAAAACGACTATCAATGCCTTGGCTTTGGATACCGTCACCCCGGCCATCATCTACGCGGGGACTATGGGTGGCGGCGTTTTCAAGAGCATCAACGGTGGGGTAGGGTGGAGTGCGTCCAACAGCGGATTGCTCACAGCCACCGCCACGGTCAATACCCTGGTCGTAGATCCTGTTACCCCGTCCACCATCTATGCGGGGACCACTGATGGTCTCTTCAAAAGCAGTGATGCAGGAGTAACGTGGAGTTTGGCCAGCACCGGCTTGGGCCGCTTGGCAACGGCAACATACAGTGATCCCATTATCTCCCTTGTCATTGATCCGACCACCCCGACCACTCTCTATACTCAGGTTAACGGCTTTGGTATATATAAAAGCATGGACGGTGGCGCCAGTTGGAGTTCTCTTCCTCCCCCCCTGTACAGTCCTACCATGAACAGACTGGCTCTTGATCGAATAACGCCATCAATACTCTATGTTGGAACCGGCGGCGGTCTGTTCACTCTCGATAGTATTGTTAACGGTTACACCGTCACCTTCAACAGCAACGGCGGGAGCGCGGTTGCCGCCCAAGTTGTCGTCTCCGGTGGAACTGCTTTGACGCCGACTGCCCCTAACTTGACCGGTTCCACCTTTGCCGGATGGTACAGCGATACCGCGCTGACCACGGCCTTTGCCTTCACGACGCCGATCACTGGCAATACGACTCTATATGCGAAGTGGACGGTCAACAGCTACACCGTCAGCTTCAACAGTAATGGCGGGAGTACGGTTGCCAGTCAGAGCATTCCCTATGGCAGCACAGCCACTTCTCCGATTGCTCCTACCCTGACCGGTTCCACCTTTGTCGCTTGGTACAGCGATGCCGCGCTGACCACCGCCTTTGTCTTCACGACACCGATCACCGGGAACACCACTTTGTATGCCAAATGGACGGTAAACAGCTATACCGTCAGCTTCAACAGTAATGGCGGGAGCGCGGTTGCCGGTCAGACCGTTAATTATAACGGCACCGCCGTTGCTCCGACTGCACCTACTCTGACCGGTTCCACCTTTGTCGGCTGGTACAACGATGCAGCGCTTAATACAGCATTTTCCTTCACAACGCCGATCACCGGGAACACCACGCTGTATGCCAAGTGGACGGTCAACAGCTATACCGTCAGCTTCAACAGCAATGGCGGGAGTTCGGTTACCAGCCAGAGCATTCCCTATGGCAGCACCGCCATTGCTCCGACTGCTCCCACCTTGACCGGTTCCACCTTCGTCGACTGGTACAGCGATGCAGCGCTTACCACGCCATTTGCCTTCACGACTCCGATCACCGGGAACACCACCCTGTACGCCAAGTGGACGGTTAACAGCTACACCGTCAGCTTCAACAGCAATGGCGGGAGCGCGGTTGCCAGGCAGAGCGTAAACTACAACGGTATCGCCACTGCTCCGACTGCTCCCACCTTGACCGGTTCCACCTTTGCCGGGTGGTACAGCGACGCTACGTTGACCACGGCCTTTGCCTTCGCGACACCGATTACTGGTAACACCACGCTGTATGCCAAGTGGACGATCAACAGCTATACCGTCACCTTCAACAGCAATGGCGGGAGCGCGGTGACTGGCCAGACCGTAGTTTATAATGGCAACGCCACTGTTCCGACGGCCCCCACCTTGACCGGTTCCACCTTTGCCGGTTGGTACAGTGACGCCGCGCTGACCACGGCCTTTGTCTTCACAACGCCGATCACCGGGAGCACCACTTTGTATGCTAAGTGGACGGTCAACAGCTATACCGTCACCTTCAACAGCAATGGCGGGAGTCCGGTTACCAGCCAGAGCATTACCTATGGCAGCACCGCCATTGCTCCGACTGCTCCCACCTTGACCGGTTCCACCTTTGCCGGTTGGTACAGTGATGCCGCGCTGACCACGGCCTTTGCCTTCACAACGCCGATCACCGGGAACACCACGCTGTATGCCAAGTGGACGGTAAACAGTTATACCGTCAGCTTCAACAGCAATGGCGGGAGTACGGTTGCCAGTCAGACCGTTAATTATAACGGCACCGCCATTGCTCCGACTGCTCCCACCTTGACCGGTTCCACCTTCGTCGGCTGGTACAGCGATGCAGCGCTTAATACAGCATTTTCCTTCACAACGCCGATCACCGGTAACACCACGCTGTATGCCAAGTGGACGATCAACAGCTACACCGTCAGCTTCAACAGCAATGGCGGGAGTCCGGTTACCAGCCAGAGCATTACCTATGGCAGCACCGCCATTGCTCCGACTGCTCCCACCTTGACCGG
>CAIUWK010000108.1 GCA_903902855.1 uncultured Geobacter sp. | reverse complement strand
GACACGATACCTAACAGTCATTGTTGCCCCCAAGGAGATTTCTGACAACAATATATTTCCTGGATGTGCAAATGTCCAGCGATTTCAGCTCATACTCCTTGGGATATATTGCGAAATATTAAACAGGACAGGGTACTAGTAGCGGGAATTATCCTGACAGGGTGCAGTACCGGAAGCAACTGGGGCTACGCCCGGGAGAAGCTGGTAGCGGCGTCCAATGATTACAATGCATTGCTCCGGTGGAACGAACTGGACAAGGTGTGTCTCACCTATGCCGATGAATCCGTCAGCAAGGTATGCCTGGAGCGTGCCTTGGCGCTGAAGGATCTTCATGTCACCGATATCCGCAGGAGAGATCTGGATATTAAAGCTGACGGGATCGAGGCGACGGTGAACAACGAGATCGAATACTACCTGCTCCCCTCAACAGTCGTCAGGAAAATGCAGCAGAGTCAGAAATGGTTCTACCGAGGAGCGCACGAGCAGAGAGTCTGGCGGATAGCGACTCCGTTTCCGAACTTTGCAGAGCCATGACCGGTTCCCACTCCGCCGGCCATCTCCGGACAAAAAACGACCTGCCGGAGATCACGCCGACAGGCCGGTTGCTTATCATTGCAAAATAATTGCTGGTGACGGACGGGATCAGGACTGTTTTTTGTCCTCATCCTTCTTGGGATTGATTTCTATCTCGTCTTTTCCTTCCGATGCCTTCTTGAAGTTACGGATGCTCTTGCCAAGGGCATTTCCTATTTCGGGCAATCTTCCCGCACCGAAAACCACCATCACAATAACCAAAATAATAATCAATTCCGGCATGCCGAATCCAAACATGTTCCACCCTCCATAAGAAAAAGTAACGGAAGTATGTCATCTGACCCGTAAAAAATCAAGAAGAAAGCGTGTCTTTCGCTTCGGTATGAGCGGAGTTGCGGATGTAGCGCAGGATTTTCGTGGAATACTTGTTGACAAATAACGTCAATTCCTTATACTGACTCGCTTCAAAGTGGGGAATTAGATGAAGATGCTTACCGTCCGGCTGGATGACATCCGGGGCAAGAATGTGGAACTTTCCGAGGAATTTTCCTCGTCCACGTTCCCCGTACTTTCCGAGATGATCCACTCCGGCGAGGTAATTATTACCTCGCCTGTTCTTGTGGAAATAACCGCTGCTCATGAATTTGATCACGTCCGGGTGAGTGGTCGGGTGGAGGCGGGGATACGGCTTGCCTGTTCTCGCTGCTGCGCTGAATACGATGATCGGCTCAGTTCCGCCTTTGAGTTGTTTTACACCAAGGCGCAGGGAGCCGAGACCGTTCAGGACGAGGAGATTGAGCTTTCCGAGATCGACCTCGTTTCCGTTACCTACCGGGGGGACGAGATCGACCTCATCCCGGAAGTGGACGAGCAGATCGTCATGGAACTTCCTCTGAAGCCGCTCTGCTCGGAACAGTGCCGTGGATTATGCAGTAACTGTGGTACGGATCTCAACGTCGCTGACTGCGGGTGCCACCGTGGGGTCTCGTCGCTCAACTTCGGCGCCCTGAAAGATTTGAAGATAAACCAGTAAAAGGAGAAACACCATGGCAGTACCCAAGAAGAAAACCTCCAAGTCCCGCAAGAACATGAGACGGGCACACGACTTCCTCACCGCGCCCGCAACCTCGACCTGTCCCCAGTGCAAGGCTCCCAAGCTTCCTCATCGGGCCTGTGGTTCCTGCGGAACGTACAAGGGTAAAGAAGTAATCCCCAGTGACAACGTTTAGGCAGAATGTCGCAAACCAGCAATAGAGATCGGGTATCATGATACGAGTTGCCGTTGATGCGATGGGAGGAGACCATGCGCCTAGCGTAGAGGTTGAGGGGGCCGTGGCCGCCGCACGGGAGTATGGGATAGCCATCACTCTTGTGGGGGATACCTCCCGGATCACCGCAGAGCTTTCACGGCACAATACCACCGGACTCGACATCACACTGAAAAACGCCACAGAGGTGGTGGGGATGCATGACTCCGCTTCCGACGCCGTCAGGAAGAAGCGGGATTCCTCCATCAGGGTTGCTTTTGACCTGGTGAAGGGGGCAGAGGCCGATGCCGTGGTGAGCGCGGGAAACTCCGGCGCCACCATGGCGGCGGGGATGTTCGTGTTGAAGAGGCTCAACGGCATTGAACGTCCGGCCATTGCCCAGGTCTTTCCCACCCTTCATGGCCAATCGGTAGTCCTTGATGTGGGAGGGAATGTGGAGTGCAAGCCGGTCCATCTGGTGCAGTTCGCCATCATGGGTGAGGTCTATGCCCGTCATATTCTCGGAATCACCAATCCCCGGGTGGGGCTTCTCTCCAACGGTGAGGAGGAGAGCAAGGGGACCGAGCTCACCCGGGACGCCAATGCCATTCTCCGTCAGATATCCTTCAACTATATCGGCTATGTGGAGGGGCGCGACATCTTCAACGGCACGGCCGATGTGGTGATCTGTGACGGTTTTGTGGGGAATGTGGTGCTGAAGGTCTCCGAAGGGTTGGCTGAAGCGGTGGGAACCATGTTGAAGGATGAGATCAAGGCCAGCTTCCTCTCAAAGGTCGGCTATCTTCTGGCGCGGCCCGCCTTCCGGCGCTTCAAGAAAAAGGTCGACTATGCCGAATACGGTGGCGCGCCTCTCCTGGGTATCGACGGGGTCGGCATGATCTGCCACGGTGGTTCCAACGTCAAGGCGATCAAGAACGCCATTCACTTTGCCCACGACTTTGCCGAAAAAAAGCTGACCCAGCGGATGGCGGAAAAACTGCAGGAGAACCTGGCCACTCTCCGCTCTTCACGGGAATTCGCCGGGAAAGATACGGTCGTCCGCTAGCCCATGATGATACCCCGCGCCAAGATCATCGGTACCGGTTCGGCTCTCCCCGACCGGGTCCTGACTAATCAGGATCTGGAGCGGATGGTGGAAACCAGCAATGACTGGATCACGAGCCGTACCGGAATCAAGGAACGACGGATCGCCGCCGAAGGGGAATTCACCTCCACCTTTGCCACCCTCGCAGCCCGGCGTGCATTGGAGATGGCAGAGGTCGATCCGGCCGAACTGGATCTCATCATCTGCGGCACCGTGACCCCTGACTTCCCCTTTCCGTCAACCGCCTGTATCGTGCAGCAGAATCTGGGCGCCACCAGGGCCGCTGCCTTCGACATTTCCGCAGCCTGTTCGGGCTTTCTTTACGGACTCTCCATCGCTGACAAGTTTATCCGCACCGGATCAGCCGTCCGTGCCCTCGTTATGGGGGCGGAGGTTCTCAGCCGCGTGGTGGACTGGAGCGACCGGAATACCTGCTGCCTCTTCGGTGACGGCGCCGGTGCCGTGGTTCTCGCCGCGCATGAGGGGGAGTCCGCTCTCCTGTCGACTCATATCTACAGCGATGGGAGCCACTGGGAGTTGCTTCACCAGCCTGGCCCCGGCAACCGTAACCCGGCCTCCTCCCAGTTCCTGGAGAGTGGTCGGACCTTCATCCGGATGCAGGGGAATGAGGTCTTCAAACTGGCGGTACGGGCCATGGAAGATGCTGCCCATGCGGCGTTGAACGCCAACGACTTCACCGTCGCCGACCTGGATTTACTGATCCCGCACCAGGCAAATCGGCGGATTATCGATGCCATCGGCAAACGGCTGGGACTCGATAAAGATAAGGTTTTTATTAATGTGGATCGTTACGGGAACACTTCGTCGGCGTCCATCCCCATTGCCCTGGACGAGGCCAATCGGACAGGCATCCTCAAGCCTGATTCCCTGGTGCTGCTGGACGCCTTCGGCGGCGGTCTGACCTGGGCCTCGGTGCTCATGCGTTGGTGATCCTGCAGGCGTTACTCCACAGATTTTATACCGAGAAAAGAGGATAGATTCATGGCGAACACCGTTTTCATCTTCCCCGGCCAGGGGTCCCAGTATGCGGGCATGGGAAAGGAGCTTTCCGCCAACTTCCGCGTTGCCGCCGACATCTTTGCCGAGGCCGACGAGGCGTTGAACTTTTCGCTCTCTCGCCTCTGCTTCCAGGGGCCGGATGAGGAGCTCAAGCTCACCGCCAATACCCAGCCTGCCATCCTCACCGCCAGTGTGGCGGCGCTGCGGGTGGTTCAGACCGAAACCGGTCTCTTGCCGACTCTCCTGGCCGGTCACTCCCTGGGGGAGTATTCCGCCCTGGTGGCGTCGGGCGCCCTCTCCCTGGCCGATGCGGTCCGGACGGTGCGCTCCCGCGGCAGTTTCATGCAGGAGGCGGTGCCGGTGGGGGTTGGAGCCATGGCCGCCATTCTCAGCGTGGAGGCGGAGATTCTCTCGGAGATCTGCGCCGAGGCGGCTCAGGGAGAGGTGGTCTCCACCGCCAACTTCAATTCCCCCGGCCAGATCGTCATCGCCGGCCACGCCACTGCGGTGACCCGGGCCATGGAGATTGCCAAGGCGCGAGGGTTTCGCAAGGCGATGCTCCTCCCCGTGAGCGCCCCCTTCCATTGTGCTCTCATGAAGTCTGCTGCCGACCGGTTGGCTGAGGTCCTTGACCGGGTCGACGTGGCTCCGCTCTCTCCGCCGGTGGTAACGAATGTGGAGGCTCTGGCCAACAGTGACAGCGGTCGGGTGCGGGAACTCCTCGTCGCTCAGGTCTGCGCCCCGGTCCGATGGGCCCAGTCGGTGGAAGAGATGATCCGTCTCGGCGGGGAGATTTTCGTGGAAATAGGCCCCGGCAAAGTCCTTTCCGGGCTGGTAAAACGGATCAGCAAACTCCCCGTCACCTTTAACGTGGAGGATTTGGCATCTCTCAAGAGCCTTCCTCCTGTCTGATACTCACTGGAACAAAGGAGTCAGAAATGCCCAAAGGAAAAGTTGCAGTCATCACCGGCGCCTCACGGGGGATCGGCCGGAGCATTGCCCTGGCGCTGGCCGCGGAAGGGGCGAAGATCGTCGCCGTCGATCTTGATCAGGCAGCCACCGATGCGGTGGTGGAGGAGTTGAAAGGTCTGGGGGGAGAGGCCGTGGCCGTGGTGGGGAATGTCACCGTGGCGGCCGATGCCGAAAAGATGATCGACGTGGCGGTGCAGAGCTTCGGCCGGGTGGACATTTTGGTGAATAATGCCGGGATCACCCGTGACGGCCTCCTTATGCGGATGAAGGAAGAGGATTGGGATGCCGTCCTGACGGTGAATCTCAAAGGAGCGTTTCTCTGCACCAAGGCGGTTTCCCGGGTGATGAGCAAGCAGCGTTCAGGGAGAATCATCAACATCGCCTCCATCGTCGGCCAGATGGGGAATGCCGGGCAGGCCAACTACTGCGCCAGCAAGGCGGGGCTCATCGGACTCACCAAGTCCAACGCCCGTGAACTGGCCAAGCGGAACATCACCGTGAATGCCGTGGCCCCCGGGTTCATCGCCACCGCCATGACCGACGCATTGCCGGAGAAGGCGCGGGAAGAGTTGGCAGCCCAGATCCCCCTGGAGCGGCTCGGTTCGCCTGAGGACATTGCCAACGCGGTTCTTTTTCTGGCAGCCGAACGGTCGGGGTATATTACCGGCCAGGTCCTGGCGGTGAACGGCGGGATGTACATGTAGGAAACCGGGACCAAGAGAAGAAAAAGACTTTTGCATTTTTGGTTTTCGTGCTATGAACCGGTAACATTTTTCAACAAACCTGAAAAGGTCACACAAAAACGATGGAGGAACAGCAGATGGCATCGATAGAAAAGCGGGTTAAAGAGATCGTCGCCGAGCAGCTCGGTGTGGACGAAGGGCAGGTAACCAACGAGGCGTCGTTCATGGACGACCTGGGCGCCGACTCCCTGGACACCGTGGAACTGGTCATGGCCCTTGAGGAAGAGTTCGAAGTCGAGATCTCCGACGAAGATGCCGAAAAGATCCAGACCGTCCAGGACGCCGTGGATTACGTCACCGAGCATACCTAGAAAGAGGGGGGATTCCCCGCCAGCAGAAGTTCTGACCGGACGGGGGCGCATCTTGATGCGCCCCCGTTGCCTCTTACCAGAGGTGATGGCGCTCCGTTTCCGGCTTGCGTCATCCCAGGGAGTACTACATGAGACGAGTCGTTGTCACCGGGGTTGGTGTCGTATCACCGTTGGGCACAGGAAACGCCAAGAACTGGGATGCGTTGACCGCAGGGAAATCGGGCATCGCCCGGATTACCCGGTTCGATCCCACCGGTTTGCCGGTTTCCATTGCCGGTGAGGTCAAGGATTTCAATCCCGAAGATTACATCGAGAAAAAAGAGATCAAGAAGATGGATCTCTTCATCCACTACGCCATCGCTGCGGCTCAACTGGCCATGGATGATTCCGGGCTGGTAATCGACGACGCCAACGCCGAGCGGGTTGGGGTTCTCGTGGGGGCCGGTCTGGGTGGGCTCCCGGCCATTGAGCGGTATCATACGCTGCTTCAGGAAGGGGGCTACAAGAAGATATCTCCCTTTTTCATCCCCATGCTGATTATCAACCTGGCGCCGGGACACATCTCCATACGCTTCGGCGCCAAGGGACCCAACGTCTCTTCGGTCTCCGCCTGTGCCACCGGAACCCACTCCATCGGCGACGCCTATCACATCATCAAACGGGGCGATGCCGACGCCATGATCGCCGGCGGCGCCGAATCCACGGTGACCCCCTTGGGGATCGGCGGCTTTGCGGTGATGAAGGCGCTCTCCACCCGCAATGACGACCCCGAAGGGGCTTCCCGTCCCTTTGAAAAGGGGCGCGACGGTTTCGTCCTTGGGGAAGGGGCCGGCATCGTGGTGATGGAGGAGTATGAGGCGGCCAAGGCGCGGGGCGCCAAGATCTACGGAGAAGTTGTCGGGTACGGTCTCACCGGCGATGCCTATCATCTCACCGCACCGGCGCCCGATGGCGAAGGGGCGGCCCGCTGCATGAAGATGGCGCTGAAGGGGGCCGGGATCAATCCCGAGCAGGTGGACTACATCAACGCCCACGGCACCTCCACCCCCATGAACGACCTCTATGAGACTATGGCTATCAAAACGGTCTTCGGCAACCATGCGAAAAAGGTGATGATCTCCTCCACCAAGTCCATGACCGGGCATCTTCTGGGGGCTGCCGGCGGTATCGAGGCGGTTTTTGCCCTCATGAGCATGCAGACGAGCGTGATCCCTCCCACCATCAACTATTCCGATCCGGACCCCCAGTGCGATCTGGATTACGTCCCTAACATCGCCCGTGATGCACAGGTTACCTACGCCCTCAGCAACAACTTCGGTTTCGGCGGCACCAACGCCACGCTGTTGTTCAAGAAGATCTAGGAAATGTCAGTCATGAAAACCTATGTGGTGGGGAGCGATCACGGCGGTCTCCAGATCAAGGCTGCGGTCATCGCCCTCCTGGAACAGCGTGGTGCGCAGGTGGTGGATGCGGGGACCAACGGACCCGCCTCGGTGGATTATCCCGACTTCGGCATAAAGGTGGCGGGGATGGTCTCCCGGGGGGAGGCAGACCAGGGGGTTTTGGTCTGCGGCACCGGCATCGGCATGTCCATGGTGGCTAACAAGTTTCCCGGTGTGCGGGCGGCTCTGGTTACTGACGAGTTCATGGCTCGCATGTCCCGTGAGCACAACAACGCCAACGTCTTGGTCTTGGGGGGGCGGGTGGTGGACGTGGCCACGGCGGAAAAACTGGTAACGGCCTGGCTGGACGCCACCTTTGAAGGTGGCCGCCACCAGGGACGGCTGGACAAGATCACCGCCCTGGAGCGTGAACTGGGGCTTGTGAAGTAAAAAAGCTCTATTCACCACAGAGTCACAGAGATCACTGAGAAAATCTTTTTGGTTGTAACAAAAAAGAGTTTTTTCTCTCTGTGTCCTCTGTGACTCTGTGGTAATTGCCTTATATTTTTTCAAGGAGTTACTCATGTCCATTCTGTCCCAGTTCGACCCGGAAATAGCCGCCGCCATCCATAGGGAGACCGAGCGCCAGGAGTACAACCTGGAGCTTATCGCCTCGGAGAACTTTGTCTCCGAAGCGGTGCTGGAGGCTCAGGGGTCGGTTCTCACCAACAAGTACGCCGAGGGGTATCCCGGCAAGCGGTATTATGGGGGATGTCACCAGGTGGACGTGGTGGAGCAGTTGGCCATCGACCGGGCCAAGGAGCTTTTCGGCGCGGAGCATGCCAATGTGCAACCCCATGCCGGCTCCCAGGCCAACATGGCGGTCTACTATTCCATCCTCAAGCCGGGGGACACCATCCTGGGGATGAACCTTTCCCACGGCGGGCACCTGACCCACGGGAGTCCGGTGAACTTTTCGGGGCGGTTCTACAACGTGATCCCTTATGGGGTCTCCCAGGAGACGGAAACCATCGACTATGAGGAGGTGGAGCGGCTGGCCCTGGAGAACAAGCCCAAGCTCATCGTGGTGGGGGCCAGCGCCTATCCCCGGATCATCGACTTCCCCGCCTTCCGGGCCATCGCCGACAAGGTGGGGGCCAAGGTGATGGTGGACATGGCCCACTTCGCCGGTCTCGTGGCCGCCGGTTTTCATCCAAGCCCGATCCCCTATGCCGAGTTCGTCACCACCACTACCCATAAGACCCTGCGCGGTCCCCGCGGCGGGATGATTCTCTGCCGGGAGGAGTTTGCCAAGTCCATCAACTCCAACATCTTCCCCGGAATCCAGGGGGGGCCGCTCATGCATGTCATCGCCGCCAAGGCGGTGGCCTTCAAGGAGGCTCTTACCCCCGAGTTCAAGGAGTATCAGGGGCAGATCGTTAAAAACGCCAAAAAACTGGCCGAGTGCCTCATGGCCAAAGGGTTCCGGCTCACCAGTGGCGGCACCGATAACCACCTCATGCTGATGAATCTCACGGGGACCGAGATCACGGGGAAGGTGGCCGAGGAGGCTCTGGACAAGGCGGGGATCACGGTGAACAAGAACACCGTCCCCTTCGAGACCCGTTCCCCCTTCGTTACCTCCGGCATCCGGATCGGCACCCCGGCGGCAACGACGCACGGGCTCAAAGAGGGGGAGATGGAGCAGGTGGCCGGCTTCATCGCCAGGGCCCTGGCCGACCCGCTGAACGAGGCGAACCTGGCAGCAGTCAAGGGGGAGGTCAACACCCTCATGAAGCAGTTTCCGCTGTATGCGAACCGGTTGAAGTAAACGTCGTAAGGGCGGGTCGAAAGACCCGCCCTTTTTAGTCGAGGGTCTTTGAGTATCTTTGATACGTTGTCGAAGCCAGTCGCTGCATTTCAAGTTTAGACCCGAATAGAGGGGCTGAATCTTATGAACGATACATCGGTTGCCCTGCAAAACGCCATTAATGCCTTTAATGTTGGTGACTTTCAAACATCTGTACTGTTTTTGAAGCAAGCATTCGATGCCAATGGTTTGTTTCTGGAAAATGAGGCGGTTCACTATGTGTCTACATTTCCTGTCAAAGAAAAAGGACAGTTTTGGAAAGCACCGGAGGGATTGTTTGGCACATATAGTAATGTTAAAGATGTTTTTGAATCAATTTATGAAAACGCAATTTGGGGGGGTGGATCAGGAGCCGGATCTGATTTGTCGAGGACAGTTGTTTATGTCGCTTATGTGCAGCATATTATGGATAAATATTTGGTGAAATCAGTTGTTGATATTGGCTGCGGTGATTGGAGGTTTTCAAAATATATTGATTTTTCCGGGTGTAAATATTTAGGTGTAGATATTGTCGAATCAGTGATATCAGCAAATATAAAAAATTATGGTAATAATAACATCATATTTCAACTTGGAAACGCAACTGAATTTGAAATACCAAAATGTGACCTATTGTTATGTAAGGATGTTCTCCAACACCTATCCAACAAAAATGTACGTGCAATTTTACATAAAAGTCGCGTGGCAACCCGTGCCTTGTTCACTAATGATTTTTATCCCGTGAATGAGGATTGCAATGATGGAGACACTCGGCCTTTAAATATCGCCTCTGCACCTTTTGACATGAAAACAGTGCCTCGCTTAGCTTTTAACGGGAAAGTAACATTTTTGGTTGATACTATAGGTTGAAATTCAAGAAACGCCGATATCGCTTCCTGTCTCATGACGTGTTGCGGATACCTTTTATTCCTCGGGTCTATCGACTACCTTTCCCCTTCGGCCCACTGCCCGATTGTCCCGCTTTCCTCTCATTTTGCTTGACGCTCATTTTTACCGTGATCAAACGTCCTCCCAGCATGGCACCGTTCATGAGATTGACGGCCTCTCTTGCTTCATCTTCGGTGGACATCCTGACATAGCCGCACCCCCGGAAGGTGCCGGTTTCCGCATCCTTTACCATATGGATAGATTCAACCGTACCCACGACGGAGAATAACTTGCTCACTTCATTTTCCGTGACCGTGCCGGAGAGTTGCCCCACATAAATTTCCACACCCATGGATGATTTCCTTTGTCGTTGAAAGTTGTAGAGCTCTTCCCTGCGCAATCTGTCATTGAACAGTATCTCCTGCCGTTTCTCCTACTCCCCCTGGAAAACCACGTATTCCTCTTCGATGATTTCGCGGAAGCGTTGTGGAATTTCGTTGGATAACGGATTCGGCAATTCCCTCGCGGTCGAGATCGGTAAGTTCCGGGCGATACTCTACCTGTTTATAATTGGCAACCTGTAATTGTAGGTGTTTCAGCTATTTTTGAAAGTTGCCGTAATCGATCATTGCTGGTCTCCACGTACCTCGTCCCTTATAAGACAAACCCTTACACATTCCTGCAACCGGTGTCAACGACAAAGGCGTCATCTTTATCCTGCGGGTTATCTTCGTAACGCTGTCTTGACAAGCGGGCGCATCTCCCGCATTCTGCCTGCACTGTTCATCCTGATTGATGGAATAGTTGAAACTATTTCTCCCAGGAAAAGGAGCGCTCGACCCTTATGCCCATACTGGAACACCGTACCACCCTTCGGACTTCTCCTGGGAGATCCTACCCTTGCGGCGCTACCATCACTCCGGAGGGGGTGAACTTTGCCCTCTTTTCCGAACATGCCCAGGAGGTTTTTCTCCTTCTCTTCGACCTTCCCGATGCTCCCCCCACCGACATCATCCGGCTGGAACAGAAGAACCGTTATATCTGGCATATCCTGATCCATGACGTCGGGGCGGGACAACTCTATGGCTACAAGGTCCGGGGTCCCTATGATCCTTCTCAGGGGCATCGCTTCAACGATACGAAACTTCTCATCTGCCCCTATGCCCGGGCGGTGACCGGTAAAATACGGAACAGTGACCGGCTCCTCAACTCCTTTCATGCCTCTGTTTCCGGCGATGCGGATCTCCTCTCCGACCGGCGTGACAACACGCTGCTCGTCCCCAAGGGGATCGTGGTGGACAACGCCTTTGATTGGCAGGGGGATTGTCCGCCGGAGATTTCCTTTGAACAGTTGGTGATCTACGAGGCCCACCTGAAGGGGTTTACCGCCCACCCCTCCTCGGCAGTGGCCCATCCCGGCAGCTACCTTGGCTTCATGGAGAAGATCCCCTACTTGAAATCCCTGGGGATCAACGCCGTGGAGTTTCTGCCGCTCCATGAATTCTACGTGGAGGATTTTCTGGTCGCCAACGGTCTCACCAATTACTGGGGGTACAATACGGCGCTCTTCTTTGCCCCGGAATCGTCCTACGCCGCAGTTCCCGGTAATCAGGTGCAGGAGTTCAAGAGTCTGGTGCGCGAACTCCACAAGGCGGGGATCGAGGTCATCCTGGATGTGGTCTACAACCATACCGGTGAGGGGAATGAGTTGGGACCGACCTTCAGCCTCAAGGGGATCGACAACCGGAGTTACTACTGCCTTACCGGACCGCCGGAGGAGCCGTATCGGTACTATCATAACTATTCCGGCTGCGGCAACAGCCTCAGGATCGCCAATCCCCACGTGCTTCGTCTGGTAATGGATTCGCTTCGCTACTGGGTGGAGGAAATGCATGTGGACGGCTTCCGCTTCGACCTGGCCTCGGTGCTGGGGAGAGGAGACGCCGGCGATTTTCAACGAAATTCGGCTTTTTTTCATGCGGTGGCCCAGGACCCGGTGCTCTGCAGAGTCAAGCTCATCGCGGAGCCGTGGGACACCGATACCTATCAGGTGGGGAACTTTCCGGTGGAGTGGGCCGAGTGGAACGATCGGTTCCGGGACACGGTGCGGCGGTTCATGCGAGGAGAAAAGGGGCAGATAGCCGATCTGGGGTGGCGGCTCACCGGTTCGGCCGATCTTTTTAGTCATGGTGGTCGATCTGCCTTCCACAGCGTCAATTTTGTCACCTGCCACGACGGCTTCACCCTGTATGACCTGGTCTCCTACAAGCGCCGGCACAACCGGGCCAACCGGGAGAAAAACAACGACGGCGCCTGGGAGAATTATTCCGCTAACTGCGGCGTGGAGGGGGAGAGTGACGATTTCCGAGTGAAGCTCATGCGCCGCAGGATGGTGAAGAATTTCCTCTGTATCCTCTTCTTCTCCACCGGCACTCCCCTCCTATCGGCGGGGGACGAGGTGCTGCGCAGCCAACAGGGGAATAACAATGCCTACTGCCAGGATAATGAGCTGAGCTGGTTCAACTGGGAAGATCTGGAGCGCAGCAACGATATCCTCGCTTTTTGTCGCAAGGCCATCGCTCTGACTCGTCAGTACCGGGTGCTCCATCGGAACAAGTTCTTTGACGGCTGCGTCACGCCGGATGGTCTCTGTGACATCGTCTGGTACGATCACAATCTCAAACATCCTCTCTGGGATAATCCGAAGAAGCGAATTCTCTGCTTTCGTCTGACCGGAGAGGGGGGGGGGGCGCCGGTTCCGGTTCGCTTTTCTTCATCATCAACGCCCAGAGTAGGGCGATGAAGGTGAAAATTCCTCCTCGTACCGATGGTGGGTCGTGGCTGAGAATCGTGGACACTGCTCTGTCTGCAGGGGATGATTTTTCGGAACCGGGTGAGGAGGCACCGTTGGAAGGGGAGGGAGCTACCTACCTGGCTGCGCCCCAGAGTGTCGTGGTGCTGGTGGGGTGACGGGACTCGGAAAAAAAGAAGTAGTGTAAAGAATCCCGACGGATTACTTGTGGAAAATGTCGAGAAAGTTTACACCCCGCAGCCCAGAGGCCGACTTTGAGGAGTAACCGGCTGATTGCTCGTGGTTATTAATTGGTATTAATTTTGCATAATGTTTATTATCTTTAATTTGATGGGCTGCGCTGAGTCCGGCGTGGCGGCACATCAAAAGAGGAGGCATTATGCAGATAATTCCGAGTCGTATCGTCGTATTGCTCCTCGCGCTGCTCTTGGTGGCGGTGGGACCGGCTCAAGCTCTCCTGACCACAATCGGCACGGCGGAGTACGCCGGAGGGACGTACAATCTCATCTATGATAACGCTAATCCCTTCGGCGGTATTGTCTGGCTGGACTACACCCGAAACGCAGATTTCTGGGGTAACCAGGTGGCTTGGGCGAGCAGTCTGGGCACTCCCGGTACGGTTAATTATCACCTCAATCCCGGGGTAAACATTAACTGGGGCGGGAGTAGTTGGCGGCTGCCGACGGCCGTGGACGGGATGAGTGTCTTCGGTTACGACGGCACGACCACCGCCGGATACAACATCACCACCTCCGAACTGGGGCATCTCTTTTACACCGAGCTGGGGAATAAAGGACTCTATGCCACGGATGGCACGGTTCCACAGTTGGGATCTGGGTTGACCAGTACCGACCCGTTCACCAATCTTAAGAAAAAGGTGTACTGGTTGGGGCTGGAGTATGCCACGTATACCGATTACGCCTGGTTCTTCGATACCAGAGATACCAGAAGCGGCTTTCTGGACACGGAGTACAAGGGGAGCAAGTATTATGCTTTAGCGGTTTTTCCCTTGGTTCCCGAACCGCCGGTGGGGTTATCCTTGGTCCCCGAACCGTCGACGTTTCTCCTTCTGGGGGGTGGTCTGTCCTGGTTGGTGAGGCTGCGTCTCCGGCGGCGGTCCGGCTGATTCTGCGACCACCTTCTCCCCGGAGAAGATCCGGGGGGAGGGATTGCCACTCATTTTGTAACTCCTCTGAATTCCCTTACCCATTGCTTCCTTCACCCATTCCTTCACCATCAGTCCGAACCTGGGTCATGCTTTGCTTCGGTCCCCGCAGCGATTCCTGGCGGATCTGTTTTCCCGTTGACAACAAACCGGAAATAACCGTAGAATCACCACGTTCAGATGATACTCACTAAAGGAGTTTACACAGATGTCCCAGAAATTCAAGATAGCGGTGCTCCCCGGAGACGGGATCGGACCGGAGGTGATGGCGGAGTCCCTCAGGGTGCTGGACGCCGTGGAACAGAAGTACTCGGTTGCTTTTCAACGGACTCACGCCAACGTGGGGGGGGCCGGCATCGATAACGAGGGAAAGGCTCTCCCCCAGAGCACCATCGATATCTGCACGGCGGCAGATGCCATCCTCTTCGGCTCCGTGGGGGGACCCAAGTGGGAGTCCCTGCCGCCGGATGAGCAGCCGGAACGGGGGGCGCTCCTCCCCTTACGGAAAATCTTCGGACTCTATGCCAATCTTCGGCCGGCCATCATCTTCCCCTCCCTCACCGGGGCCTCGTCCCTGAAGGAAGAGGTCATCGGCGGCGGTTTCAACATCCTGGTGATTCGCGAACTCACCGGCGGGATCTATTTCGCCCAGCCCAAGGGGATCGACGGCGTGGGGCGGGAGCGGGTGGGGTACGACACCATGCGGTACAGCGTGCCGGAGATCGAGCGGATTACCCATGTGGCTTTTCAGGCGGCCCGCAAGCGGGGGAACAACGTCTGCTCCATCGACAAGGCCAACGTCCTCTCCTCGTCGGTTCTCTGGCGGGAGGTGGTCACCGGTATCGCCAAGGAGTACCCGGATGTGGAACTCTCCCACATGTACGTGGACAACGCCGCCATGCAGTTGGTAAAATGGCCCAAGCAGTTTGACGTGATCCTCTGCGAGAACATGTTCGGCGACATCCTTTCCGACGAGGCTGCCATGCTCACCGGTTCCCTGGGGATGCTCCCCTCCGCTTCTCTGGCCGAGGGGACCTTCGGCATGTACGAACCTTCCGGCGGCTCTGCTCCGGATATCGCCGGCCAGGGTATCGCCAATCCCATCGCCCAGATCCTCTCCATGGGGATGATGCTTAAATTCTCTTTCGGCATGCTGGAAGCCGCCGATGCCATCGACAACGCCGTGGCCACGGTTCTTGATCAGGGATTCCGGACCAAAGATATCTACCAGGGGAAGGATGGGGAGACGCTGGTGAATACTAAAGAAATGGGTGACGCCATCATCGCGGCGCTGTGATATTTAATCTCACGAAAAGGAATAATACTATGAAAGTCGGAATAGTCGGTTGGCGCGGTATGGTCGGTTCGGTCCTCCTCCAGCGGATGCGGGAGGAAAATGATTTTGCCCTGGGCTTCGAGCCGGTGTTTTTCTCCACCTCCCAGGCGGGGGAGCCCGCTCCCCTCAACGCCGGGACCCTGAAGAACGCCTCGGATCTGGAAGAGCTGAAGAAACTGGACGTGATCCTCACCTGTCAGGGGGGGGATTACACCAAGGCGATCCACCCGGAACTGCGCAAGCAGGGATGGCAGGGGTACTGGATCGATGCGGCGTCTACCCTCCGGATGGAAGAGAACGCGGTCATCATCCTGGACCCGGTGAACCGTAACGTCATCGATGAGGCTCTGGCCAAGGGGGAGAAGGACTTCATCGGCGGCAACTGCACCGTCAGCCTCATGCTCATGGCCTTGGGGGGACTCTTCCGGGCCGGGTTGGTGGAGTGGATCTCCTCCATGACCTATCAGGCAGCCAGCGGTGCCGGCGCCCCCAACATGCGGGAACTGCTGGCCCAGAAGGGGGCCTTGCACGGTTCCGTGGCCCATCTTCTCAAAGATCCATCCTCCGCCATCCTGGAGATCGACCGTGAGGTGACGGCCATGCTGCGTAGCGACGCTCTTCCCACAAAGGAGTTCGGCTTCCCGCTGGCCGGTAACGTCCTCCCCTGGATCGATCGGGAGGTGGAAGACGGCCAGAGCCGCGAGGAATGGAAAGGGTTTGCCGAGACCAACAAGATCCTCGGGAGCTCTTCCCCCATCCCGGTAGACGGGATCTGTGTCCGGGTGGGGGCCATGCGCTGTCACAGCCAAGCCATCACCATCAAGCTGACCAAGGATCTCCCTCTGGCCGAAATCGAGGCGCTCATCGCCAATGATAACCAGTGGGTGAAACTGGTTCCCAACAACAAGGCCGACACCCTGGCCCAGCTCACCCCCGCCGCCGTCTCCGGCACCCTCACCGTCCCCATCGGTCGGGTCAGGAAGATGAGGATGGGACCGGAGTATCTCCAGGCATTCACCTGCGGCGATCAGCTCCTCTGGGGGGCTGCCGAGCCGCTGCGCCGGATGCTTCGTATCCTGCTGGAAAAATAGATTCAGAGTAAACGCAGCAGAGGCAACAGGGAAAGTCGCCCCGGAAACGGGGCGCTTTTCTTTTCAGGTAACTATTCAAAAAAGGCATTTGAACCACGGAGACACGGAGAAAGGCATGTTAACAGGGAGATACAGGATAAACAGGAGAAAATCATGCTGTTCAGTGATTTGACGTGGGTTGTTTCCTGCTTTTCCTGTTCATCCCTGTATAAATTAGATTTTGGTTTCTCCGTGTCTTCGTGACTCCGTGGTGGATTTTTTTGGGTTCAGGGGAGATGTGCATATCATGAAAAAATTATGGAACGTGGCGCTGGTGGGGGCCACCGGGGTCGTGGGGGAACAGTTGCTGGAGTGTCTGGTGGAGCGGGAGTTTCCGGTGGCTCTCCTCCGTTGCCTGGAGAGCGGCAAGGGAGTAGGCACCATCCTGGAGGTGGACGGGAAGCCGATCCCGGTGGAGGAGTTGCGTCATGACTCCTTCGGGGGGATCGACATCGCCCTCTTCTGCGCGGGGAGCAGCGTCTCCCTGGAGTTCTGCCCATCGGCTGTTGCCGCCGGCGCCGTCTGCATCGACAGCTCCAGTGCTTGGCGGATGGACCCGGAGGTGCCTCTGGTGGTCCCTCAGGTGAACCCTCAACGGATTTCGGAGTACCGGAAGAAGGGGATCATCGCTATCCCCGCCAGTTCCGTTACCCCGCTGGTGGTGGCCCTCAAGCCGCTCCATGACGCTGCCCCCATCAAGCGGATCGTCGTCTCCACTTACCAGGCGGTCTCCGGTACGGGAAAGAGGGCCATCACGGAACTCCGGAGTCAGGTGGGAGAACTTCTCAACGGTCGTCCCGTGACCAGTAAGATTTATCCGCATCAGATCGCCTTCAACTGCCTCCCCCAGATCGACAGCTTTGAACCCGACGGCTCCACGAGGGAGGAGCTGATGCTGGTCAATGAGACCCGCAAGATCATGGAGGCTGAGATCGGGGTGACGGCCACCGCGGTTCGGGTGCCGGTATTCTATGGCCACTCCGAGTCGATCAATATCGAGACACTCTCCAGTCTGAACGTGGCCACGGCCCGGGAACTCCTGGCGGTGGCACCGGGGGTGGAGCTGGTGGATGATCCTGCCGGAGGGATCTATCCCATGGCCGTGGATGCCGCGGGGCAGGATCTGGTTCTGGTGGGACGAATCAGGGAGGACGACTCCATCGAGAACGGTCTCAACCTCTGGGTGGTGGCCGACAACCTTCGGAGCAGTGGGGTGACGGCGCTCCAGATTGCCGAGATCCTGGTTAAGAGATACCTGACAGCGAAAACAGATCCGGCATAGCGGTTGACTCGAAGATTTTATCAATTGGCTTGTTTGATGAAATAATGCATGGTGCGCCCACTTTTGGTGGCGGTACAGGAGAGTATATCCTGAAGGCAAATGGGGGATTCATGAAGAAATATCTGGTGGTGCTGTTCCTGCTTGTTGGTGCAACTCTGGGCTGGGCGCAGGGGGGAATGAAAAAAAAGAAGCCGCTCCCGTCAAATTACGGCAGGGTGACCATTAACAATTTTGTGCAGCAGGCGGGGATGCCGCCCGTCGTTTTCGACCATTGGGTACACCGAAGCAAGTTCACCTGTCGTTTGTGTCATGTGGATATCGGGTTTGCCATGTCGGCCGGTGCGACGAAGATTCACGCCGCCGACAACATGAACGGCATTTACTGCGGGACCTGTCATAACGGCAAAATGGAGACGGGCCGGATAATCTTTTCCTCCTGCGCCAAGGAGTACACCCGCGAGGAGTACAAGGGGTGCGTCCGGTGCCACCAGCTGGAGCCAAGTGCCGCCCTGAGTGAAGAATTTACGGCCTTCATGCAGAAAATGCCGTCGGAGAAGTTCGGGAACGGCATCAACTGGGAGAAGGCTGAGAAAGAGGGTAAAATCAAGCTGACAGACTACATCGAAGGGATATCGGTGCCGCGGGCAAAGATGAAAATCCAGAATGATTCGACGTTAAAAGGGAAATTGGAGGGGATGCCGGATATTATCTTCTCCCACACGAAACATACGGTCTGGAGCGGGTGCGAACTTTGTCACCCGGATATCTTCGGCATCAAGAAAGGGGGTTCGACATTTTCCATGGCTGAAATCTTCGAGGGAAAATACTGCGGTGCCTGTCACAGTTCCGTCGCCTTCCCCCTGACCGATTGCCGGCGCTGTCATTCGAAATCAGTGGGGAACTGACATCGTGGCGCGCAACGGATTTATCCTGCTGCTGTTGCTGGGTGTCCTCACCTTTGCGGGGGGGGCTACTGGTAGCGATGACTGGCGGACGGAGTTCAACGACGTCTGTGCGAAAACGACGGAAGCGATGGCTCTCCCGCAGGAGGAGCTTCTGCTCCTCATCGCGAAGTGCGAGCGGGTGGAGAAGGCGCTTGAGTCCCAAGATGAGACCGTCCGGAAGGTCTACCTGAAAAGGGTGCAGATGTGCTTGGGGCTGTTTCGCTATGTGGCCGATACCAGGGTGCCTGAGGTGAAAGCGACCGCCCCTCCGGCGAAGTGACCGGTTCCGGACTCTTGCCGGCGTGGAGCCGCATGGTGCAGGTTTGATGATGAGCGGAGTGGGGATGATGGGAACGAAGCTTTTGAGGGTAGTGGTGGGCATCGCCGTGGCCGTGCTGCTGCTGGTTGGTGGTGGGGCGTATGCACTGGAACATGACGAGCTGGACAAGATACTAAAATCGACTCCGGCCAATGGCCCTTTCTGGAAGTACGGCACGGTGATTATGTACGGCAAGAGCAGGAAGGGAGGGATGAAGCCCGCGGTGTTCGCCCATTGGAGCCACCGGGCGAAGTATACCTGCCGGGTCTGCCATCTTGACCTGGGATTCAGTATGCGGTCGGGAGATACCGGTATTACTCGGGAGCAGTATCTCTCCGGAAAATACTGCGGTGCCTGCCATGACGGTAAAATCGCCTTTTCGGTGAAGGATGGTTCGCAGGGGGGATGCGAGAAATGTCATCTGGAGAATCAAAAGTCTCTGGAAGTGGCGTTTGAAAAGTTTGCAGCAACCATGCCGCCGGCATCATTCGGAAACGGTATCGACTGGATCAAGGCGTTGCGGGAGGGGAAAATTACCCCTCGGAATACGCTTACTCCCGAGCAGAGCAGTATGACCCTTCCGGAAAAGCTGCGTCAACCGCTGAAACTCGGGACGGTGTCGCCCCGCAGTGATGTCCTCTTCTCTCACGCGGAACATTTTGCGGAGCTCGATTGCTCCAGTTGCCACCCTGAAATTTTCAATATCAAGAAAAAGGGGACGCAGCAATTTTCCATGGAGGCGAATCTGTACGGGAGTTACTGCGGAGCGTGCCACATGTTCGTCTCATTCCCCATGAATGACTGCCGGCGCTGCCATTCGTCCATGTCGAATTATTACGAAGCCAATTAAGATGATGATATAAGTATCCCATGCTCCTTACTTCCGGTTCCACTCGCGCTCCCCTGCGCCATACTCTCAAGAGCATCTTCGGTTACGACGCCTTTCGCCCCCACCAGGAAGAGATCATCAGCGGAATCATTGGTGGGGAGGACGCCTTTGTCTTGATGCCCACGGGGGGGGGGAAATCGCTCTGCTATCAGATCCCCGCTATCCATCGCCCCGGCTGCGGGATCATCGTCTCCCCCCTTATTTCGCTCATGAAAGATCAGGTGGACGCCCTCATCGCCAACGGGGTCGCCGCCGCCTGCTACAATTCGTCACTTACGGAGGCCGAGGCGCGCCGGACCCTGGCCCGATTCCATGGCGGCGACCTGGATCTCCTCTACGTGGCGCCGGAACGGCTCATGAGCGAGTCGTTTCAGGAACGGCTCCAGGGCATGGAGATCGCCCTCTTTGCCATCGATGAGGCCCACTGCGTCTCCCAGTGGGGGCACGACTTCCGTCCCGAATATATTCAGCTGGGGCGACTGCGCCAGCTCTTCCCCACGGTGCCGCTCATCGCCCTTACCGCCACCGCCGATCCTCAGACCCGGGTGGACATCATCCAGCGTCTCGGTCTGGAGAAGGCCGTCTGCCATGTGGCCGGTTTCGACCGTCCCAATATCCGGTACACCGTGGTGGAAAAGCTGAAGCCGGCCCAGCAGCTCATGACCTTTCTCCAGAGGCGCTCCGAGGAGTCGGGGATCGTCTATGCCCTCTCCCGGAAGCGGGTGACGGAGGTGGCGGAAAAGTTGCAGGCTGCCGGTATCCGGGCCGCTCCCTATCACGCAGGGCTCCCGGACCGGGAGCGGAGCCGGGTCCAGGATGCGTTCCAGCGGGACGATATCCGGATCGTGGTGGCCACGGTGGCCTTCGGCATGGGGATCGACAAGCCTAACGTCCGTTTCGTGGTTCATTATGATCTCCCCAAGAATGTGGAGAGTTACTACCAGGAGACCGGCCGGGCCGGGCGGGATGGCCTGGCGTCGGAGGCGCTCCTCCTCTTCGGTTATGGCGACATTGCCATCAGTCGCGGCCTCATCGAGTCGGGGGGGAACCCGGAACAGAATCGTATCGAACTCCAGAAGCTCAACGCCATGGTGGGTTTTGCCGAGGCCCTCACCTGCCGCAGGCGGGTGCTTCTTCGTTATTTCGGTGAGGAGTTGGAAGAGGATTGCGGTAACTGTGACGTCTGTCTCAATCCTCCCGACAAGTTCGACGCCACCCAGGAGGCCCGCAAGGCGCTCTCCTGCGTCTACCGGGTGGGACAGCGCTTCGGCATGGGGCATGTGGTGGAGGTTTTGCGGGGCTCCCACAGTCAGCGGATCACCACCCTGGGGCACGACAAACTCTCCACCTACGGCATCGGCCGGGATCTCTCCCAGGATGCCTGGGGGAGCCTGATTCGTCAGTTGATCCACCTGGGATATCTGGAGCAGGACATGGGGAACTATTCGGTGCTTCGGCTCACCGCCAAGGCCCGCCCTCTCCTGAAGGGGGAGGAGCGGCTGACCCTGGCTCGGCCGCGGGTTCGGCTGGCCCCCATGAAGCAGCCGGCAAAGCGGGGGAGGGAGAAGCCGGTTTACGATCAGGGGCTCTTCCAGGAGTTGCGCACCTTACGCAAGCGGCTGGCCGATGAGCAGCAGGTTCCCCCCTTCGTCATCTTCGGCGACGCCACCCTGGCTGAGATGGCGGCCCATCGCCCACTGACCGCCGACGAGTTGGCAGGGATCAACGGGGTGGGGGCGCACAAGCTGGGACGCTATGGGGAACAGTTCCTGCAGGTGATCAGGGCATATGCCTCAGGTTCATCGTAGAGGTGTAAGCTGCTGTTTGTTAACATAAAAAGACACCCACCGTTGGAGTGTGGTGGGCGTCTTCGTTACGTTCAATGTCGGGCCGTCGGACCGAGGATTATTTCTTCCCGGGGTACTCGATCTTGGCGCTTTTCTTCAGCTCTTCGACCTTTGCCAACACCTGTTTCTGGACTTCCATCCCCTTCAGGTACTCCTCGATCTTTCCCTTAACCTGATCGAAGGGAGCTGCCCCACCTTCGGTCTTACCCAACGACTTGATGATGTGATAGCCGAACTGGGTCTCCACTACACCGCTGGTCTCCCCCTGCTTGAGGGCGAAGGCCGCTTCTTCGAAAGGTTTGACCATCTGCCCCCGGCCGAACTCCCCCAGGTCGCCGCCGTTCTTGCCGCTGGGGCAGGTGGAATCCTTCTTGGCCAGTTCGGCGAAGTCAGCTCCACCCTTAATCTGTTTGAGGAGTTCATCCGCCTTGGCCTTTGCCTTCAGCTTCTCCTCAGGTGTGGCCTTGGGGTCGACTCCGATGAGGATGTGGCTGGCGTGGAGTGATTCCGGCTTCTTGAATTTGTCCAGATTCTCGTCATAGAACTTCTTGGACTGCTCGGTGGTGACAGTGATTTTGGTGGCGACCTGCTTCTCCACGTAGGAACTGATGACGATATCCCGGCGCAGAAGATCCTTCAGCTCCTGTGTCGTTATCCCGTTTTCCTTCAGCGCCTTTTCAAAATCTTCCTTGGTGGGGAACCGGGATTTTCCTTCGTCAAACTTCGCCTCGACCTTTTTGTCCAGGTCGGGGATCTCCTCTTTTTTGGCGGACTGATAGAGCAGTTCCGCCGAGGTTATCTGGTTCTGGGCGGCCTCTTCGAGCTTTTTTTTCTGCTCGGGATCGGTGGGCGCCTGCATCCGGTTCTGGGCCAGCAGCGCCTGGGTGGCGCGGTCCAGTTCGGAGCGGGTAACGGCAACGCCATTTACCGTGAGGATCACCTCGGTGGGTTTGACGGTCGGCGCTGCCGGTGCAGCCGGTTTGGCCGTTGCTGCAACTCCCTCTTTGGGTGGAGCTGCGTCGGCGGCAGCGGCAATCCCCGCGCCGGTCAGGGTCGTAGTCAAGGTGGCAAGAGCAATAAATACGGTGGTGAAGCGCATGTACGGGGTCTCCTTGGTGGTTGAAATTGGTAGCGGGTAACTATAGCAGTTTTACCGTGGTTGGGGAAAGAAGTTTTTTAGCTCAGGCCCGGCTTGGTTGTGAATTGATCCGGCATTATCCGGTCCGGTTTTCGTGGACTAACCTGCCAGGATCTCCTTCACCGCCAGATTGGCAGCGGTTGCCAACGCCGGGTCGAACAGGGTTCCCATGGCGGCCGCCACCTTTCTGCTTAACTGATATTTGGCGTCTTTTCCTGACAACATGGAGTAGTTGTTATCGATGAAGCTGGCCAGGTGGATGATCCGCGACCCCAGAGGGATCTTTTCTCCGGCGATACCGTCCGGAAACCCGCTCCCATCGAACTCCTCGTGATGGTGACGGATGATCAGTCCGATACCTTGCAGTTCCTCTATGGCGTCGATGGTCTCCTGGCCTCTGATCGGGTGAGCCCGGTACTCGATCACATCCTCACCGCGCAATAATTCAGCATTACTATTACCCAGCACCCGGTCGGACACGCCGATAAGGCCGATATCATGAAGGAGCGCCGCATGTCTGATATCCATGGAGTGATTCAGTTCCAGGGTCTTGGCCATGGATGCCACAAGGGCCGTCACTCTGCGTGAATGTTTGCTGAGCCGGTGATGGCGCTGATCCAGGAGATCAGCCAGCAGGGCGACGATGGCGTCGCGGCTTTTGTTGTCGCGGTCACTCTGCCGGTGTGTCTCTTCCATCTGTTTCCGGATCGTTGCCGATTGCTGGAGGACTCGGGCCTTGAGATTGCTGTTCCACTGGGCCAGCTCCTCCTTCTGTCGTCGATTTTCCAAAATGAGCGCGTACCGCTGCAGCCCATCCCGTACGACCTGCAGCAGTTCGACATCATCCCACGGTTTGGTCAGGAAGTGACTGGCCCCCCCTAGGTTGATAGCCTCTATGGCGGTATTCATGTCCGCATACCCGGTGAGGATCATTCGGGGTGAGTCAGGGGCCAGTGAGGCGGCCGCACGGAGAAATTCCGTGCCGCTCATCTCCGGCATCCGTTGATCGCTCATGATCAGGCCGATATTCTCGGTGTTTTTCAGGATGTTCAACCCTTCCTTGCCCGAAGATGCCGTCAGTACCCGAAACGGCTCTTTTCGAAAGAGGCGGGTCAGGGTCTTGAGAATGTCCTCTTCATCATCCACGCAGAGAATGGTGAGGGGGTGACCATGCAGAGCCACACCGGAGTTCGACTGTGGTGAATGCTTCGTCATGCAGTTTTCCTTCAACGGCTGATTTCTTGCGCCGAATCATGGCACATTTGTATCATAGTTACCTGCTTAATTGATACTCCATAGATTGGGAAGAAAAGACGTTTATACCTCAACTTTCGCAGGTACTGACTTGTGCCTAACCTGCTGATAATAATATATTTTATCCGCAAAGTGGGGCCAAAAGTAGCAATCTATCTCTAAAAACTCTTGGGAGTGCCTCTACAAAACGTTGAATCAGTAGTTGGCTCTGCTCTTTGCATAATCCAGCAACGTTGTTGAGGGTCTCTTCCAGTCCTGTCAAAAGTAGAGTTAGTGCTTCTGTGAAACTAATCTGCCGTAATTCGTCGCAAACGGCGTAGAACAAGGTGCCGAGGGTCCGTGGATCTTTGGTGGTCCTTCTGGCCAGTTCCAAGATGATATAACGGCAGCAGACCACAGTGGAATGGGCGACCAGGGCATCAAAGGAGCGGCTCTGGAACTCCTTGGCCAGATTCAGAAACGACTTGGCCATTTTGAAGAAAGTCTCGATGTCCCAGCGACGTCCGTAGAGCTTGACAATTTCTTCAGCGGTTAAGGTCGTGTCGGTGGAAAGCAGCGCCAGCCATTTTTTTGATCGCCGGTCACGAACGAAGATGATTTTAGCTGTAACCGGGATCCCTTGTTCGTCCATACCGATGGATACCGAAACGTCGGCCAGTATCTTGGCCCGCCCGCAGCGTTTACGTACCGAACGGTACAGTTCTTTAAGGGTATGGGGGCATCCCTCCAGATTATAGGTGACCTTTCCCGTATCCTTGAGCATGCAGATGGTGTGCATTCCGAGGACATGAAGACGTCTGATGGTGGCCGGAAAGGCAAACCAGCTATCAACGAGCAGATGGTGAGCTTTGGTTTCTGCCATCATGGCCAAAGCGACCATATCCACCAACACATCGGTGGATTTCCTCATGCTCTCTTGACGACGTTTGTAACCGTTTGTCCGCTTGTCAAGGTCATCGCGCATCGGGGCCAGGCGGTTGCTCTTCTTGGCTGAGCTGAGCATTGACAACGCCATGGGGACAAAACTGTGGCCATCGGACCATCCCATGGTCAGCATCCGGAAGCCGCGTAAGTAACGACCGGTGTTATGGTCATGAACCCGAGATAGCAGTTCCACCCGTTTGCTGCGATCACGGTTGTACAAGGTGTCATCAGCGATCAGCACCTTGATTACCGAATCATCGGTCAAGGGAAGTAATTGCTGGACGATGACCCGAGTACTGAGCAATGAGAGAAAACGACGCCAGTTGGCACTAACCGAGTTGAGCAACCGGTATACGCTATCTTTACTAATGCCTTCGGGTGACTCTGAGCTCTCCAATAAGCGAAAAAGATTTTTACCGGTAAAGACAAGAGCCAGCAGGAACTGGAACACGGTGTCGATGCTTACGCCTTTATCTTTCCTGATGTTGCTTTGCCGTAATAACAGGCCCAGGCTCTGATGATCAAAGAACGATCGAATTCTGTTTTCTACCGATGTAAATCCTGCTACAATCTTTGGCATAGCGTCGTCTCTCTGTGTTAGTGGATTTGTT
>CAIUWK010000107.1 GCA_903902855.1 uncultured Geobacter sp. | reverse complement strand
CATTGCCTCTGAAATCGGCGCTATCCTCGATGATTCGGCGTACCGGGAGGCTATCCGGCTAAAACTGGCCGGGGTCAAGGGGAAGCTGGGGAGTGGTGGCTGTTCCGCCCGTCTGGCCAAGGTGGCCGTGGAAATGCTGGATAGGGGGACCGCAGTATGAACAGCTCCACATTTTCCAGAATCATCCGGTACAGCAGGCCCTACTGGTGGCGCATTGCCATCTCCACGTTGGCTTCCATTGCCGTAGGGAGCATGGACGGCGCCTTTGCTTATCTGGTGGAACCGCTTCTCAAGAAGATCTTCGCCACCAGAGATCTCACCATCTTCACTCTCCTTCCTGCCACGGTTTTTCTCATCTTCTGCATCCGTGCTGTCTGCCGCTTTCTTAACGATTACTTCATCCGGACTGCCGGTGAACTGGCCGTGCAGGAGATTCGTAACGACGTCTACCGCAACAGCATGCGTCTCGGACTCCGTTTCTATCACGGACAGACCACAGGGGGACTCATGTCCCGCATCCTCAACGATGTGGCTGTGATGCAGAATGGGATCGCCAATGTGGTGACAAGCGTTTGCCGGGATGGTTTTTCCGCAATCTCGCTGCTCGCCGTGATATTTTTTCGCAATTGGCGCCTGGCCCTGATTACGTTTCTGGTTATCCCGGTAACAATTATCTTTGCCCAGAAAATAGGCAAGCGGATTAAGCGTCTTTCCACTGAGAGCCAGGAGAAGATGGGGGATGTGGCGGCGATTCTTCAGGAGACGTTTTCCGGGATCAAGGTGGTCAAGTCTTTCGGACTTGAACAGTGGGAAGTCGACCGTTTTAAAGAGCAGACAAGAAGCTATTACCATTTCGTTCGCAAAAATATAAAGTACAACTCCTTGTCTTCGCCCATTGCCGAGTTGATCACCGCCTTTGGGATTTCCAGTGTTATCTGGATTGGTGGAAATATGGTTCTCCATGGATCGATGACTTCTGCCGAATTCTTTTCGTTTCTGACGGCCATGGCGCTGGTATACAAACCGGTGAAGAGCCTCAACGGCTCCTATAACACTATACAGACATCGGCTGGGGCTGCGACCCGTATCTTTGAGATCATTGATGAGAAGCCTGAACTGATTGACGCTCCGGATGCCGTGGAGATGGTTCGGTCAAAGGGAGACGTTACCTTCAGCCAGGTTTCCTTCTCCTATGGCGAGGATGCCGTACTCAAGGATATTTCTCTCCAGGCAAAATCCGGAGAGATCGTGGCGCTGGTGGGGCCGTCGGGGAGTGGCAAGACCACCCTGGTCTCTCTTCTCAGCCGGTTCTATGATGTTGCCAGCGGCGCCATCCGCATCGACGGTCTGGATATCCGGAATATCAGGATGGAGAGCCTGGTGCGGCAGATCGCCCTGGTGGATCAGGAGATTACCCTCTTCAATGATACCCTTGCCAACAATATCCGTTACGGAAACTTCGCAGCAACGGACGGGGAGGTGGAGGCCGCAGCCCGGGCCGCCTTTGCCCACGACTTCATTGCCGCCCTCCCCGAAGGGTACGCCACCAACATCGGCGACCGGGGGGTGAGGCTCTCCGGCGGCCAGCGGCAACGGATCTGTATCGCAAGGGCGATCCTCAAGGATGCCCCCATCCTGATTCTGGATGAGGCCACCAGCGCCCTGGACACCGAAAGTGAGCAGACAGTACAGAAGGCGTTGAATAATCTCATGACCAACCGGACCACCTTCGTCATTGCCCACCGTCTCTCCACCATCCTCCACGCCCACAAGATCCTGGTACTGGATGGGGGGAGGATCGTGGAACAGGGGGCCCATGCCGGTTTGCTGGAGCAGGGTGGGCTGTACAAGCGGCTCTGCGAGATGCAGTTCAAGGATGTGTGAAACAGGTGCGAGGTTAGAGGTTAGAGGTTAGAGGTTAGAGGTTCGGGGTTAGAGGTTCAAGGCACAAGCTGTTCCTCCCCACTTTTTATCTCCAATAGATCCCCTCTCCCTCAGGGTGAGAGTCAGGGTGAGGGTGGGGTAGATGCTGCGCATTATCAATATTGTCTACTCTCTGGTTCTCCTCCTGGCGTTTCCCGGGGTGGTCTGTTACCACCTCTACCGCTCGGTGAGCCGGGGACGGCGAGCCGCCTTTGCGGAGCGGTTCGGCTTCATTCCTGAGTCAGAAGCGGCCAACGTGGCGGGACAGGGGACGATCTGGGTTCATGCCGTGTCGGTGGGGGAGACCCTGGCTTCGCGGCCGCTCTTGACGGCGCTGAAGAAGCGCTATCCGGATAAAAAGCTGGTGATTTCAACTGTCACCGAGACCGGTCGGGAGGTGGCGCAGAAACTTCGGGAACCGGATCTCTGCATCTACTTCCCCTTTGATTACCGCTTTGCCGTGCGTCGGGCAGTGAGGACCATCAAGCCGGAATTAGTGATCGTGGTGGAGACGGAGATTTGGCCCACCTTCATGGATGAGGTTCGACGGCAGGGGATACCGTCACTGCTGGTGAACGGCCGGATTTCCGACCGTTCCCTTGGTCGTTATCTGAAACTGTCGTGGTTTTTCCGGCCGGTGCTGGAAAAGTTCACCGCACTCTGCATGCAGAGCGCCGAGGATCGCCGCCGGATAATCACCATCGGCGCTCCTGCGGAGCGAGTCATTGTCGCCAACAACCTCAAGTATGACCTGATGGTGGCGCCACTCTCAGCGGCAGAGAAGGGATCTCTCCGGGAGCGGTACCTCATCCCTGCCGATACCTTTGTCGTCGTGGCCGGAAGTACCCATCAGGGTGAGGACGAGTCGGTGATTGCCGCCTGCCGGGCGCTCCTTGACACAGGTGCCAAGGTCATCCTGGTACTGGTTCCCCGCCACCCCGAACGCTCGGGTGAGGTGGCGGAATTGCTCCGGAACTCCGGCTTTGCCGTAACTCTCCGTTCCCGGCTGGAAGAGCGGCAGACACCTCTTGCCTCAGGAGAGGCGCTGCTGGTGGACCGGGTGGGGGAGTTGATGAGTTTTTACTCTCTGGCGGACCTGATCTTTGTGGGGGGGAGCCTGGTCCCCACCGGCGGCCATAATCTCCTGGAGCCGGCGTCAGTGGGGATACCGCTCCTCTTCGGTCCGCACATGACCAATTTCCGGGAGATCACGGCCCTGGTGCTGGAGGCTGAGGCAGGCGTTCAGGTGGCCGATGGCGGTGAGCTGCTCACTCTCTTCGTGGCACTCTTTACGGACGATGTTCGGCGCAGCCGTCTGGGAGATAACGGCCTTGAACTGATGGCGCGCCTGGGGGGCTCGACGGATCGGCACATGGCGGTTATCGAGAAACTGGTGAAGGGCGGTGCCCTGAGCGAAGTCGAAGGGTTAATGTGAAAGGTGAATAGTGAATAGTGAATGGTGAATGGTGAAGAGTACTGGCGGGGGCTGGCGTCCGGTGAGCGGCGAGGTTGTGCCGCCTGGTTGCTGCTCCCAGTTCTGAAGGTTCTGGCGCTTCCCTATGGGCTGCTGCTCCGGCTTCGGGCCTGGGGTTATGCTGCCGGCTTGCTCCGGTCCCGACGACTGAACCATCCGGTCATCTCGGTGGGTAATCTTGCCGTGGGTGGAACCGGCAAGACCCCCATGACCGCGCTCATCGCCCGTCATCTCCTGGCAGAAGGGAAACGGGTGGTGATCCTTTCCCGGGGGTACGGTGGGAGCAACAGGCGACCGCGGATCGTTTCCGATGGTGAGACCCTTTTCATGACGGCGGCGGAGGCTGGGGATGAACCGTACCTTTTGGCCCGTGACCTGCCGGGACTCATGGTGGTGGTTGGTGCCAACCGATATGAGGCGGGGAGGCTGGCGGAGAGGGAACTCCGTCCCGACTGCTTCCTCCTGGATGACGGCTTTCAGCATCTGAGAGTGCAGCGGGAACTGAACATCCTGCTCCTGGATTGCCGAAATCCTCTGGGAAACGGCTGGACCCTCCCTGCCGGAGTGCTTCGTGAGTCAAAGTCGGCCGTGGGACGCGCTGAACTCATCGTCCTGACCCGTTGCGATGGTGGTGAAACCTTTCCCTCCGGATTGCCTGCTGGAATCCCCGTACTTACCGCGCGACACCGGTTAACCGGGGTCGTACCCCTGGACGGCGGTGAGTGTCGATCGTTTCCGGTGCTGTACGGTGAGCGGATCCTGGCCTTTGCCGGCATCGCTCAACCTGACCGGTTTTTCTCCGGTCTGGCCGAGGCCGGGCTGGATCTGGTCGGCTCCCTCTCCCTCCCTGATCATGCCGACTACGATGACCGGACCATTGCCGGGATACGGCGGAGCTTCAGAAACACCGGTGCTACTTGCCTCGTCACCACGGCAAAGGATGCGGTGAAGTTGGAGCGGTATCGGAGGCAACTGGGGAAGATCTGGGTGGTGCAGCTGGAGATGGCCCTGGCCGACCCGACGGTGCTGGAGTCCATGGTGGACGAGTTGTTTACGACCGGAGAAGGGCATGCGCGACATACAGGTCATCCTCCCCAATCTTAACCGGCGATTCTCCGGGATCACGGCAACAGTGGCTGCCGTAGCGCCGCTGCAGGCCCGCACCCTGGGGATCGCCGCTGTCGGCTACCCGCTGCCGGTGGCACTGCCGCGCCTGGGGTGGCGCGAACTGCTCCGACTCACGGCCCACCCGCTTCCCAACGGGCAACCGCGAATTTTTCATGCGCGCCGCAACATCGAGATGCTGGCGGGTCTCGTGCTCAAGCGCCTCTTTCGGTGTCGTCTGCAGCTCCTCTTTACCTCTACGGCCCAGCGTCACCACAGCCGCTGGACCCGATACCTTTGCCGGCAGATGGATTTTCTGCTCTCCACCTCACCCCGTGCCGCCTCCTACCTGGAGCGACCACCGGCGGTGATCATCCCCCATGGCGTGAACCTGGAGATCTACCATCCGGCGCCGGACCGGGGTGAAGCGTGGCAAGGCAGCGGCCTGCCCGGCACGTTTGGTATCGGGATTCTGGGTCGGATTCGGCCACAGAAGGGGATACGTGAATTCGTGGAGGCGCTCTGCGAGCTGTTGCCGGAACTTCCGGAAGCCACCGTGGTGATCATCGGCGAGACTACCCCCCCCTTTGCCCTCTTCGAGAGAAAACTTAAACGATATATCCGGGATCGCGGACTGGAAGAGAGGTTTCACTGGCTAGGGAAGCTCCCCTTTGCTGAGCTTCCCGGGTGGTTTCGTCGTCTGTCGCTGGTGGCGGCTGTGCCTCACAATGAGGGATTCGGTCTCACCTGTCTGGAGGCCATGGCTAGCGGTACCGCCGTGGTGGCCACCCGCACCGGCGCCTTCGAACTGCTGCTGCGCGATGGCGTGGACGGTAGGCTGGTTCCCTGCGCCGACACCGTGGCGCTCACGGCGGCGTTGCGCGGAGTTCTGGCGGATCGTGCAGGGCTGGAGGCGATGGGTCAAAGTGCCCGGAGCCGCGTTGAGGCGGAATTTTCCATCCAGCGGGAGGCGGCTGCCATCAACGAGTTCTACTGCTCGCTCCTGGGGAGCGACCGGTTGAAGGCGGAGAGTGTGTGAGCCGGAATCATCGAAAAAAAATACTCGTCCTCAGATACCGCTTCATCGGCGACACCATCCTCTCTGTCCCCTTCTTCCGAAACCTGAGGCGGGCCGAGCCGGAGGCCCACATCACCTGGGTCATGGCGCCGGGTTCCGCCGAGGTGGTGCAGGGGATTCCCTACGTGGACGAGATCATCTTCTGGGACCCGGTGACGCGTCATGCCGACAGCAGGGGAGGGCATCGCACCCTGTCGTCAAAGATCGCCTTCATCCGTGAACTCAGGGCGAACCGGTACGACAAGGTCTATGTCCTGAAACGTTCCTTTTCCAGCGCCATCATCGCTCTCCTCTCCGGCGCTCCGGAACGGGTCGGTTTCGATACCGAGGGACGTCGCTTCATGCTGACCAAAGCTGTCCCCTACCGGCCGGAGCAGCATGAGGTCTTGAGTTTTCTGGACGTGTTGCGGGCCGACGGTGTTCCTGTTACCGATGACTATCTGGAAGCGTGGATATCGCCGGAGGAGGCGGTTCGAGGAGATGGTGTCCTTGCCGGAGTCGGAGTGAAGTTGGGCGAGAGGGTGGCTTTTATCCATCCCTTTGCTTCCAACCCTCCGCGCGGTTGGCATCACGATGACTTTGCCGCGTTGACACATCAGCTTACGGCTATCGGTCTGAAGTCGGTGATACTCGGAGGTAGAGGGGATCTGGTCAGTTGGGAGAGTTGGCGTCATGGATGTCACGACTCTACGGTGTCCCTCATAGGGGCTACTTCACTCAGGGAAACGATGGCAATCCTGACGCGTGGGACGATCTATATCGGCAATGACAGCGGAATCATGCATGTGGCCGCTGCTGTCGGTCTGCCGCTGGTAGCGCTTTTCGGTCCCCAATCGCCACACCGATTCGGTCCTTGGGGGCGGAACGCCAGAGTGATCTACAAAGCTTTTCCTTGTTCTCCCTGCCGCCAGAAATTTTTCAGGGAATGCGACCCTTCGCCACGGGGTAAACCTGCATGTATGGAGTCAATTTCAGGGGATGAGGTTATCGAAGAGGTCATAAGAATCTCTTCACGTACTGACATCGCTCCCAGCCACTCCCGTGCATAGCAGCTAATTCATGTTTTGAACCGGATTTGGCGCCGACATAGAGCAACTTTTCTGGTCTGGCCGGGTTCTCTCCTGTTTTGGTACGTTGGGAGGTCAAAAAAGCACGCATGGAGTTGGATTT
>CAIUWK010000106.1 GCA_903902855.1 uncultured Geobacter sp. | reverse complement strand
GGACCGTGACGGAGAGGGATGTGGCGCTATTCGTGACCACCGTGGCGGCAATGCCGTTAAAGGTCACGGCAGCGTTCCCCAGATTTGTCCCGGTGATGGTCACCTTCCCCCCCACCATTCCGGTTAACGGGGTGAAGCTGGCGATCGTGGGGGAGGTGGAGGTTGCAAAGGTGACGACCAGAGCGTGGTTCGCGGTCACGTTGGTGATGACGTACGGAGAGGTGAGGAGGGTGATTGCGCTGCCGTTGTCGATGATGCCGGCAATCTTGAAGCCGGTGTTTGGCTTAATGGTAATGGAGGCCAAACCGCCAAAGCTCACCCACTGGGTAAGCGGGGTCACCGTACCGTTGCCATTGGTGAGCGACGCAGTGACGGCACACATGGGGGTCCACTTCGCGTAGAGAGTTGTAGCGGTCTGGATCGGAGTGGTGAAGTCGAAAGCGATCGTAAGTGCGACATCACGGTACCATCCGGCAAATGTGTTGCCGGCCTTGACCGGTGCAGTCGGCGTCAAGGCGGTACCGCCGCAGACGACGTCTTGACCGGCGACCGAGCTCCCACCGTTACTGTCAAAGGTGACCGTGCAGGGGGGTAGCGGGATGACAAAGAGCGTGATGGAGGAGGCGGGGAAGGTGGCGCTGAAACCTTGAGCCGTGATCGCCTGATCGGCAAGCTTCTCAATAGCATGCAGATTGGCCGAACTGTAGCGATAGGCTGACGCCACTGCTTGGGAAGAGTAGCCGCTTATCCCCACCGTGCTGATGAGACTCCCCGTGCTCTTGTTGATGACCGTCAGGGTCAGGGCGCCGTCACCACTTCGCCGGGCCGCATAAATCGCCAGCTTATCCTGATCGGTACTCACGGCATGCACGCTTGTTTCGCCAAAGGCGCTCCCTGCGCCGTCGTAATTGCGATACATGCGAAAGGCAAAAATACCGGGCACGTCGGCATCGGTGGGAGTTCCCCACAGAGTCGCCAGATCGAGCCCTTCGCGGCCGAAGATCCCCAGGATGTCGGCTTGCGCCAACGCACCGTTCATGTATCCGAGAGCACCCCAGCCATATTCGCTGACGGCAAGTTTTGTGCCTGGATACGTATCGGCCCATTGCTTCATGCGCGGGATGAGATACACCGGTTGAGCGATCCAGCTTTCATCGGCATATGATCTATCCCAAAGTTGACGCGTCGAGCGCAACCGCGCGGCCTGTACCGATGTGCTCCCCAAGCTGTCGGAAAACACCCCATTGCCTTGCGGATAACTGTGAACATCCAGGTAATCCAGAATCCGGACGCCATGCTGTTGCTCGTAGCCGCGCATCTGCTGGAGATACCACTCCACGAAGTCGAGGTTGTCATGGGCTTGACGATCCGCACCGGGAGTGCAGCCATCGGCAGCGGAATAGAAATAGGCGCACCACCCCCAGACAACGGGGCCCAGCGTCTTTGCCCCGGGATCAACGGCTTTGACGGCGGAAGCGTACGCGTAGGTTCGGTCACGCAGCTCATCATAGGTGACAGGATCAGGATGCACGTCGCGATGGGTGCTGTTCCAGAGCATCGGCTCGTTATCCAGATTGTAGAAATGAACTCCGCCATATGTTGTATTCACATGATTGATCCATGCCGTGACGAAATCGGGACCGATGGCGCTACTGGTATCCGACGGATCATTCCCGCTGAGAGTTGTCCCATCAGGATGACGACCATTGCCGCAGTCGGATCTCCAGGGATCAACCGACTGTTGTGGGCCATACTTGGTAACGCTGAAGCCGCAGGAATAATCCCGCGCTTTGGGGGTCCAACCGATCAAGGGGACCGTGAGCAGGCTCGCCGTTTTGGTCCGCTGATTCTGCTCGATGAAACGATCAGCCGCGGAACCGTTGGGCAACGCGGCAGGATCGGTATTATCTTCCGGGATATTTTCGAAATACCAGTCACCGGCATGACTGGAGGTGTCGGTTTGCCAGTTATAGCGTGTGGTCCCATTCCCCCCCCAGCGGCGGACAGGTAACCGTAACTCCGCGGCAATGGCTTCATTGGCAAAGTTCATCCCGTAAATGTAGGGGCTGATGGGATGAACGTCGGCAGAGAGCTCCACGCTCAGAGCCGGACCCGATTGCGGAGGCAACGGTGGAGGGGATGTTGGTGGCGTCGTGGAAAGGGTGATGTCGGCGAGATAAAACGTGGCTTGCGCTGCGCCGCTGGCGTCCTGCCAGACGATGGCGCTTACCGAGGTTGGGTTGCCGAATTCGGAAAAAGGGATTTCCACCAGGCTCCAGCTATTGGCGGTGGGAGGAGGGATCGCCACATGGTTACTCGCCACATTGGCGCCATCACGAACCCAGACCTCGATTTTTTGTCCTCCGGCGGTTCCGCCATGGATCCAAAACGATACTTTCCGCACATCAAGAGCATTGAAAGGCACATTCGTCTGCAGATAGAGTCCGCCCCACGCGGCACCCTGCGTGACGGCGATGGAACTCGTAGCACCATGAACAGGAGAAGAATTTGCAAGATCAAAAGTGGTATCCCATGAACCGTCCGCACTCCAGGGGGAGGTAAGAGAACCGGTATACAGCAACAACGTTGCCGCCGGCACCCGATATTCGAAGCGCACCTCATCGAGATAGAGCCAATCGCCGGTCACCCCGTTGACGCCGCTCATCTCCTGAATACCGACGGCATACAGTGCGTCGCTTGCACCACGCAAATGATGAACAGGAACGGCTACTTCCTGCCAGGTGGCCGGATCGAGATCAAAGACGCCTCCGGCAAGGTACCTGGTAAGGGGGGCCTTGAAGCTCACCTCCCCGTTTTTATCGAGACCGTAGACGTAGTAGAGTTGATCGGGATTGTCATTTGCGCCGCGATTGAGGGAGAAGACAAGGGTGTTGGCGTTTTGCAGGGTGAAGGGAGGTGGATTATTCCAGACATACTCCAACGGGCGGAATTGGAGAGCGCCATACCAGAGAAAACGGGCCGCCAGAGAGAATGCGCCATGGCCGGGAGTTCCACCTTGCAAACGGTGCTCCTCGTTCCATGAGCTGCTCAGCGTCGCATTGCGCTCATCGCGATACAGCCAGGAGAAATCGGCGGTAGTGGTCGTCGGGTCGCGAGGAGCAGCTGTCGGCGAGGCCGCGGGAAGCAGGCGAATATCATCAAGCAGGATGGCATCGGTCTGATTGCCGTTGCCAAGCCATGCCAGGCGCGTGAGACCGATGTCGATACCATCGAGTTCGCTGAGAGGAATGATGATCTCATGCCACTCATTGTCCGTCGGAACCGTGAACTGAGAACGATGACGCCATTCCCAGCCGGGCAAGACATCGGAGAGTTGTACGCCGACACTCTGTCCCCCTGCCGAGTCGCCGCGATGAACCCAGAAACTCAACCGATCAAAGCCGCGCGTGGAGAGGCCGCGATAGTCAGGCTGTGACCAGTCTTGACCATTACTGAAAAAGGGAGAGAATGCGCCCCATCCATCCAGGTCCGCACGAATAGCGTTGCTTCCGCTGTGAACAGTGGAGGTGTAGGTGGTAGTGACCGTTGCATAGGACCAGTCGTACCAATTGGGCGCCAGGGAATCGGTGTAGAGCGGCAAACTACCGTCAGGATCAAGCCGCGTGAAGTTGAACGTCGCCAGATCGCGGGCGGGGAAGCTCTCATCGGGGAGCGAAAAATAGTCGGCTGGAATAATATAGGGGGAACCGGTAACAGGCTTGAGGTAGAGCTGAACCGTGGCGTTTCCGCCGTAGTCGAAATAAAAAAGCTCCAGGGGATACCGGACTCCGGCAGTCAAGTTGAAGGTTGCGGTTGTGTTTTCGGTAAGCGCATGAGGATTCCAGTCGTAAAGCGCCATCTGTCCCTTGAAAAAAAAGATCGCGCCATCATCGGACGCCACGACAAATTGATACTCGCCACTTACGGGGACGGTGAGATACGCCTGAAAACGAGCGGAGAAGCCGTCTGCGGGAACGGATGAGGCAGGGGAACTGCTTCCCCAATCAAAATTGAGTTGCGCATCACTGCGAGTGACAACGGAATGATGCAATTGAGTATCGTCAAAAAATGTTGTTGAAATCCCCGGACTCCCCGCAATCACCGCTGTCGGTATGCTGAAGAGAGAAAGCATCATGATACAGACGATGATGACCGCGAAACCAGTGCTGCAAAATCGACTGTTCATGATGCCCTCACAAATGGTTGAGTTTTTGCAACTATTCAACACTCTTGCAACTCGGTCATCATAACTCCTCCTGTCCCCCTCTTGTCTCAAGAGGGGGAACGTTCTGCCACCGGAATCAATACAAGCGTCCCTCCCCTTGGGTTAAGGGGAGGACAGGAGGGGTTACGATAGTCGCGCATCTGCATTGAGCTGAACAGTTACGAGTTTTTTTCGGCAACTCCGGGGAAACCGGAGAAAACTTAAGTTCGGCAGGGAGAATCATACCCCTCCGGCGGAAAATCTGCAAAAGGAAACAGCCGCCCGCTACTCCCGAAGCCGAGTTCTCGCACCGCTCCTTTCGGTGGCTATTGACCGCTGATGCGGGTATACTGTCGGCCATGTCTCCGCGCCTCTCCATCATTGAGAAAACGCCTCTCTCTCCCGATCTCAAGCCGTTGCTGGACACCCTCTACGCCAACCGGTCCCAGCAGCACCTGGAGAACGACCCCCTCTCCCGAAGCCGGAGGTTCGCCGACGCCGGGGACCGGGAGGTGGCCGCGCTCATCTCCTCGGCCTTTGCCTACGGCAACGTGAAGATCATCCTCAAGAGCCTGGACGGCATCTTCCGGATGATGGGTCCCTCCCCCCGGCGTTACGTGGAACGGTTCGACCCGGAAGAAGGGGCACGTCACTTTGCCGGATTCAAACACCGCTTCAACGACGGCCGTGACCTCTGCGCCCTCCTCCTGGCTCTGCGCCGGATGCTGGAGGAGTCAGGGAGCATTGAGGCGTTCTTTTGCCGCTGCCACGATCCGGCGGCCCCTGACATCACCGGAACGCTCACGGCCTTCAGTGCGGCGATTCTCGGCCTGGAGTATGGCCCCATCTTCGGCGAGAAGGGGATTCCCCCTGACTCGTACTTCCCCTTTTTCTTCCCCTCACCCGCCTCGGGAAGCGCCTGCAAACGACTCTGCATGTTCCTCCGGTGGGTGGTGCGCCCCGATGACGGCATCGATCTGGGGCTCTGGCAGGGGATCTCGCCGTCCCAGCTGATTGTTCCGGTGGATCTGCATATCCGCCGTATCGCCCGCTCCCTCGCTCTTACCTCCAGAAACCAGGCGGATTGGAAAATGGCCAGGGAGATCACGGCCCGACTGTGGGAGCTTGACCCCGACGACCCGGTAAAGTATGATTTTTCCCTCTGTCACCTGGGGATATCGGAAGGGTGTGACGGGAAAAGCCGTGAACCATGCACCGTCTGCGGGGTGGCGCCGGTATGCAGCGGCCCCCTCGGCTCCGCTCAGGGACCGCGCAAAGGGAAATAGAGTCGGCTGAGCGTAGTCGAACGACGGCTGAGCGAAGTCGAAGCTCATACAACTCAGGAGGACACAGATGAAACAGTTCGGTTTTCTCGGTCTCGGCATCATGGGGACGGCAATGGCCCGCAATCTGCTGCAGGCCGGGTATCCGGTCACGCTCTGGAACCGGACTCCCGGGAAGAGCGGGGAACTGGAGCAACTGGGCGCCACCCTGGCCCCCACTCCTGCTGCGGTGATGGCCCGCTGTGACATCACCTTCGCCATGCTGGCCGATCCGGCGGCAGCCCGGGAGGTCTGCTTCGGCGATGACGGCGTTCTTGCGGCTACAACGACGAGGAAAGGATATGTGGACTTTTCCACCGTGGACGCGGCAACGAGTCAGGATATCTCCGCGGCGCTCACCGCCAGGGGTGGCAGATACCTGGAGGCTCCGGTCTCCGGGAGCAAAAAACCGGCGGAGGAGGGGAGTCTCATCATCCTCGCTGCCGGCGACCGGAGTCTCTTTGATGAAGCCCTCCCCTGCCTGGAGAAGCTGGGAAAAAAGATCCTCCATCTGGGAGCCGTGGGGAACGGCGCCCGAATGAAGATCGTGGTGAACATGATCATGGGGGGGATGCTGGCGGCGTTCTGCGAGGGGCTGGCCCTGGGGGAAAAGGGAGAACTCAACCTGGCGGACATTTTGGACATTCTGGATGCGGGCGCCCTGGCCAACCCCCTGTTCCGGCTCAAGGGGGCCGGCATCCTTGCCGACTCATACAGCACTGCCTTCCCGCTGAAGCATATGCAGAAGGATCTCCGTCTTGCCCTGGATCTGGGAGACCGGCTGGCGCAACCGCTCCCCTGCACGGCAGCGGTGAATGAACTCTTCAAAGGAGCCCGCCGGGCGGGGCTTGGGGAGGAAGACTTCTCCGCCCTGTTCAAGACGCTGCGCTGATTCGCAGGGTTTCCCTCCTTGACAGGGAAACCCCTTCTTCTGTATAAATATGCCGTTGCATCAACTGCTTTTCCGAGGAATCCATGTTCATCATCGCCAATCTGCTGCTCGCCTTCGCCAAAATCACCGATATCTTTCTGACCCTCTATACGTACGTCATCATCGGCCGGGCCATCATCTCATGGGTCAACCCTGATCCGTACAATCCCATCGTAAGATTCCTCTACCGGGCCACGGAGCCGGTTCTCTACCGGGTCCGCTCCCTGCTGCCGGACCTTGGGGGGATAGACCTTTCTCCCCTGGCAGTTCTCCTGGCCGTCCAGTTCCTGCAACGGTTTGTGGTGACCTCGGTGGTGGGGCTGGCCTGGTCGCTGAAAACCGGCACGGGGGTCTTCCCATGAACATTACCCCGCTGGATATCCTGCAGCAGCAGTTCAAGGGGCGGCTCTTCGGAGGATTGGACCCCGACGAGGTGGACGGCTTTCTCCAACAGGTGAGCCAGGAGATGGAGCAGCTCATCCGGGAGAACAACGACCTGAGAGAGCAGAACCGGAGGGCGCTGACCGAACTGGACGAGATGAATAACCGGGAAAAGGCGCTGCGCGAGACCATGCTGGCCGCCCACCGGATCACCGAGGATATGAAGAGCAACGCCCAGAAAGAGGCGAACCTGATCATCACCGAAGCGGAGCTTCAGGGTGAAAAGCTCCTCTCCACCGCCGAAGCGCGCTTGATGGAACTCCGCTCCGAACTCCAGGATCTGCGCCGGCAGAAGCAGCAGTTCGAGTCCTCCTTCAAATCGCTCCTGGACTCCCATTGCAAGATGATCTCCTCAACGGATGAATGAGCCGACGGAGCCGATCTCCGTCAGGGAGAGCGCCGACGGCGTCAGCTTTGCCGTACATGTCCAGCCCCGGGCGTCACGCTGCGGGGTCACCGGCATTCTCAATGGCGCGGTGAAGATCCGCCTCACCTCTCCCCCGGTGGATGGCGCGGCAAACGACCACTGCATCGACCTCTTTGCCCAACTCCTCAAGGTTCGGCGGCGGGATGTCACGATCATCACGGGGGAGAGCTCCCGTCACAAGATCATCAAGATCGCCGGGATTACCGCAGAACAACTCCAGAGGTTGATTGAGAATCAGCTGCCATGACCCGCAGCCTCACCGCCGGGGGAAGTTCCGTGCGTTTTTCCCTTGACTCCGACCGGCTCTTGATGGTAATAATCCTGCTTTCGTAACGATTACTTTTACCCCTACCTGGAGGTGCAGTTTTGGCAAATCATAAGTCGGCCATCAAGCGGATCAAGCAGAATCAGAAAAAAAATGAGCGTAATACCCATATTAAATCTACCCTCAAGACCTTTATCAAGCGGGTCAGGGAAGCAGCAGCCGCCAAGGATGCCGTCGCCGCCAGAGAGGCTCTCACCGCAGCGATACCCATTGTCGACGGCGCCGCCACCAAGGGGGTCATCCACCGCTCTACCGCGTCCCGTAACGTTTCCCGTCTGACCAAACTCGTCAACTCCCTGGGCTGACGCCTGACTACCCATATTCCGACAATAGCCCCACCGGAGATTCCGGCGGGGCTATTGTCGTACCCTGACCACACGAAACTGACAACCTCCAGTCGTTCACTCCCCGATGATCTTCACCAGCACCCGCTTCTTCCGCTTGCCATCGTTCAAAATATCAGACGGGCGATGCGGAAAAAATTATGGAGCAGGGTGCGGGCCGAGCCGAGGTACTCCGCTTCCGCCTCCAGAAAAGGGGGGAGGAACCGGGCGTTGCGCGCCGCATCGCCATGCCACTGCGTGACAATGGCGGCGGTCACCTCCGGGTGAAACTGAACGCCGTAGACGGCGGCGCCATGGCGGATGGCCTGCTGCGGGCAGAGAGGAGACGAAGCCAGGAGCCGGCAGCCGGCAGGGAGGTCGAAACTGTCGTTGTGCCACTGGTAGGTGAGGAATTCGGAAGAAATCCCCAAAAAAAGCGGATCTGCCACCCCCTCCGGGGTGAGGCTGACCCCACAGATCCCTTTTTCACCACGGCTTCCCGTGGCCACCGCTGTTCCAAGAGCCTCGGAGAGGAGTTGCCCCCCCAGGCAGATCCCCAGAAACGGGGTGTCATGAATAACGCACTCCCGGATCACCCCCTTGATCTCCCGGAGAAAAGGGTACAGATCATCATCACCGGCCCCCATGCTCCCTCCCAGGACGATGACCGCCGCCGCTGTTCCGGGGTCAGGCATCGGCTCTCCGGCGTGGGCACGGATCAGCCGGAAGGGAACCCCCTGTTCCCGCAACTCCTCCACCACCAGCCCCGGCGGGACATTGGGGTCGCTTTCCAGAATGACCAGCTCTTTCACCGCGGTCAGTTCCACTTGTACGCCGCTCCCACATAGAAGGTCAGCGGCTCTCCGGGAAAGTAGCTTGCCGTGGGAACCGTCGCCGTCGTGCTCTGGCTCACGTAGGAGGCGTAGGACTGGTTGGTGAGGTTGAGAACGTGAGCCCAGAACGACCAGTTCTGCCAAGCGTAGTTGGCCCGGAGGTTGACCAGGGTCGGCCGGGAATAGGCCAGTTGGTTGGCTTCGTCGGCAGACTGCTTCGTCACTTCGTCCACCTCAAGCTCCACCTCCAGCCCCTTCAGCGGGAGGAGCGCCAGTCGGGCATTGAAATGGTTCTCAGGGGCGCGAGGCATCAGGTTGCCATTAACGTTCAACCCCGTATAGGCATCGTACACATTACGAGCATAAGTGTAAGCAAAGGTGGCGCGGACCAGATCCACGGGGGTGACGGAGGTAAGGAGCTCAACCCCCCGGCTGTTGGTCTTGGCGGCATTCTGATAATAGTAAAGAGCTTTGAGCGGATTGGTCTCCACGCTGTTTCTGACGATCTTGTCCCGCACCGTCATGTCGTACCAGGAGACATCGAATCTGGCCCGTTTTTCCCAGAAGTTGCTCTGAATGCCTATTTCATACCCCTGCGCCTTCTCCGGGTTCAGATTCCCGTTGGCCGAAGATTTCAAACCGGCAGTGGCGCCTGACGTATTGTATGACGGCGCCGTATAGAGCTGCTCTGCACCGGGGGCGAGAAAACCTTGGGTGTAATCGGCAAAGAGGTTCAGCTCCTTGACGATGTCGTAGGTCCCTCCCACCCGAAAGGTGGCCTCGTTGAAATTCCTGCTCCCCCCCACACTATGGCTGTTCTTGCCGGTGGCGTCATACATGACGGCATCGTAGCGTCCCCCCACCAGCAAGTGCAACCGCTCCACCGGCGTGCTCTCCAGCTGAAGATACGGTGCGACGGCATTGACGCTCACGTCATAGGAGTCGTTTTTGGTCTGGTTGTTGTACGAGGTGAATCTGACCACCGGTTGAGGGGCGGAAGGTTGAAGGGTAATGGTGGAACTGTCGCTCTGCTGGTCGCTGTGGGAATAATCGACTCCCCCCGTGATCCGAGACCGAAGCTCCTTCAGCTCATGGCTGTAGCGAGCTTTCAGGTCGACATCCAGGCTGCTCCGGTAGGAGACGATCCCCTCGTATTTCGTGTTCAGGTACCGGAAGTTTTCCGGATCGATGGCGTTTTCACTGGTATTGCTCTGAACCTGGACGGCAAGATTGAGCTTGCCGGAGTCGCCGATTTTCCGCTCATAGGTCAACGTGGGGGTGATCCGGTCGATCCGGTCGTAACCGAAGGTGTTGTTGCTCTGATGGGGGTTGCTGAAAAAGAGGGAGGTATCCAGGGCGCCGGGGAGGTTGCTGTGGCTATGAACAAAATCCACCCGGAGCCGGAGAAGTGAGGCGTCGTCAAGGAAATACTGGACGTTGCCGGTGGCCACCTGTTTCTCCACCCGGGAATGTTCGCGCCAGCCGTCGTTATACTCCATATTCACGTCCAGATTGCCAGCCAACTGCCCCACTCGCGCCCCACCGTACGCTCCCCCCCGCAGCCGGTCATTCCTGCCGTATTCCCCCCAAAAGCCGATCTCCGGCTGGGCCGGCGGCGTCTTGGTGATGACATTAATGACTCCCCCCATGGCGCCGTTGCCGTAGAGGGACGAAGAGGGTCCCCTGAGCAGTTCGATCCGGTCCATATCCCTGGCGTTGAAATAGTTCCAGAAGTCGCCGCTCCCCCTGCCGTAGGTGAACGACGGGAGACCGTCCACCAGGATGATGGTCTCCCGATTGGCCGTTTCGGGAGGGAGTCGCACCGAGGTGGCTGCGTCCTCACCGCTGAAGCTTAAGGTGGTGATTCCCGGAACCCGGCGGAAGAGCTCCTCCGGTTTCCGGTAGTTGACGGTTTCAACCTCTTTCGTGGAGAGGATTGCAACAGAGGCGGGAATCTCCCGTAATTTCTGAGCCACCCTGGTCCCGGTGACATTCAGTTCGTCGAATGCCGCACCCTCGGCGGCAAACCCGCTGCAGGGTGCACAAGAAAGCGCCGTAATCGCCGCCAGATAAAACCACTTTTTCATCTTCATCCCTCCCGTATATCCTGTTATCAGGTTCAATGACAAATGCTCCGTCATACGCCCGACAAAATATGATATTCCCTAACCTATTGCAACTCTTACTTGGCGCCGGCAGCTCACCCTTGCACCTTGCACCGGTAACCGATATAATGCCGTCATGAAACTCTTCACCGGCAGGCGTATTATCTACACCCTCTTTGCGCTCCTGCTCCTCCTGGGAGGCGCAGCCCTCTCCCTGGAACAGTTCCTTAGCCTGGAGACGCACAAGGAGCAGATCGTTGCAGAACTGAGCTCCATGCTCCACAGGAAGGTTGCCTTCCAGAGCGGCGACTTCACCCTCCGCTACGGCCCCTCCTTCACCTTCACCGGGATCACCATCACCGAACGGGACGGCGCCACCCCGTTCCTCCGCGCCGACCGACTGACCCTGCGCATCGCCCTCTTCCCGCTGCTGGAAAAAAAGATCATCATCAAGGAGCTGGATCTGGAGGCCCCCCACGTTGCCATCACCCGCAACCGTGACGGCAGTTTTTCCCTCTCCGACCTGCTGGAACAGCAACCGTCGTCCCTCTCCCTCCAGATCAAAGGGATCAAAATCAGCAAGGGGACCATCCTCTTCCTGGACCGCAAAGCCTCGGCGCAGGCTCTCCCCATGATCCTCAGCCGGACAGAGCTCCAGTTCAGCACTCTCTCCCGGGGGAAGAAAGGGAGCGTCTCTTTCAGCTCCCTCCTGGGGGACGGGGAACACTCCTTCGGCTCCCTCTCCGTCAAGGGAAAGGTACGGCCGGCCCCGACCGGGACCGGCCTGGAGCACTCCGACCTGGATCTGGAGATCGTTGCCAACGGTCTGGATGCCTCCCCCTTCTGGCCTTACTACCGCGACCATGTCCCCTTCAAGAAGATCGAGGGGCGACTCACCACGAACAGCAGCTTCAAGGGGGAACTCTCCCGCTTCACGGCAAAGGGATCGCTGAAGATCACCGGCGCCCGCTTCGACTACCAGCCGATCTTCCACGCGGTTCTGGAGCCGAAGCTCCTGGCCGCCACCTATACCCTGGAGCTCTCCCGGGACCAGATCGACGTCTCCTCCCTGGACGCCACCGTGGATGGGGTCCGAATCAAGGGGAGCTGCGCCATCCGTGAGCTCACCACCGGGGACCCCCGCATCGTTGCCCGGGCCACCTCCACCCCCATTCGCCTGGAGGAGTTCTCCCGCTACATCCCCTATGGGGTTATCGTCCGGGAACCGTCGGAGTTCATCGAGCAGAAGATCAAGGGGGGGACGCTCCGGGTTCTTGACGGCTCGCTGCTGGACGGCAAGGTCAGCCAGATTCTCACCATGGAGAAGGGGACCAACTACAAGGTCCTGGCCATCCGGGGGATGATCGAGAAGGGGATCGTCCAGTGGGAAGAGGGGGTGCCGCTCTTCACCGACCTCAAGGGGGAGCTGGAGCTTGCCGGCAAGGATTTCAATCTAAAAAAAATGACGGGACGGTTCGGCTCGTCCCCCTTCACCCTGGATGGCGCCCTCAAAGATTACTGCATGGAAACCCCCACCCTCTATCATTTCGTCATGGCCATGAACCCCTCTGCTGCGGAGAGTGCCTGGCTGTTTCGCCAGAGAAAAGAAAAGCCGATGGGGTTGAGCGGCAGGAGCCTGCTGCAGCTCACGGGGGATGGGCCGACGAAAAACTATGCCCTCTCCGGGTCGTGGGATCTGGGAGCGGCGGCCTATACTCTCCCCGGGATACTGGCCAAACCCGCCGGTATGGCGAACTCGGCATCGTTTCTGCTGGAGTTCACCCCTGACCGAACCCTGCTCAAGGAGGCTCAGTTCCTGCTCCCCCCCCTGTCGGTGAGGGGGTCCGCGGAGTACCGTTATGAGGAGGATGAGGGGGTCGGCTTTACCCTCTCCACCAACCAGTTCCCCCTGGGGAACCTGGCCCCCCTGGCCCCCCGGATCAGCGGCTTTCAGCCGCGTGGCAACGTGCAGCTCTCCCTGCGCGGCAACCGACCGGCCGACCCCGGACGACCGGTGAATCTCTCGGGAACGCTCACCTTTGCCGGGGGGGCGCTCCTCCCCAGCCAGGGGATGAAGCCGCTGACGGAGCTCAACGGCAGTGTGACCTTCACCGGCTCACAGCTGGAAACCTCTCTCATTTCCGGGAAACTGGGCTCCACCCCGCTTTACGGCAAGGGGACAGTCCGCAACTTCGCCAAACCGGTGGTGACCGTCGCCTTTTCCTCGCCGCTGGTTGACCCGGCCGATTTGGGACTGAAGAGTTCCGACCGGGCCTTTCGTCCCAGCAGGGTTCAGGGAAGCATTACGCTCCAGGATCAAGACCTCCGAATCGCCTCTTTTTCCACCCAGATCAACAATACCCATCTGGCCCTCACCGGAACGATCCGGGACCTGCGCCACCCTCGCGCCGACCTGACCATAACCTCTTCCCATCTGGAGTTGGACGACCTCCTGGCCCTGACCACTCTCGAAACGGCAACCCCCTCTTCCGGTAGTCCGGAAAAACCGGCAGTGAAGGGCTCCCTGAAGGCGGAGTCGGGCAAACTCAGGGAGATATCCTTCGAAAAACTCTCCACGGAGTTCATCTATGAAGACGGCATCCTCTATCTGCAACCGCTGGAATTCCAGGCGCTGGGGGGGACCATCGCCTCCAGGGTCCGGATGGACAGAACAGCCGGCGAGGCGCCACGGTATCAGGTGAATTATGAACTGCGGCGGATCTCATCCCAGGGGTTACTCAAGTCCCTGGGGGTTAAGAAACAGGAACTCTGGGGCACCTTATCGGCCCAGGGGGATCTCAACGCCCGGGGGAGTTCACCGGATGAACTGAAAAAATCGCTGTTGGGATCGCTCTCCTTTCACATCGACAACGGTTCCATAAGACGCTTTGCCTCCTTGTCCAAGATTTTTTCCATCCTCAATGTCTCCCAGCTGCTTAAGATGCATCTCCCGGAGATGACCTCCGGCGGGATGCCGTTTAGTGAGATAACCGGCACCGTGGCCATCAAGGACGGAATCCTCTCCACGTCCGACCTCTTCGTCAAGAGCGAGGCGATGAATATCTCTGCGGTGGGTTCGCTGAATCTCCCCAAAGAGCTCCTGAATCTCATCGTGGGGGTCCAGCCGCTCCAGACTGTTGATAAGGTTATCAACCGGATACCCATTGTGGGGTGGATTCTCACCGGCAAGGACAAATCCTGGATCACCTCATACTTCGAGGTCACCGGCTCTCCCGGCGACCCCAAGGTCTCGGTGAAAACCGTCTCATCCATGGCCACCGGGGTGTTCAATATTTTCAAACGACTCTTTCAGCTCCCCACGAAACTCTTCACCGACACCGGGGCGGTCATCCTGGGTCAGTAGTTTTTCTGTTGATTTTCTGTGAAGAAGTGAGGTATAAGAGGATGTTTTTCGTCACCGTCACACATCAACAGGGAGGATTCACGTGAAAAAATCATTACTTGTTCTGGTCTTATGCCTGGCCGTTGCCGCCGCAGGCTGCAAGAAAAAAGAAGAGGCGCCCAAGGCGCCACCCGCACCGGCTGCCAAGCCCGGCATGCCCGCAGACGGCGCCCATGGCGGCGATCCCCACGCCGGCCTGAAGCCCATGGAAGTTCCCACCGCCCCCACTAACCACAAGGGGAAAGTCCTTGAGACCATGAACGCCGGTGGTTACACCTACGTTCAGGTGGAAGAAAAAGGGCAGAAACTCTGGGTTGCCGTCATGGAGACCAAGGTAAAAGTCGGCGAAACCGTTGAATTCCCCGACTCACCCCCCATGGTCAACTTCCAGAGCAAGAGCCTCAACCGGACCTTCGACAAGATCATCTTCGCACCGGGGATCAAGATCGAAGGCGGCAAATAAGAAACAACGCGTTTGTCTTGTGAACAAGGCGCTGCCCGAACGGGTGGCGCCTTTTTTTGTGCGTCGATATGGACTCTGGCAGATTTACAACATGACGACGAGTATGGTATAAACAGCGCCGCCTTACTATTATTACCACGGAGAGTCCATGGACCGGGAAACCGCTCAAAAGCAGATCGTCAAGCTTGTCGGCGAGATCCAGCGACACAATCGGCTCTATTATCAGGAAGATCGACCTGAACTGACCGATACCGAGTACGATACGTTGTTCCGGGAACTGCAGGAACTGGAGGAGTGTTTCCCCGATCTGGCCCCCCCCGACTCTCCCACCGGTCGGGTGGGAGGGGCGCCGCTGGATCGATTCATCCCGGTGAGACACCGCCGCCCCATGCTCTCCCTGGAAAACGCCCTTGATGAGAGCGATCTTCACGAATTCGACGAACGGATCAGACGTTTTCTCGGTATGACCTCCGGCGAGATCGACTATGTCTGCGAACCGAAGATGGATGGACTCGCCGTGGAGCTGGTCTATGAAGAGGGTATCCTCTCCACCGGCGCCACCCGCGGCGATGGGATCACCGGCGAAGAGGTTACCCGGAATCTGAAAACGGTGAGAAACATCCCCCTGCGCCTGAACCGGCCAACCCCTCCCCCCCTGCTGGAACTGCGCGGCGAGATATACCTCCCCCTGGCTCCCTTTCAAAAGCTCAACCAGGAACGGGAAGAGAACGGCGAGCCCCCCTTTGCCAACCCGCGCAACGCGGCAGCGGGCGCCATCCGCCAGCTGGATTCCCGCATCACCGCCCGCCGCCCGCTCTCCCTCTTCTGCTATGCGCCGGGAGAGGTGGAAGGGCACACTTTCACCTCTCAGACCGATTTTCTCGCCACCATCGCGGCCTGGGGGCTCCCGGTGAACCCGCTGGCCCAAAAGGTCGTGGGAACGGCAGGGGTCATCGACTACTTCCGGGAGATGGCAGCCGGACGCGACGCGCTCCCCTACGAAATCGACGGAGTCGTCATCAAGGTGGACTCCTATGCTCTCCAGCAGGAACTGGGAGAAAAAACCCGTTCCCCCCGCTGGGCAATCGCCTGGAAATTCCCCCCCCGCCAGGCAATTACCAGGGTGGAAAGCATCGTCCCTTCTGTGGGGCGAACCGGAGTCGTCACCCCGGTGGCCAACCTCAAGCCGGTGGAGGTTTCCGGAGTAACCGTTTCCCGGGCCACCCTGCATAACTGGGAGGAACTGGAGAAAAAGGATATCCGCGTGGGGGACACGGTGGTGGTGGAGCGTGCCGGCGATGTCATTCCGGCGGTTGTCCGGGTGTTGACCGAACACCGCACCGGTGCCGAGCTACCGGTTCACCCACCTCTATGCTGCCCTGCCTGCGGCTCGGCCATTGCCCGAATCACCGACGAAGTGGCGCTCCGCTGCCTCAACCTGGCTTGTCCAGCCCAGATCCGGGAAGCCATCATTCATTTTGCCTCCCGCACCGCCATGGACATCGACGGGATGGGGGACCGGTATGTGGACCAGCTCCTGAGCCTGGATCTCGTCAGGACCGTGGCGGACCTCTATACTCTCACCCGGGACGACTTCATGCAGTTCCAGCGGATGGGGGAGAAGCTGGCGGAGAACCTGCTCACGGCCATCCAGGGGAGCAAGCAGCGGGAGTTGGGGCGGTTTATCTACGCCCTGGGTATCCGACACGTGGGAGCACAGACGGCGAAACTCCTTGCCGCAGCCTTCGGCACCATCGAAAACCTCGCAGCGGCAACGGTGGAGGAGCTCCTCTCCGTCCGCGAAGTCGGCCCCCAGGTGGCCCAGAGTATCCGCTCCTGTTTCGACAATCCCCACAACCAGGAGGTTATTGCTCGGCTGCTAGCCGCCGGGGTCTCTCCCTTCACCACGGCCAAGCAGGTGGGGGGTAAGTTCACCGGCAAGACCTTTGTCTTCACCGGCAGCCTGACCCGCTTTACCCGTGACGGAGCCAAGGCACTGGTTGAGCAGGAGGGGGGGCATGCCGCCGGATCGATCTCCGGAAAAACCGACTACGTGGTTGCCGGAAGCGACGCGGGGAGCAAACTGAACAAGGCGCTCAGCCTGGGGGTGAAGGTGATCAGCGAGGCGGAGTTTCTCTCCCTGGTGGAAGGGACGGAGCAGCCATGAAGATCCGCACCCTCATAACCGTCAGAGGAAAGGTGCAGGGGGTCAGCTTCCGCTACTTCACCGGTCACCAGGCTCAAGCCCTGGGGGTGACCGGCTGGGTACGCAACCTCCCCGACGGCAGGGTGGAGGGATGTTTCGAGGGGGATGAGGCCGCGGTCACCTCACTGGTGAACTGGTGCGGGCACGGACCGCCGGAGGCCCGGGTGGAGCAGCTCTCCGTTTCCCACCGGGAATACCTGGGAGAGTTCCGGGGATTCCTGATCACGGGGTGACCGATAATAAAACAATCAGGGAAAAGTCCGGCGTGAGAATTAATCTTTGCACTCTAGGGAAAAATGGATTATGGGTTAATAAAGTTCATGACCGTTATGTACAAATGTGATCCAACGTAACCGAACATGAGGGACTCCATCTGATAAGGGCCGACTATGACAGAACAACAGCAACAATCGATAAGGGATGACAGTGCCTGGGGAGTGCTGAATTCTGATCTATCCCGAATGCTCATCGGCTTCGTCCTGGCGGCCCTGGTCGGCACTCTCTTGCTCCAGTGGTACCAGGATCGAAACCTGGAGCAACAACGGCAGTTCGAGGTCATAAAACGAAGACTGGATGAAGGGCAAAACTTCATCGATGAGCTCTCCGAAATCATGAATATGCGCGTGGCGCATCTGCGGCACCTGGAGAAACTCCTCTACTCACGAAACTCTGATGCCCGTCGCGAAACATTACGGGAATGGCGCGAAGCATCTGAAAGTCGACAGCGTTGGAATGCAAAACTGGGGGTCTACCAGAACAAGGCCGTCCGCCTGATCTCCCCCGGCATCGGAACAAAACTCAATAATTTCGAAACAGACAATACCGCCCTTACCAACCCCGGCAGCATCAACGGGCATTTCTTCGTCTGCAACAGGGCGTTTACCAACGTGATCAAGTGCCTGAGAGATTCAGAGTGCAAACCGACCGAAACCCAGCTCAAGGACGTCCATGAAAGGTTGATCCAGTTGGACAACGCAGTGGACGGATTCGCTGATGAAGCATCAAGCGTGCTGCTGGCGACAAAGAAAGCAGAGTAAACTCCATCCTCGTCATGTCATCCTCAGCCTCAGCCTCATTTTCATCTTCGCCATCAGCGGGAGCGTTCATGCAGATCATCAACTCCATAACTCCGGGAAAACAGTTCATCTCACTGGAGTTTTTCCCTCCCAAGGATCATACGGAATGGCCGGCCTTCTTCCGGAGCGTTGACCGTCTTGCCGTAATAGAGCCACTCTTTGTCTCGGTAACCTACGGTGCAGGGGGGAGCACTCACCAGAACACCCTGGAAATCGTCTCCCGCCTCAAGCGGGATCACGGCATGGAGGCCATGGCCCACCTGACCTGCATCGGCTCCCAATGCGACGATGTTCAGCGGTTTCTGGATGATCTGACCCGTGAAGGGATCACCAATGTCTTGGCGCTGCGGGGGGACCTTCCCCAGGAAGTCACCCCGAACAGTCAACTCTCCACCCCCCTGCTGCATGCCTCGGATCTGGTGTCGCTCATCCGCGCCACCCATCCGGAGATGGGGGTCGGTGTAGCAGGCTATCCGGAGAGCCACCCCGAGGCAGCGAACCCGGAGGCCGATCTCCAGGCGCTTCGGCTCAAGATGGAGCAGGGGGCCGACTTTGTGGTGACCCAGCTCTTTTTCGACAATGCCTATTATCGGGATTTCGTCCGGCGCGCCCGGGCCATGGGAATCCACCAGCCGATCATCCCCGGCATCCTCCCGGTGGTGAACCTGAAGGTGATCAACCGGATCATCTCCCTCTGCGGTGCCACCGTCCCGCCAGAGTATATGGCCGCTCTGGAAGAGGCCGACCGCTCCGGCGGCGCTGCGGCCGTACAGCGGGTGGGGATAGCCTATGCCCGCCGCCAGACAGAGGAGCTCCTTGCCGACGGAGCACCCGGAGTTCACCTCTATACCCTCAACCGGGCGGACGCGGTACTGGAAATCGTTGACGGGCTGCTGACCAGATAAACCCCCATCACCTCATGAAGGAGTATCCCCTTGTCTCACTCTCTACTGCTCGCCCTTGAAAACCGCATCCTCGTCATCGACGGCGCCATGGGAACCCAACTCCAGGAACGCCACCTCACCGCCGACGACTTCGGCGGGCCCCAGTACGAGGGGTGCAATGAGCAGCTGGTCCTGACCCGCCCCGACGTCATCGCGGACGTTCACCGCGCCTACCTGGAGGCCGGGGCCGATATCATCGAGACCGACAGCTTCGGCGCCACGGACATCGTGCTGGCCGAATACGGCCTGGCGGAGAAGGTCTTCGAAATCAACCGCCGGGCAGCGGAGATCGCCCGCGCCGCCTGCGACGCCGTAGGGACACCGGAAAAACCCCGCTGGGTGGCCGGCTCCATGGGTCCGACGACCCGGACCATCTCGGTCACGGGGGGGGTCACCTTTGACCAGCTGGTCACCGCCTTCCATGGCCAGACCCTGGGGCTCCTGGCCGGCGGGGTTGACCTCCTCCTCCTGGAGACGGCCCAGGATACCCTGAACCTGAAGGCGGCGGCGGAGGGAATCCGCCGGGCCTTTGGGGAGAGCGGCAAGAGCGTGCCGCTCATGATCTCCGGGACCATCGAGGCCACCGGGACCATGCTGGCCGGTCAGGGGGTGGAGGCGCTCTACGCCAGCGTGAGCCACCTGGAGGACTCCCTTGGGCTCATGAGCATCGGTCTCAACTGCGCCACCGGCCCCGAATTCATGACCGACCATCTGCGAGCCCTCTCCGAGTTGGCCACCTGCGGCGTCTCGGTCTACCCCAATGCCGGGCTCCCGGACGAGAACGGCCACTACGGCGAGACCCCCGACTCCCTGGCAAAGAAACTGGCCCGCTTCGTGGACGAGGGATGGCTCAACGTCGTGGGGGGGTGCTGCGGCACCACCCCTGCCCATATTGCAGCCATCGCCCGAATGGTGGCAGGCAAAAGCCCCCGCCGACCGGCTACGACGCGGCGCAGGGTCATCTCGGGGATCGAGCCGCTCTTCATCGAGGATGACCTCCGCCCGGTGCTGGTGGGGGAGAGGACCAACGTCATCGGCTCCCGCAAGTTCAAGAATCTCATCATCGCCGGAAAATTCGAAGAGGGGAGCGAGATCGCCCGGACCCAGGTAAAGGGGGGGGCCCAGGTCATCGACGTCTGCGTGGCCAACCCGGACCGGGAAGAGAGCGACGACATGACGCGGCTCCTGGATTTTCTCCCCCGCAAGGTCCGCGCCCCGCTCATGATCGACAGCACCGATAAAGCGGTGATGGAACTGGCCTTCCAGCGGCTCCAGGGGAAGAGCGTCCTCAACTCCATCAACCTGGAGGATGGCGAAGAGCGGTTCGCCCAAGCTGCCGATCTGCTCCGGCGCTACGGCGGGGCCGTGGTGGTGGGGTGTATCGACGAGGACCGTGAGCATGGCATGGCGGTAACCCGGGAGCGGAAACTGGCGGTGGCCCGGCGCTCCTACGATCTCCTGGTGAACAAATACGGCCTGCACCCCGAGGAGTTGATCTTCGATCCGCTGGTCTTCCCCGCGGGGAGCGGCGACGACAACTACAACGGCTCCGGCCTGGAAACCATCGAAGGGGTGCGGCTGATCACCGAGGCATTTCCCCGCTGTAGCACCATCCTGGGAATTTCCAACGTCTCCTTCGGCCTCCCCCCGGCGGGACGGGAGATTCTCAACTCGGTCTTTCTGCACCACTGCGTCAAGGCCGGTCTCACCTATGCCATCGTCAACACCGAGAAGCTGGAGCGGTACGCGGGAATCCATGAGGAGGAGCTCCGCTTGGCCGAAGATCTCATCTTCTGGCGGGGGAGCGACCCCGTTGCCCCCTTTGCCGCGGCCTTCCGTGACCGGGTGCCGGTTTCCCACATCCCCCCCGCCGACCTTCCCCTGGATGAGCGGCTCCCCCGTTACATCATCGAGGGGATCAAGGACGGACTCACCGCCGATCTGGACGCAGTCCTGGCCCGGGGGGACCGCCCTCTGGAGATCATCAACGGCCCTCTCATGGCGGGGATGGCTGAGGTGGGGAGACTCTTCAACGACAACCAGCTCATCGTGGCCGAGGTGCTCCAGTCGGCGGAGGCGATGAAGGCGGCGGTGGCCTATCTTCAGCCGTTTCTGGATAAGTCGGAGAGCACCACCAAGGGGAAGATGCTTCTGGCTACGGTAAAGGGGGATGTCCACGACATCGGCAAGAATCTGGTGGAAATCATCCTCGCCAACAACGGCTATGAGGTGGTGAATCTTGGGATCAAGGTGCCGCCGGAGGAGCTCATCGCCGCCGCCCGGCGGGAGAACCCCGACTTCATCGGCCTCTCGGGGCTTCTGGTGAAGAGCGCCCAGCAGATGGCCATCACCGCGGCAGACCTGAAGGCTGCGGGTATCCACGTCCCACTCATGGTGGGTGGCGCGGCCCTCTCCAAGAAATTCGCCGACACCCGCATCGCCCCCCTCTACGGTGGCCCGGTCCTCTACGCCAAGGAGGCCATGTCCGGCCTGGAGCTGGCCAATCGGCTCTCCGACCCGCTCCTCCGGCCGGAGCTCCTCCGGCAGGTGGCTGAGCAGCAGCAGGCAGCCCAACTGATGCCGGTTCGTCCGGCAGCCATCCCCGACAAGGGAGCGGCCGACCGCTCGGCGGTGAAATGCGACCTTCCCCTCCCCCCCTCACCGGACTTCACCCCCCATCTCCTGCGGGATATTCCCCTGGGCCACGTGACCCCCTTTCTCAACCGGCAGATGCTCTACAGCAAGCATCTGGGGCTCATGGGGGTGGTGGAGCGGCTTCTGGCCGCCGGCGACGACAAGGCCATGAAGGTCCACCAAGCGGTTGAGGCGCTCCTCACCCAGGCCAGGGAGCAGCTGCTCATCCGCCCCCAGGCGCTCTACCGCTTCTTCCCCGCCGCCGGTGACGGCGACGATCTGATCCTCTTCGACCCCGATGGCTCCGGCGCCGAAGTCGTCCGCTTCACCTTCCCCCGCCAGGCAGGGGGGGAGCGGCTCTCTCTCCCCGACTTCGCCCGCCCCCTGGCCTCCGGCGAACGGGACAGCGTGGCCCTCTTCGTCGTCACCTGCGGCCAGGGGGTACGGGAAAAAGCGGAACAGCTCAAGGAGGCGGGTGACTACCTGAACTCCCACATCCTCCAAGCCCTGGCCCTGGAGCTGGCCGAGGCCACCGCCGAGTTCGTCCACAAGCGAATCCGCGATGCCTGGGGGATCACCGACTCGCCCGACCTCACCCTGAAACAGCTCTATAACGCGGAGTACCATGGAATCCGGGTCTCCTTCGGCTACCCCGCCTGCCCGGAGATCAGCGACCAGACAAAACTCTTTTCACTGTTGCAGCCGGAGCAGATCGGGGTTCAGCTCACCGAGGGATTCATGATGGACCCCGAGGCCAGCGTCTCGGCCCTGGTTTTCCACCACCCGGAAGGGAAGTATTTCGCGGTGTGAGGGGACAAGGCAGAGAATGGATTTAAGCAGAGTAAGGTGATTCCCGACAAAGATGGTCAGCGGCAGCGACAAGGGAGAATGGGAGTTAATGACGGTGTCACGCACAAATTATTCCGAATTTTTCAAGATAGATAGTCCGGTCAAGGGGGTCATTGTCCCCACCAGTGAAGCTTCGGCGAGCTTTAACGGACAGATCCGACGAATCAAAAACGATCTGCTGACAGTGGAACTGCTGGGTGATTTCGATCAGTGCAAACAGTCGCTGGAAATAGGCAGAGACGTCTCGATGACGGTATCCAGCGGATGGTCCATCTGTCGCTGCAAGGGAACCATCACGAAAGAACTACAGCAACGAGAGCTTCTGCTCAGGCTTCATGGACCGATTACTGAAAAGCAGAACAGGAACGACTTCAGAATGGACGTTGTCATCCCCATCAGTTATCACATCCCGGAAAAGCAGAGGATAGACGCACTGAAAGGGGAGTGGCATGCCGCCCGAGAGATAAAGCTGACCCTCCCCCCCCCGGTGATGAGACCGGGGCTTGACGGCGCATGTCTGGTTTCATGGCAGAGACTATCGAATCTCGAACCGCTCCAGGTCAATCTGAGCCAGAACGGCATGTGCTTCAAGAGTCCGGAGTTCACGGCGCCGGGAACACTCCTGTTCGTCCACCTGTTTCTCCCCCTCACCCCGCCACAGGTGATCCCCCTGATTGCCGAGGTGTTACGCTGCGACAACAATACCCAGAGCAGATTAACGAAGAACACGTTCGCCACAGCCATGCGATTTTCTCTGCTCCATGAGGCTGACCGGAAGATGATATTCGCCTTCGTTCTCGCAGAACAACGTAAACTTATGAGAGTCAGATCCGGCTACGAATCTTGTCCCTGAAGATATCTTTACCCGTAATAACCCCCTATCTGGCTCGGACCGGGATTACCCTCCCCTGGCGGATCCACACCCCGGTCAGCGGACCATTTGCCGGCGCCGTGGTCATTCCGGCTCTGGCGGAAGCGGCCAATCTCGGTCAAACACTCCGATCACTGGCAGCCAATCCGCCGGAACTGTTGGCACAATTCCTCATACTGGTGGTGGTCAACCAGCGCAGCGACGCCGGCAACAGCGAGCAAGCCGACAATGGGGCAACCCTGGCGGCACTCCCCCTCTGGCGGAGGCAGTTTGGTTTCGATCATCTGCAGTGGGTCGATGCGGCATCACCGGGAAGGGAACTTCCCGCCAAACAGGGCGTCGGCCTGGCTCGCAAGATCGGGCTCGACCTGGCACTCCCTCACCTGAACTACTCCGCCAACGATCCGCTCCTTATCTGCCTGGACGCCGACACCCTGGTGCAGCCCGACTATCTGACTGCCATCACCCGACACTTTGCGGACGCCACCTGCGGCGGAACCAGTATCCCCTATCGTCACCGTCCGGCCCTGGACCCGGCAGGCCAGGGAGCCATAGACCGGTATGAGCTGTTCATGAGGAGCTACGTGCTGGGTCTGGAACTGGCAGGCTCTCCCTACGCGTTTCACACGGTGGGAAGCGCCATGGCCTGCCGGGTTTCGGCCTATGTTGCCGCCGGCGGGATGAATCGCCGGCAGGCGGGGGAGGATTTCTATTTCCTGCAGCAGGTTCACAAGACGAGCGGAGTGGCGCCCATGGCGGGAACAGTGGTCCATCCGTCACCACGGGCCTCCCATCGCGTCCCCTTCGGCACCGGTCGAGCGGTGGGGGAGATGCTGACGCTGGGAACCGGCAGGCTCCTTTTCTACCGGCCGGAACTGTTTCTGTTACTGAGGGAGTGGCTGCAGCTGGCAGCCGGAGAAAAAGAGTGGAGCGGCGCCGAGTTCCTGGCTGCGGCGGGGAAGATCTCCCCCCACCTGCAGAGCTTTCTGGTTACAGCCGGTTTTGCCGCCACGTGGGACAATCTCAAACGCCACAACCCCGGAGCCCAGCGGCGGATAACGGCATTCCACGGCTGGTTCGACGCCTTCCGGACCATGCGGCTACTGCATCACCTGACGGACGCCGCCTATCCACGCATCCACCCCGAAGAGGCCGTCCCGCCGCTTCTGGCCCGGGCCGGATATGACTGTCCGCCGGTGATAGCCGACCAACTGGCGCTGTTGCGCCGGATACAGGGGGGGGATGGTATCCCCCGGCAACAGTCACCTTAACATTCCGCTTCAGACACAAAATTCTGCCACACTCACACGATTTCTCCCCGTTCGCTTGGCCGTAAAGAGCTGGGCATCGGCCGCCTCCACGAGAGTGGCCGAGAGAAGCTCCGGCGTCGGCTGGCAGATCGCGGCACCGATACTCACCGTCACCCAGGGGGAGACCGGTGACGCTGCGTGGGGAATCAGGAGCTCCTCGATCCCGGCTCGGAGCTTCTCTCCCACCGCTTCCAGCCCCCTGGCATCCACCCCGATGAAGAGACAGATGAACTCCTCACCGCCGTACCGGGCGACAAAATCTCCTCCCCGGTTGAGCCCCTCGGCAAGAAAGCCGGAAACCCGGCGCAGGCAGTTATCCCCTTCCGGATGACCGTAGGTATCGTTGTACTCCTTGAAATGGTCGATATCGATCATCGCGGCAGCCAGCGGCTCTTGCGAGCGGATGGCGCGCCGCCATTCCCGGTCAAGCTGCTCGTCGAAGGCTCTCCGATTGGGTATTTCGGTAAGGCTGTCCAGGTGACAGAGCCGGTCCAAAAGATCACGCTGACGCTTGAGTTCCAAATGAGTCCTGACCCGGAGCCGGACAATGGCCTCCTTGAACGGTTTGGTAATATAATCAACCGCCCCCAGTGACAGACCGTGAGTCTCATCCTCGGCATCGGCCAGGGCGGTAATGAAGATGACCGGGATGTCACGCAAAAGCGGAGCTCCCTTCAACGCCGCACAGACCTCATAGCCGTCCATCTCCGGCATCATGATGTCCAGAAGGATCAGGTCGGGCATCCCGCTTTCGGCAAGCTCCAGGGCTTCGCGTCCACCGGTGGCGGCGGAGAGCTGATACCCCTCTTCGGCAAGCATCCTGCTGAGGACCCGGATATTGTCCGGAACATCATCTACTATCAATACTCGCATGACCGGCTCCGTTTTCTGTTGTCCCCTCAGCATCTCATGCAAGGGCGAAATAAAACGTTGCGCCTGCTCCCGGCGCCGCTTCGGCCCAGACCGTTCCGCCATGGCGCTGAACAATTCGCCGAACAGTGGCCAGGCCGATGCCGGCGCCGGCATACCCGCCGCTGCCGGGGAGTCGTTGAAAGGGAGCAAACAGCTGCTCCGCATCGGCCATGTCGAACCCGATTCCGTTGTCCTTGATACGACAGGTCGATCTGCCGTTCATCGTAACCTCTCCGAATTCAATCTTCCCCGTCTCTTTCATACTCGTGTACTTCCAGGAGTTCCCCAACAGGTTTTCCAGCAGAACTCTCATCAGGGCGGGATCCCCTTCCACCAAGATTCCCTCCTGAACGATCACCTCCACCTGTCGCTCCGGCGCCGTCCGGCCGAGTTCCGTCAGAACCAGCCGAACCAGCTCACTCATGTCGATGCTCTGGCGTTGCAGCTCTCGGCGGGAGAGTCGCGAAAAGTCAAGGAGAGTGCTGATGAGCTGGTTCATCCGCTGGGCTGCGCTCCGAATCTCCCCCAGATACTCACGGCATTTGCCGCTCAGATTAATGGGTTGAAGTTCCTGAATGAGCTGACAATAACCGGTAACCAGCGTCAGAGGTATCCGCAGGTCATGGGAAACCGTATAGTTGAAGGCCTCAAGGTCGGTGGCCGTGGCTGCCAGTTGAAGGTTCAGCTGTTCGATCTGCTGCGCCGCATGCTTTTCATCAGTAATATCTTCCTTGATGGCAATAAAATGAGTTGCACTCCCCGAGGCGTCGAAGATGGGGGAGATGGAGACCCTTTCCCAGAAGAGGCTGCCGTCATGTTTCCGGTTGAGCAGTTCACCATGCCACTCCTTCCCGGATCTGACCGTAGCCCAGAGCTTGTCGTAGCACTCCGCCGGAGTCAGACCGGATTTCATGAAACTCGGGGTGCGTCCCACGACCTCAACCGCGGCAAACCCACTGACAGAGCTGAACTTGGGGTTGACGTACTCGATGACTCCGTGGAGATCGGTGATCATGATGGAACAGGGACTCCCCTCCACCGCCGAGGAAAGTTTCCGGATGTACCCGTCCTGGGCTCTGAACTGCCGTCTCATCCGGATATCCCGGATGCAGCCATCCAGTGCCGCGAAGAGTTTCCGGTAGACGATGGGCTTCAGGATGTAGTGAGTGATGCCGATCTCGATGGCATCCAACAGGTAGTCGGTATCACTGTGGGCGGTGAGTGCGATGAGGAGAGTTTCCGGATTGAGTCGCCGGATCTCCCGGGCCATGGCAAGGCCATTCATCCCGGGCAGAGTGATGTCGGTGACCACGATCTCCGGCTGCACGGCGTTAAACAGCGCCAGCCCCGCCATGCCGTCCATTGCCACATGGATGTTCAGATCACGATAGTTCCGGCTGAGGAGGTCACGAGTGATCTCCCGGGCATCAGCCTCATCCTCCACGAACATGAGCGAAATATTCGGGGAAGCGCTTACGGTAACCGTCATGACTCGTCACACTCCAGGGTAAAGTAAAACGTAGCACCGCTCCCCGGCACGGTTTCGGCCCAGACCCTGCCGCAATGACGCTGAATAATCCGCTGTACCGTGGCCAGGCCGATTCCCAGCCCCTTGGAATCGGCAAATTCCACCAGTCGCTGAAACGGTGCGAAGATCTTTTCTGCTGCGGCCGGATCGAAACCAGGGCCGTTATCCCTGACAAAACAGGTGGTACCCCCCTCCTGGGCCAGCACCCCGAACTCAATGATGGCCACCTGCTGTTTACTGGTATATTTCCAGGCATTCCCCAGCAGATTCTGCAACACCACGAACAACAGCTGTCTGTCGCAGTTAGCCGTTACTTCCGAGGCGATCCGGAAGTCGACCTGTCGCTCCGGATCAGACTTGAGCAGATCAGCAGCCACGGTTTGGGCGAGCTCTCCCAATTCAACCGTTTGCCGCTGCAGGGGAGCACGGGAGAGTCGGGAAAAATCCAGGAGAGCGGCGATGGTCTGCTCCATCCGTACCACCCCAAGGCAAATTTCCTCAAGGTACCTGCAATAACGCTGGTCAAGCTGCTGATCGTTATGCCTCAAGATGGCCCGGCTGTACCCCCCTATCCACTGTAACGGGCTGAGCAGGTCATGGGCAACGGTATAGTTGAACGCTTCCAACTCCCGGTTGGCGGCCTCCAGGTCGGCGGCGCGGGCCGCCAGTTCGCCATTAAGAGCCTGGATGGCCTCTTCGGCCTGTTTCCTCCCGGAAATATCCTCGGACACCGCCACAAAATTGATTATTTCCCCAGTCTCGCTCCGCAGAGGGAAGATCCAAACCGCCTCCCAGTAGAGGGAGCCGCTCTTATGCCGATTAAGCAATTCGCCCCGCCACTCCCTGCCGGAGATTATGCTCTTTTTGAGTTCGGTATAGCTGTCAGCCGGCATGACGTCGGATTTAAGGAAGCGCGGATGTCGCCCGATAACCTCTTCCATGGTGTAGCCGGTCAATCTGGTGAACCGTGGATTAACGTAGGTGATGATCTCCTGGGGATCAGTGATGATGACGGAACTGGGACTCTCGGCAACAACACGTGAAAGGAGGTTGATGTGAGCCTCTTGGGCCTTGACCCGCCGGTTCATGAAATGAAGTGCCCGGCATTTGTCAATGGCAACGAAAAGCTTCCGATAGTCAACCGGTTTCAGCACGTAATGGTTGAAGCCGACCTCCATGGCATTCACCAACTGGTCGGGATCACTGTGCGCGGTGACGGCAATGATAAAGGTCTCCGGATTCAGGGATCGTATTGCCGACGCCATCTGCAGACCATCCATGACCGGCATCCGGATATCGGTGATCACGATCTCAGGCCGCCGCTCCCGGAACAACTCCAAGCCGCAACGGCCATCGCCGGCCACAGCCAACCGCAGCCCCGGGTAATACTTCAGGAGCATGCTGCTTACCAACTCCCGGACATCGGCCTCGTCTTCCACGTACAGCAGGGAACTCTCCACGATACCGTGCTCTCCCTCGCCCATATCAGACCTCGATCCTGAATTCCGCGCCGTCCTCACTGTTGGCAACGGTCAGACGCCCCCCCATATTGCTCTCGATGATGGTCTTTGCCATGAACAGGCCGAGACCGGTCCCCTGTTCCGGCCCTTTGGTGGTGAAATAGGGATCAAAAATCTTGTCCAGGATCTGTTCGGGAATCCCCCCGGCGTTGTCCCTGATGGTCACGATGGTCACCCCCTGCTCCTCATGCAGGGCAATCCGGATGACAGGCTCATCAGGCGCCCGCTCGGAGAGGGCGTCTCGGGCATTATTAAGAATCGTGAGGAGAACCTGGGAGAATTCGTTGGGGTAACCGATGACCACCGGGTCGGTGCCGGTCTCCACCTCAACCCTGATATGCAGGCTCCTGAAGCTCCCCCCGATGAGGGAGAGAGTGTTGTCGATGACCCGGCTGACCCTGAAAGGCTCCTGCTGTTTGTCCGGACGAAAAAAATTCCGAAAGTCGTCGATGGTCCGGGACATGTGGTTGATCACCTCCATGGCCTTGTCCACCCGGGAATCCAGCAACTCTTTGGTGAATTCACCAAGTTTATAGGAGAGTGAGAGGTCCTGAACCGCCAGCCCCAGGGTGTTCAACGGTTGCCGCCACTGATGGGCGATGTTGCCGATCATCTCCCCCATGGCCGCCAAACGACTCTGGTACATGAGGAGATGGTCCTTTTCACGAAGCTCCTCCAGTGCCCGCAACCGCCGGGCGGTTTCCTGCTGCAGCGCCTGCTCCGCGTCCCGGCGGCGGGCCTCCCGCTCCAGGTTATCCAGGGCAAAGGAGATGTCGGTGGCCATCTGGAGCAGAAGCTCCACCAGTTGAGCGTCAAAGTAGTCCGGTTCACCGGCGTACAGCGTAAACGCCCCCACCGGATGACCGTTCTGCTGCAGGGCAAAGGCCGCCGTAGAGCCGAATCCGTGGGCAGCCGCCGCCGCGTGCCAGGGAGCGGTGAAGGGATCGTGTTGAAAGTCGTTGCAGACATGATAGGAGCTTTCACGGATGGCGGTCCCTGTGGGTCCTCCCCCCTTGGACTCCGCCTGGATGGAAACGCTGATGGTTTCCAGATAGTCAACCTTGTCACCGAAGGAGGTCACCGGTCGTACCGATCCTGAGGAGTCCACCAACCCGATCCAGGCCAGCAGGAAGCCGCCGTGGTCAATGGCGATGCGACAGAACTCTCGAAACAGCTCATCCCGGTCGGTTGCATGAACTATAGCCTTATTGGTTTCGCTCAAGGCAGTATAGAGCCGGTTGAGCCGGTGAACCCGATGCTCGGCAATCCGGCGCTCCGTGATGTCGTAAACCGTGGAGCGGCTCATCAGGTACCCACCGTCCGGCCCTGTAACCGTCGTGGCACTGAGCGATACCGGCAGGAGCGTGCCGTCCTTACGAAGTATGTCGAACTCCAGGTTGTTCACTCGACCGGACTCTTTGAACCGGGCGAAATTTTCCCTGAACGACTGCAGACTCTCCTTGGTAAGGAGGTCGGAAAATTTCATTTTGCCGATGATCTCGTCCCGCTGATACCCCAGCCACTGGAGTTCGGTATCGTTGATCCTGATGATCCCCCCCTCCGCGTCCAGGGAATGATACCCGCAGGGGGCACGGTTATAGAGATCCTGGATCTCCGCATAGGTTTCCTGCAGTTGGTCGTAATGAACCTGCAGGGCACGCCGGCTCTGCTCCAACTCCGCGAGATCCTGTGAAGAGGTGACATCGTGAACCACCGAAAAAAGATAGCTCCCCCCCACCATCTCCAGAAGGCCGGAGTGTACCACCACGTCCCGGAGCGAACCATCGGCACGCCGATGCCGCTGGATGGTATCTCCCCCCCCCCTCACCAGCGTTCCCTCATCTGTCGGCGCTACCTCAAGATCGACACGATTGAGCGCCTTGAACCGCTCCCGATCATACCCGTAAAACGCACAGGCAGCCGGGTTTGCCTCCCGGATGGCTCCCGTTTCCGGGTCGGTGAGGAGCATGATGGTGTGGCTGTTTCCAAAAAGAGTTTCAGAGCAGGCATCCATAGGGCGATTTCCGTTGGGTGAAGTGGATCGTGTCAGCGGCTTCAGGATGCACTCTCGGGGAACAGATGCCCCAAGGAACGACTCACCCATTATGGACAGAAAAAATTAACTGTCAACCCGAATTAATTTCGTTAGGAATCGGCTTCCTAACCTCGTCCTGTCGGGAAAGAGACATCACCTTTGTTGCGTGACACTCTCGCTGCCAACCCCATCCATGACTCCAAACCAATCGGACAACAAACATAAAACTATTGCATTTAATTTATTAATTTATTATCATCAAATAACCCGATCAACAACGTCACCTTCATCGGGCAAGGAGATGGCGCCGGCATAACAACAGTGACGAACCAAGAGGTAGAACATGGATATCAAACCGCTCTCTCTGGACGAACATACCCTCATCGGCCTGGAACTCTGCGCCATTCGCGAACGCCTGCGAATACTCGCCATCTGTATCGACACCAGTTACGGCAGGCCTGTGGGAACAGTTGGCCGTACGGCGGCCGATGCCGTTGACGCATTTCGAGAAGTCCTGACCGGTCAGGTCCTGCAATCCTGTCCTCCGGCGTATGCCGGCGCGGTCTCGGGCGTGTATCACTGTACCGAGCGACTTCAGGCACTTAGGGAAGAACGAGACCTTAAAACCATCGGCGACCGGATTCTCGGTCTTACCGGGTAACCGCTCCGGAGCACCCCAAAAATACAGCATGAAGAATATCGGCAGAAGAGAAGAAGCTATCGTTACCCCAGGGGGGAACTATCATGAAAGTAAGAAAAATAAAACAGACACGGCTGCAGGCAAAGATTCTGGGAAGGGTAGAACGTCTGTTGGGGAGAGAGTCTCGCGTTAATCCGTTTCCTGAGACATCAGAACTCTGGTCTGCCTTTCAGGAAGGGTGGCTCCGTGCCCTGAATGACCCCTTAACCCATGAGATCCACAACCATGACATTCAGTCCGAGCGGTAGCGGCGATAGATCCAGCGTGAGAAGTCGAGAACTCCTGCTCCCACGAAACATCCACCCCTTCAAAAACAGAACGGTTCGTACCGAGAATAAATATTCAAAAATACATATAGACAAAAACAATCTATTGACAGGCGACGGTCTCCGCCCTTAGGATGCGGCTTCACTTCATCTTTAACGAGCCGCATCATGAAGCAGGCCATCATCTCCTGTCTGCGCCCCTGTTCCTCTGATGACCACCATGCCTGACGAACAGACCATCCGACTCCTCTTTTTTCTGGGAACTCTCCTGTTCATGGCGCTGTGGGAGATCATGGCTCCCCGTCGGCGGCTGAATGACAGAAAAGCACGACGCTGGCTCACGAATCTCTCCCTGGTGCTCCTGAATACCGTTGCCGTACGCTTCCTCCTGCCGGTTCTCCCCGTTGGACTGGCGGCGGCGGTTGGAGAGCAGAGTGGCGGCATCCTGAATCTGATGGCACTCCCCCGGTGGCTCGCCATCATCCTGGCCTTGCTGATACTGGACTTCGTGATGTATCTTCAGCACCTGCTGTTCCATTTCCTGCCGCCCCTCTGGCGCCTCCACCGGATGCACCATAGCGATCTGGATATTGACGTCACCACCGGCAACCGCTTCCACCCCCTTGAGATTGTCATCTCCCTCTGGATCAAGCTGACAGCCGTCTTCTTCATCGGCCCTTCGGTCATGGCCGTTATTCTCTTCGAACTGCTGCTGAACGCCATGGCACAGTTCAATCACGGTAATATCCGGCTTCCCGTCACCCTGGATCGATGGCTCCGTCTTTTCGTGGTAACGCCCGACATGCATCGGGTGCATCATTCGGTGATCCCCCGCGAGACCAACAGCAACTTCGGCTTCAACCTTCCCTGGTGGGATCTTCTCTTGGGAACCTACCGGGCCCAACCGGAGCAGGGTCATGAGGGGATGAGTATCGGCCTGAAGCAGTATCGGGACCCGGGGGAACTGACCCTGGGAAAGTTGCTGCTTCAACCGTTTACTCGCAAATAGCGCTCAACTCCGGCTGCAGAGAACAGAGTTCGAGATATCAGATGCCGATCAGGTGACGCCACCACCGGAAAAACCGATTCAACAAGGAGAGAGAATGCAACCTCAGGAACTGCAGAAACGAATAGCATCTAAACGGGCGCCTGTGGTTCTGGATGTCCGGACGATCTTCGAGTTCCGCAAGGGACATATTCCCGGCGCCATCCATGCCCCCACCTGGAAAATACTGCTGCGACTGGCGCCGATCCCTACCGACAGAAACAGTGAGCTTGTGGTGACCTGCGAACTTGGTCCCCGCGCCCAGATTGCAACAGGGTTGCTCAAGCTCTACGGCTACCGCAACGTGGCGCTTCTTGCGGGACAGATGGCCGACTGGCGTCAAGCCGGACGTCCCCAGGTGAAGTAACGAGACAACAGCAGCGCCCTCCGGCTATGGTTTGCAGGGACATTTCATGATGCATCGGAATCATCTGACAAGAAGGCCATGACCATGCCGGATTTGCCGCCGATGGCGCTCCCCATGAGGAACATCAGAACGGTGAGGAGGGAGAGCCGAAGGGTGGTCTTGAGTCTGTTCATCGTAATTACCTCCGACGATGTGGTTATCGCCGGGGGTAATAAAAAAGACCTTTACCCTCGGCAATAATGCCTGGATAAAAGTCTTGTTGGCAGGTATCTGCCCCGGTCCCGGGTCTTTCGATCGTCTTGACGGAATCCGGGTCGGCCTTTTGGTGGCCGATAACTACTCCCCTTTATTTCGGGTTGATACTAGTACCCTGTCCTGTTTAATATTTCGCAATATATCCCAAGGAGTATGAGCTGAAATCGCTGGACATTTGCACATCCAGGAAATATATTGTTGTCAGAAATCTCCTTGGGGGCAACAATGACTGTTAGGTATCGTGTC
>CAIUWK010000105.1 GCA_903902855.1 uncultured Geobacter sp. | reverse complement strand
TCCCCACCATGGTGAGAATGGTGGAGAGGAACGGGCCGACACAGGGAACCCACACCAACCCCAGAGCCATCCCAAGAACAAGAGCGCCGAATCGTCCTTCTCCCTTCACGTGAAGAGAGGAAAGGATTGTAATCCGTTTGATAATGTTGACGTCAAATATCACCATCATTCCCAGAACAATGATGATAAACGAACCAAAAAGTTCGATATAACGGCTGCGACCAATCAGCATGGCGCCGAAGAGTGAGGAGACGGCACCCATGACCATGAATGAAATTGCCAGTCCCAGCACCAGAATAATCGGTCTGATCCGGTCTTTTCGCTCCGCCCCGGCCATGATGATCGGCACCACCGGAAGGATGCAGGGGGACATTATGCTGGCCAGTCCTGCTCCGATGGCAAGCAGAACCGTGGAAAAGCTCAGTTCGATCATTTGAGGCTATCCAATGCAGCCACAAGCGTTTCCTTGTTTTGAATGCCGGGAGGGAACACTCGGGAGATCTTGCCGCTTTTGTCCACCAGCACCAACGACGGAAGGCTCCGGATACCGTAGTCGTAGAAAGCCTTCTGATCTTCCTGTTTCATGGTGCTTACTGCTGCAATGTTGAAATTGTTTTTCCGCTCCTGTAGCAATGTGTCGAGAATCTGTTTCTGCATTTTACACGGACCACCATTGGGATTCTGGAAAAAGATAACCGTGGCCGCTCCTTTGGCGCCGATGGCCTGTTTCAGTTCAGGTGTGCTCAATGGTGCAGTCGCTCCGCCGGCCATGGCGATGCTTGCGGCAGCCAATACCCCCATTACCAGTAACGCACATACGATCTTTCTCATATTTTCTCCTCATCGATCGGTTTATACCCCGGGTGCCAACCATCACAGCATCAATCAGTGGTTACGCCGAAGCTGCCATCCTTCTCAAACGTGAGGGTGCCGTCAAGGAATCGTACGGTGGTATACCCTTTATCCTTCAAAATGTTATACGCCATCTCGGCCCTCATGCCGGTGTCGCAGTAGAGGACGAGCTTCCTCCCTTTTGTAATCTCGGCGGCATGTTCCGCCATATCTTCAAGGGGGAAGTTTTTCGCCCCCGGAACATGACCGGCAGCATATTCATCGCCATAGCGGACATCGATGACGTCCGTATCGGAGGAGATCGTCTTGCCCAATTTGGTAAATTCTTCCGGAGACACCGTCCCCGGCTTCGCTTTGGGAACATAGACAATGGCAGTGCCCAGAGCGCCGGTGGCGACAGGATTACCGGCCGCCTGCCACTGGGCATAGGTCATGGGGAGAAGTTTCACGCCGGTGTAACCCCAGGCGATAACCGTGGCAGCCGCCTCGGGACTCCGGTCACCGTACAAAATGATGGGAGCGTTCTTCTGCCGGGGAAAGGAGAGCCGTGTATTTTCCAAATCAAGAGAAAGCGCCCCGGTAATGTGCCCCTGTTCCGCAACGGTGCGAGCTCTTGTATCCACCAGGACCAACGGCAGCCCCTGGGCCAGTCCGTTTTTCAAATAAGACGGGGTGACGGTGGTGTACTCGGATTTGACCCAGTCGGGCATCCCCCCCACATAGACCTTCACGTCGGTGTAGCCGAGGCTTTTGGCCTTGACCCCGGAGAGAGGACTGGAGCAACCGCCCACACAGTAGAAGACCAGCGGTGTGGATTTATCTTTGGGCAGTTTGTCCACCTGTTTGTCGAAGGCCGCCGCCGGCATGACAATGGCGCCGGGAATGTGTCCCTCATCGTAACGAGGCACGGGCCGAGCATCCACGATCACCAGGTTTTTCTTTTCCGCCATTAGCTTCTTGAGTCCGGCCTTGTCGATCTTCTCTTCCGGCTTGAGTGCCTTGAGCACGTCGAAGCGGGTGATGGCGGTGGCCAGCTTTTCACCCTTCCTCATGACGAAATTGACCGTAAAGGCCCGGTTCTTATATATTTTAAGCTCTTCCAGCGAGGCGACATTCTTGACCCTGGTCTTCTCGTCGAATCGGATGATCTCCTTGTGGGAAACCAGATCCAGTTGCAACGTGTCGGCCTTGTAGGAGATGTTGTCCAAGGTTCCCATGAGAACACCGGTCTCCGGCTGATGACACCCGGCACAAAGCGGCGCCATGGTCGGCTTTGCCTCCACCGCAAAGAGCAGAGCGGGGAGAAGCAGAAAAACGGATGTGACGATGATACCGACGACATTTTTCATAAAATCCTCCGAAATAGCTGATCTATGTACGCTGATTATTTTTCTGCCGGATAGTGTCAAAACCCCCTCCTTCTTCTTTAAAAACTCTATATCCATATTTTCATATACTATTCCCGCAATACATGTCAAGGAATATTGTTTTAACATTCCGTGGTTGGCGATATTGGCTGCGGAGCACTGTTGTCCTGACCACCTCCAGCGAGAGCTCCGATATCTTCCGCGCTCCCGGCTTTTTGCATATCAGGGTGATATGGGGATCTATTTTAATAATCCGGCTGACTACAGAGCCGGCGCAGCATGGAGGAAAAGGCCATTGCCGCTGGGGAGAGGCTCCTCCGCTTCCGGTGGACCAAGGAAAAACTGCGGGTTATGGTGAGCCCCGCCAGCTTGATGGATACCAGCTCCCCCCGCTTCAGCTCACCCCGCACCGCCATTTCTGAGATGAACGCCACCCCGCAGTGGGCCAGCACCGCCTGTTTTATCGCCTCGCTGCTGGAGATGATGGTACAGACCTGCAGCTCCTCCGCCCTTATCCCTTGGCGCAGCAGAGCTGCGATAACCGCATCGCTGCTGCCGGACCCCTTCTCCCGCATGATCAGCGGCTCCCCCACCAGCTCTTCCAGCAAAACCACCGGGCGCCGGGACCAGGGGTGCCCCTGCCTCGCCACCAGCAGGATCTCATCATGCCCCAGGCTCTCGGTGGCGAACTGCGTCTCGTCCGCAGTGGTCCCCACGATCCCCAGCTCGATCCTCTCCTCCAGAAGATGCGCCAGAACCTCGCTGCTGTCTCCTATCTCCACGGTCACGCTGATCCCCGGATTACTCACACGCAGGGCGGCAATCACCCGAGGCAGCAGGTAGGTCCCGGGAATGGTGCTCCCCCCCACAGAGAGCTCCACACCGTCGGCCTGACGGAACCGGAGCAGGGCCTGTTCCGTCTTCTTTAACGATTTGAGGACCTGCCTCGCCTGAACGAGGAGGATTTTCCCCGCTTCGGTGGGGATGGCGCCGCGTCCCGTTCGGTCCAGCAGCCGGACGCCGCAGAGCGTCTCCAGGGCCGCCATATGCTGACTGGCGGTGGACTGGGTGATAAAGGCCGCCTCCGCCCCCTTAGAAAAACTCCCCGTGGCGGCGATGGCCACGAAGATTTCCAGCTGTTTGATGTTCATGGCCGCCTTATATGGAAATATACAATAGGTCCTATCGGTATCATCGTTTTAATCAATTTGACTTTTCCCTCGATCCATACGATAAATACGCACGTGAATACCGATTTAACTCCCTTGGGAAAAGGGGCGCAATTCGCAAGATACGGCCATGGGCCCGGGCGGGAATATCTCATTTCTCCCCTGAAAAAACAATACAAACGGAGGATAGCGATGCAACGGATCAAGGAAGGTGAACTGCAAGAAACAGGGGAGCTTGTCAGCAGGGGAGATTTCCTGAAAACCTTGGGGATGGGGATCGGCGCTGCCGGACTTGCCACCCTGATGAGCGGCAACGCCGTTGCTGCGGAAGGTGAGAAGAAAGGAAAGTATGTGGTGGTCGTCACCAATGGGGGAAATGATCCGAACCGGGCAATTCTGGCGCTCCTCATGGCCTCCACGGCCCAGGACAAGGGGTGGGGAGAGGTCCATCTCTGGATGACCCTTGAAGGGGCCGACCTGGCAAACAAGAGCAAGGCGGAGCGGATCGACTCACCCATCTTCAAGAAATTCGGTAACGCCGACACCCTCATGAAAAAACTGAAGGAGAAGGGGGCTTCCTTCGGGGTCTGTCCCCCCTGTGCCGAGTACATGGGGGCAACGGGGTCCGACAAGTATGATTTCGTGGAGAAGCGGGGGGCCGACTGGCTTCTGAAAAACATCCAGGACGCCTGTGTGGTCTGGATGTAAGTCGATTCATTCCTGCATCACTATGACATCGTTCCCGGTTACGGAACGTATATTACCAGGAGGAGAAATATTCATGGCAAGAGGAAGTTCAATATTTGTGGTGGGACTCATGACAGTGGCCATCATGGTTCTGGTGGGTTGTGGTAGCAGCGTGACTCAAAAAACAGCGGCACCGTCGGCTACTTCCACGTACAGTGACGCGACTCTGGTTACCGACGCGGTAACCCTGAAGGGAACACTTGGCAAGGCCGGGACCGTCATCCTCGATGCCAGGACGGCCTCAGCGTTTACCGCGGGGCATATACCAGGTGCGTTCAACGTCATATGGCAGTCATTTGCAACGGTGGGGACGGGTGCTCCAGGAGACGCAAATTGGGGGACTCTGAAGACCGCTGCCGAAATCGGAACCGCGCTGGGCGCGCTGGGGATTGACGCCTCTACGGAGGTAATCGTCTACGCCGATGCCCCCGATGGTTGGGGAGAGGATGGCCGCATCCTCTGGATGCTCAGGATGGCCGGAGTAACCAAATCCAGAATACTCAACGGAGGTCTGAAGGGGTGGAAAACCGCCGGCTTCGGTCTTACCACATCCCCCTCAACGCCGCTTACACCGGTAGCCTTCTCAGTCAGTTCGCTGAACAATACCTATACCGTTGACCGGGGGTGGATTCTGGCTAACATGGCCAGAACGGACGTAAAGATCATCGATGCCCGCGATCCCGAAGAGTATGCCGGCGCCATAAAGTACGGCGAAAAGCGCGGCGGTCATCTGCCGGGGGCCATAAGCCTCCCCTTCAATACGGCTCTTTATACCAACGATCCGACCAATCCCGGAATCATCAAGGGGCAGGATGCTCTGGAAACGCTTTTCACCGCTGCCGGCATCAAAAAGACGGATACCATCGTCTGCTACTGCACCAAGGGTATCCGTTCCGGACTCATGACCATGATTCTGCGTTTGGCTGGGTACAACAAGGCCGTCAACTATGACGCTTCCTTCTATGACTGGGCCGGTTCTACCGAATCGCTTACTGCCTACAGCGATCTCGGTATCATCACCTTTGCCGGGATTCTGACCGGCAACCTGACAACGGCAATCGTCCTGGATGCCCGCCCCGCAGCCGATTATGCCGCAGGGCATATCCCCGGAGCAATCAATGTCATGTGGCAGACATTTGCTACCGTAGCCTCCGGAGCCCCCGGAGACGCTAACTGGGGGGTACTGAAACCGGCTGCAGAAATCGGCACCCTCTTGGGAGATCTGGGCATTGATGGGAGCAGGGAGGTGGTGGTCTATGCCGGCGCCCCGAATGGCTGGGGCGAAGACGGGCGTATCGTCTGGATGTTGCGGATGGCCGGTATAACCAGGGCAAAGATATTAAACGGCGGGTACCAGGCATGGCTCAACGGTGGCAATACGGTTAATGCCACCCCTGTTGTCCCGGTTCCGACCCCATTTACCTTGACGTCGCTTGATTCCGGCTACACCGTCGACAAGGCCTGGATTGTGGCGAACAAGTTACGCAGTGATGTGAAAATAGTGGATGCGCGGGGTGCTGACGAGTATGCCGGCGCCGTAAAATATGGGGAAAAACGCGGAGGGCACATTCCGGGAGCAATTTCGCTCCCCTTTGATCAGGCGTTATTTGTCAACAGCGCCCCCCTCCCCGGCTTTTTCAAGACACCCGAACAGCTGGAAGCCACCTTCAGCGCCATCGGTCTGAAAAAGACCGACTTCATCGTGAGTTACTGTACCAAAGGTATCCGGTCGGCGGAGATGACCATGGCCCTGCGCATGGCGGGCTACATTAACGCCGTCAACTATGATGCGTCATATTACGAATGGTCCGGTGACACCACTCTCCCGGTACAGTAACAACCTATCTTCATACCGTGAGGAGGGGTCCGTCAAGGCCCCCTCCTCACTCTCATCTCGAAAGGATTTCCATGATACACCACATTTTTTCATTAGCCATAGCTTTACTGCTGGTCATGGCCGGCTCCACGGCAAGTTTTGCCGGAGCCTGGACCGCCGGCAAGGGGGCTTTGTACGAAAAATTCGCCTTCAACTACTATTATGCCCACGAGAGCTTCACCTCCTCGGGAAGTCGCGGCACAACTCCCAATAGCGGGAAATTCAGTGATTACGACCTCAGCAACTACCTGGAATACGGTCTATTGGACAACCTGACGCTCCTCAACTCCCTGACCTATAAATGGCTGGAGAATGACAACAACACGGCCGACTCCAAGGGGTACGGTCTGGGGGACGTGGAACTGGGGCTCCGCTACAAACTGCTGGATCACGACACCATCGGCATCATTGCCACGCAACTCATCGTGAAGATACCGGGCCCCTACAGTATCACCGACTCGCTCCCCTTGGGGAACGGTCAGGTTGACACCGAACTCCGGCTGCTCTATGGAAGATCGTTGTACCGGTGGTTCCCCGGTTATGGCAATCTTGAGATCGGTTATCGCTTCCGCGCCGGGGATCCTTCAGACGAACTACGCTACCTGGTGGAACTGGGGGGGGACATTACCCAAAAACTCTTTGCCCGGGTCAAGCTGGACGGGACCTTCAGTATCGACAACGGGAACAAGAGCGACGGCAACGGCAACCCCACTGCCACCAACAACTTCGACCTGGGGAAGCTCGATCTGACGGTGGGGTACAAGATTACTCCGACCTGGGGGGTGGAACTCAGTTATCGCCCCGACATCTACGGGCAAAATACCGCGGCCGGCGCCAATTATTCCCTGGCGCTCTTTTATAAATCCGGGTTGTAGTCTCTTTCAACGTCACTCTTTACCGGGAATTGAGAGTACCAAGCTGCTCAGGTTTGATGCTGCCGCAGATACCGTCATTGCCGGGGGAACGAAGTAAACCCCGGCAATGACGGCTTCAAAAGTATGGAGGGAAGAAGCGTCGGCTCTTCCCGCCCGGATCACGGCGAATATCTTTCACGATGCTTTTGGTCAGCTTTTGCACGGTTTCCTCGGCACCTTCCCGGGATTGGTAGTCGGAAAAATCAACCACCGCTTCACCGCTCCCTCTCCTCGTAAGTTTCCCCTCTACCTCCACCGCATAGATCCCCGCCACCTCTCCATGCTCATACCGCTGCCGGTACCTCTCCAGCGAGACAAATTTCCCCTGAAGCTGATACTCCGCGGAGGAGCAGGTCGTCACGACAGCCATCACGCTCTTCTCCTCCAGCTCCCGGCGCAACTCCCGCTGGAGCTCATGTTGGAAGTTCTGCAAGAACTCCGGCTTGAGAGCAACATTCGTGACTCCGGGAAGAGAAAAGGGGGTGATACAGACCGTCCCGCTCCGCAAGGGGGCACAGGCGGTCAGCAGGAGGCAGAGAGCGACTATTCGTTTCATCCTGGGGATTCCTTTTATCGTACGTTCACGATCAGCGCCGGTGCAGGCCGCACTCCTTATGCTCCGGGTTCTCCCACCACCACCGCCCGGAGCGGGGATGTTCCCCTGGGGCCACGGGGCGGGTACAGGGGGCGCAGCCGATGGAACGGTACCCCTGCCGGAAGAGCCTATTTGTGGGAAGCCGGTGTTCTTCCACGTACCCGATGACCTCTTCTTCACTCCACTCCAGGAGCGGGTTGATCTTGAGGATACCGCCGTTCAGTTCATCCGGTTCCAGAGGGGCCAGCGTTCCCCGGGTGACGCTCTGCTCCCGCCGCATGCCGGTGACCCACCCGCCCAGACCCTGCAACCCCCTTCCCAGCGGTTCCACCTTCCGGATATGACAGCAATCATGGCGATTCTCCAGGGATTCCCGAAAGGAGAAGAGCCCCTTCTCCCGCTCCAGCCGTTCCACCTCCTCATGCCGGGGGAAATACCATTGGATGCTGATACCGTAGCGGTCGGCAACGGCGTCAGCCACCTCGTAGGTCTCCTCGTTGAGCCGTCCGGTATCCAGGGCAAAAACCCCCAGCTTCAGGGCTGCCTCGTGGGCAATGTCTATGATGGCCACGTCCTCCCAGGAGAAGGAACAGGCAAGAGAGACCGGACCGGAGGCGGCATCCATGCCGGCACGAAGGATCTCCAGAGGGGTTGCGGTAGCCGGCAAGAGCGGCACTTCACGTTTCATCATCGCCTCCAAAATCATCATCTAGCTGTTAAAATGGTTAAATCTGATAATCATCAACGAAGAGCCGGACATTGCGGGTCCGGACAAAGACCGTCTCACCCACCTTCAGTTCCAACTCCCGGAAGAGTTCACGGGTCAGTTCGGCCTCCACGGTCTCATTATTCTCGGTGAGAGTCAACTCCACTCTGACCACCGGCCCCACGGCCAGGATGTGCCGCACCGTGGCCGCGATACCGGAATCGTCGCTGGCTACCCGTTCCACCACGATATCATGGGTCCGCACATACCCCACGGCCGGGGTGTGATGGGCGCCGGCATGCTCGGGGGTCTCCAGAGTGATCCCCCCCAGACGGGCCTGTCCCTGGTGTACCCGCCCCCGGAAGAGGTTCACATGCCCCAGGAAGTTGAGAACAAAGGGGTTGGCGGGATTATCGTAGACCTCATCCGGGGTCCCGGACTGCTCGATCCTGCCATGATCCATGACAACGATCCTGTCGGCCACTTCAAGCGCCTCTTCCTGATCGTGGGTGACGAAAACGCTGGTCACATGGATCTCATCGTGAAGCCGCCGCAGCCAGCGGCGGAGTTCGGCCCGCACCTGGGCGTCCAGAGCACCGAAGGGCTCATCCAGGAGGAGCACTTTCGGCTCCACCGCCAGGGCCCGGGCCAAAGCGATCCGCTGCCTCTGACCGCCGGAAAGCTGGGAGGGGTAGCGGTCCGCCAGCACCTCCAGTTGCACCAGTTTGAGCAGTTCATGGACCTTCTCCCGGATCTCCTTCTTGGAGGGGCGCTGGGAGCGGGGCTTCACGTTCAGGCCGAAGGCCACATTATCCGCCACGGTGAGGTGCCGGAAGAGGGCGTAGTGCTGAAAGACGAAGCCGACCTGACGTTCCCGGACGCTCCGCTGAGTGGTGTCCTCACCGTCGAAGATGATCCGCCCCGAATCGGCCGTCTCCAGACCGGCGATGATCCGGAGGAGAGTAGTCTTTCCCGACCCGGAAGGGCCCAGCAGCGCCACCAACTCCCCACTGGGGATGGTAAGGCTCACGTCTTTCAGTGCGGTGAATCTGCCGAACTGCTTGTTCACATTTTCGATGACGATGCTCATGGAAACCCCAATAAACTAGATTATGGTTTCGAAGGCATCTCAGATCCCGTCGAACAACGCCGTGGAGAGGTACCGCTCCGCACTGTCCGGCAGGATCACCACGATGGTCTTGCCGGCAAATTCATCCAGTTTCGCCAACCTGACCGCCACGGCCGCCGCAGCCCCGCAGGAGATTCCCACGAGAAGCCCCTCTTCACGAGCCAGACGCCGGGCAAATTCGATGGCCTCACCGCTCTCCACCAGCTCCACCCGATCGATGAGGGAGAGATCCAGGGTCTCCGGGATGAAGCCCGCGCCGATCCCCTGGATCTTGTGGGGGGCGGGTCTCAGCGGCTGGCCTGCCAGTGTCTGGGTGATCACCGGGCTCTCCTTTGGCTCCACCGCCACGGAGATGATCTTTTTCCCCCTGCTGTTCTTGAGGTAGCGGGAGATGCCGGTGATGGTGCCGCCGGTCCCCACGCCGGAGACCAGGACATCGATGGCGCCATCGGTGTCGTCCCAGATTTCCGGACCTGTGGTCTTCTCATGGATGGCCGGGTTGGCCGGATTTTTGAACTGTTGCGGCAGGTACCATCGGTCGGGATCGGAGGCGGCAATTTCCTCGGCCCTGCTCACGGCTCCTTTCATCCCCTCGGCGCCGGGGGTCAGAATCAGATTGGCTCCCAGGGCCGCCAGCACCCGGCGACGTTCGATGCTCATGGTCTCCGGCATGGTGAGAGTCAGCTTGTACCCTCGGGCCGCCGCCACATAGGCCAAGGCGATGCCGGTATTACCACTGGTGGGCTCGATGAGCTCCACCCCAGGCTTGAGTATCCCCCGCTCTTCGGCGTCCCAGATCATGCCGGCGCCGATGCGGCATTTCACCGAGTAGGCCGGATTACGCCCCTCGACCTTCCCCAGCACGATCCCCCTGGCGCCATCAGTTACATGATTGAGCCTGATGAGCGGCGTGTTGCCGATAGATTGCGAGTTGTCCTGAAAAATCTTTCCCATGGCACGTCTCCCTTAAAATTTAATGTCTATGGTTTTTATAGTTTATTTCTGCAAAAAAATCAGTTTCCGCTTCGCGACCTCATGGCACCTTTTGAAGAGCTGAATGATCTATAAAATCCATAGGCAATAATTACGGCAGTAGCAATAAAAAGTCAACAGATATTTCCATGGTGAGATCAGGAAGAGATCTCCGCCAAGAATCCTTTTTCCAGATGCCGTATGGTGCGTGCCTGCTCTGCGGCACGGGGATCATGGGTCACCATGATGACGGTCTTCCCCGATTCCCGGTTCAAGCGGTCCATGAGATGCAGGATCTCCTCCGCCGATTTCCGGTCCAGGTCGCCGGTGGGCTCGTCCGCCACCAGGATGACCGGATCGGTCACCACGGCCCGGGCAATGGCCACCCGCTGCTGCTGCCCCCCGGAGAGTTGGCTGGGGCGATGATCCATCCGGTCGGCCAGTCCCACCACCCGCAACGCCAGCTCCACATGTTCCCGCCGTTCTTTGCGGGTGAGGTTGGTGAGGAGCAGCGGAAGTTCCACATTCTCGAAGGCGGTGAGAACCGGGATAAGGTTGTAAAATTGGAAGATGAATCCCACATTAACGCCACGCCAGGCGGCCAGCTCCGTCTCGGAGAGGGTGGTGATCTCCACCCCCCCTACCCTGATGCTGCCGTTGTCCACCTTGTCGATGCCGGCGATGAGGTTAAGAAGGGTGCTCTTACCGGAACCGGAGGGACCCATGAGGGCCAGGAACTCACCCTGGGCGATGTCGAAAGAGATCTCCTCCAACACCGGCACGATTTGTCCCCCCCGGCGGTAGGCCTTGGAGACCGAACGAATCTGGACGATGGGGGTTGGGGTAGTCGTTGTTGTGTCGGTCATGGCGATTGATCCTGATTATCTTGGTTTTCTTCGTGCCTTTGTGCCTTGGTGTGAGTTAATTTTGTTCTGTTTTTATCCTGAGCCGGCTGCGGATCTTTCCCACCGGGGCCAGATAGACGGCGAATTCTTCGTCTCCGTCCAGATCCAGCAGTTCGTCCACCAGACTCTGATTGTAGGCGGCAATGGCACAGGTGCCGCAGCCGATGGCCTGGCACGCGAGATAGAGATTCTGGCAGACATGGCCGGCATCCAGGGCGATGACCTTGTAGGATGCTTCAGCGTAACGCCACTCGGTCCGCCGGGGAAGCGCCGTCCAGATGAAGGTCACGGCGGCTCTGCCGGCGAAACGCTGACCATGGGTGGCGGCGGTGAGATAGGCAGGGAGGTTGGCGCGCTCCTTCTCAAGAACCAGGGCATGATCCTGCGGGAGGTAACGGTAGATCCCCGGAGCCAGGCCGGTCACCCGGAGAACAACCAGATAGCTCTCGAAAGGGTGGCGGCAGCCGGCGGAGGGGACCGTCCGGAGCACCGCCGCCTCATGCAGAACGTCCCTCACCCCCTGGGTAGACCAGAGGAGAAAGGCCAGCTCCACCTGGGTCAGCGGCTCTTCACTGAAATCCCGGACACTCTCGCGCAGGGCAATGGCCTCCTGCAGCTCACAGGAAGGGATGTTCCAGCTGTCGCGCCTTGGCAGGGGGATGATCTTCCTGCCGGGTGCGGCAGGCTTCTGGGCCGGAGGGGGACGAAAACCGCGGGATTGCAGTGTCTCCCGAAAATTCACCTCTTCCCTGATCCGGTCGGAGAGAAAGTAGCGCCCTTGTTCCGTGCTGATGCTCGGCTTCTTCATGGTTGGATCTCCGTGAACCGGCTCGGCTCGTTTCGCATCAGGATCGCCTCCAGGGCCTCCTCAACCCGGCCGAAACCGATCCTCTCCTGCTCCAGGCGGAGCCGGGGGCGGAGCCGATTGTCCCGCAGCTCATCGTAGAGCGCCTGCTCCTCCTCCGTCAGCTCCGTCAACTCCCGCACCGTCTGCTTTTCCTCCTCGCCCCACTGGGATTCAAAGGCCAACAGGGTGGCGCGATCCATGAGAAATGACTCCACCTGGGCGAAACAGTTCCGGAGCTGGTTGAGGATGGCAAAGCCGTGGGTGTCGATATCCCCCCAGTAAAGGATAGGGCAGAGCCTCAGCCAGGGGATCTCCCGCAGCATCTCGAAACCGTAGCCGGCGCCGAAGATGACCAGACTCTCCTTCACCGGCGGAAAGGCAAGAAAATTGATCTCGTTCTCGGTGATGAATACCCGGGAGAGAGCAGGCTCCAGACGGGCAAAGCTCTCGCTATCCAGGGTGATGTCGCCGGAACCGATCCCGGCCAGGGGGGAGCAGTCGGGGTCCAGGGGGCGGAAACGGATGAGAACCGGTTTGTCGCGAAACCCGTACCGTTGGGCAAAGCGGCTCACACCCGTTGCACCCGGCACGATGGCCTCCGGCGGCAGGACCGTCTCCAGAAGTTCCCCAAGTACCCCCCGGTGGGTTTCAATGAACTTGGTATGAACACCGGGGATATCCACCTGCCGGAGATAGAGTCCCGAGGCGGGGTGCAGTTCCATCCAGGAGACGATCTCCAGCAGACGCTCCCACTCTCCCGCAAGTTCCAGGGCGCGCAACGGCCGCCTGGCCAGCCAGGAGAGGAGACGGGGTTCACTGCAGCGGGTCATCGCCACCAGAGCGACGAAGCGGGCTGCCCCACGCTGCTTCCCCAGGAGCGCCAGGGCGTCTTCCACCCGGTCTATCCAGAGCTCCTGGGGGACGGCATTGACCCCCAGGAGCCGGTGTCTGAACTCCCGCATCTCCACCCGGCAGTACTTCATACCGCGCAGTTCCCCCACCCAGGCGCGAACCTCGTCGAAACGGTGGGTCATCTCCGCCGAGGTGGGAACCGTGAGGGTCAAACGCCGGGGGAAGAGCGGCTCCCCGGTGACCAGCGAGGCCAGGAGCTCTCCCCGGTCCCAGAGCCGCTGCAGCCGGCTCCGGAGCTCAGTCGGCCCGGTCCAGCTCATGCCGACTCCCTCCCCTTCTCCTGGCGATACTCATCAATGGAGAGATTTCTCAGCTTGGAGGCACGGCCGTCATCGTTCTGGACAAACCCCACACTGGCCACGAAGGGCTCGATGATATGGATCTTTTGCAACGGGGTGACGATGAGGAGCTGCAAGTTGAGCTGGGCAAAGAGCCGGAGCCCGTACTGGGCCGACTCGTCGGAACCGCGGCCGAAGGCCTCGTCGATGACCACGAAACGAAAGGATCGGGAGCGGACCACCCCCCATTCCAGGCCGAACTGGTAGGCCAGACTCGCCGCCAGGATGGTGTAGGCCAGCTTCTCCTTTTGCCCACCCGATTTGCCGCCGGAATCGGAATAATGTTCATGCTCGCTGTTGTCCTCGCGCCACCGTTCGCTGGCGGCAAAGGTGAACCAGTTGCGCACATCCGTGACCTTCAGCGTCCAGCGGCGATCCTGTTCGCTCTCCCCCTCCCTCCCCCGGAACCGCTGGATGATCTGTTTCACCTGGATGAACTTGGCCTCCGAATACTGACTGTCATCGGAACCGGTGAGTGTCCCCTCGGTGCACCCCCGCAGCTCTGACTGAAAATAACGGATATCGGCGTCGGTGGTGAGCTGGGCCTCCAGAACGATGTAGCGGCCGGGATTGTAGTCGATCTTGTTCAGCGACTCGTTGATCCGGGCGATCCTCTCCTTGATGGTCTCCCGCTCCCGGGCCAGTTGCGACTGGAAATTGGCCACCTCGCGAATGGTGTTTTCGTTGAGCAACTCCTTGAAACGGTTTTCGAAGCGGGGGAGATCATCGGCCTGAAGGGAGTGGAGCATCTTCCCGTATTCAAAACCGGCCTCCATGCTCACATCCACATCCTTCATCTCCAGCTTGAACTCATCCTTGTACGCGGCCATGGCCTGAATGATCTTGTCGCGCAGCCGTTTCAGCTTGGAATTTTCGGCGTCGATCTTATCCTGCAGCCAGTCGCGCATCTCCCGCTCCCGGTTGTCGCAGGATTCCACGCTGAGATGATGCTCCCCCAGGGCTTCCTGCCGCAGGAGTTCCAGACGTGGAAAACGGGGGGGATCCTCCTGCCGGGTCCCCTCCTTCACCGCCAGGACCAGGAGCCGCAGCTCCTCCGCAGCCTCCCGCTTGGCCTGGGTCCCCCCCAGCTCCCTGCTCTTCTTTTCCAGTTCCGCCTCGGTGGCGGCCAACTCTCGGCGAAGAGTTTTCAGACGTTCCGTCAGACTCCGGAGAAGATCCGATGTGGCCTCCAGCTGCCTCTTCTCGAACTCCAGCGCCGCCCCCTCCCGGGCCGGCGTCTGCCAGTCCAGTTCGCTGAAATCAGTGTATTCATCCAGTTTGGACAGGGCGTCCAGCCGCTCCTTGAGAGCCCGCTGCTCCTTCTGCACCCCGGCGATGCCGCTTCCCAGCTCCCCCAACCGCGCCGCAAGGTTGCGCGCCGTCACCTCCAGGGCCGCGATCTTCTGGGCGTTGGTCCATCCCAGAACGTAGCGCTGTCGGTCGTCGATGCGAAACCGGTCGTCCTTCTCGTGACGCTCCCCCGGCGCCTTGATCTGACCTGCCCGGGTGATGGCGCGATTCTCCCGCCGGAACTGTTCCTGGGTAGCGCAGCAGGCAACATCGAAGCGATGGGCCAGCTCCCGTTCCAGCCAGTCGTAGAAGGGGGAATCAGGCTTGATGACCAGCTTGCGGGCCAGGGAATCCCCATGCAGCTGGGGGAGCTCTCCCTTCACACCGGGACGGACCCGGAAATAGACCACCCTCCCCTTCAGGTTGGTCTTGTCCACCCACTCAACAACGGCCCCGTAGCGGGAATCGGGGACAAGGAGCGACAGGCCGAAGTTGCGCAGCAGTCGTTCAACGGCCCCTTCCCACTCCCCCTCCTCTTCACGCAGCTGGAGCAACTCCCCGGCAAAGGGGAGCTCCGCCGGGGAGAGTCCCAATGCCGTGCAGATAGAACTCCGGAGCGCCACCTGCTCCGAGGGGATGTTGCTCCGCCGGCTCTTCAGGCTGGCGATTTCCACCGATAGCCCGTCATGCTCCTGCTTCCCCTGGCGCAGGGTCACCCCCTGCTCGGTGACCCTGTTTTGCAGCTCCGCCTCCCTGCTCTGCTCCGACTCTGCCAGGGCCGAGAGACGGCTTCGCTGACGGAGAAAGCCCGCTTCGTCTTCGGCTGCGACTTCAGCCACGGCTGCCAGCAGCTGGGCAAAGCGCCGCGCCTTCTGCTCACGTCTCTGGCGCTCCTGCTCCTTTTTCCGGATCTCCCCGGCCAACCGTTCCAGACGGTCGCCGCCGTTATCGGCAATCTGCTGCTTCAGCTCCCCCTCTTCCCCTCGCAGGGTGTCGCACTCCTCTTTCTGACGTTTTACCAGGTTCTCCTGGCGGCTCCATTCTTCCTTCAACCCCAGGAGGCGTCTCTCCAGCAGGGTCAGCTTCAGCCCTGCGAAAAAAAACTTCAGCGTGTCGCGACAGCCACGCAGCTCCTCCTCCTGGGCAACCAATGCCCCATGGCGACCGCAATCGGCCACTAGCGGCGTCAGGAGTTCCACCTGTCGTTTGGCCTTGAGCACCGACTCATGGGCCCGGTTCAGATCGTCGAAGTGGCCGATGAGGGCCGTGATGCGGGGGGCGACGTCAAAGGGCTCCAGCATGTGGCTCCGGACAAAGTCGGCGAGATTTCCCACCGATTTCAGGGATACCGTCTGATGGAACAGCTCCAGGGCCTGCTCGTTCTCGATGCCGAAACGGCGACGAAACCAGGCGCCATAGGGGGGAAAGCTGTCAAAAATCTCCGCACCCATGCCGCGCAGCTTTTTGCGCAGCAGGGTGATGTCCGAGCCGAACCGGGAGAAATCCTCGGCAATGGAGAGTGCCCGGTCTTTACAGACGAAGAAACGGGCGGGCTGAGCCGCGGCATCCTTCATCCAGAAAACCTGGGCCAGCGTCACCGTCTGGCTGTAACCGGCATTGTGAAAGGTCCCCAAAATGACCGAATAGCTGTTATGGTCCCGCAGCCCCACCGGCTTGGCGTTGCCGCTCAGCTCATTTCGTTCCGACTTATAATGCCCCAGCACATAGGAACGAAGGGTCCGCTCCCGGGCGTCGGCCCCGGCGGCCTTGTTGTAGGCCACCCGGTGGGCCGGCACCAAGAGGGTGGTCACGGCATCCACCAGGGTGGATTTTCCCGAGCCGATATCCCCGGTGAGGAGCGAGTTCTTGCCGTCGGGATGCAGTATCCAGACGCGGCCGTCAAACGTCCCCCAGTTGTACACCTCCAGGCGGTGGAGCCGGAAGCCGCAGAGGGTATCGTCGGCCACGAAATCCAGAAACAGCTCCTGCGGATCACTCATCGCCGCTCTCCCCTGCTTTTCCCGTCAGGTGGGCCTGATAGGCAGCCAGACGTCCGTCAAAATCAGCCAGCCACTGGGCATCCACGAATGCCTTGAGGATGCGGCGGACCTCGTACAGGCTCCCCTCCCCACCGGCAACGGCTCCGGCGGGTTTCAGCTTGCGCAGAAAACCGAGCTCCACAATCTTGTTGAGATGGCTCTCGATCTGATCCGTGAGCCTGGCCTCGTTACTCCTCTCCGGGAGAAAGAGCCGGAGCAGCTCCACGATCTCATCCCGGGTGAGGATGAGCCGCGTCTCCCCTCCACCGGCGTCGAATTCGGCCAACTTCTTGCGCAGGAGCGCCAGCAGGAGGCTCACCGGAAACGACAGGGAGCGCCTCGCCACCAGGCGGGGGATCTTCCCCCCCTCATCCTCTCCCGTCGCCGGTCGTGAGCAGAGAAACGCGTACCCTTCGGACTCGTCAAGGATCAGTTCCAGGCCGAGTACGGAGACGTAGTCGCGCACCCTGGCTTGGAGCCTGAGCAGCGCCTGCCACTGGCTTGCGTCCCCCTCCTGATAGATCACCCCTTTCAACAGGGTGATGACCAGCATGGAGAGATCGTCTGTTGCCGCCGGAGAACCCTGTTCCGCCATCATTACCTCACGAAAATTACTCTGGGGAGATGCGCCTGCCTGGTACATTCCCCGCCATCGTCTCCCTTTCCCTGCCAGACGACGACATCAAGAACCTCTTCATCCACCACGCTCTTGAAATCGTCGCCGGCGATCTGCAGGTACGCCACCAGCTCGGACAGACCGTTCTGCAACGGCCGGAGCCGGCAGAGCTCGGCAAGAGATATCTGGGATCGTTCCTGCAGGGCGTGGCGAATATGCCGGGTCAACTGCGCCTTGTCGATGACCACCTGTCCGTAGAGCGATCCCGCATCCAGCTCCGCATCTCCCGTTTCCAACGCCTGGTCGCTGAAAACCGGCTTCTTCGCCGGCGTGTGCAGCGGCCGTTCCAGGGGGAGTTCGATGGTGGCGGCGCTCTCCGCCATCTCCATGATCTCCCCGGTGGGGGGGGACTCTCTCAGGGCCAGGGCCTTGGCCTCGATGCCATGGAGGATATCCATGATCCGCCGATTTTCCAGCCAGGCCCGGTCGTCCAGGAAACGGCGCAACTGCTGGGAGAGTTGGGCCACCGTCCGCTGGGTATGCTCCCCCGCCTCCAGCCAGTCGTAATGGAGGCGATGGGTCCGGCTGTCCGGTTTCAGCTCCGCCACGGGGGGGAGGGACAAGACCCGCTCCAGAAGAGTGGTCAGCTCCTCCTGACGGCGGCCGGACATAAGAAAATCCCAGAAGGCGCGAAAGCTCCGCCCCTGATCCGAGTCGGCAATCAGGTCCCGCTCCCCCATGATCTCTTCCAGGAGCGCCCCTTTCCCCCCATCCCACAAGGCGATCCGTTCCCGCACCCGCCGATCCAGCAGGCGAAAGTTCTGCTCCACCTCCCGAAAATCGGTGAGCAGTTCCCGGGCCAACTGGATGAACTGCTGGAAACGCTCCTTCAGCCCCGTATCGTCCAGCAGCGGGATGTCACCCCCCCGCACCCGGGCGATCTGGGAGTCGATCTCATCCCGGCGTTTCTGAAGCTCGGCGATACGGTTTTTGGGGTCGGTGTCGCTCCCCTCGCTCATCTGTTTGAGCAACTGGAACAGGGTGAGGAGACGGGACTCGGTCCCCACGAAACTCCGCTCCATGAGGGTTCCCAGCCAGGCAATGGCCTTCTCGGCGGAGGGGGTCAGGTCGAACCAGGGCTCATCGGACCCCTGACGGTAGAACTTGCGCAGCCATCCCTTGTCGTTGCCGGCCCATTCGTTGAGGTAATAGAGGGGAGGTTTGGGAAAAGGCTCCGTCCCCGGTCGTCGGGCCAGGGCAAACAGTTCGTCATGCAGCGCCTCCACCAGATCTGCCTGGGCCATCACCCGCACATTGGGGGCGATGAAGACACGATACATGAAGCTGACCACCAGCGGCGCATGATCGGAACGGAGCAACCGCCAGGCAGGATGGCTGCGAAGCATGAGGTCCAGGGTGGCGTAGTCAAGAATCAAGGATAACTCGCAAAAACAGGCTGAAGGCTGAAGGCTGAAGGCTGAAGAGTATCAGGAAAATCGGTGCAAGATCAACAAAGGTGAAACCTCCGAGACAGGTTTAACCTTCAGCCTTCAGTCTTCAGTCTTCAGCCACAATATCTAAAGAATAATATTCCAGGTTTCGGATGAGGCGTCGAAGACGACCCTGGCGCGACCGGCCTGGAGTTGCCGCAGCACCTGTTGAACTTTCTCTTCCAGGGTAAACCGGGAATCGGCCGATTCGTTCCACTCCCGGGTCACGAACTCCTCGATCATACTCCGGAGAGTGGAGGGATTGATCCGGTCCAGCGGAATGTCAATGGGAAGCTCCGCCTCAATCCGGCTCTCAGTCATGTCGTAATCATTGCTCTGGGTCATAGCCGGCGACTATACCACAAAACTTATCCGGCACGGAGTGGATAAACGCGGAGGAGCTATTAAATGCAACAAAAAGAGGCACCTGCTTGTCAGCAGATGCCCGTTTTGGTCCTATCCATAACGTAACTGTTCCTTCTATTTGTTCGGCACCAACAATTCGATCAATTCGATGTCTTTTTCAGTCTCATGGTTAAGCACCCAGAAACCAAGGTAATAGATGAGCTCTTGACAGTTCTCATTCTTTCCGTCTGAACCGGAATTCTTCAACTCTATCAGTTTCTCGGTAAATTTTCTATGTTCATGTATATGATTTTTAGCACCTTCGTAGTTGATGTCCGCCATATACTGCTCTTCAGTAGTAAAATGATAATCAACATAGGCAAGCAATTCATCAAGCACTGTTCCATATATGTCATAATTTTGCTCGTTAAAATTATCATAGAGCGAATTAAACAACTCTATTATTTTTTTATGGTGGTTGTCTATCACAGTGTGCTTCACGGAATAGTTATCATGCCAGTTGAAAATAGCCATTTCACAATCCTTTTATAGGTTTATATATCTTCTATATCTACCGCAACTATGGACTCTTTCAACTGTCTCAGCAGAGTTTTTCCGCCACCGGAAACGAATCAGGCAATTACAATATTTATACTGAAACAGTACATCCGAAAAACATCAAAAGCATCCTGTTTACATGAATACAACGCCATCGCGTTATTCCGTGAATCAAAAACATAAAATCTTTTACCACACCCACCAGGGATTATCTACATGAAAATACATCCCTCATGATGAACCTTTACTGGCAAGGGTCAGCCCTCGGATGAAATTGCGCAGGAACTGGTCGCCACACGTCTTGTAATTCTTCTGCCCTTTGGCGCGAAACATAGCGGATAATTCCGATCTGGAAAGCTTGACCCCGGCAGTTGCCAGGAGCGCCAGCATCGCCTCCTCGTTCAACTCCAGGGCGATCCTGAGTTTGCGCAGGATAAGGTTGTTGTTCAACGCTCCCGCCGTCTCCGTTGCCGAAGCGGTTTTTTGCTCCTGCACCCCCCTTCGGGAGAGGATCAGCCCATCCAGAAAGGCCCCCATAACCAAGTCGCCACAGACGATGAAGCCGGGCTCATCCTCCTTTTTAAGTAGCTTCAGCGCCTCTATGGGGGCAAGGTCATGCCCTCCCAGCGTGCATAATCCGGCAATGGTTTCGCCATTGAGCTTCAGCGCGTAACGAAGCCTGCGGAGCAGATCGTTATAGGTCATGGTCTCTCCCTTGTGAGTGTCGGCAGGTACGACTGCCGGTTGTGCGCTACGTCCCCTCAACAGGAGAAGCGTCAATCACGCCTTCTTGACGAACTCCGATTTCAACTGCATGGCGCCGATGCCGTCGATCTTGCAGTCGATATCGTGGTCTCCCGAGACAATACGTATGTTCCTCACCTTGGTGCCGACCTTGACCACCAATGACGATCCCTTGATTTTGAGATCCTTGATGACGGTCACCGAGTCCCCATCAATGAGGGGCGCGCCGAAGGCGTCACGCACGACAGTGTGAGACTCAACGCTTTCACCTGCGTCCGTCGACCACTCATGGGCGCATTCCGGGCAGACGTACAGAGCCCCGTCTTCGTAAGTATATTCTGAACTGCATGAAGGACATTTTGGTAACATGGGTCACTGGTTTCCTTTATAGTGAAGTGGGTCGGCATGGCCTGAGTCGACGACGTGGCTCCCGTTTCTGAAAATACGTGGACAACATAGCATAAATCGACTCCGGCAAGATACTCTGTTAAAAACAGGAGTGGGAGTGCTCCGGAGTTCACCCAAAATCCGCGATATATGGCGATTCCGTCACATATCACCGGCATATAGAGCGGATTTATCCGCATCGCTACGACATAATACTTATTTTACGTTTATTATCGGTAACGTACGCTCCTACTCCCCACGAATCTTTCATGGCATGTTAGTTGCGTGTGCTTGCATGACACCCCCCAGGCACTCGCACTCCTGTTCATCACAGATCCCCATGGAGCATTCATTCCCATGAAAACTAAACTAAAGATTGCGATATCGCTGACCGGAGCAATTCTTTTGGTCGTGCTGGGGACGATGCTCTCGTTCCGAGCTTTTCACCAGATAGAGGATGCCGCGGAGGCACGAAAGCGTACCTCCGCGGTACTGCACAGCACTAACGCATTACTCTCCGAACTGGGAGATGCCGAAACCGGTCAACGCGGCTATGCGCTCACCGGCAATGAATCCTTCCTGGAACCGTATCTGGCGGTGCGCGACCGTATCAGCGGTCATCTGAATGAATTACGGCAACTCTCCACCTCTGCCGCCCAAAAAGAGCTGGACGCACTCCCCCCTCTGGTGACCGCCAAAATGGCTGAAATGGCGCAGGTTATTCAGTTGCGCCGCCACCACGACCTGACTGCCGTCCTGGCGGTTGTGGGGAGTGGCGAAGGGAAACGGTTAATGGATTCCATTCGTGCCAAGCTCGGGAACGTGGTCCGGCTGGAAGAAGGGGTGCTGGCGCTTCATGAAACAGAGTTCCAGAGAAACATGCGCAATATGTTTGGCTTCATCGTTGTGGCCAACCTAATGACACTCCTCTTTGCCCTTTTGTTCGCTTTTTGGATCTACAGAGAGTCACAGCATCGACTTCATACCCTGATTCATCGGGAAACGGAGCAGTTACTCAAGATTCAGGAGGAGACTAATCAGCAACTGAGTCAGGCCAACACCACCTTGCACGTCAGCCAGGAAAAACTGGCCGTTACGCTGAACTCCATCGGCGATGGTGTAATAGCCACCGATGCCGCAGGGATGGTGACACTCTTGAATCCTGTAGCAGAACAGCTCACCGGCTGGAGCCAGGGGGAATCCGACCACCGGCCGGTGAACGATATCTTTCAGATCATCAACCAGGAAACCCGTTGTCCGGCCACTATTCCTGTGGCACAGACATTGGCGCAGGGGACGATACAGGGGCTGGCCAACCACACCATCCTCATTGCCCGTGACGGCAGCGAGCGCCCCATCGCCGACAGCTGCGCCCCCATCCGCGACAGAGAAGGGCGGGTGGTGGGGGCGGTACTGGTTTTCAGGGATGTCACCGAGGAGTATGCGGCGCAGCAGGCATTAAGCGACAGCGCCGCCTTCATGGACACGCTGCTGGAATCCATGCCGGTGCCGGTCTTCTACAAGGACACGGAAGGGCGCTTCCTGGGGATCAACAAGGCCTTTGAGCAGCTCTGCGACAGGCGGCGGGACGACCTGGTGGGGAAGAGTTTACAGGAGATCTCCCCTCCGGAACCAGCAAAGCTCTCCCACGCCAAGGATCTTGAACTGATCCGTAACCCCGGGGTGCAGGTATACGAAGAGATGCTGCAAGACGCCCAGGGGGTGCGGCATGACGTGGTGTATCACAAATCCACATTCAAGGGGGCCGACGGTAACGTCCTCGGACTCATCGGCGTGATTCTGGATATTAGCGCACAGAAACGATCGGAAGAGGCGCTCTTCAAGGCGGGGGCGCTGCAGAATGCAATCTTCAACAGCGCCAACTTCTCCAGTATCGCCACCGACGCCAGGGGGGTCATTCAGATTTTCAACGTGGGGGCCGAACGGATGTTGGGATATGCGGCCGACGACGTGATGAACAAGATCACCCCGGCGGACATTTCCGATCCCCAGGAGCTTATTGACCGGGCCCAGACGTTGAGTAATGAATTCGATACCCCCATCACCCCCGGGTTCGAGGCCCTGGTCTTCAAGGCCTCCCGGGGGATCGAGGATATCTACGAGCTGACCTACATTCGGAAGGACGGGAGCCGCTTCCCGGCGGTGGTCTCGGTCACCCCCCTGCGCGACCCCCAGGAAGCCATCATCGGCTACCTCCTCATCGGTACCGACAACACCGCCCGGAAACAGATTGATGAAGAGCAGAACAAACTGGCGCAACGGCTGCGCGACTATCAATTCTACACCCGCTCCCTGTTCGAATCCAACATCGACGCTCTCATGACCACCGATCCCTCCGGGATCATCACCGATGTGAACAAACAGATGGAGGCCCTCACCGGCTGCACCCGGGACGAATTGATCGGCGCCCCCTTCAGGAGGCACTTCACCGATGAGGAGCGGGCCGGGAACAGCATCAAACTGGTGTTGAGCGAAAAGAATGTCACCAACTACGAGCTCACCGCCCGGGCCAGGGGCGGTAAGGAGACAGTGGTCTCCCTGAACGCCACCACCCTCTACGATCGGGACCGGAGGCTGCAGGGGGTATTTGCCGCTGCCCGGGATGTCACGGAGCGCAAACGGCTGGACCTGGTGCTGCTGGAGAAGAATGAGGAGCTGGAAAACGCCCGGTGGTTGGCGGAAAAAGCCAACCTGGCCAAATCGGAATTCCTGTCCAGCATGAGCCATGAGCTCCGGAGTCCGCTCAACGCCATCCTCGGCTTTGCCCAGCTGCTGGAGTCCGACCCCCCGGAGGCGACGAAGGGGCAACATGAAAACATCACCCAGATTCTCCAGGCGGGATGGCATCTGCTGAAGTTGATCAACGAAATTCTTGATCTGGCCAGGATCGAGTCCGGCCAGGTGCCGCTGTCGCCGGAACCGGTCTCCCTGTCCGAAGTCATCCTGGAATGCAGCGGGATGGTTGAACCCCAGGCGCAACAGCGTGGCATCCGGTTGCTCATCCCCCAACTCCAGACCCCCTATTTTGTCCATACCGATCGGACCCGGGTGAAACAGATACTCATCAACCTCCTCTCCAACGCCATCAAATACAACAGGGCTGAGGGAACGGTGGAGGTACTCTGCAGCAAGAGCAGAGCGGGTTTCACTCGCGTAAGCATCAGGGATACCGGACGAGGACTGAATGCGGAGCAGGTGGCGCAACTCTTCCAGGCGTTCAACCGTCTGGGACAGGAGGCCGGCTGCAAGGAGGGAACCGGTATCGGCCTCGTGGTGGCCAAGCGGCTCATCGAACTGATGGGAGGGGTCATCGGTGTGGAGAGCAGTGTCGGGGTGGGGAGCGTCTTCTGGTTCGAACTCATCTCCGTTGCCGCTCCGCAACTCTCCCCGGAAGAGAATGACCTGACGACGCTCCCCCGGCAACCGGCGCCTCACCCTGCCCAAGGGAGAACCCTGCTCTATGTGGAGGACAACCCGGCAAACCTGAGACTGGTGGTAAAGATCATCGCACGCCACCCGGAGCTTCGGCTCCTGACCGCGGTGGATGCGGTCAAGGGGTTCGAAATTGCCAGGGAATCCCTGCCGGACGTGATCTTGATGGATATCAATCTCCCCGGCATCGACGGTTATGAGGCAGTGGGTATCCTCCGCTCGGATCCGGCCACCAGACATATCCCGGTCATCGCCCTCAGCGCCAATGCCATGCCGCGCGAAATCGAGAAAGGAAAAAAGGCAGGCTTCTTCCGCTATATAATCAAACCGATCAAGGTTAATGAGTTCATGGAGGTACTAATGGAGGCTCTGGAAGCTACGGAAAGAGGCATATCATGACGGAAAACACACGACAGAACACGCCACAGATCCTGATCGTGGACGATATGCCTGCCAATATCCTCCTCCTGGAGAAAATGCTCCTGAGTCGAGGATATCAGACAAGAGCGGTGCTCAGCGGCACGCTGGCGCTGCAGGCCGCCCGCACGAATCCGCCCGACCTGATCCTGCTGGACATCAACATGCCGGAAATGAACGGCTACGAACTCTGCCGTCAGCTCAAGGCCGACCCGCTACTGCAAGAGATCCCCGTCATTTTCATCAGCGCGCTGAATGAAACCATGGACAAGGTGCAAGCGTTCCGTGTAGGGGGGGTAGACTACCTGACGAAGCCTTTCCAGCTGGAGGAGGTTCATGCGCGGGTGGAGACCCATCTCCGGATCCGTTCCCTGCAGCGCCGGCTGGCTGATCATAACGAGAATCTGGAACGGTTGGTGGCAGAGCGGACTAGGGAACTGGCTCAAGCATACGAACGGTGCCGGGAACTGGGGGGGCTCAAGGATGATTTTCTCTGCATGATTTCCCATGAGATGCGCACCCCTGCCAATGGAGTTCTGGGGGTGGGGAGCCTGCTCTTGGATCTCTGTCCCCCCTCCACGGATCGGACCCTGTACGCCTCTCTTTTCCGGCAAAGCTCGTTACGGCTGCACAACCTCATTGACGACACGACCATGATTGCCGAGATAGAGCAGCGGAGCCGGGAAAACGGAGCTGCGCGGTCATTCACGGAACTCCTCACCCTGGTCAGGGGTTCGCTCCCGGAGATAGATATCTCCCTGGGACATTCAGCACAGCTGGACACTTTTCTTCTGAAAGGGGATTATCAGTTACTGAAGAAAGCCCTGGAATCCATGATCCTCCTGGCCGCCTCCTTCTCCCAGGACAAGCAGAGCGCTCATCTGACAGGAGTCGTCATTAATCGGGCTCTACGGCTGCATCTTGAGGTTGACGCCCTGTCGCTGTCAGGGGAACAGGCCACAGGTTTTTTCGAGATCGAGTCCCGGGCTAGGTCGGCTTCCACCGCTGAATCACTGGGATTGGCTCCGGTTGTCGCTCACCGGATCATCGCCGCATTCGGGGGCAAGCTGCGACTGGTGAAAGAGGAAGGGGATAACGGTTACCTGGAGGCCGTACTGCTCCATGAGTGAACTGCGGGAAGGGAGGATTCGCGTACGGATGCTCTTCCCGGGGGAGAGGATTTCATCCTGAGGGGTCAGAAGTCCAGGATGCCGGTGGCCACCTGATCCCAGCAGGTCACGGCGCCGTTGTGCCAACGGACGAAACGGACATGACCATCCTGGGAGACGACGATGACCACCGCATCTTTTAGGGCCATGCAGAGGCGATAGGCGGAACGGTGCCGGGTCCCCATCCCCTTGGGAGACTCCGACTCCCGGACGCTCCCTTCAAGATCCAGTGCCTTCTGGATGACGGGGACGTTGTCTAGACCGCTATAGATCTCGGCGCCGAACCCCAGGACCTCAAAGCGATGGTTGAGTACCACCGCGCCGTCGATAAGGGAAAGCTCGGCCAGGAGGTGGGTCATCTCATAGAGGGTTTCGTCCAGCTGAGAGAGTGTGGGATCGGTGCTCGCCACGTATTCGCTCCACCCCACCGGCTCCCCCCCCAGCTCCCAGCTCCCGGCAATCCGGGCAAATTCATTCATGAGCCGAACGATCTGCGGGTGAATCCTCTGGCGCCCCTCGTCCAACCGGAAGTTGTACTTGATGTTCAGGTAGGGGTTGGGCTCCTTCAACTCCTGAGTGCGGGTGGTGGGGACAATGATGAGGGCTCCGCCATGCCGGTGATTTCGGACGAGACTGATGACCCGGCGCAGCAGGTTCTGCCCCAGGATGAGGGGAAAGTCTGGAGAAATATCCGCCCATTTCGTGGTGGCCTGTTGCCGGGCCTCTTCGTGCATGACCCAGAGCTCATCACGATGGGCCGACGTGAGGTGCTGCAGCCAGCCGGCGGTGAAGAGTTCCTGGTCCGTACGGACGACCTGCCCGCCGCGGAGTCCCGCAATAAGGGTGGCGCCCACCGAGACACTGATCCGTCCCGGTCCGGTGACGAAGATGATGAGGGAGTCGGGGAGAGGGTTGATCCTCTGGGAGCCGCCGCGAAAGACCTGGAGCCAGCGGGAGCCCGAATGGACGATCCCCCAGATCGAGGGGGTGCCGAGAGCATCGATAGTCACGCCGATGAGGGAGGTATCGAAATTCGTCGCCGGCGAAATCCTGCGCAGTTCATCTCCCGTAAACGCCTGCGGCAGGGTGAAGACGAGCCTGTTCAGACCGTCAGGTGGCCCTTGGCCAGAGGGGAACTGTTCAGGGTCCCGCAGGATCAGACGGAAGCGGACCGGTCGCTCCTCCTCCCGCATGAGGCTTGCCTGATAACAGGTGGAGATGAGCAGCTCAAGGCTCCCGACGTCCGGGAGTGGATAAAGAGTCTCCGGGGGGATCACCTCCGTGAGGAACCGGTGAACCTGAACGGCAAAATCGTGGGGATAACAGTGGATCATTGGTTCATTTCCTAAGAGTCTTCAACCTTCAGCCTATCAACCTGAGTCGATATCTGGCACGAACAGAGCGAACCAGAAGAGGCACGACGAACATCATGGCGAGGACGACCAGCATGGTACTGTTCGGGTCTCGGAAATAGGAGTTCAGGCGCAAGGTGGTGAACGCAATGACGCCGAAATAGAGCATGTCACCTGCCAGGGCAAAGCCCCACCCCGCAAGAAATCCGTGCCCTGCGGCCAGCGCCGTGGCGCGTCCGGTCATGGGGTCAACACCGAAGGCGATCATGATGAGCGTAAGAGGTCCTGCGCCGGTGCCGCTGAGATGTGTCACGCTGCGAGCAGTTACCCCCTTCAAGAACACGCTGAGACGGGCGAGCAGAGGGATATTCCTTCCCAACAGTGCGAGAAACCGAAGGATCGGTTCAAAGGCAAGGGCCAGAATGACATCCGAAACCAGGTAAAGCCCTGTGGTGACGGGCCAGGGCAACCCCTGGGCGCGGGCAAGCAGCACTCCGCCGGGAATTCCCCCCCCCACGGGGAGCAGGAAGAGCTTCAGCACGGGAAGCATGGTGGCGGTGAAGTCAGACAAACCGAGACTCTGCGTGGAGAGTGAAAAAAGGGGCATGGGACTCCAACTCTGGCGATAATACTTTTCGACCTAGTCGTTAACAAAAAACTTTTTCATCTGGGCGACGAGGAACCCCATAACGAGCAAGAACAGCATGTCCTGAAAGGAGTCCCGGTACGCGAAGGTGGCAGCCGAGTAACTGTAGTAGTCGGAAATCAAGCGTGCCCCGCCGGCGGCCAGGGAGAGGAAAAACATCGCCCTGAGCCCCAGATACCAGGAAACCAGGGAAATCGGAAAAAGGTAGAAGATCAGCATGGAGTAATCGCCAGTCAGGTAATCGACATAGCCCAGACCGGCCACCACGAGGTAGCCGGTCAGCAGAAGCAGCCATTGGGGAATTTTTGTTACGAACTCAAGCATGATCCCCCTTGAGGATGCCCCGGTTCAGTGGTTTGTAGTACCCCTTCTCCCCTGCTCATTTCCCGATCACCAACAACTCAAAACTGTCACGGATCATGAGCGGTCGCATTTTTTCGCCACTCCTGCCGGAAGCCGGCGCCGACTCGAACAGCGCCGTGGGGAGGTAGAGGTTATGGGTCACCGGATCCAGGGCCATGGTCCGGGCACCGGGAAGGGTCACGACAGTCTCGGCCACGGCAAACAGTCCCGCGGGAGTTTCTCTGATGACCGTCAGAGTACCGTCCCCGTTGGAGCTGAACGCCAGCTTCCGGTGGGAATCGTAGCCAGCCCCATCGACTCCACCGCCAATGGGGAGAGTTACCAGCAGACGACCGGACTCCGTATCCAGGACCGTCATGATCCGATTGCGGCAGCCGGAGAAAATGCGGTGGTGCTTCTGGTCAAGGGCGAGTCCGGTCGGCTCCTCACAGGGGGCGAGTGCTGACCGCCTGATGACGGTGAGCGTTCGACTGTCGATGGTAACGACCTCGGCGGTATCCTCGATATTCACAAAGAACCGTCCCGCCCCATCGGCTACGGCGAACTCCGGTTTTCCTCCCAGAGGAATTGTCCTGAGAACCTTTCCGGTGACGGCATCGATGATGGTGGCGTCGTGACTGCGACCGTTACCGATGAAGAGCCTTTTTGTGGCAGGGTCGTAGACGATGGCATCCGGATTATCACCGGTCTTGACCTGTCCCGTGACTTTCAAGGTTTTCAGGTCGAAGATACTCACCATATTGCTCTTCCCATTACTGATGAACCCACGATGCAGGTCAGGAGCCAGCGCGATCCCATGCACACCGGGTGTGTCGGGAATCTCCCCCACCACCTTGTCCGTACTCAGATCCACCACCTGTACATAATTGCCCCGGGAGAGGTACAATCGTCGATTGGGGCCGTCAATGGTCGGATAATCCCACCCCCCCTCACCTCCCAGATGCAGCCGTTTCAGCACATGGTAGCCGGGCGCCTCTGCGCCGGCGATGGTGGCGCAGAACAAGAGAAGAAAAAGCATGACCGTCATTTTCATGGTGCAACGACCTTTCTCCGGATCAAGCGGAGTCCCCACCGGCAAGAACTGCTGTCGCCTCCCTAAGACGGTTGTTCAACTCATCAAGAGAGGAACGAATTGCCGCTGGTGTCAGAGAGATGAACTTCCTTGCCCGCATCTTGTCCAGTCCATTCATGGCGATGAATTTGACTTTTCGTCCGACTACTTTTACCATCAATCCGAAAACAAAAGCAAAAACTAAAAAGATAAGCAGTGTTGCGGCAGAGTGTCTGTTCTCCCCGGATGGAGTGGTGCCCCTACCGGGATTATCCTTCGCCTGCGGTAAGTCACTATTCATGTCGGGAGTAAACGGAACCAGCGACGAGATGATCGATAACAGTTTCTCGATCCTGCGAATGGTCGCGCCGTTCAAGGAGGTATGGATTGCCGGAAGATCGCTTTCGAGGGTGGTATGGATATTCTGTTCCAGGGTCAGGTAAAATCGCCCTTTGTCCCTGTATTCAAGATAGTACGGATAATAGCCGTTATTGAATAAATTTCGATAGTAATGCAATACTATTTCAACTTCCCGGTGACCAGTGACGAGTCACCGGTCACCAGTCACCGCTTCAACGCCGCAGCCCCTCCGCCACGATCTCCGCCACGTCCCGCACCCTCACCTGCTCGGCCTTTTCATCTTTCAGCCCGTCTTCGAACATGGTCATGCAGTAGGGACAGGAGACGCAGATGGTGTCGGGCTCCTGGGTCAGCGCCTCTTGCACCCGGTTGTGGTTGATCCGGCTCCCCAGATGCTCTTCCATCCACATCCGCCCCCCCCCGGCGCCGCAGCAGAAGGAGTTCTCCCGATTCCGCTCCAACTCAAGAGGGACCGTCCCCGTGGCTGCGGCAACCGCCTCCCGGGGGGGATCGTAGATGTCGTTGTGCCGCCCCAGATAGCAGGAATCGTGGAAAACGATCTTCCCCAGATCGGTGACGGTGTGATCGAGCTTCAACCGTCCCGAGGCCAGCAGATCCCGGATCAGTTGACTGTGATGAATGACCTCCACCTCCAGGCCGTACTGCCGATAATCGTTGGCCAGGGTGGTGAAACAGTGCGGACAGGAGGTAATGATCTTTTGCACCCCCTTCTTCTGGAACAGCAGCACGTTTTCCCGTGCCATCTTGTCGAAGACGAATTCATTCCCCAGGCGCCGCAGGCTGTCGCCGCAACAGTTCTCTTCCTTCCCCAGAATCCCCCAGGAGATCCCGGCCTGGTCCAGAATGGTGGCCACGCTGACGGTGACCTGCTTCTGTCGCGAATCGAAGGCCCCGGCGCACCCCACAAAGAGGAGATACTCCGTCTCCCCCGCGGCAAACGGCTTCACCGGCAGGGTGCCGGTCCATTTGGTCCGCTCGGAGGGGGCGATCCCCCAGGGGTTGCTCCGTTGCTCCATGTTCTCGAAGAGGTTGAGGAGCTCTTCGGGAAAGTCGGACTTCACCTCCACCAGATGCCGCCGGAGGGTGAGGAGTTTGGGCATCTGCTCGATGAAGACCGGGCAGGACTCCATGCAGGCGCCGCAGGTGGTGCAGGACCAGATGGCCTCCCGGCTGATACTCCCCTCCCCTTCCCCACCGATGAGAGGGAGTGTGGGAGCGCACCCTTTTTTGAGGAGCGGCCCGTTGGTCAACAGGTTCATCTTCAGGTCGTGGATCACCTGGCGCGGGTTCAGCGGTTTGCCGGTGATGGCCGCGGGGCAGGCATTCTGGCAGCGACCGCATTCGGTACAGGAGTAAGAGTCGAAGAGATCCTTCCAGGTCAGCTCATCGATCCGCTGAGCCCCATAGGAATTCCCTTGTGCGAACTCCTCCCGGGGGAGGGTGTTCGGTTTCCCCAACCGCCGGAAGTAACAACTGGGGATGGCGGTGAGGATATGCATATGTTTGCTGTAGGGAAGAAAATTCATGAAAACAAGGAGCGCCACGGCATGGAGCCACCAGCAAGCCTCATGAACGCTCCCACCGGAACCGGCAGGAATGAGGCCGGCGGCGATACTGGAGAGAGGCATCCATGTCCGGGCTAGGGCGCGCCCCGTCTCATCCAGGTTGGCGATCTTGGCGCCGGTAATCCCGTAGTAGGCCAGCATGAGGGTGGCGATGAGACCGAGGATGAAGAAGGCCTCGAAGGTGCGTGCCATGGGATAAGGGGGGACGATGATCCTCCGGGTCGCTGCCACCAGCACCGCCGCCAGGGCCAGGAGGGACGCCAGATCGATGAGGAGCATGACGGCCAGGTAGAGCCGGTCCGGGAGGAGCGTCAGGCTGACGCCGGGAAAGAGACCGTGGAGGATGAATTCGCCGTTGGCCATGAGGAGGATGAGGAATGACCAGAAGATGATGAAGTGGTTGATCCCGAAAGGACGGCTCACCACCCGTTTCTGGCCGAAGGCGTAGAGGAGCATCTCCCCCAGACGCCGACCGGGGTAGCTGAACCGATCTTCGGCTCTCCCCAGGGTAACCAGGGAGAAGCGGCGGTAGCAGCTCCAGACAAAGAAGAGGATCGAGGTGATAAAGAGCGGGGCAAAGATGGCGGATATATCAGTCATAAAATACCTCAAAACCGTTTAACAGGGATGAACAGGATGTTCAGGATAAAAACAAATCAACCTGATAGTTAGCGTCTTTGTCGTAACGGCTGTTCAAGACGATAATTTTAGACATTTTCCCCAGTCACCAATCCCTGGTCCCGGGTCCCGGTCTTTACCGCCTTTATCTCCCGGATCCGGGCGATGATGGCCGGGATGACCTGAAACAGATCACCGACGATGCCGTAGGTGGCAACTTCGAAAATCGGGGCATCCTTGTCCCGGTTGATGGCGATGACCATGTCGGCATCCTGCATCCCCACCAGATGCTGGATGGCGCCGCTGATGCCGCAGGCAATGTAGATCTTGGGGCGGACGGTCTTCCCGGTCTGCCCCACCTGTCGGTCCTGGGGCATCCACCCGGCATCCACGGCGCTGCGGGAAGCACCCACGACCCCTCCCAGTTCATCTGCCAGCTCCTTGAGCAGGGCGAAGTTCTCGCTCCCCATCATCCCCCTCCCGCCGGAGACGATGAAGTCGGCGGCGGTGATATCCACACTATCCTTTTGCTTGGAGTCGTTGATGATCTCCAGGACCTTCACCGCCAGGTCATCTTCCCGTATGGCGCAGGACTCCCGGATGATCTCACCGGTGGCCCCTTCCCGGTAGGGAGCGATCTGCATGACGTTGGGGCGGACCGTGGACATCTGGGGACGGAACTTGTCGCACATGATGGTGGCCATGATGTTCCCGCCGAAGGCCGGGCGGGTCTGCATCAGGTTCCCCTTGGGATCGATGGCCAGCCCGGTACAGTCCGCGGTGAGGCCGGTGGCGACCCGGGTGGCCACGGCCCCCGCCAGATCGCGGCCAAGGCCGGTGGCCCCCATGAGAATGATCTCGGGCTTGTACCTGTCGATGAGGTGACAAGTCGCCTCCAGGTAGGACTGGGTCCGGTAGTAGCGGAAAACCGGGGCATCCATGAGGTAGACCTTTCGGGCGCCATGGGCGAAGGCCTCCCGGCAGAGCTGTTCCACGTCGCTCCCGATGACCACGGCGCAGAGCTCCACGGAGCGGGCCTTGGCAAGATCGGCCCCCACCCCCAGCAACTCCCAGGAGACCCGGGCCGGCACCCCTTCGGTCTGCTCCACGAAGACCCAGACATCACGATAGGCAGCCAACTTCGCGGCCAGGAGCGCAGCCTCTTCATCGATCTCTTCCGCCACGGGAGCGCCGGCTACTTGCCGGGCAGCGATCTCCTGAAGGATCTTCTGCTCTTCGGGAGTGAAGAAGATCTCCAACGCCTGGGCCGGGCAGATTTTGATGCACTTGAGACAGCCGATGCACTTTTCCGTGAGAATGATCGGTTCGCCCGCCTCGTTCATCTCGACGCAGTTCACCGGACAGGCACTCTGGCAACGGGCACCGCAGGCAATACACTTGCCCGCTATGACGTTCGCCACGCCCCGGGGCTTTTTCAGTTTAATCGGTTCGGTCATATAAATCCTTGGTTCTAGGTTCTAGGTTTCAGGTTCGAGAATTTCTTTATCCTTTCACCTTTGTTGCTTTCGCAAGACGTATGTTTTGTCATCCCGAACGATAGAGAGGGATCTTGTCGTGACTTAAAGTCGTTAGATTTCTCCCGTTGGTCGAAATGACAGAACTGGTTGTTTTCATAGATGTTGCGAAAGCATCACCTTTCACTATTCACTATTCACGCCAAATATTCATCTGCGTCAATCTGCGTAATCTACGGATCAGAGAGGCAACACATCCTTGCTGAACAGCTTATCGATGAGAAGCCGGGCCGTCCCCACCGGATCGTTGACGCCATCGCCGATGATCTCTCCCTGGTCCCGCTGGGGGGAGAAGATCTTGGTAACCCAGGTGGGAGACCCCTTGAGCCCGATGCTCTGTTCATTGAGTTGCAGCACGCTGTTATTCCAGGTCGTCACCGTGCCGTCCAGGGCGTCCAGCCGCATGGGAACGGTGGGGTAGCGGGGACGGTTCACCTCCCGCACCACGGTGAGGAGTGCCGGCATGGGGGCCTCCACGATCTCGTGCCTCCCTTCCAGCTTGCGCCGCACCCGGACCCGTCTGCTTTTCAGGTCAACCTCCTCCACCCGGTCCACCAGGGTGAGTTGGGCGCACCCCAACCGGGTGGCGATTCCCGGCCCCACCTGAGCCGTGTCACCGTCGATGGTCTGTTTGCCGCAGATGATGAAGGCGATCTCTTCTTCCTCCGCCAGTTTCCGGATCGCCTGGGTAAGGACATTGCTGGTGGCCAGGGTATCGGCCCCACCAAAGACCCGGTCCGACAGGAGGATCACCTGGTCGGCCCCCAATGCCAGAGCTTTTCTCAAGGTCGCTTCGGCATTTGGAGGCCCCATGGAGATGGCCGCCACCCGAAACCCGAACCGGTCCTTGAGGCGCAACGCCTCTTCCAGGGCATTGGTGTCATAGGGGTTCATGATAAACGGTATCCCCTCCCGCACCAGGGTATTCGTTACCGGGTCGATCTGGACCTGCGTCGTATCCGGAACCTGTTTGATACATGCGACCACAAGCATGACTACCTCATCAAAACCATGAATAAGTTATGTTGCACAAAAAGCAGGCGAAACCCATTGTTAAAATAAAAACATTTTCTCCTGTTTCGCCAACTATGTCAATAGTGCATAATTACGAGGCACCCAATGAATCCGCCTCGTCAGATAAAAGCCCGGAACAAAAAAAACCGGCAGAGGTATCTCTGTCGGCAGCATCGCCATTCACGCTTACGCGTCATTGCGTAAAATCATTTCTCTCGCAGAAAGCGTGCCAACTTGAAAAAAAGGCCAACTAGCTGTTTTTTAATCCTGTTGAGGACGATGCCACGCAACAGAGCGACGTGGGACGCACTCTTTATCAGCAGCTGCTTACTCAATGAGCAGATGAAAGAGTTTATCCATTCCGCTGCTCGTCCCGATGTTCCACCTTTTTCGTGATGGTGAAATTTCCCATCTCCTTCTCCAGCACCTCGATCTGACGCGACAACCGGACTACCGCATCGTCCATGACCCGCGCCGCCTCATGGGTTACCTCCGTTGACTGCTGGATGCCGTGGACGGCGGTGGTTATCTGGACGCTCCCCCGGGCCTGCTCGTCGCAGGCGTGCTTGATCCCCTGCACCATGACCAGGATATGCTCGGTGGAGCTTGAGATGAAGGCGCCTGCCCTGTTCTGCTCGCTGGTTGCATTACGGACCTGGCCGGTAAGCCCCTTCATGCGCGCCACGGCGCTCATGATCAGTTCGCTCCCCTTCCCCTGTTCGTGGGACGCCCGGGCAATCTGCTCCACCATCTCCGAGACCTTCTCCATGGATTCTCGGATCATCCGGCTCCCCTTGGCCTGCTCCACCGCGGCTCGGGCAATCTCGGCCACCCGGCCATCGGCCTTCTGAACCCCGGCAACGATCTTGGCAAGTGCCGCACCGGAGCCGGCCGAAAGCTTCTCGCCGTCGATGACGCTCTGCTCGGTGAGACAGACAGCGCCGGCGGCCCGGCGAGTCTCTTGCTGAACCCCCTTAACCAGTTGTGCGATTTCCCGGGTAGAGCTGCTGGTCCGCTCGGACAGCTCCTTGATCTCCTCGGCAACCACCGCAAACCCCCTCCCATGATCCCCCGCCTGGGCCGCAATGATGGCCGCATTCAGCGCCAAGAGGCTGGTCTGTTCCGCCACATCGTCGATGACGGAAAGGATCAGACCGATGTCATCGGCGCGCTGAATCAGGGTGCCGATCACCTCTGCCGTGATGGCCGACGTACGGCGAATCTCGCTCATCCCGGTGATGGTGGCCTCCACCGAGGAGTTCCCCTCCCGGGCGTCGTTCATGACCTGACGGGTGATCTCCGCCGTTTCCAGGGTACTGTTCTGAATCTGTCGGATGGAACAGTCCATCTCCACCACGGAAGAGGCGGTGGCGCCGGCCGACTCCACCAACCGGACGATGGTGGTGTCGATCTGCCGGATGGAGAGAGCCATCTCCATGATGGAGGAGCTTACCTCTTCCACCGATTGGGCCAACTGTTCCACGTTCAGCGCAACCTCTTCCACGCTGGCAGCCATCTCCAGGATGGAACAGGAGCTGTCCGCCGCCGACCGGGTAAGCCGGTCCACCCCCTCGGCCACCCCGGTGATGGAGACGTTGATCTCCGTCACCGCCGAGGAGGTTTCGCTCACCCCGCTCACCTGCAGTTCCGCCGCCTCCATCATCCGCGTGGAGGCATGATAAATGTTTCGGGAGATAGTGGTCAGCTCCTGGGAGGTCCGCGTGACCTTCCCCACCATATCCGAAAGATGAGAGATCATGGCATTGAAATCACTCCCCAGCTGACCGATCTCGTCACGGGAGTCCACGGCCACCGTTGCGGTGAGATCCCCGCTGGCCCCCTGATCCAGGGCCGTCACCATCCGGTCCAGCCGGCGGATGATGTTACGGGCGGCCATGAGTCCAAGAAAAGCCGCCAGGAGCGACGCCCCCACAATCCCGCCGCTGAAGGTCCAGGCCGCCCCATGCCTGACCTCATCAATCTCCAGGTCGGCCTGGTTCATGAACGAACCCACCGTCACCAGCAGTTCATCCACGGACTGCTGCGCCAACTCGCTGGCCTTGAGAGTGTCGTTCATGGCCAGGTGGTGCAGACGATTATCCGTGACCCTCCCTTTCCCCCCCTTCAGCAGAGCGCTCTTGTGGGCCAGCAGCTCATCGGCCACCCGTTCGAAGGCGTTCCAGCTGGTCTGGACATCATGAAGCCGCTGGGCCAACGCGCCGCCGGAGGGGGTCATGGGGACCCCCAACTTGGCATTCCCCTTGAGCAGGATCTCGATGTAGCTCCGGAAGATATCCCGTTTGGCCACGTACTCATCCTGGTACGGGGCGAAGCCGGCCAGGTCGGTCCGCTCCAAGGCTGCTTCCAGCAGATGAATTCGCGACTCTTGCAATGCAGTCCTCATGAGAATAACCACCTTCTCCTGGGCGGCATGACTCTTCATGGTCTCCTGAACCTTGCCGCTCACCCGGTTAATGGTGGATATCCCGTAGAGACCGGAGATGGCGACAATGAACGCCATGAACATGAACGCCGAAATCAGCCGTAGACTCAGTCGTGAATTTTTCATGATGGCATGGCTTCTTTCCCTTACCGGTTCCAGGGCACAAAAACCGGTTACTTTTCTCCACTCTGGGTACTGTCCACAAGGTAGACGAGAAGATTTACCACCGACTTGACCTCGTCCCTGCTCATCCGGGCATTGGGCATCCGGAGCATCTTCTGACCGTAGGCCACCACGGCGACGTGGTCGAAGGGACGTCCCGAAATGGGAGCAACCCCGGTGGTAACGGCAACGACGGTCCGCTCCAGGGAGTGGCACCGGGTACACTTGGCCTGCATGATAGCGTAGGCGCTCTTCATCTCCGGCGGATAGCCGGAGGGGTCAAAGCGCAACGACTCGCTTCGACCGAGAGTTTTCACCGCACCCTCTGCCGAAACAATCCACCCCATGAGCAGTACCGTCATCATCAACCGGCGCAGCATGTACCCCCCCCTATAAACAATGGACAATGGACAATGGACAATTAACAATGGATAGTTGACGATTTTCAGAACCCGATTGTCAATTATCAATTGTCAATTATCCATTGTCTTTCCATGGCAGATCGCCATGAAGAGCCGCTCCAGGATGAAAGCCGGCTTAAGCCGGGACGATTTGAGCGCATAGTCGGTCTCGTACAACCGGGTAAAGGTCCCCCTGAATTCGACCAGGGTAAAATTGGCGGCCTGCTTCATGAGACCTGGCAGGAAGTAATCGGAACGAAGCCCGATGGCGCGACCCAGCTCCGGTTTGGGGACCTTGCGCGCCATCAGTTCCCGAAGCTGCCACAACTGCCGGAAGTGCCGGGTCAGCATGTTCAGCACAAAGAGCGGCGCCTGGCCGTCCCGGAGCACGGTCTGCAGTTTCCGGAGGGCTATCCCCAGGTTCTTTTCTCCCAGGGCGTTGGCCAGATCAAAGACCGTATCGGCGCGGGTATCCGAGGCGATCTCCCGCACCGCCTCCAGGGTGATGCTTTTCCCGGTCCCCACAAAGCCTGCCAGCTTTTCAATCTGTGAGGCCAGTTCCTGAAGGTTCGTTCCCGAGAGGAGCAGCAGGAGCTCCGCAGCCTCGGGTGCTATACGCGCCCCTGCCAGGGCCGCTTCCGCCGAGATAAAGGCCGGAAGCTGGTTTTCATAGGGGGGCTTGAATTCCACCAACTCCCCGATCTTTTTCAGCTCCAGGAAAAACTTCCGTCGCAGATCGGGTTTTTTTCCCACGAAGATGAGGCAGGTGGAGGGGGAAGGATTACGGAGGTACTCCGTCAGCGCCGCCTGATCGGTATCGGTGAGAGCTTCGCTCCGCTTGACCACCACAAGACGGCGCTGGGCAAACATGGGGAGGGTCTGGGCGGCGGAAGCGATCTCCTGCCCCTTCCGCTCGCCACCATAGAGGATATCCAGATTGAAATCGG
>CAIUWK010000104.1 GCA_903902855.1 uncultured Geobacter sp. | reverse complement strand
CTTCATGATCGACGTAGCCACGGGCGAGAAGCGCCGCCGTGACATCATCGGCGGGAAGGGTGGGAATGACGATTTCCTTGCCGTTGGTATAGGCTCGATCCCCCTCGATCTTCAGGGTCACGCCATCCTGGCGCCCAGGGCCTGCAAGGCGGTCCGCAGTCCTCCGATAACGGTGGATAGTTTCGGTGTCATGATACCTCCTGTCGGACGCTCCTCCCCTGCGGGAGCGTCAGATAGGTGCTCCCGGCAGGGCGGGTGTCTTCACGGAAAGATCAGAACCATTCCGTCGGTGCATCTTCGTGGACAGGTGGCGTGTGCAGGAGTGCCACCGGAACCGTCACGGGTTCCAGAGTGAACAGGGAAACCTCTTCCGGTTCCTCTTCCACCGGGGGTTGCTCCGCAATCTCCCGTGCCTCCGGAATGTTCCCCAGGAGGTGAATGACTCCGCAGAGTGCGGCGAAATCTCTCCCCTTGATAGGACCGCTCTTCGGCATGGTGGCGAGGGTCGACCTGATGCCGGTGACCAGTTCGTTCAGGCGGGGTTCGAGAAAGACCAGTCCTTCGATCTTCTCCACCATGGCCCTGAGCGGACGCACCGTCTTCTGTCCGACCTCCAGTTTTCCCCGGAACGAGCCGTCCCAGGTCATGCGGGCCTGCTGTTGGATCTCGTGGCGCAGCTGTTCAGCCAGGCCGTTGATCTCCGCCTCCAGGCCCTGTTCGTGTCCGTCCACCGGGTTGATGTGAAACGTCTGGACCCTGAAGGTCAGTTGTCGGTCGACATACTCCAGGCTTTCCACCGCCGTCGCGATGACGTTCTCCCAACCGGGATTCTGTGCTGTCCAGTCCTGAACCGCCTGATCGTATTCCGCCAGGAAATCGGCCTTGGCTCTGTTGTATTCATCCTTGATGCTGTCCAGTTCCGTCATCAACTCGTCCAGTTTCTCCCTGGGGACGGCATAGCCCCCCAGAAAGCGGGTCCCCACGGTGAGAACCGTCCGTTCCGCCCGTCTCTTGAAGGTGGCGAACGGCGCCAGTGCGGCCGGGTCCATGACCCTTTTGCTCCCCAGCGAGGCAAGTTTCTGTGGTGGAAGTTCGCTGCCGTCGGCAAGTTTCAGATCCTCCTGACGCAGCTGCTTTCTGCCGGTCCAGAGCGAAACCGACAGGACGATGATTGAGATATTGTCGAGGATGTTCATGGCGTCTCCTTTTCGGTTGCGGGGAGACGCGCACCCCTGAGGGATGTCGAATCTCCCCCGTATGGGTGGTGTTAGAACCATTGCTCGCTGTCCTGGTTGGACAGCCACGCTTTCATGACGCTGCCGGTCACGGAATTCGTGACGTTTGGCTGAAGTTGACTGGATGGTTGCGCTGGAGCCGTCTGCTGCTGATGTGACCAGCCGGTCTCGGGGAACCATTCACCCACCAGACGGTAGCCCTTGTTCTTCTTCTCCTGAATCTTCTGGTTGAGAAAATTACGGGAGGGGGCCGGACTGATGGACTTGTTCTGGTTCACCTGACCGCTCTTCCCCCACTGACTGACGACGTCATTGTCGGTAAGAAAGCCAAGCCAGTCCTTGCCGCCGCTGCTGGAGTTTGCCCTGAGCCAGATGCCGTAGCGTGCTGTACCGGGAATGTACATTGCTCACCCCCTTATGCGATGATCCGCCCCCTGGGGTTGAAAAACATCGTGGTGGTTGCCACGGCGATGCCGTCTTCGGTTACTCCGTGAAATGAGCCGCCGAAGAATTCCAGCAGCTCGCCCTTCAGTGGTTCCAACTGTTTTTCCAGCTGCTTCTTCTCCCGGTCCAGCCGTTCGTAGGTCGTGACCTGCCGGGTGACTTCTGCCGGGATTGCTTGATCACTGTGCGCCGGGCATCCCTGTCGATAGGAGCAGTAGCCGCATAGGAGGGAAGGGGAGGGTTGAGGTTCGCATTCGCCACGCAGGGCGCTGAGGATCTGTCTGCCACGTTCAACCAGGGGGGCGAAAACCTCGGGGTGCGGGACATGAGAGTTGAACTCCCGGTAACGTCCCTTGTTGAGATCCACCACCAGGATCGAACCGCCGATTTCCATCTCCGGGCCCGTCTGCAACCGGAGCAGTCCCATCTGCACGTGCAGCTGGTCCACCCAGGAGCCGTAG
>CAIUWK010000103.1 GCA_903902855.1 uncultured Geobacter sp. | reverse complement strand
CGATACCATACGAAGCGAAGTTGACGCCTGGCAAACAGCCAGGAACAACCAAATTAAAAATATTGACTGGCAGTTCACAACTGACAAAGCCAGAATCAAACTTAAGAGACTGTATCCGAAGCTTTAAGCAGGACGGAGTAGTAGTGGTAATGAGGTTCTGCGGTGGCAGGTTACTCCTTTCCCGTTGACACCAAGTGCGGAAGGGTGTAGTCGGTTGCCTTAATTATAATTGAGGAATGCCATGTCAGAAAACAAGAACCCCGAGCAGATCGCCAGGGACCATATTGATGACCTGCTGAGACAGTCCGGCTGGACTGTACAGTCCAGGAAGGAGATCAACCTGAGTGACGGGCTCGGTCCTGCGGTGCGGGAATACCCCACTGATACCGGTCCTGCGGATTACGTGCTCTTCGTCAATAGGAAGCCGGTGGAGTGGAGCTCACCACCATCGTGGGAAATCTCCTGGGGGCCATAGACGCTGATAACATCGAAGTTAAGGCACTGGAACTGGCAGGGATGGAGAGCGGGGAAGCTGGTGAAGAGTTCCGACGAACCGCCCGGGAGCAGCTTGTGGGAAAGGCTACGGCGGTTTTTACCGGCGGGCTCATCGAACTCATTGATCGTATTCGCCGGGACAAGGAACAGACCATTGATCATGACACCCTGGACAAGCTTCTCCGTGCGGAGTGGGACAAGGATGCCGCGGTCAATGCTAAGGCCCTGGTGGACGAATTTGCCGCCTATCTTACGGAGCAGCAGGACAGGATTGAAGCCTTGAAGATTTTCTTCAGCCAGCCGTTCCGGCGTCGTGATATAACCTTTGCCATGGTCAAGGAGCTGCTGGAGAGGCTCAACAGTGACCGGCCGAAGCTAGCGCCGCTGCGGGTCTGGCAGGCATGCGGCCAACTGGACGGCTATCAGGGGGCGCATCCCATTGCCGAACTTTCCGCCCTGGTGGCGCTCATCCGTCGGGTCTGCGGCATGGATCGATGGGCACGGGCAATCCGGATGACGGATGTAGGGGCGTTTCGTGAAACACCCCTGGTGGAAATGTCGCGGAACAATGAAGAGCGCGCGATGACGGGGTGAGCTACGGCGATTATCTGGAACAACTTACCTACCTCATCCCTGGACCAGGGAAATCTGGTTTTATGACTACCGGACCAATGTCCACCATACCCTGAAGAAGAAGCCGCTGCGCCATGATGACTTGAAGGAGTTTGTTGTCTGCTACAACCCGCTCAACCGCCATGAGCGGAAAGAGAGCTGGGACGCGGCTGCCAATCCCGAAGGGAGGTGGCGCAAGTTCACCCGTGAACAGATCATCGCACGGGACAAGAGCAGCCTGGACATCTTCTGGCTCAAGGACAAAAGTCTGGCCGATCTGGATAACCTGCCGGAACCTGATGATCTGGCCGCCGAGATCATCGAGAACGTGGAGGCCGGACTGAACAGTTTTCGTAGTATCGTCCGGGGATTGGCGTAGGAACATTCCGGGGAGATTCTCTGTGTCGATCAGCATCCGGACCAACATCTCCCGGCTCTATGCCTTTGCTTTCCTCCAGCGGACTCTCTTCCCCATGGCCATTATCACCCTGTTCTGGAAGGACCGGATCGGGTTGAGCCTGACCCAGATTCTGTTCCTCCAGAGCATCTTCTCCCTGGCCACGGTGCTGCTGGAGTACCCTGCCGGGTATGTGAGCGACCGTCTGGGATACCGGACGGCGCTCACCATCGCGTCGTTTATGGGAGTGGTGGGGTGGGGGGTCTACTCCTTTGCCGCCTCCTTCAGCCAGGTGCTGGTTGCGGAGATCCTGCTGGGAATCTCCTGCTCCTTTGTCAGCGGTTCGGACAGTGCCCTCCTCTACGAGACCTTGAAGACGGAAGGACAGGAACAGTATTACGCCCGCCACGAGGGGCGGATGAACGGTTTTGCCCAAGGGGGGGAGGCGCTGGGGGCACTCTTCGCCGGACTCCTCTACGCCACGGCGCCCCTTCTCCCCTTCATCCTGCAGACCGGTGTCTGGCTGCTGGCGCTGCTCCTCACCCGGACCATGCGCGAACCGCTACGACAAGTCACCGCCTCCGTCAGTCATCTGACGGAGGCGCTCCGGACGGCGCGGTATGTTTTTCGAGAAAACCGGCGACTGCGCTCCACCGTTCTCCTCAACGCCCTCCTGGGGCTCTCTTCGTTCTATCCCGTCTGGCTGATTCAGCCCTACATGCAGCATGCAGGGGTGCCGGTGGCCTGGTTCGGTCCCGTCTGGGCCGGGGCAAACATCACCGTGGCTATCTTCGCCCTGGCCAGTCATCGCGTTACCTCTCTCCTGGGGGACCGGCGGATGGTGCTCCTCTTCATGTTCCTGGTGGTGACGGGGTATCTGGGGCTTGGTCTGGTGGGGGGGATGGGGGGATTTCTCTTTTACTATCTGCTCACCGCCATGAGGGGGTTGCGCGGCCCCATGATGCTGCAGCATGCCCAGTCGGAGACTCCTTCAGCCAATCGGGCGGGGATATTGTCGCTCCAGGCGCTGCTCTTCCGGATTCTTTTCACGGTTACCGGTCCCCTGGTGGGGATGCTGGCCGACGCCGTGGGGGTCCGGCAGACCTTTCATCTCCTTGCCTACCCTTTCCTGCTCATCTTGCCGGGTGTGACCTGGCTTTTCTGCCGGAACCTGCCGAGACGACGTTCCTGAGTGTGACGAAAGTGCGCGCCCTGAACCGGAACTATTTTCAAGGAGTCGCCTGTTGCCTGACGAGCCGCCTTGATATATTATCGACTTTTGTTCATAATGCGCCGCTGTAACCATCAATTTTTTGGAGGTTTACCGATGAAGACGATTGCCGTTATTGTTGCCGGGGTCATCCTGGCAACCACGCCGCTCTCTGCCGCCGAGCTCTCTCCCCAGGTAAGGGCTACCGCCGCAGCGGGGCGGCTGAACCTGGAGATGCGCAAGAGCCTGATCCCGTCCATCCAAAAAAACGGGCTGACGGGAAGTATGGATGTCTGCGCCAAGGAGGCTCCAGCTATCATGGCCGGCCTGGAGAAAACCTTCGGCCTCACCATGAAGCGGACTGCTCTCAGGCTCCGCAATCCGGCGAACAGCCCCGATGTTGCTGAAAAAGCGCTCCTGGAGAAACTGGCCGGTATGCAGAAGGGAGAAGAAACTCTTCCCCAGGAGGTCACCCTCTTCTCGGAGACGGAGTCCGGCAAGGAGCGGATTTTGCGTTACTACAAGCCGATCATGATGCAGGGACCCTGTGTGGGGTGCCACGGCACACCGGACAAGATTCCCGCCGAGGTGAAAAAGGTCCTTGCCGCGCGCTATCCCAAGGACAAGGCTATGGGATACAAAGAGGGGGATCTGCGGGGGATCATCAGCATCACGGTGAAGGAAAAAATTCCCGAAGGTGAATTCAAGAAGTAGCATCCCCAATTTCCCCTCTTCATCCTGTTGTCCCATACGGCACACCTTGTCCCGTATGGGACAACTCTTTTTCTCCTGCTGTTTGTAACCTCTTGAATAACCTCATAGCGCACCGTTGGCACGATTTAAGCTCATAGTACCGGAAAGGCACCCCGGAGGGTGAGATACTGTCCGATTCGGGACAGTACCCCATGACGACGTGGCGCCCTATCCCATAATCCTGTGCGCGGAGAAGGGCTCCCGTGTCGCCCGGATCATTGATAAGGAGTCATCATCATGGCAACGATGCAAGAACAAATGGACAACTCCGACTGTCGCACCACTCGCTATTTATCGCGGTCAAAGGATCTCTACCTCTGTCTGTCGGAAAAACATCATCTCTGCCCCTTTTCCCTCAATTTCGGTTATTCTTGTTACTTTTGTTACCATGACGACCGGAAGGCTATGGCTGACTCCGACCCGGCGATATCCGAATTGCGGTATGAGTTGTAATACTCCTCTGCTCCCGGTATGGGAGCGTCGATCTGATTATCTGAAAATAAGTTGTCCATTAAGGGTGAAAACGATTACTCTTCAGGTATTGAGGCTGAAAACTGAAAACTGAAAACTGAAGACTGAAGACTGAAGGCTGAAGGTTAAACCTGTTAACTACTTCAAGGCACTACAAGATCCTTCTCGATCGTTCGGGATGACAGAGCATACGTCTAGCGAAAGCATATTTATTGATCTTGCAGAGATTTTCCTGATAGTCTTCAGCCTTCAGCCTTCAGCCTTCAGCCTTCAGCCTTCAGCCTTCAGCCTTCAGCCTGTCAACCTGAGTAGTTACCCGATATTAATATCAGAGTGCTCTTTGTGAGATCCCCCCCAATGGATGCAAGCACCTGCCAGGAAATTCGTCACCTCACTCTCTCTCTTCCCGACGGACCGGCTCGCGGGGAGGATGATCTCTCCCTCCTGCGGGGATTGCAGGAACGTAATCAACTCCTGGAAGAGCAGCTTGCGGAACAGAAACTGCAACTCGCCGATATGAATGATGCGCTGCGACAGGCAAAGGATGAGCTGGCACGGATGAGTGCGGCGCCCAGGCAGTTGGAAGAGGCATTGCGGCAGAGTGAGGCTCATTATCGTCTGCTAACCGAAAATGCTCCCGATGTGGTCTGGAGGCTGGATAGTAATTATCGCTTCACCTATATCAGTCCCTCGGATAAACGGTTGCGTGGTTACCGGGCCGACGAGGTGATCGGCCATCATATCGCCGAGATTTTCAGCGAAGAAGGTCTTGCCGAAGTGAGGAAGTTAGGTCTGCTGCGGCTTGAGGCTGAGCGGCGTGGTGAGCGGATGGGGATCGTGACCTTCGAAGCTCAGCATCGCTGCAAAGGGGGGAGCTGGATCTGGGCGGAAATAAGCTCTGCTCCCGAGTTTGACGACCAGGGTAATATTATCGGTTTTTTCGGAATCAGCCGGGAATTTACCGAACGGAAACAGGCTGAAGTCCTCCTGCAACAGGCCAAGGTTGCCGCCGAAGAGGCCAATAAGGCAAAGTCGGAGTTTCTTGCTCTGGTCAGCCACGAGATTCGCACCCCTCTCAACTCCCTGGTCGGTTTCAGCAGCATGGCGCGTGCCACCACTGATCCGGTGAAACTTGACCAGTATCACGCCATTCTTGAACAATCGTCACGTTCACTCATGGACCTGGTGAATAATATCCTGGATATGAGCAAGATAGAGGCCGGGCGGTTGGAGTGTGAGAGCGTGCCGGTGAACCTGCGGCAACTCACGGTCAACCTGGAAGCTCACTATCGTCATCTTACGGCTCAGAAGAGATTGGGATTCCGGGTTTTCGTGGAAGAGACGGCGCCTGCCTGGGTGCTGGGTGATCCGGTGCGTCTGCGTCAGATTCTTGCGAACATTCTCGCCAATGCGGTCAAATTTACCGAAGAGGGGGAGATCAGCTGCTCGGTCAGGATCCCCCCTCCTGCCGCCGGAGCTCCCTCTCTGCTTCGTTTCCAGGTGCAGGACACCGGCATCGGCATCCCGGAACAGAAACTATCGCAACTTTTTCGACCATTTCAGCAGATGGACCCCAGTATCTCCCGAAAATACGGCGGTAGCGGTCTTGGCCTGGCCATCGTCAAGAGCCTGGTGGTGATGATGGGGGGGAGTATCACCGTTGACAGCCAAGACGGTGCGGGGAGCTGTTTCAGCGTCGACCTGCCATATCAGGAGTGTGAGGCCGTGCCGGATGCACTTCTTGCCCATCCCGTCTTTCTTGCCAAGGGGATGGTGCTGGTGGTGGAAGATAACCGGTTCAATCGACAGTTATTTGAAGATCTTCTCACCGGCTGGGGACAGCAGGTGATCCTGGCGGAGGATGGTCTGCAGGGGCTGCGGTTACTGGAACAGCACCACTTTGATCTGGTGCTGCTGGATATCAGGATGCCCGGTATCGACGGTATTGAAGTGGCCCGACGGATCAGGCGTCGCGAGCAGGAGTTATCCCGACCACCCGTACTGATCATTGCCGTTACCGCCGATCTGGACACCGCCACCCGTAACGCCTGTTGCAACGCGGGGATCAACGTGACGCTGGCAAAACCGGTTATTCCCGAGGAGTTGGCCCGTGCTCTGGCCGTACACGGTGAGGGACTCTTTACCCTGTCAGCACAACCGCAACCGCTGCTGAACCAGCAGACCCGCAAGGGGGTGGGGAGCGATCCCGGCCGTCTCCGGCGGTACCTGGAGCTGTTGGCCCAGGATCTGGACGATGAGCTGCACTCTTTGGGAACAGCCGTTGAGCAGGGGGATCGCCAGCGGCTCTCCCTGTCGGCCCATACCCTGAAAGGGCTCTGCGGACAGTTGAGCAACCGGGAGCCGGCGGAACTGGCGGCCCGGTTGCAGCAGAACGCCCCCTGCGCCCCGTTGGAATGGTTGGAGGAGATGGTCGAGCAGCTGCGAAGCGGTTGCCGTTTTGCAATGGCGCAGGAGGAGAGAGTATGAGCCTGGATGCACGGATACTGGTGGTGGACGATAAGGAGAGTTTCCGTTTCATGATCAAGGGGTACCTGGAGGATGCCGGATATCAGGCCACCAGCGTTGCCGGAGGGGTTGAGGCATTGGTGGAGCTGGAGCGTGCCCGCTACGATCTGGTGCTCTCCGATATGGTGATGCCGGAGATGGACGGGGTGGCTCTCTTGCGTCAGGTCCGCAGCAGCCTGCCGCAGCTCCCCTTTGTGCTGGTCACGGCTCATGGCAGCGTCGACAGCGCCGTGGCGGCCATGAAAGAGGGGGCAAACGACTATCTGCTGAAGCCGCTGAACTGGGATGAACTGCTGTTGGTGGTGACGCGACTCCTGGAACATTCCCGGCTGCAGGTCAGTTACGACCGGATGGTGGATTCTGAACGGAAAAAATTCAGTTTCCAGAATATCTCCACAGTCTCTCCTCTCATGGGGCGAGCGCTGGCGGCTTCCCGGCAGGTGGCCACCTCCGCACGCACCACCGTGGCCCTGTATGGGGAAAGCGGTTCCGGGAAGGAGGTCCTGGCCCGGGCCATCCATAACGCCTCCGGCCGGAACATGACCAGCTTTGTGGCGGTGAACTGCGCCGCCATCCCGGAGACCTTGCTGGAAAGTGAACTGTTCGGCCATGTGAAAGGGGCCTTCACCGGTGCTGATCGTGACCGGGAGGGCAAATGCTGTCGAGCCCACGGCGGAACCCTCTTTCTTGACGAGATCGGCGACATGCCCCTTTTGCTGCAACCCAAGCTGCTCCGGCTGCTGGAAGAGCGGGTCTATGAAAAGGTCGGCTCCGACTGTCTGGTGACTGCCGATTTCCGGATTATCGCCGCCACCCACCGCGATCTGGAAGAGTGCTGCAACCAGGGGAGTTTTCGGCAGGACCTCTACCACCGGCTGAACATTTTCCCCATCACCATCCCCCCGCTGCGGGAACGGCGGGAGGATATCCCCAAGCTGTGCGAGCAGTTTCTCTCCCATTTTCGGCAGCATCAGGGAAAATCTCTCCCCGGCCTCTCCCAGGCGGCCCTGGAACTGCTCATGGCCCACGATTGGCCCGGTAACGTCCGGGAGCTGCGCAATATCCTGGAATATGCCACCATAGTCACCAATGGCGACCTGATCAGGCCGGAACATCTCCGGCTGCAACAACGGGAGCTCTGCCGGGAAGAACCTCCGGAGGGGCGGATCACCCTGAACCTGGATTTTTCCTCCGAAGAGTTCTCCCTTGATGCCGTCACCAAACAGCTCACGGAGTGGGCCCTCACCCGATGCGACAATAACAAATCCTCCGCAGCACGCCTCCTGAAGAGTTCCCGCAAGCTCTTCTACTGACGCGGTAATGAGCAGCGTCCCGTTCCGTTCTACGTTACTCCCCATATCATTACGTTTCGGACGGAGCGGTAGGAGAAGAGATTCAAACTTGTTTTATTCGGACAAATAAGCTACATATGTTCCACACAACCCTGCGGTAAGATTTGCCGTGGGGTTGCTTATGTGAGGAGAAGGAGTCTGATTTCATGAAACGTGTCATTATTGTCGGAATGGGTTTTGGCGGCATCCGGGCCGCGCGGGAGCTGGCGGGTAAGGGGATGGAGGTGGTCATGCTCGACCGGAACAACTACCATCTCTTCCAGCCGCTCCTCTACCAGGTGGCCACCGCGGCCCTGGAGCAGGAGTCCATCGCCTATCCCATCCGGGCCATGGCCCGCCGCTGGCCCGAGACCCGGTTCCGGCTGGCCGAGGTCTGCGGTGTGGACCTTGCAGCCAAGAAGGTCATGACTTCGGAAGGCCCCATGGAGTACGACTACCTCATCGTCTCTGCCGGGAGCGAGACTAACTATTTCGGCATGACCTCCATTGCCGAGCATGCCTATGACCTCAAAAAACTGGAGCATGCCGAAGCGCTGCGTAACCAGATACTTGGTCTCTTCGAGAGGGCGGTGAAGGAAAACGATCCGGCTCGGCGGCGGGCCATGCTAACCTTCGTCATCGTGGGGGGCGGTCCCACCGGGGTGGAGTTTTCCGGCTCACTGGTGGAACTGGTCCGCTATGTTCTGGCCAAGGATTATCCGGAACTCTCCATCACCGAGTGCCGGGTCATGCTGGTGGAGGCTTCGGGTTCCATCCTGGTGTCACAACCGGAAAATCTCCGCAAATACGCCGTGGACCGGCTCCGCCGGATGGGGGTGGAGGTGCTCCTTAATACAGCAGTCATCGATGCCGCACCCGAGCATGTGGTCTTTAAAGACGGTACGGTCATCCCTACCCACACCCTCTTCTGGTCCGCCGGGGTCAAGGCCGCACCCCTGGCCGGGGTGCTGGATCTCCCCAAGGCGGGCGGCGGTCGGATCAAGGTCAAGCCCGACCTGACGGTGGAAGGTCATTCCGAAGTTTATATCGTGGGGGATATGGCCTGCTGCGAGCAGGATGGCGCCGTACTCCCCATGGTGGCGCCGGTGGCCATGCAGATGGGGGCCTACGCCGGCAAGTCGATTCTGGCCAGGCAGGCTGAGCGGGAACTCCCCCCCTTCCGTTATCGGGACAAGGGGAGCATGGCCACCATCGGCCGGAATTCCGCCGTGGCCTCCGCCTTCGGTATTCACCTCTCCGGCTATCTTGCCTGGGTGGCGTGGTTGGCGCTGCACCTCATGTACCTCGTCGGCTTCCGGAACCGGGTGCTGGTCATCATGAACTGGGGCTGGTACTACTTCTTTCACGAGCGCCAGGTGCGGCTCATCACCATGCAGGAGTCCGGCCCTCCCCAGTGCAACTGGAAGTAACAAAAAGGGCGCAACCTGAAAATGGTTGCGCCCTTTTACCTTCAACCTTCAATCTTCAACCTTCAACCTGCTTACTGATTGCTCCGCCCCACCGCCACTTCGAAACTCTTCTGTCCGTAGGAAAATCGCACCTTGTCAGGCATGATCTCTTCCACGGTGACCCCGCTCACCGTTTTTCCTTCCACGGCAGGGGCGCCATTGATGAACGCCAGGCGGTCGGCAGGCTCCTTGTTATAGGCGATGCCGCTCACCGAGATCGTGGGGGTTGCGGTGGCCACTGATGTCGTTGCCGCCATGCTGCCGACCGGTTTTGCCTGAGGCGAAAAGGGGGGGAGGGAGCTGATCACCGGATGGTTGGCGGAGATCGTAGGGGATAGACCGTATGCCGCGGCCTTTGGGGGGGAGGAATGCTTTATGGGTCCGGCCGTCACGGGGAGAGGAATTCGGGCCGTGGCAGGTTGGGGGGGAGTAAAGGGTGCCGCTCTTTGGACCACGGGAGTCGTCTCCTGAGGCGGCAGCGGGAGTTCTCTGATGGGAATGACCGCGGGAGCGGGAGGCGGCGCCGCTGCAGTCACTCCGGTTTCCACGGGAACCGGTTTTACCCCCGGTCTTGTCAGGAAGAGAGAGGCGACCAGGCCAAGGGTGATGGTCCCCGCGATGCTGCCGGCGATGAGGGGCCAGCGGGAGAGGGCGGGGGGGTGCTGCGCCATGCCGAAGATATCCTTGGTAATATCAACCCGTTGTCCCTGCTTGGCGTTTTTCTCTTCTTCCAGTTTTTTCAGTGCCTTGAGAATTGAGCTCATGACGGCGCACCTCCCGTGCTCTTGCTCGTCAGCCGTGGGACAGTGAAGGCTCCGGCCTGATAGAGCAGGACCAGAGTATGCTCTCCGACTCTTCCGTCAACAGGGAGTCCGCACCGTCTCTGAAACTGTTCCACCGCGACGATGGTTTGCCGGTCGAAGACCCCGGTAGGGCTCCCCGGATAGAGTCCGGCGGCGCCCAGGAGTTGCTGGAGGCGGGTGACCTGCACCCCCGAACTCTCCGGTGTGGCGATGTCGGTGATCTCCTTATAATTACGCCAGGGGAGGTACCCCTGACCTGACCAGAGTGTCGCCAGTTCTTCCCGGGAGATGGTGGCTCTGCCGGCCGGTGCCGGAACAACGGTTACCCGGTTTCCCGCCAGCCCGGTGACGGCCAGATATCGCTTGCCACCGTTCCCCGGCAGGGAAACTGCCAGCAGCGCCGGAGAATCCAGACGGAGCAGGTCGTTGAGGGTCCCTTTGACCATGAGGAGTCTGAGCTGGCGGCGCCCGGCCAGTAGCTCCAGATCAGGCGCCCCTGTTCCCTGGTACTGCACCACCGGACGCACCCCCCAGGGACGCACCACGGCGTTAAATGCCATAATGGCATTCTCTTTTTCCGGCGTCGTCGCCAGTTCCCCCTGGAGGGGAGATACCTCCGCGGGAGCAGGTTTGTCGACGCTGACGGCTCTGGAGATGGCGACCAATCCTTTCGGGATCTGCTGAGCCGGTTGCCCTAAGGAGCCCAGGTAGAACCCGGCAGCCAGGAGCAGCACGCCGGCTCCGGCGGTAACTGCCCAGGCGGTGCGGGAGCCCCACCTGCTCCGCTGGTTGCTCCGGATCTCGCTGATGGCGGTGCGGATCATGGCGGTGCTCAACTCCCGGCGCCCCTCGGTATACCCGATGAGCAGTGCCCGGTCGCAGACGATATTGATCACCCGGGGATAGCCGCCGGAAATGGCAAAAATCTTCTTGAGCGCCCCCTCGGTGAACACCGCGGCCCGGTGGAATCCGGCGATGGTCAGGCGGTGCTCGATGTACGCCTTGGTATCCTGGAAGTCCATGGGCATCAGGTGATACCGTACCGTCACCCGCTGACTCAACTGGCGCAGTTCCGGTTTCTCCAGGAGTTTTCCCAACTCCGGTTGCCCCACGAGCACGATCTGGATCAGTTTGTCGGTTTCGGTCTCCAGGTTGGAGAGGAGACGGATCTGTTCCAACACCTGGGGGTCCAGGTTCTGGGCCTCGTCGATGACCAGCACCACGGTTCGACCCTGGCGGTGCTGTTCCAGCAGAAACCGGTTCAGATGTTCCAGAAGGTCGGCAATGCTGCTCTCTTCGCCATGGAGCCCGTACTCGCGGCTGATGGTTCGGAGTAGTTCGTAGGAGGAGAGGCAGGGGTTGAGGATCAGGGCTATCCGGTAGGACTCTTCGTCAAGCTCATTGAGCAGGGTTCGAAGTACCGTGGTCTTGCCGGTTCCCACCTCGCCGGTGACTTCGATGAATCCGGCGTGATGCTGGACCCCATAGAGGAGGTGGGCAAATACCTCCTTGTGGTTCTTGCTCAGATAGATGAACCGGGGATTGGGGGTGATGGTGAACGGCTTTTCTTTGAATCCGTAATAATCGAGATACATCGGTATCCTTAGATGAAATACATGACGCGGTGATCGACTTCTCGTGTGAGTCCCATGGCTTGGGCGCGTTCACAGAGTTCTTTGAGGGTAATCTTGCTGAAATGGTCGGTGACCAGGGCATTGGCATCGTTCCAGAGGGATTGGGTGACACAGCAGCCATTAAGGGCGCAGTCGGCTTTCCTCTTTTTTCTCCCGTCATTGGTGACGATGCAGTCCACAAAGAGGCTTTCCCCTTCCGTCGCCAGGAGAATGTCCTTGACGGAAATCTCTTCCGGTTTTTTTGCCAGACAGTATCCCCCCTTGGGGCCACGTTTGCTGGTGAGGATGCCGGCTTTTTTCAGATTCTGAAAAATCTGTTCAAGGTAGCGGGGAGAGATGTCCTGCCGCCGGGAGATGTCCTGCACCTGTGACGGGAGCGATCCCGAGTTATAGGCGAGATCGAACAGGGCGCGAACCCCGTAACGGCTCTTGGTGGATAGTTTCATGGTATCCCCTTGTCAGATATGATTGTTCTTTGTACTCTGAAAACTACCTGTTATGTCAATATAAATATTCGGGTAACTACTGGTGTTGAGGCTGAAGACTGAAGGCTGAAGGTAAAACTCCTCTCGTATGGATTGCCTTGATTGATCTTGCAGAGGTTTTCTTGATTCTCTTCAGTCTTCAGCCTATCAACCTGAGTAGTAATATATTCCGTTACCAGTATTTTGGGGGCGGCTCCACTTTTCCCACCAGGCAGATCTCTTCATCTTTCACGCAAAATTGATAACCGAAATCGTTGGTCCAGGAATCTCCCTCCTCAAGGGGGGAGGGAACCTCTCGCCGGCCGAGAAAAACCTCTTCGTCTCCCAGAATGGCAAACCATTCAAGACTACCGGTCATCCATAACCTGCTCTTCAACGCCATTCTCTCTCCTCCCGTGGTAATCTGTGCGGTGTCGTTTGCCGTCTCGCGCCATAATACCCGAATCGACCGTGCGGTCAAGGATGCAACGTGGGGGATAACGCCTCCGGCCTGATTTTCCTTGTTGCCGGCGTGCATTTTTGTTATGAATGGAGCAAATTCAACCTGCCAAGGAGTCTTTTGTGAAATTCACCAAAATGCAGGGCGCGGGAAATGATTATGTCTATGTCGACTGCTTCCGGGAGACGGTTGCTAACCCTCAGCAGCTTGCCGTTCGGCTCTCCAACCGCAACTTCGGGATCGGTTCCGACGGGCTGATCCTGATCATGCCGTCGGAGAGTGCGGATGTCCGGATGCGGATGTTCAATTCCGACGGTTCCGAATCGGAGATGTGCGGCAACGGCATCCGCTGCGTGGCCAAGTACGCCTATGATCACGGCATCGTGACGAAACAGGAGATTACGGCCGAGACCGGTGCCGGCATCCTTACCCTGCAGCTCTTCACCGGCGATGACGGCAAGGTCGGGAAGGTTCGGGTCAAGATGGGTCCCCCCCGGCTTACACGGGGTGAAATCCCCATGACCGGAGAGCCGACAAGTCAGGTCATCGCCCAGCCGCTGAACATCCTTCATACCACCTTTGCCATCACCTCCGTTTCCATGGGAAACCCTCACTGCGTCATCTTTGTGGATGACGTGGAGAGCTTTCAGGTGGAGAAGTACGGTCCCCTCGTGGAGAATCATGATCTCTTTCCCCGGCGGACCAACGTGGAGTTCGTACAGGTCCTCTCCCGTACCGAAGTCCGGCAGCGGACCTGGGAGCGGGGGGCGGGTGAGACCCTCGCCTGCGGCACCGGCGCCAGCGCCGTTTGCGCCGCCGGTTTTCTCAACGGGCTCACCGAAAGGAAGATCCTCAATCATCTCTCGGGGGGGGATCTGGAACTGGAATGGTCCGACGACGGCAGTATCTACATGACCGGCCCGGCTGTGGAGGTGTTTTCGGGAGAGATAGATCTGTGACCCTCTGCCCCATGTGCACCAAATGGCTGGACGAGCCGGAGTTCCTGGTGGCGGAACTGGAGTTTACCCGGGTTCTCCTGAACCGGGATCAATTTTTCACCGGCTACTGCTTCGTGGTTGCCAAGGATCATGTCACCGAACTGTTCCATCTTGAGTCGGCGCAGCGGGGGATACTCATGGAGGAGGTCAATGCCGTGGCTGCCGCCGTGGCTGCGGCGTTCAGGCCGGACAAGGTGAATTATGAACTCCTGGGGAATATGGTGCCGCATATGCACTGGCACGTGGTCCCCCGTTTCAGGAGTGATCCCCTCTGGCCGCGTCCCCTTTGGGCCGAGCCCCATGAAGAGCTCATTCTCACCGTTGAGGAGTACGCTCTGCGGATAGCAGTCATTAAAGCAAACCTGTAGTGAAGGAGTAGTACATGGATTTTCTTGGCGCGCACATGTCCATCGCCGGCGGTATTCACCTGGCCCCCGGTCGAGGCAAGGCTGCCGGTTGCGGCGTTATCCAGGTTTTTACCCAGAACAGCAACCAGTGGCGGGGGAAGATGCCCACGGATTCGGATGTGGCTCTCTTCCGGGAACAGTGGGCCCAGGCGGGGTTGCATGATGTCATCTCCCACGACATCTACCTGGTGAACCTGGGCTCTGCGCCGGGAGAGACCAGGGAGAAGAGCTTGGCGGGATTCCGGGAGGAGATGGAACGCTGTTCCCGGCTGGGGATAAACAAGATCGTCATGCATCCCGGTTCCCACCTGGGGGATGGGGAAGAGCGGGGGATCGCCCGGATCGTGGAGGCCTTCGATCACCTCATCCCGGCGACGCCGGAGTTTCAGGGGACAATCCTCCTGGAGACCACGGCAGGGCAGGGGACCAATCTGGGGTATGCCTTCGAGCATCTCCGGGCGATCATGGACGGTTCCGCCTTCCCTGACCGGTTCGGGGTCTGCCTGGACACCTGCCACATCTTTGCCGCGGGGTACGATATCACCACCCCGGAGGGGTATCGGTCGGTTTTTGCCGAATTTGACCGGATCATCGGTCTGGAGAAGCTTCTCTGTTTTCATGTCAACGATTCGAAAAAAGGGCTCGGCTGTCGGGTGGATCGCCACGATCACATCGGGCAGGGTTCCCTGGGGCTCTCCGGCTTTCGTTCCCTCATGAACGACCCTCGTTTCGCCGCCATTCCCAAAATCCTGGAAACCCCCAAGGGGGACAATGACGAGATGGACGCCATTAACCTGGGGTTGCTCCGGGGATTGATCGACTGATCCTCCCCGTGGCGGTGGGGGGGTGGATAAAGTCGCTACAGATTCTTCCGCAGCTGCCGAAGAGATAGGTAACAGCACGGATTTCCGGTATCATTTTCCGCCGAAACGGAGCTCTTGCCATGGTAACTATCTCAGTGGACAACAGCGGTATTCTTCCCCTTGCCATCCATGTCATAACCGGTCTCATTACCGTTGCCTGTCTCGTCTGCTGTGCGGTTACCGCCAGCGAGATGCTGGAGATGGGCTTCTGGCTGCTGGGAGCGCTGGTGGCGTTCTCCCTGAACCGCTTCGGCAGCGGGTTTATCGGCAGGATGATAGCCATATAGGACGACGTCGCACACCGAGGGATCAGGGAGTGATCTTCTCGACGGTTCAGGGAGGAATTAGCCATGTCACAGGACGAATTGAAACGGGACGTCGCACAAATCTTCACCCTCGCCACTATCCTCGCTTTGAAAGACGGCTTGTCTCTTTCCGCGCTGCGCGACCCTGAGATGTCACGCTCCTATCTGGGGAGGGCTGTAACGGGTTATGCGGAGTTCGTCTCCACCCCGTACCCGGCTGCGAAATAATCCGAGACAACCGACAGGGGTTAACTGCGCCGGTGAACCTGACTCACCGTGAAATCTTCAGCCCGTACTTCTTGATCTTCCGATACACGGTGGCCATGTTCATCCCCGCCTCTCGGGCCGCCCCATCGATGTTCCAGTTATGCCGGCCGAGAAGCCCTTTCAGATACTCCCTTTCGAAGCGGCTCAGCGCTGCGGCGTACTCCCCCTCGTCACAACTCCCGGTCCCGCAGAGAGCGTCTCCCCCCTCCTCACCCAGGGCCACGTCGATGAACTGACAGAGGTTCGCCAGGGTGATCCACTCCTCCGACTCCATGGCCATGCAGGCCTCAATGACGTTGCGCAATTGCCGGATATTCCCCGGCCAGTCATACCGGGCCGCAGCCTCCATGGCCTCGGGTGCCAGTCCGTGGATGGTTGTCCCGAATTTCCGGTTCTGTTGGGCCACGAAGTGGGTCGCCAACAGGGGAATGTCCTCCCGCCGTTCCCGCAGGGGGGGGAGGTGGATATTCACCACGTTCAGCCGGTAAAAGAGATCTTCCCGGAAGGCGCCGCTTCTGATCTCTCCCTGAATATCCGCGTTGGTGGCGGTAAGGAGCCGGACGTCAACCCGGATGGGGGTGGGGTCGCCGATCCGGTGGAACTCCTGCTCCTGGAGAAAACGGAGGAGGGTCTTCTGCAGGTTCATGGGGATATTCCCCACTTCATCCAGGAAGAGGGTGCCGCCGTTGGCCGTCTCCAGGAGCCCCTGCCGGTTCTCGGTGGCGCCGGTGAAGGCCCCCTTCTTGCAGCCGAACAGTTCGCTCTCCAGAATCGACTCGGGGAGTGCTCCGCAGTTGATGGCAACGAATTTCTTATCCTTGCGGGGGGAATTGTAGTGGATGGCTTGGGCAATGAGTTCCTTGCCGGTCCCCGACTCCCCGGTAATGAGGATGGAGATGTCGCGTCCGGCGATCTTCTCTGCCCGCTCCAGGACGCTCTTGAGTCCCTGGGAGGCGCCGATGATGGCATCGAAGCGGAATTTACCCGCCAGTTCCGCTTTCAGTTCCCTGTTCTCGGTCTGGAGCTGACGCTGACTGAGAGCGTTCTTCACCCGATAGAGGAGCTCCTCCGGTTCGAAGGGTTTGGTGAGCATGTCATATGCTCCGCGCCGAAGGGCCTGGATGGACGTCTCCACGGTGGCGAAGGCGGTGATCATTACCACCGGCACCCCGGGCTCTTTTTCCTTGATCCGCTGCAGGAGTTCGATGCCGTCCATCCCCGGCATCTTGATGTCGGAAACCACCAGGTCCCATTCCCCCGGGCGGAACTCCTCCACCGCCTCGAAGGAGCGGGTGTAGGCCTTGACCTCATAGCCGCTGTCGGTGAGCACCGCCTCCATCATCCGGCAGAGCCCTTCCTCGTTGTCGATGAGCATGATCCGTTTCTTGTTCCCCACTGCGCCCCCTGCTTTTCTCATAACTCTTCCCGCTTCAGCGGGAGGATGACGGTTACCGTGGTCCCTTTGCCCAGTTCACTTTGAATGGAGATCTTTCCCTGATGCTGGTCGATGATCTGTCTGGTGATGGCGAGCCCGAGCCCGGTCCCCTTGGCCTTGGTGGTGAAGAACGGTTCGAAGATCTTTTCAAGGTTCTCCCGGGGGATTCCGGCTCCGGAATCGGCAAAGGTAACCCTTACCTTCCCCGATTCATCCAGGGAGGTCCCCACTACCAGTTTCCCCCCATCTCCCATGGCCGCGCCTGCGTTGAGGATCAGATTGATGGCCACCTGGCGGATCTGGTCCCCGTCCGCCATGATCGTGGGGAGTCCGGGGGTGAACTCCTTCACCACCGTGACCCGGCGCATGTCGGTGTGATTGGCGGCAAAATCCACGATCTGTTCCATGAGGTGGTTGATCTCCGTCGGTTCCAGGGTCGGTTTGGGGGTTCGCGCATAGCTGAGCAGATCCTGGACGATCTTCTTGCACCGTTTGCTCTCCCGTTTGATCTCGGTGATGTACTTGTAGTTCGGATCATCGGGAGAGAGCTTCCCTTCGATGTACCCGGCGTAACCCAGGATGACCCCCAAAGGATTGTTGATCTCGTGGGCCACTCCCGAGGAGAGAACCCCCAGAGAGGCCATTTTTGCCTGTTGGGCCAGGGACGCTTCCATCTCCTGGTTCTGTTTGATGATGGCGGTCATCCGGTTGAAGGCCGCAGCCAGTTCCCCCAGTTCGTCGTTGGCCTCCACCTCCATCCGCTCATCCAGGCGTCCCTGTTTCACCTTCCGGATCACTCCGATCATCTGATTGATGGGGTCGGTGAGTATCTTTGAGGCCAGAAAGACCATGACGACGGCCACCAGCGACACGACAATGGTCAGGATGACCATGCTCTCCACGATCCTCCCCCGGATCTCGTTGGCCTCCTGGTAGAACTCATCCTCATAGGAGCCCACCGCCACGATCCACCCCCAGGGCTGGAAATATTCGTACCGGACGATCTTCATCCGGGGCTCCCGGTCCCCCACGTTCTTCCAGGGGTAACGGATCCACCCCCGCCGTTTTTCACACATCTCCCTGATGAAAGAGGAACCGTTCATATCCACTGCGTTGAAGTAGTTCTTTCCCTGGGCATCGGGGTGGATGGTGAACGTTCCTCCCCGGTCCATGCAGAAGATATAGCCGGTTCTCCCCACCCGTTTGGTCCGGATCTTTTCCTTCAACTCCGAAAAAGAGCGACGCTCAAAGGCGGCATCCTCGGAGGTTTCTTCCAGGTACCCCCCTGCGGCGATGATCCAGTCAAGCTGGGGGAGATACCGGTAGGCCACCGCCTTTTTCCGGGGGTATTTGTCACCCAGCACCGCATTACGCCAGGGATAGATGATATGCAACACCTCTCCCGGTCGGGAGTTCTGCGCCTTCTCGCACATCTCCCGGATGAAGTAGCGGCCATTCTCATCCTGTTCATTAAAGACATTCTCCCCTTCCCGGGCTCTGTGGGAGATGAGTCGCCCCTTGGTCGTCATGACGTAGAGGTAACCGCTCTCCCCCACGTTCACCTTCTGGAGAGCCTTGCGCGCCTCCTCCCGGGCGACATCCAGGCTGATTCGGCCGCTCCGGTACTGGCGGTACTGGATCTCCGCCATGGTGGAAGCCAGGTTGACGAGGGTTTCCAGTTCGTTGTTGAGGGTCCGCTCCTTGTCCTGGCGGTAGACCTGGAACTGCTGGTAATGGGAGTTGAGGAGGTCGGTGGTGAATTGAGCCATGTGCTGCAGGTCGTCCTTGGAGGTCTGGGTGACCCCCAGATACGCCTGTCGGGTGGAGATATACCCGATCACTCCGCTGACGATGAAAATGGGAATGATGACCAACGGCAAGACCATCACCAGCAGTTTCCAACGTAGTTTCAGATTCTTCATGAATTTGGTAAAAGAGCTCTGCATGGGTTCCTTGGCGAGGTGGGGATGACTCCCGCATAGTAGTGAAAGAACAGGAAAATTTCCACTCATTTTTCCGTTGATCCTGCTTCGTTGCCTTGAGGGTAGTAGGTTAGCTTCTCTTCCAACCAGTTGTACTCCATACGGTCACTGCTCATTCCATGAAAACAAGTATTACATCGATCTCTCACAAAGGCACGAAGGCACCAAGAAGAGATAAGAGTTAAATGAAAAAGGATGACATCGGCCGGGCAACCGAATATACTGCCGCTGTCGTAACCGGTGACCTGTGCATCTGTCCGATTCATCGTAATCAGTGGGGGCGGATTGAGCGACGGTCACCATGCCGGAGCCTGGATCTCTCCTCTCTGTCTCACCTCACGTTTCATCCACCACCGAAAAGAGGGATACTATGGCAAAACCGAATTTTGCATTTCAGAAGCGTCAGAAGGAACTGGAAAAGAAAAAAAAGAATGAAGAAAAACTGCAGCGAAAACAGGAAAAAAAGAGTTCCACCGGAGAAGAGGGGGATGAAGAGAGTGTGGTTGATGATGAGGCGGTTGTGGAAGAGTGACGCTTTGTTGAAAGTGCGACAGCATCCGGGAAGAGGAGAAAGAGCATGCTCATGCAGCGGATCGTGATAGCCTTGGCGCTGCTACTCCTGTTCGCCGGGTCCGGTTTTGCGGCCAAGAAGGAGCCCAAGAGTTCCTCATTGAAGAAGGAGGTGAGGAAGGGGGTAGCTGCGCCAAGGAGTGATAGTGCGGAGCTTGTCAGGAGCGGACGCTACCAGCTCCTCTACGTTGACTATGCCACCAATGACCTGATTAATGATACGGCGGCCACGAAGAAGGAGCTGATCCTGCTGGACACGGCCACCGGTCGGATGAAGGTCTGCTCCCAGAAGAGCTGGCTGAATGTGGCCGACGCCAAGGAAATTTCGGAGAGGAAGTGTCTCCCCTTCGAGACCTATGGTGAATATCCCGTAGGAACCATGAAGGGGAAGAAGGCGCGGGAAGCGGAGCTTGTCCGTCCTTGAATCCTCCCCCTTTTTCCCTTGCGAAATTCGGTACGCTGTGGTTAAATCTTGCGTAATTACCCCTTTGCAGGGGATTTTTTTTCGGGGTCATGATGCCGCACGGTAAACTCAGTAAGCTCCCCACACACCTGGCCATCATCATGGACGGCAACGGCCGGTGGGCAAAGGCCCGCATGCTCCAGCGGATCATCGGGCACCAGCGTGGCGTGGAGACGGTGAAGAAGGTCGTGGAGGAGTGCTCCAACCTGGGGATCAGGTACCTGACGCTCTTTGCGTTTTCTGCGGAGAACTGGTTCCGTCCCAAGACGGAAGTCAAGGCCCTCATGCTCCTCCTGAAACATTACATCATCGCCGAAACCAGGCGGATGGTGGAGGACAACATCAGGTTTCAGATCATCGGTAACCGGTCGGAACTCCCCGTGGATGTGCTCCATTACCTGGATGAGGCGAGCCGGTTGACCGCGGGGAACAGCGGCATGATCCTGACCCTGGCGCTCTCCTATGGCGCCCGCCAAGAGATCGCCGCCGCGTCCAAACGCATCGCCGTTGAGGTGGCGGCCGGTCGGCTCTCCCCCGAGGAGATTACCGAGGAGTCCTTTGCCCGCTATCTGGATACCACCAATCTTCCTGACCCCGATTTCCTCATCCGGACCAGCGGGGAGATGCGGATCAGCAACTTTCTGCTCTGGCAGCTTGCCTACACGGAACTCTACTTCACCGAGAAGAACTGGCCGGATTTTGATCGGGATGAACTGATCAAGGCTCTGGTTCATTTTCAGTCCAGGGAGAGACGTTTCGGCAAGACCAGTGACCAGGTGAAGGGGAGGGTCTGATATCAAGCGTCTTCTGACCGCACTGGTTGCCCTGCCGCTCCTCATCCTCTTCATCAAGACGGCTTCGCCGGCACTGTTTGCCGGCCTCATCGTGCTTTGCAGCGCCCTGGGTCTCCAGGAGTTTTACCTGATGGCGCTCCCCTCCAGAAAGAGTGCCGGCAGACTCTTCGCCCTTTCCGGAGCTTTTCTCCCGTTATTTTTCTTCGGGCAGGCCGTCGCCTTTTTTCCGGCAGCCTTGACCGGAGCCACCTTGGGCGTTGCCCTCTTCTATCTCTTTCGCATCGACGATCTCAAGGTGGCGGCTCCCGAATGTGCCCTCACCCTCGCCGGGTTCCTCTACGTGCCGCTCTTGCTGGGGCACCTCATCCTCATGCGTAACCTCTCCCATGGTGTCCAGTTGATCTTTCTGCTCTTTCTCCTGGTGATGTCCGGAGACACGGGGGCCTATTACGTGGGGAGGTCTTTGGGGCGGCGCAAGCTCTATCCCCTGGTCAGCCCCAACAAGAGTGTGGAAGGGGCTCTGGGGGGATTGGCCGGCTCCCTGCTGGGCGCCGTTATTGCCGGCCGGACCTTTTTCCCGGAGCTCACCATGGGGGACTGTTTCCTGATGGCCCTGGTCATCGGTCCGCTGGGGCAGATGGGGGATCTGTTCGAATCACTCCTCAAGCGGAGTTTCGGTGTAAAAGACTCGGGGACCATCATCCCCGGTCATGGCGGGATACTGGATCGCCTGGACAGCATCCTCTTCGCGGCGCCGGCGCTCTATTACTACGCTCGTTACCTCGCGTAGGTTCTACGTTCTACGTTCTATGTTCCAAGTTCTCTGTCCCGAATCGCAGCTTTTTCCCGGTCCCTGGTTCCCAGTCCCCGGTTCTTACGAGGCATTCTATGAAAAATCTGAGTATTCTCGGCTCCACCGGCTCCATCGGGGTCAGTACCCTGGAGCTGGTGGCAGCCCACCCCGACCGGTTCCGTGTGGTGGCGCTCACCGCCGGCGCCAATCTTGAACTGTTTGCCCGGCAGATAGAGGCTTTTAGGCCCAGGGTGGTGTCGGTCCTGAACGAAGAGCTGGCCGGGAAACTCTCCCGGATGCTTACCGGAGCGAAGCCGGAAATCATGCACGGGGTTCCCGGGCTCATCGCCGCCGCCACCGTCACCGAAGCCCGGATGGTCGTGGCCGCCATCGTAGGGGCTGCCGGTCTGATCCCCACTGCCGCCGCCATCATGGCTGGGAAAGATGTGGCTCTGGCCAACAAGGAGACTCTGGTCTGTGCCGGTTCTCTCATCATGGATCTGGTGCGCGACCATGGGGTGGCTCTTTATCCGGTGGACAGTGAACATAGCGCCGTCTTCCAGTCCATAGAGGGGCATCGGAGCGAGGATATCGAGAAGATCATCCTCACCGCGTCGGGTGGTCCGTTTCTGGAGTGGCCGTCGGAGCGGATGGCCACGGTCACCATCGCCGATGCCCTCAACCACCCCAACTGGAGCATGGGGAAGAAGATCACCATCGACTCGGCCACCATGATGAATAAGGGGCTTGAGGTAATCGAGGCCCGCTGGCTTTTTGACGTCCCTGCGGCCAAGATCGATGTCAATATCCACCCCCAGAGTATTATCCACTCCATGGTGGAATATATTGACGGTTGTGTCATCGCCCAATTGGGTACCCCGGACATGAAGGCGCCCATCGCCTATGCCCTCTCCTATCCCGAGCGGGTGGCCACCGGCGTCACACCTCTGGACCTTACCCGCTTTTCCGGCCTGACCTTCTTCAAGCCGGATATGGAGAAGTTCCGCTGCCTGAAACTTGCCTATGACGCACTGGAGAGCGGGCCCAGCATGCCTGCGGTCATGAACGCCGCCAATGAGGTTGCCGTGGCGGCCTTCCTGGAAGGGCGGATCGCCTTCTCCGCCATCCCCCGGGTCATTGAAGAGACCATGATGGCCCATGGGGCTGTGGCACTGGCAACCATTGAAAATGTCCTTCATGTGGACCGCTGGGGGCGAAACAAAGCGGCGGAAGTTATCGGAAACTATAACGGAGCTCCCTGATGACAAGTATTCTTTCTGCCGTGGTGGTCCTCGGCATCCTGGTGTTTGTTCACGAACTGGGACATTTTCTCTGCTGCAAGCTGCTGGGGGTGGGGGTAGAGAAGTTTTCCCTGGGTTTTGGTCCGAAAGTTGTCGGGTTCCGCAAGGGTGAGACCGAGTACCTCCTGTCGGTGTTACCGCTTGGTGGATATGTGAAGATGTTCGGAGAGAGCGATACCGGCCAGGAGATTCCGGAGGAAGAGAAGCATCGAACGTTCATGGGGAAATCTCCCTTCAAGAGAATCCTCATCGTGGTGGCCGGCCCCCTCTTCAACCTCGTCTTTGCCTGGATCGTCATGATCCTCATTCATCTCCTGGGGGTGCCGTCGGCCTCCACGAAGATCGGAGAGGTTCAGAAGGATAAGCCTGCGGCAAGGGCCGGCCTCCTGGCGGGCGATCTGGTCTCTGCCATCAACGGCAAGGGGGTGGTCCGTTGGGGCGACCTCTACCAGACCATTATTGCCGGCAAGGGGGAGCCGCTCACCCTCCAGGTGAAGCGGGGGGAGCGTAACCTTACCTTTTCTCTCAAGCCGGAGATGCGCGCCAGTAAGACCCTTTTCGGTGAGGCAACCTTCACGCCGGCCATCGGCATAGTCTCCTCCGGCGAGGTTTTTAAGGAAAAGTTCGGTCCCCTGGAGGCAGTGGTAAAAGGGACGGTACAGACGGCGACCCTCATCAAGCTGACCATCGTCTCCCTGGCCAAGATGGTGGAGCGGGTGGTGCCACTGGACTCCATCGGTGGGCCGATCATGATCGCCAAGATAGCAGGAGAGCAGGCAGCGGCAGGGGGGGTGAGTTTTCTGGCGTTCATGGCGCTTCTCTCCATTAATCTGGGAGTTCTGAATCTCCTCCCCATTCCGGTCCTGGATGGGGGGCACCTCCTCTTCTACACCATGGAGATAATCTTCCGGCGACCGGTGAGCATGAAGGTCCGCGAAGTTGCCCAGCAGATAGGACTCGTGCTGCTCCTCAGCCTCATGGTGCTGGCCTTCTACAACGATGTTATCCGCTATTTCCTGAAGCAGGGATAGGATGAGACTCCTGTTCGTGGATACCTGCGGCACAACGGCGGCAGTGGCGGTGGCTGACGGCGGACGGATTGTTGCCGAGCACAATCTGATTCTCGACCGCCGGATGTCCGGACGGCTCCTTGCCGTCATAGGGGGAGTTCTTGCTGAGGCCGGTATGACCATGGCCGGACTGGACGGCATCGGGGTGGCCTGCGGTCCCGGTTCCTTCACCGGTGTCCGGATCGGTATGGCAACGGTGAAGGGGATGGCTCTGGCTGCCGGACTCCCTCTGGCGGGGATTTCGTCCCTGGCGCTGCTGGCTGCCAATCTTCCCCATGCCCGCCATCGGGTCTGTCCCCTCATGGATGCCCGAAAGAAGGAGGTCTATGCCGCTCTCTTCCGGTGCGAAGCGTTACCGGTGGCGATCTCTCCGGAAACGGTTCTTCCTCCCGAGCGGTTCCTCGACTGTATTGTGGAACCGACTATCTTTACGGGGGACGGCGCCATGGCTTACCGGGAACTGATAATCGGCCGGTGCGGCGACCTGGCACTGTTTGCTCCCTGTTCAGCCATCTATCCTCGCGGCGCCTGCGGGATCGCTTTGACTCAAGAGGCATTTCTAAAAGGTGCAGGGGTGGCGCCGGAGCGGTTGGACCCGGTCTATATCCGGGCTTCGGAGGCGGAAACGCAAAGACGAGGTTCTAGGTTCTAGGTTCTGGGTTCTGGGTTCTAGGTTCTGGGTTCTAGGTTCAAGGTTAAGGCAGGGGCTCTCTTCACGTTTCACCATTCACCATTCACGTTTCACAGTTTTCAAGGGGTGGATATGAGAAAGATAGTTTTCGCACTGATGGTTGTGATGATGCTTTGTACGGTTTCGCAGGCGCCGGCTGCCGCCGGGCCGGTTTCGCTCCCCAAGGGGTACGAGTCGTGGGAGAAGAGCCGACAGAAGATTGTGGAGGACAAGAAGTCGCTCTTCTACGGGGTTCATTATATCTATCTGGATAAGAAGGGGATGAAGGCCTACAAGGGGGGGGGAGTTATCCCGAGGGGAGCCGCTTCGTGGTGGTCTATCATAACCTCAAGGATGAGGCGGGGAAGCTTGTTGAGGGGAAGAAGAATATGGTCGTCCTGATGCAGCGGGATAAGAAGCAGACGGAGACGGGGGGGTGGCTCTTTGCCGGGTACAGCGCGGACGGCAAGCCCAGCGGCATTGATCCGTTGAAAAACTGCTTCAGCTGCCATCAGAAAGACGCCGCCGATCGACAGTTCGTGATCTCGAAATATGAGGATTTTTCTGCGAAGAAATAGGCTGGAACAGCTGCGATAACAGTCATGGCCGGCGTTACGGATACTCTTCCGTGCGCCGGTTTTTTGTGCCTCCTGAAGTATCCCTGTTTAAACTCTTACACTTTTGTCTCATCTCACCTCCTCTCCTTCCATTTGTCTCGTCAGGGACAACCTGTCCCGGATGGGACAACTGTTCATCTCTCTCCGTTGCTAACTCATTGAAAAATCTCATGACGTACATTCGGCATGCTCCTTGCTTTATGTACCTTATTCAATGCTTCGTTGCGGATAATTTGTCCGTTACGGGACAGAAGCCGAAACAGAGCCCTTGATCCGGAGCTCTGCGCTGAGGCGATCCCTTTATCGGTACAAGGAGTTACTTTGGAAAAATTAGCAATGGCTGCTGTTTTATTTATACTCTCTGTTATAACTATGGGAAATATTCTCATCTGCATCGAAGCTCGGAGCAAGGTGAGAATATGCGATCAATGCGGTTTCAGGGGAATTTTAATCCCCGTCATTACTATGAATAATAATTATTTGAACGTGTTCGTGCTTACGCTGATCGGTGTCATTCCCGGCTTGATCTATTTTTCCATACTCTGTCGAGTGTATAGCTGTCCTGATTGTAACAGCAGGCTCCACAGCAGCAGGTCATACTTGTATCCGCTGAGAAAGTGACATTTATACAGATTCAGGGGAGCACTACCGGAATCGCCGGGAAGTTGCAGGGGTACCAGGATTGATTTCTGGTCGCGAAGGAAATTGGAGGATTATTACTATGGATAAGGTGAACGTAACTGACTTGGTGGGAACCTGGTTGAAAAAAAGCAGGCGATTTATGTTGTATCTGTTTCTGCAGATCATGCTCATGGCCATTGTAAGGATTATCATAGCCTACAGCTAGTGGGATCTGTCTTGTTTTTAACGATATCTGCGATGTAGTACAGGCGTACGGGAAAAATTCTGCGGTATTGTTCTGACCCGCTCTGCTATTCCTGCTTGAATTACTTCCCGCCATTGGCTAGAGTGATGTTTCTCAAAATCACCACCAAAGCGGGGTTGTCCGGTGCAGATCAGGACGTTGTGGCAGTCACTTAATTTTCGTAAACGGGTCACGGAATCTCTGGTGTTCCTCGTGGCCACCGGGCTGATTATCTATCTGGCTCGGATGGAGAGCTACCTCAAGCAAACCACCAGCGGGACCACGGTGGGGAACCGGTTCCTGATCTTCGGCATCACCAACTTCATCATCCTCCTGCTCATCCTCATCGTCTATCTGGTCATCCGCACCTCCGCCCGTATCCTCATGGCTCGCCGGAGCGGCGGCGGCTCCAAACTCAAGAGCAAACTGGTCCTGGCCTTCGTCGGTCTCTCGTTTATCCCCACCATCCTCCTCTTCGTGGTCTCCACCGGCTATATCAACACGAGTATCGTCACCTGGTTCAATTCCCAGATCGAAAAGTCTCTTAACCAGTCCATGGAGGTGGTTCAGGAGACCTACCGCACCGCCGGCGCCAGGTCTCTTCATTTCGGTAGACAGGTGGGCGGTCAGGTCGCCCGGCGGCGGCTCTTTACTCCAGAGAAGCGCCCCCATCTCATGGATCTGGTACAACAACTGCGCCACGAATATGGGGTGAGCAGGATCGAGCTCTTCGGCGCCGACGGTACGCTGCTCACTGGCGGAGATATCACCCCCCCCGAGTTAGACCTCTTTCCCCTCCCCACAGGGGGGGAACTGCAGGAGGTCATGGCGGGTAGGGAACTGAATCGTTTCTACTCGGTGGGGAGTGCCGATCTCATCCGGGGGATTGTTCCGGTATCCGTGGCGGGGAGCATCGTGGGGGCCGTGGCGGTGGACTTCTACGTCCCCCAATCGCTGGCCGGGAAGGTCCACGGCATCTCCCGGGCCTATCAGGATTACCGTCAGGCCAGCTCCCTGAAAAATCCGATCCGGAACGAGTTTTTTCTGACCCTGGCTCTTATCACCCTGGTCATCCTCTTCCTCTCGGTCTGGCTGGGAATCTACCTGGCCAACAGCCTCACCACCCCCATCAAGGAGCTCGCCGACGCAACCGCCAAGGTGGCTCAAGGGGATCTTGAAGTGCATCTGGGGGAACAGGGGGACGACGAGATCGGGTTGCTGGTCTCCTCCTTCAACAAGATGACCGATGACCTCCGGGCCAGCCAGCAGACCTTGCGCCGGACCAACGCGGAGCTGACCCTGAGCAACCGGGAACTGGAAGAGCGCCGGCGCTACATGGAGATAGTCCTGGAAAACGTCACGGCAGGAGTCGTCTCCCTTTCCCGTGACGGGCTGCTGACCACGGTGAACAAATCGGCGGAGGCGCTTCTGGGGGTACGGGCCGATGAGGTCATAGGCACTCATTTCCGGCAGGTGACCGGTCCGGAAAATATGGAGCTGGCGGCCAGGATGCTGGACGAACTGGGGGCAAACCCGGGGGAAACGCTTCGGCGGCAGGTAACCATTCCGGTGAACCGGAACCGGGTAACCCTGCAGGTGAGTGTTACGGCATTGCGCAATGATCGGGGTGAACCGGTGGGGACGGTGGCGGTCTTGGACGATCTGACCCAGCTCATGCGGGCCCAGCGGATGGCTGCCTGGAGAGAGGTCGCGCGCCGTATCGCCCATGAAATCAAGAACCCCCTGACCCCCATCCAGCTTTCGGCCCAACGGCTCCGGCGACGTTATCTCAAACGGTTCTCCGAAGGGGATGACGTCTTTGACCAGTGCACCTCCCTCATCATCCGTTCGGTGGAGGAGCTCAAGACTCTGGTGAACGAATTCAATAACTTCGCCCGACTCCCCGCGGCCCGGCCACTCCCGGAAGAGCTGAACAGTATCATCCGTGAGGCCTGTACCCTCTATGGGGAAGCTCATCAAGGGATAGCTCTCACCTTTATGCCTGATCCGTCTCTGCCGCAGATTCTGCTTGACCGTGACCAGATCAAGCGGGTACTGATAAACCTCCTGGATAACGCGGTGGCGGCGGTGGACGGGAAGGGGAAGATCGATATCAGCACCAGCTACAACCCCGAGCTCAGGCTGGTCACCTGCGAGGTGGCCGATGATGGCCACGGCATCGCCCCGGAAGACCGGTCACGGCTCTTCGAACCCTATTTCTCCACCAAGGTATCGGGAACCGGTTTGGGGCTTGCCATCGTCAATACCATCATCACAGATCACCAGGGATTCGTCAGGGTGCGGGATAACGACCCTTGCGGCACCCGCTTCATTATCGAACTGCCGGCAGGGTAAAGGGATTTCTTATGAAAGAAACCATACTGATCATTGACGACGAGACGAATATTCGACTCTCCCTGGCGGGTATCCTTGAGGATGAGGGGTTTGTCACGCGAGGGGCTGCTTCCGGTGAGGCCGGGCTGGAAGCGGTCCGGAAGGAACAGCCGGAGCTGGTCTTCCTGGATATCTGGATGCCGGGGATAGACGGCATGGAAACCCTGAAACGACTGAAAGAGTCCCACCCGTTTCTCCCGGTGATCATGATGTCGGGACACGGCACCATCGAGACGGCGGTGAAGGCCACCAAGATGGGGGCTTACGATTTTATCGAGAAACCGCTCTCGCTGGAGAAGATTCTCGTTACGGTGGCCAATGCTCTGGCCATGAGTCGGCTCCGGGAGGAAAATCGGACACTCCGGACTCTCGTGGTCCAGGACCATGTCATGGTGGGGGATTCCCCGGTCATGAAGTCACTCCGGGAACAACTCCTCCTCATCGCTTCCAGTGACGTCCCGGTTCTCATCACCGGCGAGAGCGGCACCGGCAAGGAACTGGCGGCCAGGTTGATCCATCTTAACAGCCCCCGGCGGGCCAACTCCTTTGTGGAGCTGAACTGTGCCGGCGTTCCCGACGAGCTCATCGAGAGCGAGCTGTTCGGCCATGAAAAAGGGGCCTTTCCCGGCGCCACGGCTCGGAAGAAAGGGAAACTTGACCAGGCAGAGGGGGGAACCCTGCTGCTGGACCGGATCGAGACGCTACCTCTCAAGACCCAGGCGAAGCTGCTGCAGTTCCTGCGAGAGCGGAGCTTTGAACGGGTGGGTGGCGTTCACCGGCAGGAGGCCGAGCTGCGGGTGGTAGCTGCCGCCATCCGTCCGCTGGAGCATGAGATCCAAGAGGGGCGATTCCTGGAGGAGCTCTATTATCTGCTCAACGTGGTCTCTCTGGCCGTTCCCCCCCTTCGAAAGCGGCAGGAGGATGTCGGTCCCTTGGCACAGTATTTTGCCGCCCTTTACAGCAGGAAGGAGGGAAAGGAGTGCAAGCAGCTGTCACCGGAGGTTACGGCGAAACTGCTGGAGTACGACTGGCCCGGCAACGTTCGGGAACTGAAGAATATCGTGGAGCGTCTGGTGATCATGACCCCGGGAGGGATCATCGGGGTGGAACAACTTCCCCTCTTCCTCCGGAATGGGGGGGTGGCGCCGGCACCCGTTTCGTCGGCACCGGTTCCGCTGAAGGTGGCGCGGGAGTGCTTTGAGCGGGAGTACATCACCCGGACCCTGGAAGAATGCGGCTGGGATGTGAGCCGTGCCGCCCTGCTGCTGGAGGTGGAGCGGAGCGGGCTGTTCCGAAGGATCAAGGGGTACGGCATCGAAGTGGCAGCACCGGAGAACCTATGAAAGCGCAGCGATTACCCCGGCTCCTCTACGCCGATGAAAAGGGGACGATCTTCGATCATCCCGAGCTCTGCATGGCCGGGATGAGCGGCACCCAGGCGGTGCTCCCTGAAGGGGTGGAGCTGATCCCCCTCCCGGAGGGGAGCCGGATCTTCACTATTCCCGAAACTCCTCCCCTGGCGTGGGACCCCAAGGGACGTTCCTTCACAACCGTGGAGACGGTGCGGCATGGACGCAAAAAGGTGCGGGTGCAGGCGGTCTCGGCCTTCATGGCCCCCGGCTTCGTCCGGACCCTGCTCCCCGCCTGTGACTACAGTCGCAAGAAGGTCCATCTCCCCCTCTGGTCCTATACGGCGGTGGGGTGGGACGAGGAGCGGGAGCGGTTCGTGGTGGCGGCCAGCCGGGTGGACAGCAACGACAACTGGAACCCCTGCAACTACGACGATCGTAAGCTGGATCCCCTGGTCAGAAAACTCCTGGCGGAGCTCCCCCACAACCGGCTCCTGGAACAGCTGGCCCGCTGCGCCGTGGATTACCACTGTTTTGCCGCCAAAAATCTCTTCTTTCGCCGCTGGGAGGCGCCCCTTCCCACTTCCCCCGTCTGCAACTCCCGCTGTCTCGGCTGTATCAGCCTGCAGCCGTCGGAATGCTGTCCCTCAAATCACGAGCGGATCGGTTTTGTCCCGACTCCGGAGGAGCTCTGCGAGCTGGCGATTCCCCACCTGAAGGAGGCGGCCGAGCCCATCGTTTCCTATGGACAGGGGTGCGAGGGGGACCCGATCCTCCAGGCCGATACCATTGCCGAGGCTACCCGCCGGATGAAGCTGGCCACCTCCCGGGGGACGGTGAACTTCAACTCCAACGGCTCTTTTCCCGATCGGGTCCGGCTCCTCTGCGACGCGGGGATGGATTCCTTCCGCTTCTCCCTCAATTCGGTGCGGGAGGAGTACTACAACCGGTATTATCGCCCCGTGGGATACAGCTTCAGTGACGTGACGGAGTCGGTGAAGGCGGCGAAGGAGCGGGGGCGGTTCACTATGATCAATTATCTCGTCTCCCCCGGTCTCTCCGATTCCCCGGAGGAGGTGGAGGCGCTCCTCAAGTTCATCGATGTCACCGGTATCGACATGATTCAGATGCGCAATCTCTCCATCGACCCCGATTATTACCACAAGCAGCTTGAGTTCACGGGGAAGGGGATCGGGATGTACCGGATGCTGGAAAAGGTCAAGAAGAGTTTCCCACGAATCCAGTACGGCTACTTCAACCGGACCAAGGAGAATTTCTATCCGGAAGGGTTGGAGACGAGCTGGCCTATAACATAGTGAATGGTGAAGGGTGAAAAGCGATGCCCTGAGCGGAGTCGAAAGGTGAAGGGCGGAAAAAACGGGAGCAGGCGTGATGCCTGCTCCCGGTCTGTTTTAACGTGAATTTCTCCCCTCGCCCCTTGTGGGAGAGGGGCAGGGGTGAGGGGGGAAGTTTTAACCCTGGGCCTGGACGGCGGTGATGGCGGTGACGTTGACGATGTCCTCCACGGAGCAGCCGCGGGAGAGATCGTTCACCGGCTTGGCCAGCCCCTGGATGACAGGGCCCACGGCATCGGCGCCTGCGATTCGTTCCACCAGCTTGTAACCGATGTTCCCGGCGTCCAGGTCCGGGAAGATCAGGACGTTGGCCCTGCCTGCCACCGGGCTCCCCGGCGCCTTCTTTGCCCCCACCGAGGGGAGGAGTGCGGCGTCGGCCTGAAGTTCGCCATCGATCTGGATGAAGGGGTCGATCTGTCGGGCGATGGCCATGGCCTGGGTTACCTTGTCGATGTCGCCGTGGCTGGAGCTCCCCCTGGTGGAGAAGGAGAGCATGGCCACCCGAGCTTCCACATCCAGGAATGCCTTGCAGTTTCTCGCCGTGGCCACGGCGATCTCCGCCAGGGCCTGGGCATCGGGGTTGGGGTTGACCGCACAGTCGGCAAAGAGGATGATACCGTTTTCACCGAAGGCCGGATTCTTGGTGACCATGAAAAAGTAGGAAGAGACGGTCTTGATCCCCGGGGCGGAGCCGACGGTCTGGAAGGCCGCCTTGAGGACGTTGCCGGTGGTGCCGGTGGCGCCGGCAACCTCTCCCGCGGCATCTCCCAAGCGGACCATCATGCCGGCATAGTAGAGGTTGTCCGGGGCGGTGAGAATCTTTTCAGCCGCTTCCGGAGTCATCCCTTTGGCCTTGCGGAGTTCCACAAAGGCGTCGATGTACTCCTGCAGTTTAGGTGAGCTCTTCGGCTCCAGCAACTCCACGCCGGCAAGATTCACCCCTTTCTCCGCCGCGGATGCCTGAATCTCGTCAGGATTACCCAGGATGACGATCTTCGCCAGCCCCTGCTCGGTGATCTTCTGTGCGGCGAAGAGCATCCGCTCATCATAGCTCTCCGGTAGTACGACGGTCTGGAGATTTCCTTTTGCCTTGATCTTGATCTGGTCGATGAGATGCATGAATTACCCCCGTTTGTTAGTTGTCGTAGGTTTTGCCCAGGAGCCGGAAGAGGAGGGCGGCGAGGAGCAGGCCGCCGATTGCGGCGGCGCCGACCATTTTCCGTTTCTGCTCGGCCTGTTCGATGGCGTCGATCTGGGCGCCGATGGTGCCCAGATCTTTTTTTATGGCTGCGGATTCGCTCCGGACCTTTTCTGCTATGACGTTATGGAACAGCGTATGGAACCGGTTGCGGGCGTTGAACAGTCCCTGCTCCATCGTCTCTGATGCCTTTCCCTGCAGTTTGAGACTCTCGATACGGGCATCCAGGGTGGTTATCATCCCTTCGGTCTCCTGCATCGCCTGTTTCATCAGGCGGGCGCGCTCGTAGGTATGGCACTTTGTACAGGTTTTTTCGTTAATGATCTCCAGGGAGGCCTTCTTGACGGCGTGGTTGCCGTGGCAGGTGACGCAGGTGGGGCCACCGCTCCCCAGTCGTTTACCATGGGCGCTTCCCAGGAAATCCTTCAGCACCCCCACATGGCAACGGCCGCATGTTTCCGGAATGGCCGTCTCCTTGGGGACCCCCTTGAATCCGCGGTCGGGCTTCATGGCGTTCCCCAGATCTTTCGGGTCGCCGCCGTGGCATTCGTGGCAGAAGACGTTGTTTTCGGCATGGATACTGCTTTTCCAGAGTGGGACCGGTGCCCCATATTTTCCCGGCATGGCGCCGTGACAGGTCACACAGGAATTTTCCTGGGCATGGCCGGTGGCGACGGAAACGGCGAGAGAGAAGAGGAGCGTGGCGAGTATCCGGATCGGGGCGGAGATGCGTACAGGTATCATGACAGGTGCCCCCAGATGGAAAGTGCAATGAACATCGCAATGCCCCCCAGTGAACAGACCATGAAGAGTGGTCGCTTCAACGGGTAGCGTCCGTCACCCCGATCCACAAAGGGGAGGAGGGCGATGAAGGTCATGCCGGCCCCTTGGACGGTGAGACCGATGATCTCGCTGGGGAAAATCTTCAGGATCTGGTAGTTAGCCAGGAAATACCATTCCGGCTTGATGTGCGCCGGGGTCTGAAACGGGTTGGCCGGCACAAAGGAGTCGGGGGTGAAGAAGAGGTAGGGAGAGAAGAAAACTACCCCCAGGAGACATGCCATATAGATGGAGACGGAGGTCATGTCGTGGAGGAAAAAATTGGGGAAGAAGGGAATCCCCCCCTCATGTTTGTCGTAATGGTAGGAGCTCCCCTGCCGGGTCGTCGTGGCCGGGTCGTTCCTGGTGGGGGGAGCGGAGATGCCGGTCCGCTTCAGGAAGAAGAGATGGGCGCCGATGAGCCCGGCAATGACCAGGGGGAGCACCGCCACATGGACGGCGAAGAACCGTCCCAGGGTGGGGGGTCCCACCAGTTTCCCCCCCCGGACGAATTCCACCAGGTACTCACCGATCACCGGAATGGCGCCGACGCTGTTGGTGGCCACGGTGGTGGCCCAGAAGGAGAGCTGGCTCCAGGGGAGGAGGTAGCCGGTGAGGGAGATCCCCATGACCAGGTTCAACAGGGTGAAGCCGGAGACCCACTGGAGTTCACGCGGCTTTTTGTAACTCCCCATGAAGAGGACCGAGAACATATGCAGGAAGAGGGTGGCCACCATGAGGTTGGAGCCGACGGCATGGCAGAGCCGGATGAGCCAGCCGAAGGGGATCTCGTTCATGATGACGGAGACGCTTTTGAACGCCTTGTCCGCATCGGGCACATAGTAGATAAGGAGGAGGATGCCGCTGATCACCTGGAGGGTAAAGGCAAAGAGGAGCACGCTCCCCAGGGAGTACCAGTTGTTGATGGTGCGCGGGAGAAGATAGCCGGTCATCTCTTTTTCGATGACCTCAGAGATGCCGAGCCGAACCTCGACCCAGTCGTAGAGTTTCCTGACGAGCGTCATGATATTCCCCCTATCCGATGGTAATGACGCCGTTGGCGACGGTAGCTTTGAGCTGCTCCAGCGGCTTGGGAGGCGGCCCCCCCAGGACTTTGCCCTCGGCGGAGAACTGCCCCCCGTGGCAGGGGCAAATGAACTCCCCCTTCTTCGCTTCCCACTGAACGATGCACCCCAGATGGGTACAGACCGCCGAGAGCGCCGTCACCGAGCCATCTTTTTTTCGGACGATGACCGCTGCCTTGCCGTGGTACTGGAAGAATTTGGCCCCATCAGGGGGGAGCTCCTTTTCCGGGATGGTCACGGAGGCCGAATTGTCTTTTCCCTTCCGGGGGGCAAGGTAACTGATGACCGGGTATGCCACGGCCCCCGCAGTTACCGCGGCGACGCCGCCGATGCAGGTCATCAAAAACAGCCTTCTGCCGTCCTGTTCCATGGAAAATCTCCTGTTTGAGTTGACGGTTCCGATCATTTCAGGGAGAAGTTCATCTCTTCTGAAGTTTTGTTCGAGAAGGGGGATACCAAGAAAAAGAGTGAGTTATTCCAGTGTCATGGGCGCGCAGACGTTCTCTGCGGCATTGGCTTCTATGCCGCAGTTGAAGCAGACCACCGTGGGACTATTCGTCAGGTGTGCCACCTCTTTGGTTAATCCCTTGCTTTTCAGTACGCAGATATGTCCGTGGTGCCGCTCTCCGCACGCACAGGTAGGAGCCTGTTCCGCCATGTCATTCCTCCTTGCTGAGACCGTGTTTGGTCGTTGTCGTTAGTTCGCTACTAATAACCTGATTCAACGCGTGATTCAAGGGATTTGTGTCGTTTCCCCCTCACCCTGTCCCTCTCCCACCAGGGGAGAGGGAACGTTGATTGCGACAGCAGAGCTGAAATTGCGGCATTTTATTCGGAGTGAGAGTGAGTTTTCTCTCGTTCCCAAACCCCAACTTGGGAACGCCGAGGGTGAAATCGTTGCCATGACGGGGAGGATACCGGCGGGAAAAACGTGTCGGAAAAGGCCTTTTTTTGACACGTTTTTTTGCCATTTTACCGAATATATCCGTACACTTAAGTCAACAACTTCGGCGCGCCGAAGTTGTGGTCTTCAACCGGCAGAAAAACCGCTTGGGGTCGTCGTAATTCGGCTGTTTCCGCCCGGCTATTACGACTCGAAAAAACTTCCCGCTCCGGATATTTCATCTCGTAACGTCAAGGAAAGGCAGGTGGAAGGGTATAAGATTCTCGCGAGGAAAGTTGTAATATTCTCTTCGTTCCTACATACCGGACACACAGCAACGGGGGGGGCGGACTTGGTGCGCCCGCCGAGCTTTTTCGGGCGGTCTGGTCGAGTCGCAAGTTGGACATTCGTCTCGTTCGCTTTTTAGGTTTGTTTCGTTGACTGCTAATAGGTCCTGTTGTACAGTGCTTGTGTACGCAAAAAGGAGGTAAACAAATATGCTTCAAACAACTTATACCAATGCTAGAGCTAATTTCGCCGGACTCTGTGACGAGGTAATAGAAAACCGGGAGATTGTCCTCATACGCCGCCGTAAGGGAAGCACTGTAGCTATGATCGCTGCCGATGAACTCCAAAGTCTGGTGGAAAGCTCTCACCTGATGCGTTCTCCCAAGAATGCCGAAAGGCTTCTTTCGGCGCTGGAACGTGCCCTGAAGGGAAGTGGAGTAGCATCTTCTGTTGAGTCGCTGCGTTCCGAGGTTGGCCTTGAAGAGTAAACAACGGGATACTGTTTTTCAGCCAGAGTTCCGTGAAGATTTGCGTCATTGGGTGGAGAGTGACCGAAAAGTTGCGTTGAGGGCTTTTGATTTGATTGAAGCAATCATGCGCGACTCATTCACTGGCATAGGCAAACCAGAGCCGCTTAAATACCTTTCATCAGGCACGTGGTCAAGACGCCTCACCCAAGAACACAGAATTGTCTATCTTGTTCGTGATGACAGAATTGATTTTCTTCAAGCACGGTACCACTATTGATCACGACTTCAACGGGTGCTCTTCCAGATAGGTAAAACAGGAGGGGAGCTAACCCGAAAAAAAACGGCCTCCGACAGAAGTAAATTGTCGAGGCCGTTTTTTATTGAGAGAGAGTTGATGCGGGAGGAGTCACTCCGTCATATTGCTCACGACCTCTTCTGCCGCCGCTTCATGAACGCCAGTCCGCCAAGACCAAGGCTGAAGAGGGCGTAGGTGGAAGGCTCGGGGACGGCGGGAGCCTGAGGACCTAATTAATTCTTGGAAAGGTCAGTCTATTGATCTATATTTAGGTCGATTTGCGGATCATTCTGGCAAGGGGCGCCCCATGAGAACAATTTCCGTCAGCAATGACATCATCCCGATAGCGGATTTCAAAACAAACATCTCCAAGTGGTTCAAAATCCTCCAGACATCTGGTCACCCGCTCATTATAACTCAGGATAGCAAACCGGCAGGTGTGCTGCTCTCTACTGCGGATTATGATTGACCATGCGGAACTCATTCTTCCCGATAATCCGCATAGCGGCAGAGTGGTTCCCGAAATCGGCAATCCTGATATCCGTGAACTGATCTACCGGGGGTATCGCATCGTCTACCGCATCAGAGGGGATGTTCTGGTGCTGCTCACCGTGTTTGAAGGGCATCGCCTGCTGAGGTTTGATGAATCCGGATGATCGGTCTTGACGCATTACCGCTCCACGACCTCCTTCAGACCCAGCTCCTCACTCAAGATTGCATAACGTCTTCACTGCCGTGCTCTGCGACACTCTTCCACACATCGTAGATTATGTTTCATCACTATCTGTAACTCACGCATTGTGAAATTTGGGGAATTACTCTGGTGAGAATCGTCTCTTGTCAGTTGAGCGGTTGCATTCGTACAGCTACGGAGGCACTCCGGATCGTATGTATCTGGTGGCTTTATCTTCCCGGATATGATTTTTTTGGGTTGTTCGGCATGGTCGTTGCCGGGATCGGCTGTTGTATGTGGTTGTCTCTTCATCTTTTTGTGTAGAGTTTTCGCGACTGATGGTGAAGGCGCCGGTTTGACCCTGTTGGTTTTATCCGTCAGTTCATAGCTTCCTTCATAAGTGAGATGGATTCCTTCATCCACCTGGTCACGGGGCGCTTCGTCCGCGGCATACGTTGGAGGAACGAGGGACAACTCCAGGATCAGAATAACTGCCATCATGGAAAGATTGAATCCGATGGCGTTGAGCTCCTTCACCAGAAACCGCCTCACCATTGCTACCGATTGCTCCATGCCCGCTCCCATCCTCAGTAGTTCAGCCTGCCTGTCCCCTATTACCTGGCACAGACTCGCCGGATTTCTCGTAGGTCGGTAATCCCCTGGAAGACCTTGAGCATTCCGTCCTGCTTGAGAGTTCGTGTACCGTCAGCCACCGACTGACGCTCGATGGCATCGCAATCACCCCTCGTCTTGATGAGCGTCTTGATGCTGCTCGTAGAGACCAGCAGTTCACAAATCGCTACCCGCCCCCGGTAACCGGTGTTGAGGCAACCGGGACACCCCACAGCGCGGTTCAGTCGCATCTCCTTCTCGAAGAGTCCCGCAGCCATGAGGTTTTCCGCCCCGAACTCTGCGATGATCTCGTTGCGCTCGGCTTCGTCGGGAATGTACTCTTCCCGGCACTCTTTACAGAGTGACCTCGCCAATCGCTGCGCCAGGATGCAGAGCAGAGAGTCGGAGAAACTGTAGGGGTTGAGCCCGAGATCCAGGAGACGGGTCACCGTCTCCGCCGCCGAGTTGGTGTGCAGGGTGGAGAGGAGCAGGTGACCGGTGAGCGACGCCTCCACCGCAATGGACGCCGTCTCCTGATCACGCATCTCCCCCACCATGATCACATCCGGATCGAGACGGAGAAACGACCGAAGCGCCGTTGCAAAGGTGAAGCCGATCTTCGCGTTTACCTGTACCTGTCGTAGTCCATTCTGGGTAATCTCCACCGGGTCTTCGATGGTCCAAATCTTGAGTTCGGGTTTATTGATGAGGGCGATGCCCGAGTGGAGGGTGGTCGTCTTTCCCGAACCGGTGGGCCCTACCACCAGGATCATGCCGTACGGCTTCGACAGGGCCAACTCGAATTCACGACGATCCCGATCTCTCAGCCCCAACTCTCCGAAGGGAAACACCTCCTCATGCCGCAGCACCCTGAGCACCACATCTTCCAGGTGCCCAGCAGTGGGTATGGTGGCCACTCGCAGTTCCACGTCTATCGGACCGAAATCCTTGAAATTTATCTTGCCATCCTGGGGCTTGCGCCGTTCGGCGATATCCAGTTCCGCCATGATCTTGATGCGCGATGTGATGGCGTACTTGTACCGGTAGGGGATTTTTTGGTAAATCTTGCAGCGGCCGTCCACCCGAATCCTGACGATGACGTCATTCTTGCCGGGATACGGTTCGATATGGATATCCGATGCCCGCTGCTGATAGGCATCAATGATAATCTTATTCACCAGTTTGACGATAACACTGTCTTTCTCGGTGACCTTTCTGACCTCCTCTTCCATATCCGGTTCATTGGCCTCCTCGGAGAGAATCTCCATGATGCTGTCCGAGAACTCCTCATGCGCAACTATCTGACCGTCCGGGCAGGGATCGCTTCCCTTGTAGAGGCGTTCCTGAGCCAAGCTGATCTCCTTTGCGCTTGCCACCACCGGGATGACTTTGAGCCGGAGAGACATGGAAAGATCATTGATTTCATGGACAGTCAAGGGGGACGCCATGGCCAGGGTGAGGGTGTTGCCGATCTTTTTTACCGGTACGATTTGTCTTTTTTGGGCGTAGCTGGAGCAGATCAGCTGGCTCATCTCTGCGGAGATCAGAATACCGTTAAGGTGGACAAAGGGAAGATCGTACTGCAGGGCGATGGTTCTGGCGATTTCTTCTTCATTGAGGAGTTTAAGGATGAGGAGCGTCTGGGTGAGGGATATCCCTGTATGGCGGCTCCGCTCAACGGCCTGCAGTACCTGCTCTCTCGGCAGTAAATTATGCTGGATGAGGATGTCGGAAAGCTCCTGGCGGGCATCCTTCTGGTCGAGAATGGTGCCGAGAGTCGTTTTCGTGATGAACTCAAGGTTGCAGAGGAGTTGCCCGATCGTCTGATTGGGAAAGAGCGCCTGCATTTCCATGGCCTGGTCGAACTGCTCCTCGGTAATGAGCTGCTCTTTAAGAAGTATTTCGCCGAGTTTCTTTTTCATGGCCGGTTCTCTTGGGGAGAAGCTTCCAGTCACGGTTTGCCGTGACCGTTGATAAGATGAAGAAGGACGGGTTAGGAAAGGAGTATGATGACTCCCAGGGTCTCACCGGTACGTCTGTTTTTATAAAAAAGTACCTGGGTCCTGGTCGAGCTTTTTTTCTGTTCGATGAGGTAGCCGTCACGAACGCTTCTGGAGCCGGTCCCGGTAATTGTGGCGCCATAGAGTTCACGAAGGGCTGCGGAGACGAAGGAGCGGGTCAGGGCACCTTTTTCCAGGGCGACAATCTGGACGACTTTGATCTCCCCCTCATGACGAAAGATGAAAAATTCCAGGCGCGACGAGCAATAGCGTTCCCACCCGCTCCTGGCTGCGCCATACGTCGGGTCCAGCCACTCCAGGAGGATAAAGGATGGAACGGTCCACACTCCCGGATTCCTGTCGGTGGACGGCTTGGCAGTGACCGCCGATGCAAGAGGATGATCTGATGACGATGACCTGCGAACAACGTCAACGAGCCGTTGCCCGGTATTGCTAGGGAAGATAACGAAGATGACGCCGCAGGCGAGGAGCATCAGAGCAGTTACCATCAAGACATGCGATAGTCGTGACCATTGTCGGACGGATGGTCTTGCCGGGAATGCCTTCTGCTGAAAAAGGGATACCGTCATCGGGAGATGAGCCGGCGTCGTATCCAATGAAGAGCTCTCCGCAGTGGCAGGAGACGGGATATCCGGTGATGTAATTTCGATGACAGGAAAGATGAGGCTCTCCTGTCCTGACGTTGGGACGTCATCCTTCTTCATGGCAGGAGGGTCGATAACCGGGATTATGGGCTGGTCGTCTGCCTGGTTGATATAAAGCTGTGACCCGGACGCCGTGGGCGGCGGGATCTGTTCCATCCAGAGGATTCCGGAGATCTTCATAAGGTGCTGTCTGAACACCGCGACGAGTTCCTCCACGGGAAGGTTCAGGTTGATACCATCGCTGAAATTCCTGACAAGGCCGGAGCAGTAGTCGGCATGGTCCAGCGTGATGAATTGGGGAGAGTTCTCCTGGAACAGCGATTTGACGTGATATTTGAGCGTATCACCGTTGATCTTGGCTATTTCATCCTGGATAAAGACCACCAGCGGTTGTTTTTCAAAGACCGCATTGACACCGGCGTCAAAATTGGTAACGACACAGACTCTGGTTGTCAGGAGAGACTGGAGTGCTTCCTTGACGAGTTTGATGCGTGGATCGTCACAGATGATGATGACGGTATTCATTTCATGACCTGCACGGCGCGCTGCGCAGCCGATATTTCTTTACCAGTTCCAGGGGGTGGTAGGAGAGTTTTGCTTGCCGCAGGTTCGGTTCACCCAGGTCCTGCTCCCGGTTGATAAATTCGCACTCCGTGAAGAGGCGGCGACTGAACTCCCGATTCGCCAGTTGAGAGATCCCGTCCAGAAAGGGATCCCCCTTTTCGAAGTGACAGAGCGCGGTGGTGTCGTTGAGCCGCTCTCCCAGGGCAAAGGCCTTTACCTCCCCTGTCACCAGCACCACGACCCCCTCCAGCTCCAGCTCCTCACTCCTGGTCAGAGCTTCCGCCGTGGCCGCCACTTCAGGAGGTAATGTCGCGCTCCCCAGTCGCTCATGAAGCTGCCGCCACTGTTCCAGGAGGGCGAGACACCCTTCACGATGGGCGCTCTCGTATCCTGCCACGATGAAGTCGTGACGTTTGGTGAAGTAGGCGACCCGGTTCTTTTTCTTGTGGTACCGGTTGCCGGCTAGCTCCGCCAGGTCACTGCGCCGGTAGAGGTAGTCGAAGTTGTCCCGATCCTCCTGGAGGGTAATCTCCTGGTTTTGGGAGAGCCGGGCCGAGAGCTCTTCATCCACGCCGTACAGTTCCCACCCCTGGGCCAAGAGCTGTCGGGCGGATTCCTGCCGATCACCCCCCAAGGGGGGGAGAGCATAGGGCGCGCCGTCATACCCGGTTCCCGAGACTATCACCGAGCCGGCCAGGGAGCTGATCCGGTAGGCATGGGGCGCGCGAAAGAGGTAGAGACCGGCGAAGGTCAGTTCGGAGATGCGTGGTTGCAGTTGCCGGAAGAGCGCGTCAAAGAGCGGCTTATCTGTCAAAAGCAGCTCCCGGTTGAGGGGAAATTGGGGGATCAGCATAGTGGGGATCATGGCTTATCCGGGTCAGGGGAGGACGATGAGGGCTATTCCCCCGGCGATGACCGACAGGTTGCAGGCGGCGGAGATGCCGTGAAGCTTGCCGAACGCTTTTCGGGCCGGATGATCCTTGGGGGTGCTCTCGAAGGAAGGGATCTCCTTCTTCAGGGCAACGGCCCGGGGTTCGATGTAAAAGGCCTGGAACGAGGTCAGGCAGAGCATGGCGCAAAGGATCAGGGTGGCAGCCACCCCTTCCTTCCCCTTCAGCAGGAAACGGGTGATCAGGGCAATGGCGCCGCAGGCCAGACCCCAGCGGAAATAGGCGGGGAAGAGGTGGCCGACGATGACCCCGGCCTGATCCCGGGGGAGTCTCGTGAAGATGATGGGGGTGAGGACAAAGGTGAAGAGCGAGGCGCCACCCACCCAGAAGGCGATGGCGAGGCGGGAGAGGATGGTGAGCAGTTGCATGAGATACTCCTTTTGCATTTAGACTGAAGCCTGAGTAGTTACCTTCAGCGCATACCGGTCGATGATCCAGCGGGCGATGCTTCGTTTGCTGGGGAGTAACGGGGGAGAGTCCGCCGTGAACCAGCGGGCATCCTCCAACTCGTCGTCCGCCACATTCACTTCGCCCCCTGCATAGTCGGCCACGAACCCGGCCATGATTTGGCTGGGAAAGGGCCAGCTCTGGCTCCCCACATACCGGAGATTGGTGATCTCCACCCCCGTCTCCTCCCGAACCTCGCGCACGGCGCACTCTTCCAGGGATTCCCCCGGGTCCAGAAACCCGGCGATGAGACTGTAGCGTCCCTGGGGCCAGATGGCCTTGCGCCCCAGGAGGAACTCGGCCCCGCGCCGGACCAGGACGATGGCGCAGGGGTAGGTGGGGGGGAACCGCTCCATGCCGCAGGGGAGGCACCGCTTTCCCCAGCTTCCCGGATGCCGTTCCATGCCCTCCCCGCAGCGGGGACAGTGGGCGCTTTCATGATCCCAGGAAAGAAGATTTCGTGCGATTCCCCCCAGGGTGAGGAGCCGATCATTCAGCCGTTCCGAGTAGGCGTTGAACGGTTCCGTCGTGAAGGGAGAGGGGAGCACCGTTGTCCGGGCGACCCGTCCGGCTCGCAGCGGTTTTCCCTGCCAGAGGCCGATCATGACGGTGGAGTGGGGCTCAACCCAGAGGGGGAGGGTTCCCCAGGGGAGGACTGGTTGGTCGTTTTCATTGAACAGCACCAGATCTCCCCCCTGAATGAGGAGGAAAAAACCGGGATCACCGTTGTCCGGTGTATCCGGCGGGAGCGGCTGGAACTCCCCCTGGAGGGAGGCGCGATTGAAGGGGAGGTTGACGGTTTCGGGGTAGGACATGATCGGTTCCGCTCCAGGTAAGGTTGACCGGGTTATGGCCTTGAAATCCATGGGTGTTAATGATAGGGTAATTTTGCAAAGAGCGCAAGCAGGCAGGGCGAAAAGCTGGAACCTCTTTACCGCAAAGAGGTCGGGGACGCAAAGGAAAAGACCATCAAAAAACTTTATTGGGGCTTGAAGACGACATTACTCCCTTGGCTCCTCCTCCTCGGGCTCCTCTCCCCCTGTCAGGGGGGGACCGGGGATGACGCCGCGCCCCATGAGCACCATCATTCCGTCCTCCCCCTGACCCCCCAGGAGGGGGAGGCCGTGGGAATTACCGAACATCTGGGAGCAAAGATCCCGCTGGAGAGCACTTTCCGCGATGAGAGCGGCCGGAGTGTCCGTTTGGGGGAGCTGATCACCGGGCCGACGATTATTCTCCCTGTCTATTACCGCTGCACCAATATCTGCAACTTTCTTCAGCAGGGGCTGGCCCTGGCCTTGCCGGGGGTGAAGCTGAAGCCCGGTGAGGAGTATCGGATCATCTCCATCAGTTTCGATGAGAGCGAGAGTCCGGATCTGGCGCTCCGCTTTCAGAAAACCTACCTCACCGCCATGGATTTCCCTTTCCCCACCGGGGGATGGCGCTTTCTGGTGGGTGACAGCCGGAACATTCACCGGCTCACCGATGCCGCCGGATACCGGTTCTTCAAGAAGGGGCGGGATTTTGTCCATCCCGTGGCCAGTTTCATCGTCACCGGTGACGGCACCCTGGTTCGCTACCTCTACGGGACGACCTTTCTCCCCAAGGATCTGACCTTGGCCTTCATGGAGGCCCAGCAGGGGAAGGTCGGGAAGAGTATCAGGAAGATGGTGGGGTACTGCTTCACCTTCGACCCGGAGAAAAAAAGTTACGTCTTTAACCTGTTGCGGGTGAGCGCGACAGCGGTTATCATCTGCGCCGGCACGTTTCTCGCCTTTCTGATCCTCACCGGCAGGAAAGCCCGGCGTCCTCCAGCGAGGGAATAATGAACCCGTCCGACCACCCCCCTGCGGTCTTTACCAGCTTCTGGAACGATACCGGCAAAACCGGGATCACCTCCTGGATCTTTTCCACGGATCACAAGCGGATCGGCCTCCTCTACTTCTGGTCGGTGCTGGGGTTCTTCCTCACCGCGGTGCTGCTGGGGTTACTCCTCCGGATCGAACTGATGGCGCCGGGACGGACCATCATGGGCCCAGAGACCTACAACGCCCTCTTCACGGTGCATGGGGCGATCATGGTCTTTCTCTTCATCATCCCCGGCTTCCCCGGCGCCTTCGGCAATCTGGTGATGCCGATCCAGATCGGTGCCCGGGACGTCTCCTTTCCCCGTCTCAACCTCTTTTCCTGGTGGCTCTACATGATGGGGGCCGCGGTCATCATCATCTCGCTCTTCACCGGCGGCGGCCCCCCGGACACGGGGTGGACCTTCTACGTCCCCTTCAGCGCCCGCACGGGGACCAACGTCTCTCTGGCGGTCTTCGGTGTCTTCATCGTCGGCTTCTCCTCCATCGTCACCGGGGTCAACTTCGTCACCACCATCCACCGTCTCCGGGCGCCGGGGATGAGCTGGGACCGGCTTCCTCTCTTTGTCTGGTCGCTCTATGCCACCGCCTGGGTGCAGATCCTGGCCACCCCCATCCTGGGGATCACCCTGGTTCTCATCATCGCCGAACGGGTGCTGGGGGTGGGGCTTTTCGATCCCATGAAGGGGGGGGACCCGGTGATGTACCAGCATCTCTTCTGGATCTATTCCCACCCGGCGGTCTATATCATGATCCTCCCGGCCATGGGGGTGATCTCGGAGATTATCCCGGTCTTCTCCCGCAAGCCGGTCTTCGGCTACAAGATGATCGCCTTTTCCAGCATCGCCATCGCCGCTGCCGGTTCCCTGGTCTGGGGACATCACATGTTCACCAGCGGCATGAGCGACAGGGCGATCCTCGTCTTCTCCTTCCTCACCTTCGTCGTGGCCATCCCCTCGGCCATCAAGGTCTTCAACTGGGTCTCCACCCTCTATCGCGGCTCCATCTCCCTGGAAGCCCCCATGCTCTACGCCCTCTCCTTCATCCTCCTCTTCTCCATTGGCGGGCTCACCGGTCTGATCCTAGGGGCTGCGGCCACGGACATCCATGTCCACGACACCCACTTTGTGGTGGGGCATTTTCATTACGTCATTTTCGGCGGCTCGGGGTTCGCCCTGTTCGGGGCCATGCACTACTGGCTCCCCAAATTCTACGGCCGAAGATATGCGGAGAAGCCGGCCCTCATCGCCTGGGGGCTCATGTTCGTGGGGTTCAATATCACCTATTTCTCCATGATGGTCTTGGGGATGAAGGGGATGCCGAGGCGCTATTACGACTATCTCCCCGAGTTCGCCCCCTTGAATCTGGTTTCCACGGTGGGGAGTTGGATCTTGGCGGTGGGGCTGGTGCTGATGCTGGTGAACCTCATCCGCGGTCTGCGTAAGGGGGAGCCGGTGGGGAACAACCCCTGGGGCGGGGCCACCCTGGAGTGGACCATCCCGTCTCCCCCTCCCACGGAAAATTTTCCGGAAGAGCCGGTGGTGACTCATGGTCCTTATGACTTTTCCAAGGCAGGGACCCCATGAGTCATCCGGAGCATAAGGATTATGCCGGCGCCAAACTGGGGATGTGGCTCTTTCTCTTCACCGAAATCATCCTTTTCGGCGGACTCTTCATCCTCTATGCCGTCTATCTCCATCGCTATCCCCGGGAGTTCACCACGGGGGGGCATGAGCTGAATTTGCCCTATGGCGCCATCAACACCATGGTGCTCCTTACCAGCAGCCTCATGGTGGCCATGGCGGTGACCGCCATCCAGCAGGGGAGGCGGCTTTTGACCCTGCGGTTGCTGGGGGGGACGATCCTCTGTGCGGTCATCTTCATGGGGATCAAGTACGTGGAGTGGAGCGCCAAGATTCATCACGGCATCTATCCCGGCTCTCCCCGACTGGCCGCGGGGCCACCGGGGGAATCGGTCTTCTTCGGTCTCTACTACCTGAGCACCGGTCTCCACGGACTTCACGTCCTCATCGGCGGTTCGGTCCTGGCCTGGATCGGGGTGAAGGTCCGGCGCGGGGTCGTCACCGGTGATGATTTCGTCCTCCTGGAGAACGGCGCTCTCTACTGGCATCTGGTGGATCTGATCTGGATCTTCATCTTCCCGCTCTATTATTTGATGCTGTGAAAGCAAACCGTGTCACGCAGAGACGCAGAGACGCGGAGAAAAGCTTGAAACCATTGCCACGCAGAGACGCAGAGAAAAGCATTAATTAAAAAATAATGTTTTTCTCGTGTTATAGAACTCCTTTTAGGTTTTCTCTGCGCCTCTGCGTCTCTGCGTGAAAAAAGTTCCTGGATTTTAGGTTTTCTCTGCGCCTCTGCGTCTCTGCGTGAAAAAGTTCCTGGATTTCTGGAGGAAGATCATGACCGAAGCGCCTCATCACATCATAAGCTACACCAAACTGACCGCTGTCTGGGGGCTGCTCCTGCTCCTCACCGGGGCGACGATCCTGGTCACGCGACTGGACCTGGGGCCGTACAAGATCCTGGGGGCGCTGACCATTGCCTGCGTCAAGTCGGGACTGGTCATCGCCGTGTTCATGCATATGAAGTACGAGGAGCGGCTGCTCCGGATACTCCTCTTCGTCACCCTCGTCACCCTGGCCATTTTCATCGGCTTCACCTTTTTCGACGTGCTCTATCGCTGAGGGGATACCGTGGACCCAAATTTGATTACCACAACGCAGGCGGCGGTGGACCCGGTGTTCAAGTTCATCTTCGGGGCCTGTCTGCTCCTCCTGGTGGGGATCACCGGAGCCATGATCTGGTTCGTGATCCGCTATCACCGCTCCCGGGCGCCGGAACCGACCTCCACTGCGGAGGGGAATGTCTGGCTGGAGATCATCTGGACGGTGCTCCCCACCCTCCTGGTACTGGCCATGTTCTACTATGGCTGGGCCGGCTACCTGGCGCTGCGCAACGTCCCCAAGGGGGCGCTGGAGGTCACCGCCACGGCGCGGATGTGGTCGTGGAACTTTACCTATGCCAACGGTAAGAGCAGCCCCAAGCTCTATGTCCCGGCGGGGAAACCGGTGAAGGTCAATCTGGTGGCCACCGATGTTCTGCACGGTTTCTATCTCCCCGCCTTCCGGGTCAAGCGGGATCTGGTGCCGGGAATGAAAAACTATGCCTGGTTCATGGCGACCAAGTCCGGCTCCTATGACCTCTTCTGCTCCCAGTACTGCGGCACCGGCCACTCGGCCATGATCACCACCGTTGAGGCGCTCCCTCCGGCGGAGTTCGATGTCTGGCTCAACCGCCGGGAGTCGGCTGGGGAGCAGCCGGGGAAGGAGTTGCTGGAGAAATACGGTTGTCTCGGCTGTCACTCCCTGGACGGATCACCCAAGATCGGGCCGACCTTCAAGGGGATCTGGGGACGGAGCGTGACGGTGGTCACCGCCGGCGCGGAGCGGACTCTCTTCGTGGATGTGCCCTATCTCCGACGGGCCATCCTGGAGCCCAAGGCCGATATCGTCAAGGGGTTCCCGCCGATCATGCCGGCCTTTCCCCTCAAGGATGAAGAGCTGACGACCATCATCGGCTTCTTCAAGAGCGGCGGCCCGGCCCCGCCCGGGCGGGACGGCGACAAGCACGAGGAGCGCAAGTGATACGACCGCTCTCCCGGCTCTTTCGCCCCCGGCTGGCGCTGGTGAACGGCATCGCCGGAGCAGGGGGGTATCTCCTCTTTCCGGCGGCCGTGGAGACTTCCCCCCTTGCGGCTGTGGTGGCCGGGGTGACGCTTCTTGCGGCAGGGTGCTCGGCCCTCAATCAGCTGCTGGAGCGGGATCTTGATCTGCTCATGACCCGTACCTGCTCACGCCCCCTCCCCCGGGGGGAGCTGACGCCGGTCGCGGTGTCGATACTGGGCGCTCTCTGCCTGCTGGCGGGATTACTCCTCCTCTTCAGCTGTGGTGGAGTGCTTCCCACTCTCCTGGGGGGGATCGCCGTGGTCTGGTATCTGGCTCTTTACACCCCGCTCAAGCGCCGGACCCCCTTTGCCCTCCCCCTGGGGGCCGTCTGCGGAGCGTTACCGCCACTCATGGGGTGGTGCGTGGCCGGGGGAAGGCCTCTGGATTATCGGGTCATCCTCTTTGCCGCGCTCCTCTATCTCTGGCAGATTCCTCATTTTCGGCTTTTTCAGCGCCGCCATGAAGACGATTACCGGAGAGCCGGGATTCCGCTCTTTCCCCTGGGGGGGAGGGGGAGCGTCTCCCCCAACGGCTTCCGTATCTGGGGGGTGGCCCTGGTGGCCGCCGCCATGCTCCTGCCGGCAGTGGGGATAGTCGAACCCCGGCTCGCCCCCTGGTACGCCGCGGGCGCCTTGCCGCTGCTCTTTGTTGCCGGGTTCCGGTGTGAATCCGCTTTTTTTTCCTATCTCAACTTTTTTCCGGCTCTGCTGACCCTGATCATCTTTATCCAGAAACAGTGAGGATCGGGAGCAGACGGAGCGGGAGAGGGAGGCTTCATGATACTCCGTATGATGGTGATTGCCCTGATGGTCATGGTGACCGGTTGTGTCTCCTCTACTCCTCTCATGAAGCATGAACGGTACTATGAGCGGACCATTTCTCTGGACGGGATGCACCGGGATCAGCTGTTCGACCTTTCCCGGGAATGGCTGAAGCGGAATGTGGCCGAGGAGGCCACCGTTGTCCATGCTGACCGGACGAAGTGGACCCTGGAGTGCGCCGGCAGAATGGCCAGGCCTCTTTCCACGGCAAACCTCACCGGAGTCGGCGATCTGACCTATCTGGCACGGGAGACGGTCTATGAAGATGCGCTTACCATTTCCTTCGAATTGCAGTCGGTGGTGGTGCCTAGAACCTATAGCACCGCCACTTACTTCACTCAGGGTGGGACTTTTTCCGTGGTTCAGGCTGACCTTGCCGGCGCCAGGAAGAGCTTTGACCTGCTGGTGAATTCTCTGAGGAAGTATCTCCTCACGAGTTCGGCGGACGGCCCGAAATAGAGCTCAACTCCGGGAGGGGTGTGATGGTATACTGGCGCCGGGAGACGGCATGATCAACCGGATCCGCAACATCCTCACCTACATCGGCCCGGGCCTTCTGGTCACCGTGGGGTTCATCGACCCCGGCAACTGGGCCTCCAATGTGGCCGCCGGTTCCACCTACGGCTATTCGCTCCTCTGGATGGTTACCCTCTCCACCCTGATGCTGATCCTCCTGCAGCATAACGCCGCCCACTTGGGGATCGTCACCGGCCTCTGTCTCTCCGAGGCCACCACCGCCCATCTCCCCAAGGGGGTCTCTCGGCCGGTCCTGGTCACGGCGGTGCTGGCCGCCATCGCCACGGCCTTGGCGGAGATCCTGGGAGGGGGGATCGCCCTGCAGCTTATCTTTCGTATCCCGCTCATGGTCGGGTCGGTCATCATGGGGCTGTCGGCGCTCCTCCTCCTCTTCACCAACGCCTATAGCCGTATCGAGAAGCTCATCATCGGGTTCGTCTCCATCATCGGTCTTTCCTTTCTCTACGAACTGAATCTCATGCCGGTGGCGTGGGACAAGGCGCTTTCGGGGTGGGTGACACCGGTTTTCCCCTCAGGTTCCATGCTGATCATCATGAGCGTGCTGGGGGCGGTGGTGATGCCCCATAACCTTTTCCTCCACTCGGAGGTGATCCAGAGCCGCCACTGGAACCGGGAGGACGACCGGATCATCCGGCAACAGCTGAACTACGAGATCCTGGACACCGCCACCTCCATGGCGGTGGGGTGGGCCATCAACAGCGCCATGATCATCCTGGCGGCTGCCACCTTTTTCCGCAATGGAGCCAGGGTGGATGAACTGGGGCAGGCTCAGCAGATGCTCAAGCCGCTGGTGGGGGATGGCGCGGCGCTCATCTTCGGGGTGGCCCTCCTCTTTGCCGGTCTCTCCTCCAGCATCACCGCCGGCATGGCCGGCGGCAGCATCTTCGCCGGGATTTTCGGCCGGGAGTACGACATCCGTGACCGGTACACCATAGTCGGCGCCGGTCTGACCATCGTCGTGGCCACCCTCCTCATCTTCACCATCGGCGATCCTTTCAGGGGGCTCATCATCTCCCAGATGCTCCTGAGCGTGCAGCTTCCGGTGACCATCGTGACCCAGATCATCCTTACCTCCTCCCCCAAGGTTATGGGGCGCTACGCCAACCCCCTCCCGGAAAAGATCGCCCTCTGGATCGTGGCCGCCATCGTCATCGGCCTTAACGTGATGCTTCTGGTGAGTCTTTTGTAAGGCTGAAGGCTGAAGGCTGAAGGGTGATGAATCGACATGGGTGCTTTTTGTCATCCCGAACGATAGAGAGGGATCTTGTCGTGTCTTGAAATATTCAGATTTCTCCCGTTGGTCGAAATGACATGCAAGGTTGTTTTCGTAGATTTTGCGAAGGCATCAAGAGCGAAGGATATAGGATAAAGATGAAAAGCGAATTGCTTCCTGATTTTCAGCAGCTCCTGGCGGAATGCCCGGGATCTTTTTTCGTGCTGGCGCCTGATGCTCCCCGTTTCACTATTGTGGCGGTGACCGACGCCTATCTGACCGCCACCGGGAAAAAACGGGGCGAGATTGTGGGGCGCCCCTTGTTTGAGCTCTTTCCCCCTGTTCCCGGAGACCCGGCAACGATGGCCACGGATGACTGCCGGGTAGAGCGGGAACGGCGCGTGGCGGAGCTGACGGAGCAGTTGGCCCGGAACCTTGGGGCGCTGCACTTCAGTGAAGAGCGGTACCGCACCGTGGTGGAAGACCAGACCGAGATGATCGCCCGGTTTCTCCCGGACGGCACTTACACCTTTGTCAACGAGGTCTTTTGTCGCTTCTTCGGCAAGTCCCACGACGAGTTGCTGGGGAGGAGCTGGCTGCCGCAGGCAATTGACGAGGATCTGCCTCGTATTGAAAGTGCGCTTCAACAGCTCTCCCCGGCCAACCGGGTTGTCGTCATCGAGAACCGGGTGCATGACGCCGCCGGCAACATCCGGTGGATTCAGTTCATCAACCGGGGTTTCTTTGACGAACAGGGAGTGCTGCTGGAGACCCAGTCCGTGGGGCGCGACATCACCGACCGTAAAGAGAGCGATACGCTGCTGGCCGACCTGAACGAGCGACTGGAAGAGGAGGTGACGGAGCGGACGTCGGAGTTGACCATGATCAACACGAGCCTGCTGCGGGAGATCGAGGAGCGGTTGCGCATCGAGCAGGAGATTCTTGAGCAGCAACAGCGGTTGCTGGAGATGGGGCAGGAACTGGCCATGACGGAAGAGCGGGAACGGGATCGCATCGCCGCCGAACTGCATGATCAGGTGAGCCAGCGGCTGGTTCTGGCCCGGATGAAGGTGGAGGCTCTGGGGCGCAGGCTTCTCTCTCCAGCGCTGGAAAAGACCGCCGAAGGGATTTGCGACCTGCTGGATGAGACCATCCGGGATACCCGGTCGCTGACGGCCCAGATCCGGCCGCCGCTCCTGGCCGGCGCCGGTCTGGAGGCGGCGGTGGCATGGCTGGGGGAGGAACTGCATGAGCAGTACGGCCTTCGGATGGAGTTCAGCGATGACCACGAGCCGAAAGCCCTGGCGTATGACATCCGCTCCACGCTCTTCCAGTCCATCCGCGAACTCCTGGTGAATGTGGTGAAGCATGCCCAGATCTCCCTGGTGCAGGTGGAGATGAGGCGGGAGGGGCGTCACCTGGTCATCATTGTGGCGGACGCCGGCGTCGGCTTTGATCTTGCCGAAGCGCACTCCCGCAAGGCTCGTTCCGGCGGCTTCGGCCTCTTCAATATCCGACAGAAAATAGAATATCTGGG
>CAIUWK010000102.1 GCA_903902855.1 uncultured Geobacter sp. | reverse complement strand
TGTGACACGATACCTGACAGTCATTGTTGCCCCCAAGGAGATTTCTGACAACAATATATTTCCTGGATGTGCAAATGTCCAGCGATTTCAGCTCATACTCCTTGGGATATATTGCGAAATATTAAACAGGACAGGGTACTAGTGGGCTCTCGACGATTTCAGGACACTCATGTTTGAAACAGCCATCGCCATAACCGGAATAGGCATTTTCTGCGCTGCGGGGCGCGATATTCCCACCTTCACCGCGGCCCTGCGCCAAGGGGAGAGCGGCATTGGCCCGGTGGAACTCTTCGACGTTTCCGGTTTCCCTGCCCGTATAGGGGCCGAGGTGCGTGGATATGACCCCCGTGACCGCTTCGACCGGAAAGAGGCAACCCGGCTCTCCCGGGCGGACCAGTTTGCCGTCATCGCGGCGCAGGAGGCTCTGAGTCGATCCGGGGCTCTGGCCTGGTACGACTCCTTTGACCTGGGGGTCTCCGTGGGGGCCGGCGCCGCCGGGATGCTCCACGGGGAGCAATGGTTCAAGGGGGAGTTGGAGGGACGCCGGAAAGATCCGGCGCTCCTGGCGGGACTCCTCCCCGATCGGACCGCCACGGTCCTGGCCAATCGCTTTCAACTGGCCGGCTACCAGGGGAGCATCACCACGGCCTGTTCATCGTCGGCCACGGCCATCGGCTGGGGAGCCGACCTGGTGGCCACCGGAAGAGTCAAGGCGGCCCTCTGTGGCGGGACCGACGCCCTCTCTCTCCTCACCTATGCCGGGTTCAACTCTTTGCGAGTGGTGGACCCCAATCCCTGTGCCCCCTTCAGCCTGGGGCGGGAGGGGATTTCCCTGGGGGAAGGGGCCGCTTTCCTGGTTCTGGAGCGGGAAGATGAGGCCCGGCAACGGGGAGCAGCAATCCTGGGGAGGATACACGGGTACGCCATGACCGGCGAGGGGTATCACATGACCGCGCCGGAGCCCACCGGTTCCGATGCGGCCCGGGTGATGCGTTATGCTCTGGAGCATGCCGGGGTTTCCTGCGACAGCGTGGGGTGGGTCAATGCCCACGGCACCGGCACACCTCTCAACGACGTGGTGGAGACCAAGGGGATGAAACTCGTTTTCGGAGAACAGGCGCCGACGGTGCCGCTTATCTCCACCAAGGGGCTCACCGGTCACTGTCTGGGCGCCGCCGGAGCCATCGAAGCCCTTGCCACCATCATTGCCCTGGACGGCGGGTTCATCCCCCGGACGCTCCATTTCCGGGGGAGTGATCCCGACTGCGATCTGGAGTACTGCCACGCCGGGCTCCGGGAGTCGGAGGCGACCGTCGCCCTTTCCAACTCCTTTGCCTTTGGCGGCAACATCACCACCCTGGTGCTGGGAAGATGAGCCCCCTTTCTCTGGTCATAACCGGCGTCGGTGCGGTCTCTGCCGCAGGGGTGGGAATAGAGCCGCTCCTGGAGGCTATCCGTAATAACCGGAGCTGTTTTCAGTCGCTCCCTTCTGAAATGTTGCCGGGACCAGGGGAGGAATGGGCTCCGGCCTCTGCCTTCAGGGTGGCAGATTTCATGCCGCCGCTGAAGGCGCGCAAATTCGACCGCTGCAGCCAGTTCGCCATCGTGGCGGCAGGGATGGCGCTGAAGGACGCCGCCATTTCGCTGGATGAACTGGACCCCACCCGCATCGGGATCGTGATGGGGTGCGGCTTCGGCGGGATCACCAACTCTTCGGAGTTCCTGAAAGGGTACTTTTCCGGCGGCGCCGACGGCCTCATCCCCATGCTCTTCCCCAATACCGTCCCCAACGCCGCGGCCAGTAACAGCTCCATCGAATACCGGCTCAAGGGACCCAACGTCACCATGGTCCAGCGGTTCTGTTCCGCCGAGTCGGCCCTCCTCCTGGCGCAGCGGTTCCTGGAGGAAGGGCGGGCCGATATCATGCTCGTGGGAGGGGTTGACGAGATCATCCCGGTCATCCTCAAGGGATTTCGCGCCCTGGGCCAACTTCGCTCCGGCGGGTGGGGGAGAGGTTTCGGCGAAGGATCGGGGATTCTGGTCCTGGAGCGGGGTGATCATGCCGCCCGTCGCGGTGCCCGGATTCGGGGACGCCTCTCCGGTATCAGAACAATAGGTCTCCTCCCTGCGGGAAGGGAAGAGGAGGGGCTCTCCCGGCTCCTCACCGGTTTCCCCCAACCGGAACTCCTCTCCCTCTCCGGGGTGGCTGCGGAGTGCAAGGAATTGGCCGGACTCTTCCCCGAACTCCCCCGACTGGACACCGGCGCGCTTGTGGGGCGATCCCTTGCCATGGGTGGGATCGCCATGGCGGCGCAGCTTCTGACCCTCGCTCCCGGAGGCACCGGCCTTCACCTGGCAGCCTCTCCGGAGGGGCCGTGGTTTGCCGTGAGCTTCCAGGGAGCCGATTCACCGTGATTGATCCCGCTACACGCCTCCCCCACCGCAACCCGTTCCTCTTTCTCGACCGTATCACCTCTCTGGAGCCGGGGGTGAGCGCCCAGGCCATCGCCCTGATCACTCATCTCCCCGACTCTTCGCCGCTCCTCCTGGTGGAGGCCGTGGCCCAGTTAGCTGGAGTGGTGGCCATTGAGCAGGAGGGGGAGATCGGTTCCCTGGCAGCCATCGATCGGGCCGAGTTTCTGAAACCGGTCACTGCGGGGGATTCCCTGACCATTGCCGTCCGGATCGTCAAGAGGTTCGGCCGTCTCATCCTCTGTGAAGGTGAGATCACTCGTGCCGGGGAAACGGTGGCCACTGCCACCCTCACTCTGGGGGTGGGTGCGCCATGACCCGGCTACCGATACTACTGCTCCTCCTGATTTTCGGTGTCGCAACCCTGGCCGCCGCCGAACCGCTCACCCCCCTGGAGGGGCTGGAGCTCCTCCGCCGGGGTTTCGCGGGGATGACCGACTTCACGGCGGAGATTACTCAGGAAAAGCAGCTTTCACTCATGAAAAAGAAGCTGACCTCCTCCGGTCGGGTCCGGTTCCGGCGCCCAGGAACCTTCTTCATGGAGATTTTTGCTCCCTACCCCAGCCGACTCCTTCTGGAAAACAGCGACCTCACCATCTTCTACCCCGCCCAGAAGAGCCGTCAGAAGATCCCGCTCCCTGTTGGGGAAGGTCTGGGGCAATGGTTTGCCTACCTGGACAAACCCATCACCTCCCTTCCCGAGGGGGTGCGGATGCAGGCCGATCGCCAGGGGGAGAACTGCACCCTCAGGATTACGCCCCAGGGAAAGCAGGGGGTTCGGGAGCTGACCCTCCTCTTCCTGGATGACGGCCGGATCAAAAAGATCGTCATCGAGGAACAGAACGGCGACCGGAACAGCATCACCTTCCGGAACATGAAGAAAAACGTGGGACTCACGGACAGGGAGTTCCGTCTGGAATGATCCGTCGTCTCTTTGCCTTCCTCAACGCCGCCGTCACCCGCCATCTCACCTGGATCTGGCGCGTCTCCGTCCGCTCTCCCCGCATGGTCCTCCTGGGGGCGCTCTTCCTGCTCATACCGGCCCTCTGGGGGGTGACGACCACCCGCTTCGAGTTCGACATCTTCCGGCTTTTTCCCGCTGAAAAGGGGGCGCTCCGGCTGTTTCTGGACTCTCTGGAGTGGACCGGAAGCGGTCAGGAGGCGTTCTTTGTCCTGGAGGGGGAGAAGGAAGCGCTGATTCCGGCGGCCACGGATTTCGCCCGGAAGCTCACCGCTCTCAAGGTCGACGGGAGCCCGGCCTTCAAAAAAGTCACCTGGCGGACCATGGACCCCGCCGAGGCCGACTCCTTTGCCGCCTTTGTCAGCTATGCCGTGACCCGGCCCGAACTCTTCCTCACTCCGGCTGATCTGGCGACTCTGAAGGAGCGGCTCACCCCCCAGGGGATGGACCGGGAGCTCCGGCGTGCCGCCACCGAACTGGCGGGACAGGGGGGGATGATGTCACGGGAGCTTATCGCAGGAGATCCCCTGGGGCTCCGGGAGCTGATCCTCCCCCGACTCCGGCAGGCGAGCCGAACCCTGGACCTGGACAGCTCCTCCCCCTATTTTCTCTCCCGGGACGGTCGGCTCCTGGTCATCATCGCCGAACCGGCCAGACCGGTGCAGGAGATGGCCTTTGCCCGAAAACTGGTGACGGCCATTAACGGCGCCCGGGCCGGCGCCACGGTCCGGATCTCCTGTGCCGGCGCCCACCTGAGCGCGGTCATCGACGAGGCGAGCATGAAGGGGAACATCATCTCCTGCATCGTCTCCTCTCTGCTGGTGGTTCTGGGCATCTTCTACTTCACCTACCGGCGGCTCCTCCCCACGCTCCTCATCCCGGTGATCATCTTCTGCGGCGCTTTCCTGTCCTTGGGGATGGCCGGGCTCTTTCTCTCCTCCATCCATATCATCTCCTTCGCCTTCACCGCCCTCATCATCGGCCTGGGGACCGACTACTCCATCCATATCTATGACCGGTTTTATACGGAACGGGCTGCGGGTGTGGAGGTTCATGAGGCGCTCCGGTCGGCCATCACCGAGACCGGTCACGGGGTCTTCACCGCAGCCTTTACTACTGCTGTGCCGTTTCTGGCTCTCACCATCTCCGACGTCCGGGCGCTCTTCGAGCTGGGGCTGCTCGTGGGGCTGGGGGTCCTCTTTTCCCTCTACGCCACCTATTTCTTCCTGCCGCCACTTCTCATCTTCACTGAACAGCGCTTCCCCCATGCCGTTTACCGCCCACTTCCCTTCTTCGGCCTGGGACTGATCTGGGACGGCTCTCTCCGGTTCCGGGGGGGGATAACCATTCTCACCGCTCTCCTCATCGTGCTGTTACTGGGTGCCGCTACCCGTATCGGCTTCGAGGGGGATCTGAAAAAGCTCCAGCCGCGGCAGTCGGAGGCGATGCTGACCCAGGAGAAGATCGAGCAGCACCTGAACCTGAGCCCCAAGTCCCTCATGGTGGCCGTGGAGGGGAGTGATCTCGATGAGGTTCTGGCCAGGGGAGCCAGGGCTGACGCCTTGGCCGAGCGGTACCGCCAGAGGGGAGAGCTGGTGGCCTGGTCCTCTCTGGGGCAGATCATCAACGGACCCAGGCGGCAAGGGGAGATGACCGGGTTGCTGACGACGGCCCTAGGGGGAAGCGATCCCTCGGGGAGGCTCCGCCTGGCCCTGGAGAAGAACGGGTTCGATCCTGCCTCTTTTGCGCCAGCCCTGACCGGGATCGCCCTCCTGGCAGACTCCCGGAGTAACGGCGCTGCCGTAGCGGTGCAGAGGCTCTCCGCCTCGCCGCTGAAGGGGGTGGTGGAGCGGCATCTGGTAAAGCACGACGGAGTCTGGCGGCTTCTCAGTCACCTCTCCTACCAAGGGGAGGAGTTTCACCGTGAGCGGTTCCTGAAGGAACTGGCGGTTGAGGTTCCCGGAGCGAGGGTAACGGGGATCGATCTGGTGGGGGAGCAACTCTCCTCGTCGGTGCGCCGAAGTTTCGGCTGGAGCCTCCTCCTGGGGAGCCTCCTCGTGATGCTCCTCCTCATCTCCCATTTCGACGCACCTGCCGGGATCTTTGCCACACTTTTCCCGGTCTTTGCCGGGGGGATCGCCATGCTGGGGCTCATGGCCCTCACCGGGATGAAGATCAACTTCATGAACTCCATGGTCGTGGTCACCATCCTGGGGATGGGAAGCGATTACGGGCTTCATATCTTTCACCGGGCAGGAATCGCCGGGCCGGAACAGCGTGAACAGTTCATCCAGGCGGGGCGGGCCGTGCTTCTGTCGGCCCTCACCACCATCGCCGGTTTCGGCTCCCTGGCCTTCACCGATTACGGGGCCATGTCCTCCATCGGCTGGGCCACCAATTACGGGATCATTGCCACCGCCTTTTTTTCCCTCGTCTCACTGCCGGCGTTGCTGGCGCTGCGGGGAGACCCCAGGATATCATGACTGTTCATCTGCCGCAAAACAGCAGGCCCCGTCTCCTCCTTGTCTACCCGGCGACCCACAAGCTGGGGTGGGTGAAGCGGTTTCAGCTCCCCTCCCTCTCCCTGCAGCAGGTGGCCGCCGTGGTTCCCCCCTCCTGGGAGGTGACCCTGGTGGACGAGGTGCAGGAGGATATTCCCTGGGATCAATCATATGATCTGGTGGGGATCACCGCCATGACCCACCAGGCCACCCGGGCCTATGAGATCGCCGACCGGTTTCGCGTTCAAGGGATTCCGGTGGTCATGGGGGGGATTCACCCCTCGGTCCTCCCTGAGGAGGCGTTGACCCATGCCGATGCGGTGGTGGTGGGGGAGGCCGAACCGGTGATGGCGCGGCTCCTGGATGATTGTCTCGTCGGCCGGCTTGGGCCGCTCTACCGCTCTACCCCTCCCGACGGCAACCTGCTCACCGTCCCCTGGCCCCGGCGGGAACTTCTGGCGGGAAAGCGGTATCTCACCACCCAGACGGTGCAGGCCAGCCGGGGGTGCCCCTACGACTGCCCCTTCTGCACGGTTACCCCTTACTTCGGCCGGAGCTTCCGGTACCGGGAGCCGGATGATATCCTGGCGGAATTGCGCTCCTTCAGCGGCAAGCTCACGATCTTTCTGGATGACAACATCCTGGGAGACCCGGAGCGGGCCCGACCGATCCTCAAGGGGATGGCAGGGATGGGGCTCAAATGGGGGGGGCAGGCTAACCTTCGATTTGCCGAAGATCCGGAACTGGTCCGGCTGGTGGCCGCCTCGGGGTGCATCGGCATCTTCGTGGGGATCGAGACCGCCACCGGCTCCTATGCCAACCTTCCCAAGAACAGCGGCGGCTCCTCACCCGTTGACCTGATCCGGAGGGTCCGGGATGCCGGGATCGTCTTGGAGGCATCCCTCATCTTCGGTTTTGACGACCATGATGAAAGCGTTTTTGACCGGACCTTGCGTTTTCTGGACGACTGCTCCCCCGGAGTCGCCACCTTCAACGTCCTCACCCCCTATCCCGGCACGGCGCTCTTTGAGCAGTTCCAACGGGAGGGGCGGATTCTTCACCAGGATTGGCGCCGGTACGATCATTCCCAGGTGGTCTTCCGGCCCAGGCTCATGACCCCGGAACGGCTCTACCGGGGATGGCTGGAGGTCCGCCAGGAGGTGTACCGTTGGCCGGCCATCTTCTCCCGGGTACTCTCCTCCCCCAGAGGGCGTTTCACCACGCTGGGGTATAATCTGCTCCGGCGGGGAGGGAATCTCTCCGGAGCGGAGTTGGCCATCCTGGCGGCCCACGACCAACCCATAGCCGGTTCCGAAGGGGGCTTCTCATGATCACCATACTCAACTTTTCCCAGCGGGCAGAGGGGATTAACGACACGATCTGTGCCGATCTGCAGGCGGGATTCACCGTTCAGGGGATCGACACCCGCTCCATCAAGGCCCGTGACCTGACCATCGGCTTCTGCAACAACTGCCGGAGCTGCATGCGGGCGCCGGGAGATGAGCTGGGGGAGTGTCATCTGGGGGATGACATGAAGGAGCTGCTGGAGAGTATTCTGGAATCCCGCTGCCTCATCGTCTCGGCCCCCATCAACTGTTACGATCTCCCCTCTCTGGTGCGGGTGATGCTGGAGCGGATGAGCGTCTTCTGCCACTGGCCCGACGACAAGTACGCTCCGGCGGTACGGAAGATGCCCAGGGAGATCAAAGGGGTGCTGATCACCACCAGCGCCCTCCCTGGAATCATGGTTCCCCTGGTGACCCGGGCAAGAAAGAGTTTCAGCCTCTTTGCCCGCCCCTTGAGGGTCACGAAGATCGACTACCATCATCTGGGGTTCAAGGGGCGAAAGGGGGATATGAACTATACGGAGAAGGATCGTCGGGTTGTCCGGAAGATCATCTCTGACGTCTCCAGACTTTATCCGGAGCGTTCCTGAATCCTGAACATCCTGCAGCTCCGTCCCCATCCGGGGTTGGCCGGTCGCTGATGCACCATTGAAAGCGGGGGAGCGGTTATCCGCTCCCCCGTTTTCAGGATTCTTGTTGTTTCAGCTTCAGTAGAGTTTTTGCATGAAGTCGGCGATATTCTCGCCGCAGCTCTTTGCCTGGTGCGGGAAGAGGTCGCTGAAGCTCTCCATGGTGGCCATACCTTTGTACCCGGTCTCCTGATCCTCAAAGGTCGCCAGTTCTTTCCCCGACTGGGCATCGATGAGACGTCCCTTGATCTTCAGATAGGTCTTCCCGGCTCCGAAGCCGACCCAAAACCTGAGGGCGCGGCTGCCGCCGTTGAACTCCGTAAAACTCCCTTCCAGAATAACGGCACTCCCCTTGGCCTCTCCACCTTTCTGAATGTTTTTGAACAGCTTGCGGATCTTCAGTTCCACCTCGGTGCTGTCGGTGAGAGTTCTGGCCAGGAGCGGCTTCATGGCCTCCAGCTTGGTTTTTTCGGCCTCTTCATCCAGATTTTCATAGGTGGCGCCCTCCGTCTTGAACTCCCGCAGAATGATGGTGTCGTAGAGGGAGAGGCGCTTGTCGGTGAAGATGGTCTCTTCGTTTAACACCCCCGGTTTGGGAAGAGGTTTCACCGCATCATCGGCCAGTGCCGCTCCGACGCTCCCGCAGGTTACCAACAGTGCGACCATGCAAAGTATTCTCTTCATAAATCCTCCTTAAATTTTTTGGCGATTGTAGCGCCATGGTTCTAAAGTGACAAGCGATTCATCGCAATATAGAAAGCATTGCCGATTTTTTTTAGAAAAACCGCGAAATCCCCACCAGGAAATGGCTTGAGTTCAGCGGCTCATTGGGGGTAGCGGTACCGGCGTTGGAGATGTGGTGATAGCGGTACTCCCCCATGACAGCCAGGTCAGGCCGGAGGAGGTACTGGAGTCCGGTCCCTCCCTGATAGGAAAAGTTGAGACTGCTCCCCATGGTGGGAAGATCCATATCGGTATAGACGATCCCGCCACCGGCAAAGGCATAGGGGAGCCAGGGGCCCAGGGAGGTGAATTTCCAACACCCGAGAAAATATGCTCCGGTGATCACCGCGGTTTTCGGGTCCACCACCAGATGGAGCGGAAGTTCCGTCAAGAGTTCATGACGCCCCTGGTACCAGGAGCCGACGCCCACCTCTTTTGACAGAAACCAGCCGAAACGGCCGATGAGGTCAACGGTCTGAACCTGAGTTCTGGTATCGCCGAAACCCCGATGGGTGATGCCGTAGCCGGTGAGAACGGCCAGTTCGTTCTTGGCAGTTACGACAGTTTCCGCCGCTTCACCTGATGCCACCATGACGAACAGGAATCCGATCACCAACAGGAACAACCCGAAATAGTTCCGCTTCATGCAGCCTCCTCCCCTTTTACGCCCATGGATTTACCCGCGTATACCCTTCGCCGGTTCCGTCTCGATGGTCTCCCCAAGATTCCTGCCACAGAGAGTGATCCTCCCGCCGGCAGCGAGTGAACGTGTCATTTGTCCTATACCACTCTGTTACCTTTGTCAATTATGTTACCTCTCCAGTCGCTATAGTTTCATGCACGGGACAGTTTTTTTGGGTCAAAATTATTAATCTTGCCATGGATGATTAAGCTTGATAAATTTATATCCGTTTGTACTTGCGTTGGATGGTGTCACTTCAACATAACCGGAGAAAGAACCACGCTCTTCCGGTTTACGGCTTCGTAAATTTACCCCCCGCGTCGGACGCGACATGGTCGTCACACCTAAAAGGAGGAACTCTTATGAAAAAGTTATCTCTATTATCGGCACTGTTTTTCATGGCCATGCTTCCGGCCGGTTGCGCCGGACCAAAGGCCCGCTGCACCTCACTGGAGGACAACCCGCAGCATCATTACCTGCGCGGCATGGAGGGGGTGGAAGCCGGCAAGCTAGTTGAAGCCCAGGAAAAGTTCCAGAGAGCCCTTTATTGCAATGAAGAATTCGGTCCGGGCTATGCCGGTGAGTCCATCGTATTTGCCGAGAAGGCAAAGTCCGAGAGTGACCCGCTCGTCAAAATTGCCCAGAATGAAAGAGTCCGGGAGAACCTGGTCAAGTCCAAAAAATATGCCGACAGCGCCGAGGATCGCTTTGACTACCAGATGGCCCGCCTCCGTACCGCACTGCTGCTCAAGGAAAAGAAGTGGTTGGCCACGGCGGAAGACGCCTGCGAGGACGCTATCGGTCTGAAGGTGGATGACGCGAAACTCATCTATTACCAGGGAAAAGAGGCAGCCTCATACTATCTGGGGCTGGCATATCTGGAAGCGATGGAGTTTCAAAAAGCCCGTGACCAGTTCGAAAAGGTGCTGAGCGCCAAACGGGAGGGGAAATGGCATGAAAAGGCGGATCGAGGCTGGAAGAGGGTTGACCGGATTGTTCGGGCCATGGCGGGTATGACCGTGGGGGATGTGGGGAAAAAGATCGCCGTGAAGGAGAGTGTAACTCGTGGTGACCTTGCAGCTCTCTTCATAGATGAATTGAAGATTGACAAACTCATGGCCGGTCGTATCCCGGTCGCCTCACAGGCCGCCAGGATACAGCCTGAATTCACGCCGGCTGATGTGACGTCTCATCAGTTTAAGGAAGAGCTCCTTACCCTGATGAAATGGAAGGTTCGAGGCCTGGAGCCCAGGTACGATGAGACGACCCATGCCTACCTCTTCAAACCCGAAACGCCGGTGAGCCGAGGCGAAGTGGCATTCACTCTGGAAGACGTGTTGATCAAGTTGACCGGAGACGACAAGCTGGCAACCGCCTATTTCGGTCAGGAGAGGTCACCGTTCCCGGACGTTCGTCCGACTTCACCTTATTTCAATGCCGTCCTGAATATGACCAGTCGGGGGATCATGGAAGGGGAACTCTCCGGTGAGTTCCGGGTGAACGACCCGATTGACGGCGCCGATGCGCTGCTGGCCATCCGAGTGCTCCAGCAGAAAATCAATATTCAGTAGATATCACCGACCAAAAAAGGAGAAAACACCATGAAAAGGGCTCTTATCGCACTACTGTTCACTGTTACCGTTGCCGCCGGCTCCGCCTTTGGCGAGGAGGGGACCATCAAACTCGATGAGACTTTCGTCAAGGCCAACGAATGGCTGTCAAAAAACAATCTCCAACTGACCGGCGGCCCCACCGGGCGCAATGATGAAGCCGCCTTCGAGCAGGAGACCATTCTCTTTTACGGTGAGGGGTACGGTAATCCCGCCCATACCAACCCGGCCCAGCGGGAAGGAATGGCCAAGCGGGCCGCAGTAGTCACGGCCCAGCGAGCCGTGGCCGAATACCTGGAAGGGTTTGCCATCGTCGGCGCCACCGAGGTGGATCAGGGGGTTATCGTCAGGGACCATATCAAGACGGCGGTGGCTTCCTTCGTCAAGGGGGTCCAGGTGGTCTTTGAGGATTACAACAAGGAGAAGGAGACAGCCATAGCCATCATCAAGATCGGTCTGCATGGTCCCAAGGGGTTCGGGTCGTATCTCTATGAGAAGCTCAACGCCGATCCTCTCCTGAAAAAAGCGATGACTACGGACAAACCGGCATTCAAACCCGCACCGTCGAAAATCGAGGAGGTCAAGGTCGAGCAGGCGCGGCAGGATCGCCCCTTTGACGGACTCATTATCGACGCCACCGAGCAGGATTTTCGTCCAGCCCTCATCAATCGGATCTTCACGGCCAAGGGGGAGGTTCTCTATGACCCGGCCAAGGTGAGTCAGAAGGTTCTGGTGGAGCAGGGGTGCGGGGAGTACACCAATACACTGGAGAAGGCCAGGGCGGCGCTGGCCTCGCGGGGGGTGACCAACCCGCTGCTGCTCAAGGCATCCGGGGCAAATAACCGTTCGGATCTCCAGGTGAGTGACGAAGACGCGGTCAAGCTCTTTACCGCCAATGAGAAAGGGGGATTTCTGGGGGGCGCCAAGGTGGCGTTTGTCCTGAAATAGTCACACTACAGGCTCTCTTCATCAGGAGGAGTGTCATGAAATACCGGTTCCTTTTTCTGGCGTTACTGCTGTTGACCGGTTGCGCCCCCACACTCAAGCTGGAACAGCATACCGGTCCTGTCACCGACATCGCTGCCGACGAGTTCCCCCGGATCGTCGCCATCCTCCCCTTCGGCAACGAGACCCAGGAGCGGGGGAGTGACGTGATGGTGCGGCAGGCTGTCGCTAACCATTTCAGCGCCACGTCGTACCAAGGGATGAAGCTTTCGGTGGTGGACGAGAAACTCACCCGGTTTCCGCAGGTATCGGGGAAAAATGCAGTAGACGCCACACCCCGGGAACTGGCCAAGGCCCTGGGGTGTGACGGTCTGCTCTTCGGCCGGATAACCGAGTTCCGTTGGATTTATGCAGGGGTCTACTCCCAGATCGGCGTGGAGGCGGAGCTCTGGATGGTCAACGCCCGGACGGGGAATGAACTCTTCCGCCTCAAAAAGGGGGTCCATTACCATGAAGGGGGGATGCCTCTTTCCCCCCTGTCCGCTGTCGTAACCGTTGTCTCAACGGCTCTTAATCTTCGCGACATCCAGAGGGTACGGATGGTGAACGAACTCGCCTATGAATTCATGAAAGAGATCCCGGCGCCGGTGACAGCGGTGGCAGACGCCGCTCCGGTCATCCGTGAGGTTCTTACCAATGCCGCGGACGGTCCCTTCGGCAGGCGGCGTCTTATAAAAGTGGGGCTGCAGGGTGAGCCGGAACTGGTGGCCTCATTTGATATCGGTACTTTTCGCAAGGGGATACCTCTAAGGGAGCGGGAACCGGGTATTTACGCCGGAGAGTATGCCGTGCTTCCGGGTGACGAAACCAGGGACATGCCGCTGAGCGTTACCCTGGCTCGCCCCGGTGGGCGGGAGACGATCTGGGGGAACATGGGAGAGTACATCACCATCGACACCCAGGCGCCGCCACCGGTTCAGGGGGTGCGGGTGAAGGGGTACGCCGATCGGATTGAACTGAAATGGGATGGGATTAAAAATATCACGGATCTCAAGGGGTATCGGCTCATCCGGAGCGATTCGCCCCTGTCCGGATATGTGGAACTGGCAATGGTGGAGATGACGGAGTTCACCGACGTAACGGCCAAACCGGGAGAACTTTATTATTACCGGGTGATCCCCGTCGACACCGCAGGGAATGAACCGGAAGTGGCCGATTCGATCCGCGGCGCTCTCCGGACCGTGGAGCCTCGTCCCCTTGCCGGTGAATTGAAGGGAGACACCACCCTGGACGGCGATTATCTCGTGGGGGAGAGGGTGATCGTTCCCCGTGGGGTAACCCTGGCCATTACCGACGGGTCGAGGCTCCTCTTCACTCCGGGAACGGGGCTGATTGTCAGGGGAGCGCTCACCGTACGAGGGGGAGAATCCCTGGTGGAGTTTGTTCCGGCGGCAGAAGGGGTGTGGGAGGGGATTACGCTGGAGGTGGGTGAGGTGGCCCTGAAGCGGTTCCGCCTGCGGGGCGCCGTCACGGGGATAACATCTAGGGATGCCGAGGGGACTCTGGAGGAGGGGATCATCACCGGGTGCGAAACCGGGGTGGAGTTGGCCGGAAGCAGTCCGTTGATGCTGACGAACATGACCCTTTCCGGTTCCACCGTGGGGGTTCGGTTAAGGGGGAGCGCGGCCCGGCTCTCCGGCAGCACGATCATCCGGAACGGTGACGGCGTGGTGATCGAGACCTTTTCCGGGGAACTGCGGGATAATTCTATCCGTGACAACAAGCGCAACGTGGTGAGTGACAGGTCAATCACCATCGGCCCCAACTGGTTCGGATCCATCCGGCGCGACGAACTGGGGCTGGCGCCGGCCGTGGTCGTGGAATTTGTCTATGATGCCCCGCTCCCGGCGGGGAAGTTGCTCTTGCCGGTGGACGACCCTTATCAGCGCCTCACTGCCGAGGAGCGGCAGAGAAAGGGGACCGAGCTGGTCATCCAGGCGGGGGTCTATTTTCGCCAAGCCAACTACGGCAAGGCAGCCACTTTTTTTGACGAGGCGCGGCGGGTGGCGCCCACCGCCGAAATCTACTATTTCCAGGGGATCTGTCATGAACAGATGAAGGAGCCGGAGCGGGGTGTGGCTCTGCTGCGTGAGGGGACCGGAAAGTTTCCCCAGGACCCACTTCTCTGGAAATCGCTGGGGGTGCTCCTGTCGGATCAGGATCAACCCGATGAGGCCCGTACTGCCTTCAACGAGGCCCTGCGTCTCTCGCCGGAGGACCGTCAAGCCCGGTTCCTGCGCGACCGGCTGGGAGAAGAGAAGAGGAGACCGGCGGCGCCGGTGCCGCTGCTGACGGAACGAGAGGCGTTGCTTGAGGATGAGCCGGTGGGCGGGGTGGTTCCCAAGGCCGGCCCCATGGCCACCGGGCCGGGAATCAAGGTTCTTGAGCCGGACCCCTCAAAAGATGCCCAGCCCCCTCTGAAGCTGGAGGTAAAGTTTGTTCCTCATGAGGGACGCAGGGTCGATCTCGCCGGATTGAAGGTCGAATGTCTCAAGATCGTCACCATCGACCTCACCGACCGGGTTCGCCCCTACGCCAAGGCCGATGGCATCCGGATGAACGAGGTGGTCATCCCTTCGGGGAAGCACAAAATCAGGGTTACCATCGCCGACGACCAAGGGGGGATCACTCAGGAGACCTTCGTGGTGAAGGTCCCGTGACCCCACATGAGGTGTGACATGATCAAGCTGCTGCTCTGGGGTCCCGTTCTGTGGGCGTTTGTCCTGGTTTCCTCCTCCCAGGCCGGGGCCAAGACCCTCGTCCTGGAAGGGGGATTGGAAAGCGACATCAATCTGACGCAGCAGGTCAGCTTCACGGTGAACAAGCCGCTCACTACCCACTCCTTCCGCTTTGCCCTGCCGACCTCCTTTGCGAACAAGGCGGTCTCCCAGGAGACGCGGGAGTTGGCCATCGACTACTCACCCCAACCGGAGCGGGAAGAGGATGATGTGGACCGGTTCGGCAACCATTACAAAAAGGCGTTCTGGAAGGAGTTGCACGGCGATGCCCGGATCACCATCCGGTACCGGACCAAAGTCAAGGTGACCCTCTCTGCCATGGAGAGCAGGGCGCCCTTTCCGCTGTCTGAAGTATCGGAGAGCGAGCGACTCTTTCTCCAGGCGTCCAAGGAGGTGCAGAGCGGGGATCCGGAAATCAGTTCCATTGCCAGGACTCTCACCTCCGGCTGCGCCACCGAATATGAAGCGGTCACCGCGCTCATGACCCATGTGGCCGATACCATCAGATACGCCTACAACCCTCCTCAGTATGATGCCGTCTACACCCTCAAGGCCGGCACCGGGAACTGCCAGAACCTGGCCCACTACAGTCTGGCGCTCCTGCGGGCATCGGGTATTCCGGCGAGGATCGTCGGCGGGATCAGCCTCAGCGAACCGTGGCAGGTCGCCATGGAAAACGGGCAATCCTGGATACAGCGGATGGGGCAGGGGGGACATGCCTGGATCGAGATCTACTTTCCGGATCTGGGGTGGCTCTCCTATGATCCGCTCTACTCCCGGCAGTTCACTCCGACCCGGCACGTGAAGCAGACCCATGGTCTGGATGCCAACGACATCAATGACTCCTGGCTCTCCGCCCCGACTCACCCCGTCTATGGCGAAACGGTCACGGCCAACTTTCTGAATGACCGGATAGCCGTCAAAGTAACAGCCACCTCTTCCTCCCCGCGCAGCTACCTCCTGAGCAACCGCTTCGTGGCCAAGGGGGCCGAGACGCTCCCTTGGGCGCCACCGGAGCCGTCACCCGGAATAGTCAAGCCGGAGAAACCATTGCCGGAACCGCCGGTTTTGTCCCGGCCCCGGGAACAAGCGGAACCCAAACCGTCCACCGTAAAGCCGCTTTCGGTGAAGCCGTCATCGGAGGGGACCATGGAATTCGGCAACATGGAGTTTCCGACCCTCGTGGATGCCTATCAGATGGTGGGAAATGAAGGGCGCAAGATCATGGACAAGGAGACTTCCGAGTATGTTACCTCCCGGCAGATCTATGCCCAGGCCTTCACCACGCCGGCCTCCCTGAAACTCCAAAAGATTTCTCTCGCCATGCGAAAATTCGGTGGTGACGGCACCATCTACGTGGATGTCGTGGCCGACGACCAGGGGAAGCCGGGGATGGAGGGGGTACGTTCCTCTCCGATTTTCGTGGAAAGTGTTACCCGCAAGCCGGGATATTACTGGGTCAATTTCACCTTCCCGGCGGATCTCGCCCGTGACCTGAAGCAGGGGAAATACTGGATCGTCCTGCGGCACTCCGGTGAAACCGTCATGAACTGGTTTTTTACTCCGGGTAAGCCGTATGGCGGCAGTGACGACACCCGTTCCACCGCCAAGGGGTACCGGTGGGAGGATATTCTCAATTACGATTTTGTGTTCAAGGTGACGGGGAAGCCGTTGGGTGAGAAGTACCGGTAACCGAAGCCTTGGTTCTGAGGTGTGAGATCGATTGCTGCCGCGAAAGGGGAACGTCATGTTCTATCAGCCGAGTTCCAGAGTAGCTTGCTGTTGTCTCATGGCGTTGATTGCCGTGGTTTTCCCTTCGATTAGCAGGGCCAAAGAGCCCCCGGTTCGGAAGCCACCGTCTGCTTTGGCGGACACCGCCTGTGATCTCCCTTTGAAGGGGCAGCATTTCACCGCCGCAGAGGTGGAGCAGGGAACTTTCGCCGTGGATCTCAGTGTGGCGTTTACCACCGATCAGATCGCCCAAGTGGAGAGTAATGTCAAAGCCTGCCAGAGCCTTATTTCAAGCCGTCTTCTCGGCTTTCAGGATAAGGGCTCTATTCTGATGAGCGACAAGGCGTCCATGGAGGGGATGCGCAACATCAAGGCCCAGGTTGACACCCTGAAGACGCTTGAGGCGGAAAAGATAGATATCAGGAATACCCTGGGTAATGATCTGGCGCAAGTAAGCCTGAAAGGTCTGTATGCCGTTGTTCTGGAGGCGGATCTGAAAACTCCGCGTGACCAACTGCTGGACAAGGCTAAAAAGCTGATTGCTCCCAAAGCGATTCAGGATCTCCGGGGAGTGGCGATTAGCTCCGTGTCGGTGATTGAGGAGAGTCGGTTGGTGTTTGACCGGGTGGTGGCCGAGAGTTCGGGAGAAATGGATGTGGAGGTTGTGGCCTTTGAAGATCGCAAGTCTTTTCTGGGCAAATCACAGCTTCTGTATGTGGCGGTGGTGCGGGTTAATCCGCTGTCCGGCGGCATCAAAAAAGAAAACTCCACCGTCAGCCCGACCAGGGGTTTTGTGGCCGATCTCCTCTCTCTCAAGAATAACTCCCTGTTTTTCAGACAGGATCTGACCAGATACACCAGCAACGCCTATGCGACGGAAAAAATGCGTTCGCTGGAAGAGATCGTCTCTGTCTGGCAAAATGTGATTCTGCAGGGAAACGCCCAGGCGAACAAGAAGAGTGGCGAGCTGTTGGCCCAGCTTGCCCGGAGGATCAAGGAAAAGGATGACGAAATAAAGCTGACGACTCGCAAGATTGAAGACATGCGACGGAAGCTCGGCGAGATCTACGAACAGAGCGGTTATCGGTGCGATCTTGTGGCCGAGGAGTGCCTGGACAAGGCAATCATGCATTTGGACCGGAACATCTCTGAGGTGGTCACTGCCGGTCTGACGGAAAAGGGGAAGGAAATGGTCTCGGCCAAGGGGATTGTCATCGGTGCCGGCGATCCGGAAAAGGAGGTGCAGCGTCTGGTTCAGGATTTCTATCAGAATCTGCGCACCACCTACGCCAAGCGCGAACAGTTCCTGAATCTGCAGGTGGTTGAGAGCGGAATGATGATCGGTGAGAGTGACCGACAAGGGTACTATATCGTCAGAAATCCGCGGGAGGTCTATGTGTATCCCTATTATGACGAAAACGGCAACATGCTTGCCATGGAGGTGATGGCTTTCCGGGTGACGCAGGAACAGGAGAGGGGGAAGGAGGCAATCCCTGTAAAGGCGCTGCTCCCAGCGCCTGTTACAAACCGAAAACCGGATCTCTCACTACCTCATCCTGAAGCAGATAAGAAAGAACTATTGAAAGTTCCGAAGAAGCCGGTGAAGGTGGTTTTGAACGCTCCGGAGAAGCCGAAACAGGTGAGCCGGTCGCTGCCGGTCGGACAGGGCGTCGTCTCTTCAGACCCCGTGACGGGGATGCTGCTCGTTTTCGTGCAAGGGGGGTGCTACCAGATGGGGAGCGGTGTCAGCGATAACAATGCATTGCCACTCCACGAGGTCTGTCTGGACAGTTTTTACATGGGTACATATGAGGTTACCCAGGGGGAATGGCAAAAAGTCATGGGGGCTAATCCCGCGAAAAACCAGGCCGGCGCTGAGTATCCGGTGGAGCGTGTTAATTGGTACGACACAAAATTATTCATAGAAAAACTGAACAAACTGACCGGAAGAACTTATCGTTTGCCCACCGAGGCAGAGTGGGAATATGCGGCGCGTGAACGTGGGGGGAGTGCCGTCTGGTCCGGGATCTCTACGATTTCCAGGTTGGATGACTATGCATGGGGAAAAACGAATTCTGACGGCAAAACACATGCGGTTGGTCAGAAGCAACCGAACAAGCTGGGTATTTATGACCTGACCGGGAATGTCTGGGAATGGGTGGAGGACTGTGACAGCTCCGGTGCAGATGCCACGTTGAATAAGAATAATCCTGTCTATACCGGTGGGAGATGCTGGTCGGTCGTCCGGAGGGGGGGGAGCTTCGATGTCAAAGCGGAGAAGATGGCCAACTCTGCGCGCGATGGCCATCGGAAAGGGACGAAAGACGGTGACCATGGCTTCAGAATTGTCCTGCCGGTGACGGGGAATGCGCAATGAGAAGGGATAACATTACCACTTCTGTTTTATCTGAAATCTGACGATCTCCGGCAGGTTTTTGAGAAACGTCAGGACACTCTGGGGGGATTTCCAGAGCATCTTCGTATACCCCCAGTGGATGCGACTGCGGCGATAGAAGCCGCGGATGAACTCGTTGTAGAGCCCTTCCAGCTGTTCTTTGGTCATGCCGTGGGGGATAAAGACGAAATTGAGGCAGTTCATGAGTGGCCACTCCTCGGTGAATTCCCCCTGCTCCCGGATGGTTTTGTAGATGGGGGCACCGGGGAAGGGGGTGAACTTGGTGACGTTGATCTCATCCAGCGGCAGGGTCAGGGCGTAGTCGATGGTTCGCCGGATGGCCGCCTCGTCTTCCCCGGGCAACCCCACCATGAAGAGCCCCTTGACCCGCATGCCGCTTTTACGCACCATCCCCAGTTTCTTCCCCACCTCGTCCAGAGCATAGAACTTTCGGTGCTGCTTGAGAATGGCCGGGTCCCCCGATTCGATGCCGAAGTTCACCTGCCAGCATCCCGACCGCTTCAAGAGTGCGATCAGTTCCGCATCCACATGCTCCAGCCGGGCGATGCAGTTGTAGGTCATCGACAGCTTTTCCCGCTCCTTCAGCTCGCAGAAGCGGGCCACCCGGTTCCGGTCGGCGGTGAAGAGATCGTCATAGAAAAAGACGTGGCGAATGCCGTACTCCTGATTCAGCATCTTCATATGCTCGATGATGTATTCCGGCGAGTTGAAACGGAAACCCCGAGCAAAGACCGAGCGGTCACAGTAGGAGCAGCTGTAGGGACAGCCGCGGCTGGAGATGATGCTGCTGTTGGGCGCCGTGGGAAAACTGAAGAGCGGCAGGCTGTATCGTTGGGGAAACAGGGGGAGCCGATGGTAGGCCGGGAAGGGGAGGGTATCCAGGTCGGCGATGAGCTCCCGAACTGCGGAAAGGGTCCCTTTGCCCTCCAGGCGAAAGCCGATGCCGGGAATCTTTGCCACGTTGCGGCAGCCGGACGCCGCCAACTCGTGGAAGGAAACCTCCCCCTCGCCGATGACCAGATAATCGATGGCCGGGAAATCATCCAGGAGAGTGACCCCCACGGAGCAGGCGTGGGCTCCACCGAAGACGGTGATGATCTCCGGGGCCCGCTCCTTGAGCAGGGCCGCGAAGCCGTACCCCTCCAGGAACGACGAGGTGGTGCAGGAGAAACCGACAATGTCCGGTGAGCGACGGATGATCTCCGTGATCAGCTCTTTGCCGGTCATGGGGGTGGCGTAGCAGTCGATGATCTCCGCCTCCATCCCCCGGACCTCCAGATAGGCGATGATGCTGAGCAGCCCCAAAGGGGGCATCAGGTTGAAGATGGTGGTGAGGTCTTTCCCCCCTCCCATCCAGTTGCTGCCGTAGGGGTGGATAAAGAGTGTTTTCATGGTTGTTTCCGGTTTCTCGCCGATCTGCTCATGCCGTTATCTCCCATAAATAATTACTTCTTCGTCGCCCCACACGCGCAGCCGCAGGCGAGACCTTGTGCCGCAGCGAAGGCCTCCCTCCCCTCCCTGAAGGAAAACCAGGCGATACCCATCCCCCCCACGGCGTCCAGACCGGCAATGCCGCTGGCCTCGTAACCGATGCTTGACCCCAGCAGGATGAAGGAGAGGGCCAGGCAGGTCCGGGTGCAGGCGGCATCGGCCAGGATGGCGGGAGAGGCCAGGAGGGTTCCCACGGACATCTTGGCCCGGATGAGGAGCCACATGGTGAGAATGGAGATGGCGGAGATGACGACCCCCCAGAAGGTGGTTTCGGGGCGATGCCCGGTGGTCAGATTGAACAGGGCGGAACCGCTCAGACCGGCGGTCAAGAGATAGAAGCCCCCCCCCGTGATCCGGAGCGCCCGCCGCTCGAAGTCGTCACGAGGAGCGCCGGGCTCTTGTCTCTGCCGCCGGATCATATGCCAGACCCCGGCACCGGAGATCACCTCCACAAAGGAGTCGATGCCGAACCCCAACAGGGCGCAACTCCCGTCGTCGGCACCGAACCAGACGGAAACGGTCCCTTCCAGCAGGTTGTAAAAGATGGTGATCAGCGCCAGGAGGTTTGCCCGGCGCCAGAGAAGGTCAGGTTGTGGCGCGTCACCGGAAGAGGTGGAGGTACCGAAGGGAGTGTTCATGGCGCCATTATCCCCGGCAAGTCGAATAAGTCAAGTAAAGTCGGCATCGGCTTTGGCTCCGCTCAACCGGCTGTGGTTTCCCGACTCACCCCTCACCCCTCATCCGTCGCCCCGAACCTGTGGCCCCGCACCCCGAGCCCGTCTTATCCCCCCAGCAGGAAGTCGAAGTCCTCTTTGGTCAGCGCCCCGCCACCTGAGCCGGTGGCGTCTTCCAGGAGCGCCTTGTAGAGTTTGAGCTTGCGCTCCTTGAGGGCCATCATCTTCTCCTCCACGGTATGCCGCATGAGGAGCCGGGTGACGGTGACCTGGGCGGTCTGGCCGATGCGGTGGGCCCGGTCCGAGGCCTGATTCTCCACCGCCGGGTTCCACCAGGGGTCCATGTGGTAGACGTAGGTGGCCCGGGTCAGGTTGAGCCCCTTTCCCCCCGCCTTGAGACTGATGAGAAAGACCCGGGGACTCTCGCTCTCTTGAAAACTCCTGACAATATCCTTCCGCTTTGGGACCGGCGTGGAGCCGTCCAACCGGAGACACTCCAATCCCCGTTTTTTCAATCCTTCCTGGATGATATCCAGAAAACCGGTGAACTGGGAAAAGACCAGGGCGCTGTGACCCTCGTCACGGAGTTCCAGGAGTTGATCACCCAGCGCCTCCAGTTTGGGGGAGTCCACCTTCCCCTTGATGAAGAGCGACGGGCAGAGGCAGATCTGCCGGAGTCTCAGGATGGCGGTGAGAGCGATCATCCGGGCCTGTCCGGTAGCCTTGGCCCGATATGCCTCCTCTATGGTCCCCCGAACCTCTTCCACGGTCTTCTGATAGAGGGCCCGCTGCCTGGGGGTCAGTTCCAGGTAGAGATCGCTCTCCATACGCGGGGGGAGCTCGTCGGCGATCATCTGTTTGGTGCGGCGCAGGACAAAGGGCTTGGTCCGGCGGATGAGGGTGTCGATCCCCCCGAACCCTTTCATGTCGATCTTTTTCCGGAACTCCTCGTAGGAGCCTAGCAGTCCCGGCAGGGAGAGATCCATGATGGAGTAGTACTCTCCCAGGTGATTCTCCATGGGGGTGCCGGTGAGGGCCAGGGTGAACTTGCCGTTGAGGCGACGGGCCGCGGTGGTGGTGGCGGCCTGCAGATTCTTCACCTGCTGGGCCTCGTCGAAGATGATCACATGAAAGGGAATCTCCGCCAGTTTGTCGCTGTCCCGCTGGAGGATGCCGTAGCTGGTCAGGACGATGGCGGCATCCCCGAACTCCAGGGAACGTTTCGTTCCGCTGTAGGTGATGACTTTGAGGAGGGGGGAGAACCGGGCAAGCTCGTTTTCCCAGTTAAACAACAGCGACGGGGGGACCACGATGAGGTGCGGCGTCCCGGCGGCGGCCACCGACGCGATGCTTCCTTCGGCCAGTCCGGCCAGGAGCGTGATGGCCTGCACCGTCTTCCCCAGCCCCATGTCATCGGCCAGACAGGCGCCGAAGCGATGCTCGTAGAGAAAACCGAGCCATTCATACCCCTCCTGCTGGTAGGGGCGCAGGGTGGCGTGCAGGCTGGCCGGGAGGGGGCGTTCCGGGAGCCGCTCCAGGCGGGTGAGACTGGTGATGAGCCGCTCCATCTCCGGTGGAAGGCGGAGCGTAACCCCATGAGATCTCAGCTCTAGCCAGTCAAGAATCTGGAGCCGGGGAATCCGGACCGGTTCCGCCTTCCGTTTCTTCTGCCCACCGCTGCCGCCGGCACCCATGAGCAGCTCCAGGATTCGCCGCTGTTCATCTCCCAGGAGAATGAACGCCTCCCCCTGGGGGAGCATCCCGCCGCTGAGAAGGGCTTTCAGCTCTTCCTCACCCAAGAGCTCCCCGTTGCAGCGGATTTCGGGGCGAAGTTCGAACCAGTCGATGGAGGCGTCACCCGGTGCGGGGACCGCCTCAACGGCGAATTCCCACTCCCCCTGTTGCAGGAGCGCGTCACCAAACCGGAGATCAAATCGTGCCTCCCTGAGCAGTGCGGCAAGCTCCCCCAGTCGAGGGAGGAGTTCGTGCCGGGGAATCACCAGTTCGGCGGGGAACTCAAGCTCTCCGCCGAAAGGGTCCAAGCCGAAGAATCGGTAGAGGAGTTCCACCAGACGGGCCTGCTCCCTCCGGTCATCGGCCACAAAGTGCCATCCGTCGGGGGCGGCCAGGAGGAGGAGCATCCGGTGGCTGGCGCTGTCAAGGAAACCCTGGATAATCTCCTTGGCCTCTGCCTTGATCTTCCGTTTGGTAAAATCGGGGGGGGTAAGGGCCGAGCGGATCGCCTGGGTGCGGCCCGAGATGGTGGCGGCGATCAGGGCAGCAAACCCCCCTTCCAGCATGGACATGACCCGCTTCTTCGCCTTTAGCGGCTGGCTGAGCCGGGAGCGGTGGAGCGGAGAGAGGAGCCAGAATAGTTCGGGGGAAAGGGGGAACGAAATTCCCGCCCCCTCCCCCTGGGGGATGAGCCGGATGTTCTCTCCGGCCAGCTCCGAGGCGATGGAGACGAAGTAGGAGGGGGTGACCGTCAGGCTGGGATCCGCCGGGACGCCGTCGAAAGTAAAGCGGCAGCAGGAGGCAAAAGACGGGAAGCCGCTCAGGTTGGCCCTGATGGCGGTGGCGGAGAAGAGGGGGGCATCCAGCGTGACCACCCCCGGTTCCTGCCGGAGATGAGCGCCGCCGACCACCTCATCGCTTTGCAGGAGTTCGTCCCGGACCGATTCCATGAAGCGCCATGCCTGGCTGTTCTGGAAGGGATGGATCTCGCCGGAGGCCAGGTCGAAGAGGCACTCCCCTACGACCCTGATCTCCGTGGGGGCCTGTCCCGCTCCGTCGAAGGTCCGGCGGATGGTGACCCTGTTCTCCCGAAGATCGAACTGGACTCCGGCGTCACGCGGGGCATTCCCGTGGTACGTGAGGGGGACCTCCTCACCGCCGGGGCGTTTCAGCACAATGGGATAGTTGCCCGGCAGGGAGGTGAAGTCGTTAAAATACTGATGGGAAGCACGAAAGAAGTAGTGCTGTACCAGAAACCGGGCAAGATCGCGGGAGGCGGGCATCCCGGGATAGAGCGGCGTATCACCATGACGCACCTGGCCGCTCATGGAGCCTGACTGCTCGAAGAGGACCAGCCGGTAGGCGCGGTGAATGGGGAGGCGTATGGCCGGCGCCAGCGCCGGCGCAGTTGCAGTGACGGGGGAGACGGTGCGCAGGGAGAAACGTTCGCGGTGAAGGTCACGGAGAGGGGGCGGGGGGGAGGTAACCGTTGGGGTAAGCCCCAGCATGGACGCCACATCGGCCAGGTGCTGTATGTTGAAACGGACATGCCCCAGGCTTCCCGGCGTCACCAGCCGCTTGAGGATCGCCATGACCGAAATCAGCCGGGCCGCTCCTCCGTGGGCATTATCACCAGTGACCACCAGCTCTCCGGCGTTAATGGCAATGGTCACCTTTGAGCGTCCGGCAGTTCTCACCACCAGCTTTCCCCCGCCATCCCGTACGGAGATGCTTTCGATGATCGGGTGAGCGCACTCAATAAACCCTTTGATCACGGCATCCTTGTCGCCGAGCAGGTAGATATTGCCCGAGGGAGTTTTCCGCAAGAGTTCGAGGATGGAAAGCTGTGGAGTGTTGTCGGTTTCCTGGTTCATAAACGATCAACCTGTCATGCCAATTGTTTCGTGCCTATCGCAAAAAGCCCCCCACAACATGCATTGTGAGGGGCTTCCGTGTCATGCAACTTTCAGGAGAACTATACGGGGGCCACAATGGAGACCTTGAGGGTCGCCGTGATTTCCGGGTGGATCTTCACCGGAATGGCGTAGTCGCCGGTATGTTTGATCGCATCGGAGATGATTTTCTTCCGGTCGACTTCGATCCCCGCTTCTTGGAGTTTTTCGAACAGCTCCTTGGTGGTAACGGCACCGAAGAGCTTCCCTTCTTCGCCGGCCTGGTGGGTAATGGAGAGGGAGAGCGCCTCGATCTTGGCGGCAAGCACACGGGCCGATTCCAGCACCTTGTTCTTTTTGAATTCCAGGTGCCGCTTGGTGTGCTCCAGTGCCTTGGCATTCCGGTCGGTGGCCTCAACGACCAGCCCCTTGGGAAGCAGGTAGTTGCGGGCGTAGCCGGGGGCTACCTTAACGATGTCGCCGATGTGTCCCAGATGTTCGACGTTTTCCTTGAGAATTACTTTCATGTGTGATTTCCTCCCAGCCTGAGTTACAGGTTTTCCCCGGTTTTGGGGGTGCGAAAGTTGAGCCAGAGATCGAAGAGCCCGAAGAGGGTCACCCCGATGGCCAGATAGGGTTGAATCGCCAGCAGTACATAGAAGAATCCCCGCATGAAGGGGGATACGGTAAAGCGGTTGAAGAACATGATGATAATCGCCAGCCCCTGGATGAAGTAGAGCCCCAGGGTGACGATCAGGAGATTAAGCGCCGGTTGAAACAGCACCGGATGGTCAAACAGGAGGCAAAACCCCGAGGCGATGACCAGCCAGATGAGTTGGTCCGGGTTCCGGTAGGCGGTGAAGCTTCCCAGTTGAGGCGGTTGCAACAGCTTTCCGCTACTCCTGCGCAACAGCGACAGGTTCAAACCGGCAAAGGCGACCATGAGGAGGATCAGCACCGCGGGATAGATCGTCCCGATCAGGAGGCCGCTCTGCTTAAGAGCCTCCTGGATAGCTGCTAGCTCCTCCCCGGAAAAGCCCCCCTTCTGATAGAGTGCCCCGGTCTGGGCAATGCTGGAAGCAATCCCGGCACTGATCACTCCGTTCAGATTGACGCCGCTCACCACGGCATAGAGCGTTCCCGAGACAACGGTGAGGATGGCAACTCCGGCAACGGCGCCGGCGATGCTCCTCGCCCCCCCCTCTCCCCGTCGGAGAAACTCCGCCAGGAGCAGCGAGAGCCCTCCCCCTTGTAGCAGGTAGAGGAGGGCGATGGTCGGTTCGGTGAACCCCAGTACCGCCAGAGTGATCAGTACGATGGCCAGACCGACGGCCCGTCCCTGCTTCAGGGAGTAGAAAAGGGCAGGGAAGGGGGCGATCATACCGGCCGGCGTGCCGATCAAGGGGAAGACGGCGTACGTCAGAAAGAGCAGCAGAGTCGCTGCGCTCCCCTTGATGACGTCACGGAGGGACTCCCTGTCTCCAGGAGTCATGTCAGGGACCGTTATTGGGCGACGTGCGCGGAGGCGATGGGGAGCAGGGCGATGTTGCGGGCCCGCTTGATCGCCTCGGAGATTTCGCGTTGGTGGGCGGAGCAGTTTCCGGAGATCCGCCGGGGGACGATCTTTCCCCGCTCGCTGATAAAGTAGCGAAGGGTGCGCGGCTCTTTGTAGTCGATGCTCAGGGCTTTATCGGCGCAGAAGCGGCAGACCTTGCGGCGCTGAAAAGTCCGCTTCTTCCGGGGTCCACTGGGTCGGGGTGATCTTTCTCTTTCGTCAGCCATGGTGTATATCCTCGCTTTCGTTGGCAGTCGGTGGTCGGGTTACGCTTCTTCTTCGGTCGTTTCGGTTTCTAATGCCTCTTCCCCCTCTTCGGGGACCTCGGCTACCGCTGGTGCTACCGTTTCTTTCTCGATCTTGACGGTGAGATAGCGAAGTATCCGATCGTCAAGCCGCAGGCGGCGTTCCAGTTCTGCGACCAGCGTCTCGACGCCGTCGTACCGGAGGTACACATACCGTCCCCGGGGGGACTTATTAATGACATAGGCCAGTTTCCTGATGCCCCAGTCTTCCAGCCGTTTCAGGTCGCCGCCGTTGCCGGCGATGACATCCTGGACCTTGTCCGTAAGGGCCTTCAGTTCATCTTCGGCCAGGTCAGGTTTGACGATGTAGATCGTCTCGTACTTCCGTATCATACGTTTATTCTCCTCTCGGTTTTGTAGCTCCGGTCCCGCCCGGAGCAAGGAGCGACGGTCGAATGTGACCGTCTCGTGGGAACTGTGACTTTTAACATGATTAGGGGGAAGGGTTCAAGGATTTTTTTCGTGATTGGTTGAGCTCTGATCATTTCCCGGGAGCCGTTGCTTTGCAGGTATCGGTCAAGATCCGAATCTTGCTGACCCTGGAGAGGAGCGGCCCGGTGGCCAGCGCCAGTTCGCTGCCGGGGGTGAGGGTGCTGATGATGGCCTTACCCACGATCTGCTTGCTCTCCTTGCCCTCTTTGTCCCTGACGGTGACCCCCCAGAGGTCATGAAATATCAGAGGTTTTCCCTCCCTGCTCCCCACGTAGAGCATGATGTGCCCCTTCAGCCAGACCAGGGTCAGGAAGGGAACCCCCTTATCCATCAGTATCCGCGACTTCTCGTCCATGCTCTTCCCGGCGAGGGAGATGGTCGTTCCTGCGTGGGTCTGGTCGTAGGAGCCCCGCCCCAGCCAGATGCCGAAGGGGAGGAAAAAATCGCGCATCAGGGCCGAGCAGTCGCGATCGTCGAACAGCTCTCCCCAGCCATAGGCGGTGCCGATCATCTGATTGCCGATGCGGGCCATGGCGGCTCCGGTGAACTCCAGTGGGTGCCGCTGGGCAATCTCCTTGGGGAGTCGTGCCCGCAACTCCTCCACCGCCCCGCTGGGTTCCGATCTTGCCGCCAGGTAGACCTCAAAGAACTCCTCCGTTTCCCTCGCCAGGGGGAGAATCGTCCCGATCTTGGCCATCCGGACGAAGGCCCCGGTCAGATCCCGCAGCGGGGTGAAATCTTTGATGATCACCACCTGCTCCGCGCTGCGCCACCAGCGGGTGGTGGTCTCGTCGGGATAGGCCAGATCCCGGGCATCGATCCAGCCGCTGGCATAAGAACTCTCCACGAATACCCAGAGTCCGTCCCGGGAGAGGTGGAGGACGCGGAGCGGTTCGTTCAACTTGACACCTGTCTGCTGGAGCAGGTCGAAGGGGAAACCGTCGGGCTGTTTGAAGAAGGGGGTGGCCGTGGGGAGTATTCGCATGCTGGTGGCGACCACCGTGATGGCGCGCCGGTTCAGGGAGGGGAGGTGCCCTAGATCACAGTTCTCCCGCAGGGCGGAAAGGATGGGGAGCGGCACCCGGCGTCGATTCTCGCCATACCACTCCTGGGATAGCTCCCTGTTCATGGCGAGGACCATATCTGACGGGTCGAAGAGCGGCGCTTCGTTGTTCCAGGGAGAAAAGTACTGTTTTCGGAACTGAGCGGTAAGGCTCTCCCGGCAGGCCGGGGTGAGAGTCCCGACGCCAAGGGGGGAACTGTAGAGCCCCAGTTCCTGGGGAAGGGTCCGGACGTCGTAAAGTTCGTAGTCGGCAGGGAGAGGAGGAGGTTCTTCCCCCGGGGAGACGACCTCCTGAGCCATGCTCTTCTCAGCTGAAGCAGGGGTGACGAGCGATTCGGGGTGTCTGTGTGGAGAGAGGGGGCCGGGGCTTGCTCCGGCGACAACGGCCAGGAGGAGCAGAGCCGGAAGTGTCGTCATTTTTGTTTGTCCGCGCAGACATGGAGCTGGCAATGGAGACAGTTTCGGAGGTAGAGGGGGGTTATGCCGTGCATATGGAAAAGGTTGCCGCAGCGGGGGCACTTGGCGGTGGTGACGAACCAGACCGCAACGATGAGCAGTATGAGCCAGAGCCCGAAGACGAGCCCCGTGGCCCGGTCCGAATGGGTCAGGGTGAGTGAGGTCCAGACCGCCGGCACATAGATTATGATGAGCGACCAGAGGAACCAGCGGCGCTTGCGGACGCGGCGTAATCCCGTGGCAATGACCGCCGGGTCGACAGCTGTCGGTTCTTCCATGTTTCTCACCTCTCTCCCTGTTATTCCGGGGGTTCTCCCGCCGGAAGGCGGCCTCTCTCTTCTATCACAGGAGCGTCCGGATGTGGAGTGTAAAGAGAGTTGATAGTTGAGAGTCGATAGTTTACTGTCTCGTGAACAAAAAGCAGCCCACCACGGAGACACGGAGACACGGAGAATAACCGCACAGAGTTTCAAATAGTTACATTAAGGTGATTTCCGGAGTTGGTTAAACTTTTTTGGTTAAAGCCAGGCTTCAGATTTTCTTGCTATGTTCCTCCGTGTCTCAGTGCCTCGGTGGTTCAATTGCTGTTTTTGAACGGAGGCACGGCCATGACCTTGCGGGCATTGGAATTATTTAGCGGCATCGGCGGCTTTGCCGCGGCAGTGGCGGAGTTGGATGTCCGGGTGATGGGGGCGCTGGATCAGGACCCGGCGGCCCTGGAGAGCTATCGCCTCAACTTCCCGGATCACCCGACCCGGCGGGTCGACCTGGAGCGGGTCAGCGCCTGGGAGTTGATCGCTCCGGCTGCGGAACTCTGGTGGCTTTCTCCCCCCTGTCAGCCCTATTGCGAGCGTGGTGCCCGGCGTGATCTGGATGACCATCGGGCCGGGAGTATCATGCACCTCATGGAACTCCTCTCCCGGATACCCGGAGCAGCTCTGCCGCGGCACCTGGCCCTGGAGAACGTCGTCGGATTTGTGGGCTCCCAGGCCCATGGCCGTCTGGTGGAGCTACTGGCCGGACGGGGGTATCAACTGCGAGAACGGCTCCTTTGCCCCACCCAGTTGGGGATACCTTCCCGCCGCCCACGATTCTATCTCACTGCATCACTCTCCCCCCTGGCGCCGGAAAAACCGGCTTCTCCTCGCTCCCTGTCTCCTCTTGCGGAGTACCTTGACCCAATGTTGACTGAGGGGGCACTGGAAGAGCTTTTTCTTCCTGATGAGATCATCTCCCGTTTCGGCGCTGCTCTCCCTATCCTGGAGCCCGACGACCCTCTGAGCGTCACCACCTGCTTCACCTCCGGCTATGGCCGGTCATTGACCAACGCCGGCTCGTACCTGAGGTGCGGTTCCCGGGTTCGCCGCTTCTCGCCGGAGGAGATTATTCGGCTGCTCCATTTTTCCCCGGCATTCCGCTTTCCCCCGGGGATGACGCTGCGCAGGAGATGGGGGCTGGCAGGGAACAGCCTTTCCGTGGTTGCCGTGCGTGAGGTGCTTGCCGCATTTCCGGAATTTTAGCGGGATGAACGCCCCATGCCGGGGATCAAGAGGGTATTTCACTCAGTTGCCGGTGGGGTGGGGCTGAAAGAGTGTTTTACGTGGTGCCATCGGAAAAAATCTGTTATCCTTTGCCAATTTTTGATGACCCTTTCCGGCGGAGAGCTGTTCCGTGACGCCGGAGGCGACCATAGAGAACGAAAACCGCAGTACGAAAATTTCGTGCGCCGTCACCTGTGATGAACGTTGCCCGGAGGTGAGCGGATATCCTGCTCCCGCGACGGACCCGTTACGTCACTCTCACAGATTGCCCCAGACCGGGGCGAAAGGATTGAATACATTATGCCGAAGAAGATGCTGATCAATGCACTGCATGCCGAGGAGGCGCGGGTGGCCATCGTGGAAGATGGCCGCCTCATGGATCTGGGAATCGAGATCGCCGGACGGGAACAGACCCGGGGGAACGTCTACAAGGGGGTGGTGGTCCGGGTGGAGCCTGGTCTTCAGGCCGCCTTCATCGACATCGGGCTGAAAAAGCTCGGTTTCCTCCAGATGGGGGAGCTGCACCCGGAGTTTTGGCAGTGGCGGGACGACGTCCCTCAGGATAGCCGGAACCGGCGTCCCCGGATTCAGGAGGTGCTCCGTCGGGGGCAGGAACTGCTGGTCCAGGTGGAAAAGGGGGAGCGAGACATGAAGGGGGCGGCCGTTACCTCCTACCTCTCCCTCCCCGGACGCTACATGGTCCTCATGCCGGGGAGCGACTCCGCCGGGGTCTCCCGCAAGGTGGAGGCCGAGGGGGAAAGGAAGAAGCTCAAGGAGATGGCTGCCGAACTGAATATCCCCGAGGGGATCGGCTTCATCATCCGGACCGAAGCCCTGGGGAAGAAGCAGGCCGAACTGGCCAAGGATTTCCATTACCTCCTCAAACTCAACGAATCCATCCGGGAGGCGGCGGCCAGGGTCAAGGGGCCGGCCCTCATCTATCAGGAATCGGATCTCATCATCAGGACCATCCGGGATTATTTCACCTCGGAGATCGATGAAGTCCTTGTGGACAGCGTGGAGGTCTACGAGCAGGCCAAGGCTTTCTTCAAGGAGGTCATGCCCCGCATGGCGGCCCGGGTAAAGCTTCACCAGGAAAAACGTCCCATCTTCTCTCGCTACCAGCTGGAAGAGCAGATCGATCAGATCTACGAGAAGAAGGTGCTCCTCAAATCCGGTGGCTCCCTGGTCATCGAACCGGCCGAGGCCCTGGTCTCCATCGACGTGAACTCGGGGAAGAGTACCGGGGAAAGGGGGGTGGAGGATACCGCCTACAAGACCAACATGGAGGCGGCGGAAGAGGCGGCGCGGCAGCTCCGGCTCCGGGATTTGGGGGGGCTCATCGTCATCGACTTCATCGATATGCGTGACCGGAAGCATAACGCCGACGTGGAGAAGACCCTCAAGCATGCCCTCAAGAGCGACAAGGCCCGGGTAACCGTGGGGAAAATTTCCCAGTTCGGCCTGCTGGAGATGTCCCGTCAGCGGATACGGCAGACCGCCAACGAGGCGGTCTATCTGGAATGCCCTCACTGCGAGGGGAGGGGGCGGATCAAGTCGGTGGAGGCCATGGCTGTTTCCTTCCTCCGGAAGGTCCATGGCGCCGCTGCCAAGGGGACCATCGGTGAGGTCCGTGGCGGGCTGCCGCTGGAGGTGGCCTATTATCTTCTCAACCGGAAGAAGAAGGATCTGGCTCGCATCGAAGCGGATTACGACATCGAAGTAACCCTCAAGGGGAAACCGTCATTCCTCATGAATCAGATCGAACTGGAACTGCTCAAGCGGGAGAAGCCCTCCTCCGAAGGGCAGTCCGATGGGGTGCAGGCGGCCCTGGTGACCGCACCGGTCTTCCCCAAGGAAGAGGAGTACCTGGAAGAAGAGGAGAGTGAGGCCGCAGAGGAGTCTCTTGAGACGACGGAGGAGCCTGCTGCTCTGGAGGAAACAGGAGAGGCGGGGAAGAAGCGGAAACGGCGCCGCGGCAAGAAGAAACCCCAGGAGGGGGAGAGCTCCCCCGTGGAAGGGGGGGACGCTGCCGAGGAGTCGGAGCAGGAGCCGGGGGAAGATGATGAGTCTGAGAGCGACTCTTCCGTCGCTGATCTGGAGGGTGAAGCCGGGGAGGAACCCTCTGCTGAACTCCCGGCCGGGAGTGGGGCCAAAAAACGGAAGCGTCGCCGGAAGCGGAATAAGAGCGTCGCCGGTACCTCCCCGGAAACGGTTGCCTCCATGACATCTGAACCCGATGACTCCCTGGCTGGGGAGCCGGATGAAGAAGGGGGGAGTGACGCGTCCGAGTCACCGTCTGATGAAGGGACGGAGGAGGGGGGCGTCGTGGAAGAGGCGAAGAAGAAGCGTCGCCGGAGACGGCGCGGGGCAAAGCGCCGCACCGAAGAGGAGCCCTCGGCGGAAGGGGAAGAAGCAGAGGTCGGCGATCTGGTTGCCGTTGAGCCGGTATCAGAGGAGTCGTCACTCCTTCCGGACAGGTCGGAGACGCCGGCGCCGATAGAAGAAGCCGGTAGCGCAGAGCTCCTCCCGGTTCTGGTGAAGAAGCCGCGCACGCCGCGTCCTCGGAAGATGGTGGCGGATGCCGCTGACGAAGGGGTCACCCTGGACGAGGAGGGAGTTCCCTCTCCGGAAAAAGTCGTTAAGGCTCCTGCCGGACGTTCCCGTTCCCCACGGAAACCGGCCGTACCGAAACTGTCCGATGTTACTCCGGAGTCGTCCGTGACCCTGGGAGAGGAGGCGGGATCCCCCCAGGATGCCGCTACCGAGACGCAACCGACTCAAGCGGTGCCGCGGCCGCGTGCTCCCCGGAAAAAGAAGGAGAATCCTGGGGTTGTGGCCGGGGAAGCGGTCGCTTCAGTGGAGGGGGACCAGTCGGCTCCTGCGGTGCGGAAACGGGGACCCCGGAAAAAGAGTGAACCGGCGACGGACGAACCCGTCTGATGAAGAGGTGCTCCATGAGGTTCGCGCGACTGCTGCTGTTTGTCGGGCTTGCCACCGCAACCCCGGCTCTGGCCGCTGAATCAGGGGGAATAAGGGAGCTCTACGTGGCTCCCACGATCTCTTTTTTTCAGTGGGAAGAGCAGGGGGGAGGCGCGCGTCTGCTCCGGGAAGAGGGGCCCCTCTTCGGTGTTGCCGGTGGGATCAGGGTGGAGCTGCTCCGTGCCGCATCCGGTCAGGCGTTAATCCTCTCCGGTGTGACGGAACTGTATGGCGGGGTTGTCTCCTATGACGGACAGACCCAGTCGGTTACCCCGAATAAAGACAAACGCCCCTTTACCACCGATGTGGGGTACGTGGGGGGACGCGGCGGTATTGACCTGGGGTGGACGATTCCTCTCCGGACATCCCGATTCGGCCCCCTGGTTGGTCTGGAGTATCGGGCATGGATGCGCGATCTTCAAGGGGGGAGTGCCCGTGACAGCAATGGTGTTCCGTTCCAGGTCTCGGGAAGCACCGAATTCTGGCAGAATGTGACGCTGCGTCTGGGGTTGCGCTGGAACGAAATTCCTCTGGGGGGTGGGTGGAGCGCCTTTGGTGAAGGGGGTGCGGTCTATCCCTTCTATACCTCCAATCAGGTGGATGTGCCCGACTACGGCACCCTTACCATCACGCCTGAAGGAGAGTGGTCCCCCCGTGGAGAGCTGGGGGTTCGGAACAAATCCTTCCGCTTTGCCGTAACCTATGAAGGGCTCCGATTCGGGCGCTCCCCCACGGTGAAGGGGTATTATCAGCCGGATTCCAGCGGAGATTTGGTGGTTTTTTCCGTGGGGTACTGTTTCCGGTAATCCCGCGGCAGAGGAAATAAGACGTCACTGTCGAAGGAGGAGACGACCATGACCGAACCGCAACGGTCTTCATGGCACTTTTTCCGGGCGGGAGGTTTTGATCAGCTCCTCCTGGAAACGGGGGAAGAGTTGCTGGCTCTGGCTACCCTGGATCAGAAACTCTGGGTAGCCCTGAGCTGTCCGGTGGAGGGGGTCGCGTTCGACCGGAGAACTCTGGAGCTGATGGACACGGATCAGGACGGCCAGATCAGGGCTCCTGAACTGCTGGCGGCGCTTGCCTGGGCCGGCGCCAGGCTGAAAAATCCCGATACCCTGCTGGGGAGAGACGAGGGGCTCCCCCTTGCCGCCATCAATGACCAGACGGGTGAGGGGCGGCGACTCCTGGCCTCGGCACGAACCATCCTGGCCAACCTGGGGAAGGAAGAGAGTCTCCGGGTTACCGTTGAGGATACCTGCGATAGCGAAAAGATCTTTGCCCAGACCCCCTTCAACGGGGACGGCGTCATCACGGCGGCCTCCACCGACGACGGATCGTTGAGGGAGTGGATCGCCGCCATCATGGAGTGCTACGGGGGGGAGACGGACCGGAGCGGTGAGCCGGGGATCACCCTGCCGAAAATAGAGCGGTTTGCCGCGGAGACGGCGGCGTGGCTGGCCTGGCAGGGGGAGGCGGAGCAGTTTCCGGCCATGGGGGGGCCGGTTCCGGACCGGGAAGAGATCGCCCGTCTCTGGAGCGACCTCAAGGGGAAGATCGATGATTACTTTCTCCGCTGTTGTCTGGCCGCCTACGACGAGCGGGCCACTGCCACCCTCAACGGACCGGAAACGGAGATCCTGGCCTTGGTCGGAAAAGATCTCATGCAGCAGGGAGAGGCCATTGGCGCTCTCCCCCTGGCGGCGGTCACCGCAACCGGCACCCTTGATCCGGATCATGGGATAAACCCGGCCTGGGGAGAACGGATTCACCGGTTTTTCCGGGAGATCGTCCCGCTCTCCGGCGAGCAACGGCTCCTCTGTGCCACCCGCTGGGAGGCGGTCAAGGCCGACCTTGCTCCTCTGGAGGAGTGGTGGCACCGCAGGGTGGAGAGCCCGGTGGCGCGTATGGGAAGCCGCCGGCTTCGGCTCTGGGAAGATGCCGGCGTAGAGCGTGCGCTCCGGGCGCTGGTGGCTGAGGATCTGGCGTTGCGGGACGAGGTGGAAGCCATCGTGGAGGTGGAGCGACTGGCCCGCTACTGCCGTGATATCTCTTCTCTGGTCAACAACTACGTCTCGTTCCGGGATTTCTATTCCCGTCGAGGCAAGGCTATTTTTCAGGTCGGTACCCTCTATCTGGACAGCCGGAGTTGCGAGCTCTGCGTCTCCGTGACGGATAGCGCCAAACATGCTGCCCTGGCCACCCTAAGCCGGCTCTTTCTCGTCTACTGTGACTGCGTCAGAAGCGGGGGACGCGAGAAGATGACCATCGCCGCCGCCATGACGGCGGGGGATTCGGACCAGATCATGGTGGGGCGTAACGGTCTTTTTTACGACCGGCAGGGGAGAGACTGGAACGCCACGGTGGTCCGGATCGTGGATCATCCCATCAGCATCCGCCAGGCGTTCTGGGGACCCTACAAGCGGGTTGCCCGCTCCGTGGGGGAGATGATCCAGAAAGGGGCCGCGGCCCGCTCCAGGGCGACGGAAGAGAGGGCCGCGCTCTCCGTGATACAAGGCGGCGCCTCGAAGTCGGTCCCGCCACCTGCCTACGATGCCGCCCGTTTTGCGGGAATATTTGCCGCCATCGGTCTGGCCATCGGCGCCATCGGCACCGCCGTCGCTTCCCTGGTTACCGGGTTTTTCAAGCTTGCCTGGTGGCAGATGCCTCTGGCCCTGGCCACCATGGTGTTCATCATCTCCGGGCCGGCCATGAGTATCGCCTGGTTCAAGCTTCGCCAGCGCAATCTGGGGCCGCTCCTGGATGCCAACGGGTGGGCGGTAAACGCCCGGGCCAAACTGAACATCCCCTTTGGTCGGTCGCTCACCGATCTGGCCCGACTCCCTGAAGGGGCGACGCAGTCCCTGGCCGATCCCTTTGCCGAACAGAAGAGTCACTGGAAAGGCTGCTTGTTACTCTTGCTTCTGGCCTTTCTGGCCCTCTACGCCTGGCAAACCGGCCTGATAAAGTTTCGATAGATTCGAAGCCGACCATCTGCAGAGAGGCTATACATGAACAAAGAAGGGGGGCCTGTCTTTGGACAGGCCCCCCTCTTGTTTAGTTGTCAGTGCAGGTTACGTTACCGTTTTTTGCCCTTCTTTGGTGCTTCCTTCGTCGGCGCTTCCTTCTTGGGTGCCTCTACTGCTTTCGGCGCCACGTTCTTCTCTGCTTCCTGGAAGTTGTTGATGTCGTGGGCTATGCCGTGGCAGTCGCCGCACTTGCCGAATTTGGCCATCATACCGGCCGGGTGGGGTGTGCCGTGGCAATCCTGACATTTGGGGACGGTCTTATGCTTCTCTTTGTGACAGAAGGCGCAGGCAAGTTTGCCGTGCTTGGCCTTGCTGGCGGAGAGGAGGGTGAACGCCTTCTGATGGCAGGAGGCGCACGCCTTGTTGGCGATGGTGGCGGCGTAGGTGACTGCCTTGGGCATGTGGGGTTTGTGGCACTGTTTGCAGTCGGCAGCGGTCATCTCGGCCGAGTGGGGCTTGTGGCACTGAACACACTGGGGGATCTGCCGGTGGGCACGATGGCAGATGGTGCAGGCCAGAAGGGTATGCTTGCTCTTGTTTTCTTTCAGTTGGGTGATCTGTGTGGTGTGGCAGCTAAGGCAGGGGTCGGTAAGGCTGCCGGTAAAGGTTATGGCCAGCGGGGTGTGGGGGTTTTTGTGACAGTTCAGGCAGTTCGGGGTCGTGTAATGGGGTTTGCCCGAGTGGCAGTTGTTGCAGTCGGGGATGTTCTTGGCCGATGACGGCCGATGCCCGGTGTGGCAGTCGGTACAGCCGATTTCGCTCTTGTGCTTCCCACCCGCAGCGGCAATGTCTGCCGGTTGGGCCGCATGGCACTTGACGCAATCGCTGTTGCCGAGAGAGAGTTTTGCCGCGGCAGGTGCGGGGGTCGCGGGGGTCGCGGCGAAGGCCGTGGCTGCGGCAAGCAGCAGGCCGGGGACGAGGAGCAGTAGCCCCCTCAGGTGTGACGGTTTTTTCATGATTCCTCCTTGACTGTGGATGACACCGTTGGTGAAAATCGAGTGGCCGGGATTATAGCCGGACTCTGGCTGTTGAGTCAACCGATTCGGCAACAGGGAGGCCGCTATCTCGATAAAAATCAGGGATGAGGCATTTTCAGAAGGAGTGCTTGGGCGACGGTGAGCCGCTCCGGCCAAGGGGAGGTGGCCGCCGAGTCGCTCATGAAACGAAGATTTACCGCCACAAGGGTCTCGTTGAGTCGGTCCAGGTGGATGACCGCCGCTCCGGGGAGGGTGGTGAGCCCTCTGAAATTGAGCGGACAGTAATCAACCCGTCGTTCGCCATCTCGATTCATCAGCAGCGGCAGACCGTGGGTGCGGCAGATGAGAGGGCGGGCCTGATACATGAGGCAGTGGTGCTGTCCCAGAAGGGGGCAGGGGTCGGTGGGGAGAGTTGTGCGGGCACGTTCCTGAAGATGTCGGCGCTCAGCCGGCGGCAAATCCCGGAGTGCCGCTGCCAGGGCTATGCCCTCCACGGGGAAGAGCGACAGATGACGGCAGCAGCCGTCACAGCCGTCGCTGCAGGCGATGGCGGAGTGAAATTGTTTTTCAATCCCTTGGCAGAGCTCATCCACACGGGAGATGAGCTGCCGGTAGTTTTTCAGCCGGGCGTGGAGAGAGGGTGAAGAGTTTCGACCGGTATCCCCGATCACGTTGCCATGATCCGACGTACCATCTGCTCCAGGTCGTGCAGCTGGTACGGCTTGGCCAGGACTGCCTGGAAGCCGAATTTACGGTAATCGGCCATGACCGGATCATCGGAGTAACCGCTGGAGACAATGGCCGTCACCGTTGGGTCGATCTTGAGGAGCTGCTCCATGGCCTCTCTCCCCCCCATCCCTCCCGGTACGGTAAGATCCATGATGACCGCATGGAAGGGGGCGCCTGCCGTCCGCTCCTCCTGGTAGCGCGTGACCGCATCCCGGCCGTCACACACTGAGACGGTATCGTAGCCGATACTCTTCAGAAACCGCTCCAACACCATTCTTATTTTTCGGTCATCATCCATGACAAGGATCCGGGCCGACTCGGGAGGGGCGTTCCAGAGGGATTTTTTGCATATATCAGGTACTGGCGCGCAGTGGGATGCGGGAAGGAACAGATGAAAGGTCGTGCCCTCCCCCGGCCGGGATTCCACCCGGATCCGCCCTTCGTGCTGCGTCATGATGGAGTAGGCGGAGGCGAGCCCCAGACCGGTGCCGTTCTCCTTGGTGGTGAAAAACGGATCAAAGATCCGGGAGAGTTCTTCTTCAGGGATGCCGATACCTTGGTCACGGATGGAGATTCTGACGTACTCTCGTCCGGCAACCAGGGTCGGGTCTTCGTTGGCCGGAGTGAGGTGCTCCGCCGAGATTATGACCGTTCCCGGCGTCGGCATGGCCTGCACGGCATTCATGATAATATTCTGCAGTACCTGGCTGATCTGTCCCCCGTCGATCTCCACCGGCGGGAGGTCATGGGGGATGTCGAACGTGCAGGTGACCGGTGAGCCTCTCAGGATGAATCCGGCGGTCTCCCGGACCAAGGCTCCTATCCGGGCAGCCGTCCGGATGGGGGTGCCCCCCTTGGCAAAGGTCAGGAGCTGGTTGGTCAGGCTCTTGGCGTTCATGCACCCCTTTTCCGCTTCGGCAAGGAGGAGGGCGGATTCCCCCTCACGGGGCGAGGCGCGGCGGGCAAGGGTGATGTTCCCCAGGATGGCTGTGAGCAGATTATTGAAATCATGGGCGATACCTCCTGCCAGGAGTCCGATGGACTCCAGTTTCTGCGCCTTGAAGAGCTCTTCTTCCAGATGCTTGCGCTGGGTGATATCGTTGCTGGTCACCAGGATTGCCATGGGGGCGCCGGTGCTATCCTGCTGTACCGCCCAGCGGCTGGCCACGGTCAGGCTCCGTCCGTCACGTCGGGTCTGGAAAAGTTCCCCTTCCCAGCGACCGGTTGCCATGAGTTGCTCATGGATGAGCCGGCGTTCCACGGGGAAGACGGCTTTCAGGAGGGTCGAGTGGACTCTTCCCACCGCTTCTTCCCGGCTCCAGCCGAAGATCTGTTCCGCGCCGCGGTTCCAGAAGATGATCCGGTCGTCCAAGTCATGCATCATGATGCTGTCATGGGTGAGATCGAGCAGTTCCGCCTGGGAGCTGAGGGTCTCTTCGGTCCGTTTTCTCTCGGAAACGGTGGGTTCCGTGGGGCTGGATAGGGTAGGGGAGTCGAACATGGGATGTGATCCGTAAAAAAGTAATAATCAATCGTTCATGTACTCTTCGGCGTATCGGACGTAGTTGCCGGCGGAACGGAGGAGCCACGCCCGTTCGTCCGGGGTGAGGTCGCGCTTGTACTTGGCCGGCGCCCCGATCCAGAGGGTATGGGGGGGGACGATGGTTCCCTCGGTGACCAGTGCCCGGGCCCCGATGAGCGCCCCCTGGCCGATGACCGCCTTGTCCATGATCATGGCCTGCATCCCCACAAAGACCCCGTCTTCGATGGTGCAGCCGTGAAGGGTGACGCTGTGGCCGATGGTGACGTCGTCGCCGATGATGAGCGGCGCGCCGGGGTCGTCGGCATGTTTCTTATGGGTGACGTGGAGCATGGAGAGGTCCTGGATATTGCTGCGGGCGCCGATGGTGATGAAGTTAACATCACCCCGGGCCACACAGTTGTACCAGATGCTGCTCTGAGGCCCCATGGAGACCTGGCCGATGATGACGGCGGTCTCAGCCACGAAGGCCGTGGCATCGATGGCGGGATGAACACCGTGAAACGGACGAATCATGCTACCCCCTGTGAAAGGTGAATGGTGAATGGTGAAAAGTGCTCGGAAAGGCGTGCAAGGTGAAAAGTGCCGGGCGTAAGAACATTGATTTATTCACCATTCACTATTCACCATTCACAGGTTTTATACGTCTCTCGGTACCGCCAGCATCCGGTCTAGCGCCAGTTTTGCTCGCAGACGGAGTTCTTCCGGGACCTTTACCACCGGTGACATGCTCTGCAGCGAGAGGAGGATGTCCTCCAGCGAGGTCAGCTTCATGTTAGGGCAGATCAGGGCCGGGGTGGCCAGGATGAACTCCTTGTCCGGACTCTCTCGGCGCAGACGGTAGAGTATCCCGGCCTCGGTGCCGATGATGAACCGTTGGGCTGGACTTCTGCGGCACCAGTCGTACATGCCGGAGGTGGAACAGACATGATCGGCCAGAGCCACCACCTCGGGGGCGCACTCGGGATGACAGACGAAGAGGGCGTCGGGGTGTGCCGACTTGAGTTCCCTGACGGTGTCGGCCTTCATCCGCTCGTGGGTAGGGCAAAATCCCTCCCAGAAGTGGAAGGTTTTGGGAGAAAAGCGGGCCACATACCGTCCCAGGTTCCGGTCGGGAACGAAGATGATTTCATCGTTGGGAAGGGAGTTGACCACCTGGACGGCATTGGCCGAGGTACAGCAGATGTCGCTTTCGGCCTTGACCGCAGCGGTGGAGTTCACATAGGTGACCACCGGAACTCCGGGATGGCGGGCCTTCAGGTCACGCAACCCTTCCGGGGTGACCATGTCCGCCATGGGACAGCCGGCGTCCAGGCGGGGAAGGAGGACCGTTTTTTCCGGGGCAAGGATGGAGGCGGATTCCGCCATGAAATGGACCCCGCAGAAGACGATGACGTCCGCGGTGGTGGCGGCGGCCTCCTGGGAGAGCGCCAGGGAATCGCCGGTGATGTCGGCAATCTCCTGAACCTCGTCCCGCATGTAGTTGTGGGCCAGCAATACTCCGTTGCGCGAGCGGAGCAGTTCCCGAATTTCACGTTTGAGCTCTTCCTGGTACATGGTCTGTCCTTCACTGGAATAAAGTCCTGACGATCTAGTGCCGAGAATAGTAACCATAAATCGGCGTCAGTGTCAAATCCCTTACACGGATGGGAACGATCATTGCGTGGAAGCTGTATCAATCCCTTGCCGCAGAGGGGAGCGATCACGGGATTTGCGCCACGGATAACCGCCGTAATAGAGGTGAACGGAATTTTTACCTTGACTTGTGTGCAAATTTCTCCTATTTTTAGCACTTTCGGAAACCGCTATCCATTCATCAATCTGGTTGTGAGGGTGTAATGAAAACGCAAGTTGCTAAAAAGAATGAAGTTTCCCGTGACTGGTACGTGGTGGATGTTGAGAACAAGGTTCTCGGCCGGGTAGCCACCCAGATCGCCAACGTCCTGCGCGGCAAGAACAAACCGATCTTTACCCCCAGCGTCGATACCGGGGATTTTGTGATCGTGCTCAACGCGGATAAGATTGCCCTCACCGGCAAAAAACTCACCGACAAGATGTACTACCGGCACTCCGAATTTCCCGGGGGACTCAAGTCCATCAGCGCCGGAAAACTCATCGAAAAGGATGTGGAGCAGGTGATTCGGAAGGCTGTGAAGGGGATGCTTCCCAAAAACAAGCTTGCCCGCCACATGATCAGCAAGCTCAAGGTCTATGTGGGGCCGACTCACCCCCATCAAGCTCAGCAGCCGAAACCGCTCGACGTCTAATCACGCATACCACGCTCAGGAGATAGAACCATGGCAGCAGTTCAGTATTACGGAACCGGCAAACGGAAATCCTCCATCGCCCGCGTCTGGTTAACTCCGGGCACCGGCGCCATCACCGTCAACAAGAAGAGCCTGGACGAGTACTTCGGCCGGGAAACCTCCAAGATGATCGTCAAGCAGCCGCTGGAGCTCACCGAGAATCTGGACAAGTTCGACATCATGGTGACTGTTGCAGGGGGGGGGGACATGGGTCAGGCCGGCGCTATCAAGCACGGCATCACCAAGGCGCTCCTGGATTGTGAAGAGTCCCTGCGCGGTACCCTCAAGAAAGCCGGCTTCATCACCCGTGATTCCCGGGTCAAGGAACGGAAGAAGTACGGCAAGGCGGCAGCCCGAAGAAGCTTCCAGTTCTCCAAACGCTAGGCTTTATCGTCTGGTCGTGAAGAAGGGGAGAATCCGCAAGGGTTTTCCCTTTTTTTTATCTTTAACCGTAACTACTCAGGTATTGAGGCTGAAGACTGAAGGCAGAAGGTAGAAGCCGTCTCGTATGGGTCGTCTTTATTGATTTTGCGGAGGTTTTCCTAATAGTCTTCAGCCATCAACCTGAGTCGTTACCTTTAACCTTAACCTGATTCTACCGGAGGTTGACAGATGCTGCATGTTGCCGTAGTCGGAGCCAGCGGGTACACCGGGGTGGAACTCCTCCGGATACTTCATTCCCATCCCCAGGTGGCGGTCACCTGCGTCACCTCGGAACAGAGTGCGGGGAAGCCGGTGGCCGAGCTCTTCCCCACACTGCGCAACCGTTACCATCAGATTCTGGAAAACCTGGAACCGGTCCGGATCGCCGACCGGGCGGATTTTATTTTCACGGCCCTCCCTCACAAGGCGGCCATGGAGGTGGTCCCCACCTTCATCCGGCTGGGGAAGCGGGTGGTGGACCTCTCCGCCGACTACCGGTTTCATGATCCCGCGCTCTATGAGGCGTGGTACGAACCTCATCTGAGCCCGGAACTGCTGAGCCGGGCGGTCTACGGTCTGCCGGAGCTCCGGCGGGAGAAGATTGCTCAGGCGGATCTGGTGGGGAATCCCGGCTGCTATCCCACCTGCAGCATCTTGGGGCTGGCGCCGCTCCTGAAGCAGGGGATCATTCATCCGGAGCGGATCATTGTGGACGCCAAGTCCGGGGCCAGCGGTGCGGGGCGGGGAGCCAAGGTGGAGAACCTCTACTGCGAGGTGAATGACGGCTTCAAGGCGTATGCCGTGGGGGGGGTACACCGGCACCTGCCGGAAATCGAGCAGGAGCTGTCGCTCCTGGCCGGGCAACCCCTTACCATCTCCTTCACGCCGCACCTGGTTCCCATGGACCGGGGTATCCTTGCCACCATCTATGCCGATCTCAAGGGGAGTCACTCCACCACGGAGCTGCTGGCGCTCTACCGGGAGTTCTACTGCGGGGAGGAGTTTGTCCGGGTTCTTCCGGAAGGGAGCTTCCCCTCCACGGCCTATGTGAAGGGTTCCAACTGCTGTGATATCGGCCTTACCGTGGATCGGCGTACCGGGCGGGTCGTCATTGTCGCCGCCATCGACAACCTGGTGAAGGGGGCTGCGGGGCAGGCGGTGCAGAACATGAACATCATGAACGGTTTTCCCGAAAACCAGGGGCTTGAGGGGTTAGCTCTCTTCCCCTGACAACTCCCTCATGACCAGCCTCGCCAACTCGGTAAGCGCCTTGGTAACGGGGGAACGGGGGTAGCAGGTCGCCATGGGTGTTCCCTTGTAGATGGCTTTCTTGATCTCCACATAGGAGTTGGGAATAGTCCGGAAGATCTCTCTCTCCAGGAACTTCTCCGCATCGGCGAGCTTGATCTCATCTCTGGGGAAATACCTGTTGACCACCAGCTTGACCCGGCGGGGACCGAAGCCGTGGAACTCCAGGGAGTTCAGGTACCGTCTGGCGTTGTTGAGGGCCGGCAGGGTGAGGAGGAGCGGGTAGAGAATGAGGTCCGAGCCGTTGAATATCTCCAGGTTGCGCTGAGACAGCGAGCCGGCGGCATCGATGAGCGTCATGCCGAACTGACCTCTCATCAGGGTCAGGAGGCTCCGGATCTGCTCCGGAGTGGTCTCCCGAGTCACGTCGATTTCATTCGCTCCGCAGAGGACCTGCACCCCCGAACTGTGCAGGGTCATGATGTCCGTGAGGTGAGCGGCGCTCATGCGTCTTTCCGGTAACTGGAGAGTGCTCATGGTATATGTCGGGGTGAGGTCCAGGAATGCGGCAACGTCGCTGCTGAACGGATTGAGGTCCACCAGCGCCGTCTTCTTCCCTCCGGTTGCCAGAGTCGAGGCCAGGTTCACCGCGATGGTGGTGGCTCCCATCCCTCCCGAGGGGTTGTAGACGGTGATCACCTTTCCTCTTACATCCGTCGTCCCCTCCTTCTGTTCGAACATCAGGGCTGCCCGCTCCAGGATATCTTCCATTGCCGCCAAGGTGGTGGGTGTGGTCAGATATTCATCTATTCCGGCCCGGATCAGGGTAACTATCCAATTCGGTCGTTTCTCCATGGAGGTCGCCATGATCAATATCTCGGGATCGATGGAGGAGATATCGGAAATATCCCTGATCCCCTGGGCAATGGATTGTACCTCCAGGATAACCACCTGAGGTGGGGAGTCCGACCGGAGCCGTTTCAATCCTTCGTGGAGAGAAACAGCGGTGACGCTCAGTTCCATGGGGCGGCGGCATTGTGGCAGGAGATCGGCCAGTGCCGTTCCGGTGGCATTGTCACTGACTATGAAAAGTAGTGAATGTAGAATGGGCATGGTTCACCTCCGTACAATGTATCCCTCCTGCTTACCCTCGCCGGAGACGCCGGACATCACCCACGCGGATGGTTAGCTTGATGTTGTCGAAGTATTCCAGGAGCGGGATCATGAACTTGCGGGAGAGGCCGCTCAGGTTGCGGAAACCGGTCGGGTTGATCTCTCCCTCCTCTCTCAGGAAGAGGGTGAGCTTGTCATGCAGGATGGCCAGCGCTGCCGGGGCATAGTAGAGGTCGCCGCTCACCCTGACGGCCCGTCCCTCTCTGGAGAGGAGGGCGAGGTACTCCCGTAGAGGTTTGTCCGGCGTCTTCAGCCGTTGGCACAACTCCTTCACCGTGGGTGGTTCTCCCCCCCCTTGACGGAGTTCGGTTTCCAGAGCGTCACAGACACCGTCTCTCTCCGGCGCCGGGTGTGACGCGGCTGACGGCAGTTTCACCCGATCCCGCCGGACGAGGAGCCTCCCTTCCTTTACCAGCGCAGCCAGGAGCGCCCCGAAAAACCGGGAATCACTCCGTGTGGGGAGTTGTCCCTTCAGCTCCTCTTTCCCCATCCCATCCCGGAGCGGATTCTCCGCCATGTAGGCGATGAGTGCCGTCATAAGCAGCTCCTCCAGGGCACCAAAGTCCCCCCGAGTCAGGAGGATGCGGGGTTCTTTCAGAGCCTGAACCAGTTCCCCCCGGGCAAGAATTCTTCCCAGCGCCCCCTCCAGCAACCCGCCGCCGCAGCCGCTGCGCAGGGAAATCTCCGCGGTGGAGATCCCGCTTAACCGGCTTTCCCGAGTCAGGAGCCGGATCTTTTCCTCGGCGTTATCGCCGTCCAGGGCCGCCAGGAGTTCCAGCGCCTCCTTGCTCCTCCGTCGTCTTCGGGGGGGGGCCGGGTCCAGCACCCGCCCCCCTCCGATGGTTGTGGCGGGGGAGTGGCAGCGCAGGACAAAGGGATCACCGGGAAGGAGGAGCAGGGGGGTTCGCAACCTGAGCTGGGCCGCTGCCGATTCCCCGGGACGGAGTGACTCCCGGTCCGGGAGGATCACCTGGGCCGGGGAGTCGGCGGTGCCGCTGTGAAGCCGCACCGTGCTTCGATGTTTAAGTTCCCGAGCCGAAGGGAGGAGCTCCAGCCGGATATCCAGGGTGCGGGTGCTGCCGAAGGCTGCGGGGGGGGCCAGGGTCTCCCCGTGCCGGATATGGTGATGATCTATCCCTTGGAGGTTCACCGCTACCCGCTGGCCGGCAACCCCCTGCTCCTCCTGCCGGCCGTAGACCTGGATGCCGCGGACCCGTCCCGTCCGTCCCGAGGGGAGAAGCTCCACCGGATCTCCCACCCGGATGCTTCCCGACCAGAGGGTGCCGGTGACCACGGCGCCGAATCCCGGTACGGTGAAGATCCGGTCCACCGGGAGCCGGAACGGGCCGGCATGCTCCCGTTCCGGCTCCTGGCGGGCGAGGCGCCCCAGTTCCTCCCGGAGTGCGGGAAGACCTTCTCCGGTGCGGCTGGAGAGAGGGATGATGGCAGCTCCCTCAAGAAAACTTCCGGCAAGGTACTCCCGGAGCTCCTCGGTCACCAGCTCCAGCCACTCTTGATCCACCAGATCACGCTTGGTCAGGACCACGATCCCTCGTTTGACCCCCAGGAGCCGGCAGATCTCCATGTGTTCCCGGGTCTGGGGCATGACCCCCTCGTCGGCGGCGATGACCAGCATGACCATATCGATCCCACCGGCCCCCGCCACCATGGTCCGGATGAACCGTTCATGTCCCGGCACATCCACGATCCCCAGAGTGACACCGTCGGGGAGTTCCAGATGGGCAAAGCCCAGTTCGATGGTGATCCCCCGGACCTTCTCCTCCTTGAGTCGGTCGGTATCGACGCCGGTGAGGGCTTTTACCAGGCTCGTCTTGCCATGGTCGATATGCCCGGCAGTGCCGGCGACGAGGGATCTATTGCGAATTGTGAATTGTGAATTACGGATACCGGCCATTGCTCACTTTTAACTTTTCCATTTCTCGTAATGTACGATCTGTTCCAGCGGTCGGCGTGTCGGGCCCCCTTTGACTTCACCCAGGGGATAACCCAGAGGGAAGAGTCCCACGATCCGGATGTCCGGCGGTATCTCCAGCAGTTCCCCCAGCTCTTCCTCCTCGAAGACCCCCACGAAGACGCTGGCCAGTCCCACCTCATGGGCCGCCAGCATCAGGTTCTCCCCGGCGATCCCCATATCCGTGAGATAGTACTGCTGCCCCCGCAGGGTTCCCGATTCGGTGGGATCGGCGCAGGCGACGATGACCACCGGCGCCTCGGCCAGGGCCTTCTGGGCGGGATTGCTCTTGTACCCCCGGGTGGCGAAGAACGCCTCCACGTAGGAGAGGTCGCTGATCCGCTCCTTCACCGCCGGGTCGGTCACCACCACAAACCGCCAGCACTGCATGTTGGCCCATGAGGGGGCCTGTTGCGCCGCCTCCAGCACCGCCTGGAGTTTTTCCGGCTCCACCGGCTTGTCCGAGAACTTGCGGACGCTTCTTCTTGTTTTGATCGCTTCCAGGGTATTCATTTGTTGCCTCCTTTGTGTATCTACCGGTCGTTACCGCTTCAGTAGCTCGTTGATCCTGGGCATCGCCGCCATGGCTGCCCGCTCTCCCTCCATGATCGCCTCATTCCGTTGAGAAAAATCCGCAGCGCCCAGCAGACTCACCATGGGTTTTATCACCAGATCCGCCTGAGCGATGGTGAGCTGGGAGATCCTGTTGTACATGATGTCGATGGATTTCATGATAGTCTCCATGGTGCCGGCGGGAACCTTCTGATCAATACCGGCGGTGATGTCCACGGCGATGACCATGTCTGCGCCATGCCTCCGGGCCACATCAATGGCCAGAGGATTCACCACGCCGCCATCCACGTAGCTGTGGCCGGAAAAAGTTGCCGGCTGAAAAACCCCGGGAATGGCACAGCTGGCCTGCACCGCCATCCCCGTGTTTCCATTGGCGAAGACCGCCTCTTCACCGGTTCTGATATCCGTGGCCACCGCATAAAAGGGGATCTTCAGCTTCTCCAGAGGAAGCCCCTTGACCTTGCTGTTGATAAAGTCCCGTAACCGCTCCCCCTTCAGAAACCCCTTGTCCGGAAGGGTCAGTTCCGCCACATCCCACCGATCCAGGGAGAGGGCGATTTTCTGCAGGGCAAAGGCGTCGTAACCGGCAGCATAGAGACTCCCCACAAAGCTCCCCACGCTGGTCCCCACGATCATGTTGATGGGGACCTTCTGGGCTTCCAGCACCTTCAACACGCCGATATGGGCGAATCCCTTGGCGGCGCCGGCTCCCAGAACCAGAGCGACCTTCGTGGGCCTCGGCACCGGCGTCGGGGGGGGGGGGAGTGTGGCGCAGGCGCCGAGCATGAGGGAGAGTGACAGGAGCAACGCTCCTTTGAATTTGCGGAGAATCATATGAGTTTTCCTCCCTGATTCCATTACTACCCCTTGAACTGCAATCGGTGGAGCCGGTGGTAGAGCCCCTGAGCCGCCATCAGCTCCTCATGACTCCCCTCTTCCCGCTTCTCGCCATGATGGATGACCATGATCCGGTCCGCATCGCGGATGGTGGAGAGGCGATGGGCCACCACGATGGAGGTCCGTCCGGCCAGGAGCCCGGCAAGCCCCTCCTGGATGAGCCGCTCGCTGGCCGAGTCCACACTGGAGGTCGCCTCGTCCAGGACCAGGATCTCCGGATCGAAGGCCACGGCCCGGGCAAAGGAGATGAGCTGCCGCTCCCCGGCGGAGAAGTTGTTTCCCCGTTCCCGGACCTCTTCCTCATACCCTTTGGGGAGTCGGCTGATGAACCGGTCCGCTCCCACGGTTCTGGCCGCCTCCTCCATCCTGGCAGCGGCCCCTTCATCTCCCAGGGTGATGTTGGAGGCAATGGTCCCGGTGAAGAGAAACGGCTCCTGCAGGACGACGCCGATGCGGGAGCGGAGGAGCTTGAGCGGCAGTTCCCGGATCTCCACGCCGTTGATGGTGATGCTCCCCCGGTGGATCTCATACAGCCGGGAGAGGAGACGGGTGATGGTGGTCTTGCCGCCGCCGGTCTCCCCCACGATGGCCAGCTTCTCCCCTCGCCGCAGCGTCAGAGAGACCCCCTTGAGGACGTACTCTTCGTCCCGGTAGGCGAACCAGACGTCCCGGAACTCCACGATCTTCTCACTATCTACCCCATCCCCACCCCGACCCTCCCCCCTTCGACTTAGCTCAGGACAGGCTTGAAGGGGAGGGGGTAGCTCTTTTGAACCATCCGCCAGATACTCTTTGGAATCCAGCAGGGTGAAGATCCGCTCCAGGGCGGCCATGGCCCCCTGCATCACCGAATACTTTGAGGAAAGGTCGCGGATGGGGCCGAAAAACTTTTCGCTGTACTGGATGAAGGCCACCAGGGCGCCGAAGGTAAGATGCCCCCGGACGATCTCCCCACCACCGTACCAGATGATGAGCCCCACGGCAACGGAGGAGAGGGTCTCCACCAGGGCGTAGAGGGAGGCGTCCCAGGCGATCACCGGCCGGTTGGCGTCCCGGTAGGCGGCGTTCAGCAGGGTGAAACGGCTTTGTTCACCCTCCTGCCGGTTGAAGAGCTGGATAATCGCCATGCCGCCGATGCTCTCGGCCAGGAAGGAGTTGAGGCGGGCCAACTGGGAGCGGACCTGGCGAAAAGCGTCCCGCATGAGCCGACGGAAGCGAAATACTACGAAAAAGAGGATGGGGAGCACCGAGAAGGTGACCAGAGAGAGTTTGGGGTTCATCCAGAGCATGACGCCGACGATGCCGGTCAGGAGCAGGAGGTCGCCCACGATGGTGATGATCCCGGCGGCGAACATCTCCCCCAGGACCTCCACGTCGCTGGTGAGACGGGTTACGAGCCCTCCTGCCGGGGTCCGGTCGAAGAAGGAGAGGGAGAGTTTCTGGAGGTGGGTGAAGAGCTCTTCCCGGAACCGGAACATCACCTGCTGCCCCACCCGCTGGAGGAGGTAGAGTTCGGCATAGGTGAGGAGCGATTCGCCGAAGATGAGGAGCAGAAAGAGGAGCGCCAGCCCCGGAAGCCCGTTCATGTTGCCGGTGACGATATGGTTATCGATGGCGATCTTGACGATATAGGGCTGCAGCAGCTTGGCCCCGGCGATGGGTGGCAGCAGCAGCAGGACGGAGAGGATGCTTCTCAGGTGCGGGCGCAGGTACCCCAGGAACCGGCCCATGAGCCGCCGGTCATAGGCCTTTCCGGCGATGTCGTCTTCGTGGAGTCCGCCGTGATGCATTCAGTGTCGAGTGAAGGGTGTGAGTTTTTTCATTGCATGGCCGGACGTGCCGCCGGGGGGAGAAACTGTTCAAACTGTTTCTTCTCGCTGGCGCAGCGATGTGCTTCCTCGGGGGTTATCTGTTTGTTTTTGAGGAGATCCAGCAGATGCTGGTCCATGAGCTGCATCCCGTCCCTGCGGGCGGTCTGGATGATGGAGGGTATCTGAAAGGTCTTTCCCTCCCGGATCAGGTTGGCGATGGCCGGGGTTCCCACCAGGATCTCCAGGGCTGCCACCCGTCCCTTGCCGCCGGCAGTTTTGAGGAGCTGCTGGCAGATGACCCCCTTCAGCGACTCGGAGAGCATGGTCCGGATCTGCGCTTGGCCGTCCCGGGGGAAGGCGTCGATGATCCGGTCGATGGTCTTGGCTGCCGAGTTGGTATGGAGGGTGCCGAAGACCAGATGGCCGGTTTCGGCGGCGGTCATGGCCAGGCTGATGGTCTCCAGATCGCGCATTTCTCCCACGAGGATGACATCCGGGTCCTCGCGAAGTGCTGCCCGCAGGGCCGCGGTGAAGCTGTCCGAGTGCTCGCCGATCTGCCGCTGGTTGAAGAGCGACTGCTTGTTCTCATGGATGAATTCCAGGGGGTCTTCCAGGGTAAGGATGTGATCTTTCCGGGTGTTGTTGATGTGGTCGATCATGGCGGCCAGGGTGGTGGATTTGCCCGATCCGGTGGGGCCGGTGACGAGGATCAACCCCTTCTTGAGTTGGGTGAATCTCGTCACTCCTTCAGGGAGCCCCAACTCCTCCACGGAGAGAATCTTGCTGGGAATGATCCGGAAGACCGCGGCGATCCCCTTATGCTGCATGAGGATGTTCCCCCGGAACCGGGCGAGATCCGGCACCGAGTAGGCGAAGTCCAGGTCGTGGCGCTGCTCGAACTCCCGAATCTGTTTTTCAGTCAGGATCTCATAGATGATCTCCTTGAGCTCTTCATGGGTGAGCGGCTTGAAATCCAGCGGTTCCAGATCGCCATGGAGGCGAAAGATGGGGGGAGCACTGGTGGAAAGGTGCAGATCGGAGGCCCCCTGCTCCTTCATCATCCTGAACAGTTCGTCGATGCGTGCCATGTCACAACTCCTGAAGATGTTGGGTTTTCGGTTCGTCCAGTGAGGAGTGCATCTTCTCCCCTTACGCCGTGACCGCCTTGAGATATGTATCCGGGGAGATTTCTCCCCCCAGAAGGAGTCGAGCCGCCTGCTTCTGCACCGTGTGATCCCCTTGTTGCGCCAATCCTGCAGCAACGTCATCACCGTTCTTACAGCTCTCCAGGAGGTCGGTGAGCATCCGGTCGCAGGGGATCACCTCCACCAGGAGCCGCGTCCCATCCTTGCCGGTAAAGGCACAGGCTGCACACCCCGTGGCATGACGATACCCCGATGCCGAAGCCGGGAGCCGTAGTCGGGTGATCTCCTGGGGCTTGAAGTGGAGCGTTTCTGCACAGGAGGGGCAGAGGGTGGTGACGGTCGCCCCGACGACGATACCGCGCAGGGATGAGGGGATGAGGTGGCGGTGCCATGCCGTGCAGAGCAGGGCAAAGGTTTCGGCGATTCCCGCGCCGGTTCCGGCCACGACCCGGACTCCGCCAAGGGAGGCCCGGGCCGCGGCGTGGAGGGAACGGATGTCGCCGGCATATTCCAGGAGCAGCAGCTCCGGCTCATGCTCCTGGGCTGCGGTCACAACCGCTTCGCTCTCTTCCGGTGAGAGAGCATTCAGGGGGATGCAGGGAACCATCTCCCGGAGCGTCTTGTTTCCCTCCCCCAGAAGGAGAGTCTGTTCCTCTCCGGAACCGTGCGAATTTATGAGAAGCTCCATCATGCTTCGCATCTCTTGAATGGGAAGCGATACCATCACCAGACCGGGACGTTGTGTCATCTCCCGGATAAGGGGGACCAGCTCCGGCGGGAACGGCGCTCCCTGGGTGAGTTCCGGTGATTTGAGGGTAACCATCCGGCCTGACGCTCCCCTGAGCAGATCAACCCGAATCGCCAACAGTACGTTTTCATGGAGATATTCGAGGCTGCCGCTCTCTGCACCCGACGAATTTTTGCACAGCTCTCCTTGCTGGCGAAGCAGGGCCACCAGTCGGTCGGAGGCGTCCACCGTAAGCCGTCCCAACTCCCGGGGAGCGGACCCCTGACGTCCGGTGAGCACCCCCACGCCGGCCAGGGGGGCCAGCGTAATCGAACAATACCCCTGCCGGACAAGGAGCGAGAGGAGCCACTGGAGAAAAGATTCCCCCGCGGGATCGGCGATGATGGCGGCGGCTTCATCCGCCGTGGCCACACAGGAGAGGAGTCCGAACCCCCCTTTGGGTTCAGGTCCGTACAGATACTCCTGCATCTCCCGGATATCGCTTGCGTCGGCAATGGCGATGGTCACGCTACAGTTGCAGAGTGCCGCGATCTCCTGGAGCGCCACCCGGTCCAGCGGATCCCTGAAGGCGACCCGCAGCTCATCGTCGGTGCGGATTAACGGAACGACCCCATGGTGACGGGCGATCCGTTCGGGGAGAAGGGTCGCGGCATCGGGCCCCATTGTTTCCCGGTTCAGCCGGATATACGGAATATCCAGATGATGGGAGAGCGCCCAGTTGATATCCTCGCCGGTGACGATCCCCAGACGGACTAGCGCCTCGCCGAACCGGCATCCCAGCCGTTCCTGCTCGGTCAATCCTTTTTGGATATCCGTCTCGGTAATGATCCGGGAGTTATAGAGAATAGCCCCCAGCGATCCCTCGGTGACCCATTGGCTCATACGTTCCTCCTTCCTGCTCCGGATTCCGTTGAAACCCCTGGGATCAGTAAATCACGTGCGATCTGATTCGTCAAAAGAAACCTGTCATCCTGAACGGGGTGCTCCCCCTTTCTTTACAGCTAGCGACGGTGTGTGGTAGCATGCCGACCATATAAAAACAGGCGCTCCGGCGCAGGAGGAACCCATCGCACACGCAGCCATCGTCCTATTTTCTGGGGGACTCGATTCGCAACTCTCGGCACGGCTGATGCAGAACCAGGGGATCGACGTCATTGCCCTTCACTTCACCTCACCCTTCTTCGGCTCCGGAGATGAAGCCACGGGGAAGTATAACGCCCGACGGGCTGCTGCTGCCCTGGGGGTTCCGCTGGTGGTCCATCACTTGGGGGAGGAGTACCTGAATATGCTCCGCGACCCCAACCATGGCTACGGCAAGGCGGTGAATCCCTGTGTGGATTGTCACGCCTGGATGTTCCGGGTGGCCAAGGGGCTGATGGCGGAGTACGGCGCCGATTTTGTGGTCAGCGGCGAGGTTCTGGGGCAGCGCCCCATGAGCCAGCGCAAGGATACCCTCCGGGTGGTGGAGCGGGAGAGCGGTCTCATCGGTCTGCTCCTCCGCCCCCTGTCGGCCCGCTTTCTTCCCCCCACGATTCCGGAACAGGAGGGATGGGTGGACCGGGAAAAACTCTTCGGCATTACCGGTCGTTCCCGCAAGGTGCAGATGCATCTGGCAAAGGAGCTGGGAATGGAGGATTACCCCTCTCCGGCGGGGGGATGCCTTCTCACCGAGCTTTCTTTTCAGGGGAAGATCCGCGACCTCTTCGCCCATAATCAGGTTATGGACCCCCTGGATTTCCGGCTCCTCCGGCTGGGGCGTCACTTCCGGCTGAGTCCTACCGTCAAGCTCATCGTGGGGCGCAACGAGGAGAATAACCGACTCCTGGAGGAGGCCGCCCGCCCCGGCATGGTTTATCTTCGCTGGCTGGACGGGGGGAGCCCCATGGGGGTGGTGGTGGGGGAGGCGGACGACGAGCTGCTGGGGAGAGCCGCGAAGATCCTCATCCGCTATACCAGGGCGGAAGCGGGGATTCAGTGCCGGATTCTGGTCATCCGCGACGGCGGGGAGCAAGAGATTGTCGTGGGGAACGACTACGGCGAGGAGCAGGTGGCGGCGATGCTCATCATGTAGGGATGACAGCTATCCCAACCTCCTTCTCATTTTTGCTCCACCACGGGTGTCACCCCATCCCCCTTCGGTTCAACCTCTCTGACTGTCTCGCCGACTCCCGTGGTCTCTTCATGTGACGGAAGTTCGCCGTCGTTCCTAACGGCAGGGAGTGCCGGTCCGACGGCGCTGCTCCGGTTGGGGAACGCCTCTTCCTTCTTGATGCTCTCATCCACCTTCCGCTGGAGTCCGGCGATGTTGGGGGTCTCCGTCAGGGCTCGCTGGTACTCTTCTTCCGACAAGACTCCCCGTTTTCGCAGCAGCTTCAGGATCAGGTCCGACCGTTTCATGACCTTGTCCATATCCCGGTAGGGGTTGTACGCCACCCGTGGTCCGGGGAGCATGGCAGCCAGAAATGTGCTTTCCCGGGGGGTGAGGAGCGAGGCGGGCTTGCCGAAGTAGTAGCGGGCGCCGTGGCCGATGCCGTAGACCATGGGGCCCAGTTCCACCACGTTCAGGTAGAGCTCCAGTATCCGTCCCTTGGTCAGTTCTCGCTCCATCCGTTTGGCCAGGATGACCTCTCGAACTTTCCGGCTGATGCTCTTTTCCCGGGAGAGGAAGAGGTTTTTGGCGGTCTGCTGGGTAATGGTGGAGGCCCCCCGGGCCATGGACTGTTTCTCCAGGTCATACTGGATCGCCTTTTTGATGGCCTTGACGTCGATCCCTTCGTGCTTGTAGAAACTGGCGTCTTCAGCCAGGATCACCGACCACTTCATCTCTGCCGGGATGCTTTTTCCCCCGGTCCAGTAAGGGTTTTTCGGCCCCACCACAAAGGGGTGGTAATTTCCTTGCCAGTCTTTCACCGGGATGGTCATGTTGCAGGAGCGTTTTTTTAGCGGTTCTACCGGGGGGAGGGAGACAAAGGCGAGGCCGACTATGACACCGGCGGCGGCCAGCAGGATGAAGAGGATCAGCATGATACGCTTGAAGGTCACGGGGAGTGCTCCTGGAAAAATGAGGGGTATTGGTCCGGCGGTTCATGCTAACCGCCCCGCTTCTGGATGGCAAGGGCAAAAAGCGAAACCGGTCGTTGATGCTCTTCTGGGCATAAGCCGGTTGCGTTATTTTGCGATTTCGGTTAAAGATACAGGCTACCTTAACATGGCCGTATTACCGGAACAGGTTGCCGTGGTCCCGTTTGAACCCACACAATCCGTCGGCCCATCATTCTTCGTTTCGGTTTGGGTAGTTTCGTACCCCTCACTCTGCTTGCCCGGAGGATCGTTTGACACCGTTTGAACCACAGGGTGGCGCCCATGGCTGGTGGCTGCCCGCCTCTCCAGAAGATTTATCTCAGGACCAGGGGATGGTGGCTGCCATGCGCCAACTCCGTGAGCCGCTCTTTGTCGTGAAAATGAACGGGACAGTTCTCCCCGTGTCGGGTGGTCACGCATACCTCTGCGGAGACGCTGCTCCGGCTGATGCTCACCCGCTCCTGGGCTTTGCCCCCCCCTGTCTGCCGGAACAGCTGGGCGATCCCGGCTTCTGTGCCGAATTGGGGATTCGATATCCCTATCTGGGGGGCTCCATGGCCAAGGGGATCAGCTCCGTGCCTCTGGCGGAGGAGCTGGGAAGAGCCGGGATGATGGGCTTCTTCGGCGCGGCCGGTCTCCCCCTGAAGAGCGTGGAGACGGCGCTGGACCGGCTTGCTTCCTCGGGACTCCCCTACGGCGTCAACCTGATCCACTCCCCCCACGAGCCGGAGTTGGAGACGGCCCTGGCGGAGCTCTATATTCGAAAAGAGGTCCGCCTGGTGGAGGCGTCGGCTTTTCTTGCGCTGACCCTCCCTTTGGTTCGCTATCGGGTTCACGGCATCCATGAAGACGCAGACGGTGGCATTGTAACCCCCAACCGGATCATCGCCAAGGTCTCCCGGGAGGAGCTGGCCGAACGGTTCTTCTCCCCCCCCCCCCGAAAAATTTCTCAAGGTGCTGGTGGCCGAGGGGAGCATCACGGTCCGGCAGGCCGAACTGGCCGGTCGGATTCCCATGGCCCAGGAGGTGACCGCCGAGGCCGATTCCGGTGGTCACACGGATAACCGTCCCGCCCTGGCCCTTTTCCCCACCATCCTCTCCCTCGCCCGGAGGATGCAGAACGCTCACGGCTACGATCTCCGGCTTCGGGTGGGGTTAGCCGGCGGCATCGGGACCCCGGCCGCCGCTGCCGCCGCCTTTGCCATGGGGGCCGCCTATATCATGGCCGGTTCGGTGCATCAGGCCTGCGTGGAATCGGGAACCTCGGATACGGTGCGGGAGATGCTTGCCGTGACCCGTCAGGCCGATGTGACCATGGCCCCGGCAGCCGACATGTTCGAGATGGGGGTGACGGTGCAGGTCCTCAAGCGAGGAACCATGTTTCCCATGCGCGCCGCCAAGCTCTATGACCTCTACCGCAGTTGCGCCGCTCTGGACGAGATCCCCGGCGTCGAACGGGAGAAGCTGGAGAGGAGTCTCTTTCTCGCTCCTCTGGAGCAGATCTGGCAGGAGACCCGGAGCTATTTTCTCCGTCGTGACCCACGACAGGTGGCACGGGCCGAGCGGGACCCTCGACACCTCATGGCCCTCGTCTTTCGCTGGTATCTGGGGCAGGGGGCTCACTGGGCCAAGGAGGGGGAATCATCCCGCCGGATGGACTATCAGATCTGGTGCGGTCCGGCCATGGGCGCCTTTAATGAATGGGTCGCCGGTTCGTTCCTGGAGAGTCCCGCCCGGCGCAGGGTCGCCGCGGTGGCGCTCAATATCCTTTTCGGCGCCGCGCTGCTGGCCCGCGCCACCTCCCTGAGGCGCCAAGGGATCGGTCTTCCGCCGGAACTCTTTCGCGCCGAACCCCTCCCCATTGAACAGATCAAGGAGTATCTTGGGTGACCACACACGCCGCACAACCTGACATTGTCAAACCGCCGGACGCACAACCGGCCACCATACTTTCCGTCGTACCGCTGGCTATCATCGGTATCGGCTGCCTCTTTCCCAAAGCCGAAGACCCTGCCACCTACTGGGCCAACATCCGGGAGGGGATCGATGCCATCACCGATATCCCCGCGACCCACTGGAAGGTGGGGGATTACTTCGATCAGGACCAGAAATCCCCCGATCATACCTATGGCCGGCGCGGCGGTTTCATCTCCCCGGTCCCCTTCAATCCCCTGGAGTTCAACATCCCTCCCAATATTCTGGAAGCCATCGATACCTCTCAGCTTCTGGGGCTGGTGGCCGCTGGACAGGCGCTGCGGGATGCAGGGTACGGCCCGGAGCGGGAGTATGATCGGAGCCGGGCCAGCGTTATCCTGGGTGTCACCGGCGCCATGGAGTTGGTGATCCCCCTGGGGGCCCGCTTGGGTCACCCCCTCTGGCGTGCTGCCCTGAAAGAGGCCGGCGTGGCCGATACCGTGGCCGATGACGTGGTGGCGCGGATCTCAGACTCCTATGTCGACTGGCAGGAAAACTCTTTTCCCGGACTCCTGGGGAATGTGGTGGCCGGCAGGATCAGCAAGCAGTACGACCTGGGAGGGACCAACTGCGTGGTGGACGCCGCCTGTGCCAGTTCCTTCAGCGCCCTTCACCTGGCCGGGATGGAACTGGCCACGGGTAAGGCCGATATGGTGGTCACCGGCGGCATCGATACCTTTAACGACATCTTCATGTACATGTGCTTCAGCAAGACCCCGGCACTCTCCCCCACCGGCGACGCGAAACCCTTCGACGCCGCCGCCGACGGGACGATTCTGGGTGAGGGGCTGGGGATCATGGTCATCAAGCGGCTGGCCGACGCGGAGCGGGACGGAGACCGGATCTATGCGGTGATCCGGGGGATCGGTTCCTCCAGCGACGGCCGGGGGGACGCCATCTACGCCCCCAGCGCCGGCGGACAGAAAAAGGCGCTCTACGATGCTTACGACCGGGCCGGCGTGACCCCCGAAAGTATCGGTCTCATCGAGGCCCACGGTACCGGCACCAGGGTGGGGGACGCCGTGGAGGTCAAGGCCCTGCGCGAGGTGTACGGCCAGGCCCGGACCCCCTGGTGCGCCCTGGGCTCGGTGAAGGCCCAGATCGGACACACCAAGGCGGCTGCCGGCGCGGCAGGTCTCATCAAGACGGCCCTTGCCCTGCACCACAAGGTCATCCCCCCAACCATCAAGGTCTCCAACCCCCTGGGTGAGATTACCGGAGAGCAGACCCCGTTTTACCTGACCACGGAAAAGCGCCCTTGGCTCCCTTCCGGGACAACGCCCCGCCGCGCTGCGGTCAGCGCCTTCGGTTTTGGCGGCTCCAACTTTCACACGGTCCTGGAAGAGTATTGCCCTGCCAAGTCCAGTGCCGACTGGGACGGGAATGTCCAGATCATCCCCTTCTCCGGTGCCTCTGTAGTAGAGCTGGAGCAGTCACTGAAGGCGTTCACCGCCGACCTTCCGTGGAAGGAGCTGCGCGACCGGGCGCTCACCGCCCGCAGGGGGTTTGATGCCGGCGCCCCCTGCCGCCTGGTTCTGGTGGTGGAGCGGGATCGGAAGAATCTGGCGACCCTGGTGGCCAATGCCGGGACCATGCTCCGCTCCAACGGCACCTCATCCTGGCAGACACCGGACGGCGCCTTCTTTGCAAGCGGCGGCCCCACGGGCAAGCTCGCCTTCCTCTTTCCCGGCCAGGGGACCCAGTACACAGGGATGCTCCGCGATCTTGCCTGCACCTTTCCCGAGCTGTTTACTGCCTTGGCGCAAGCCGATGCAGGCTACGGATTGGCTGATGGCATCCGTCTCTCCGACCGGATCTACCCCCCCACGGCGTTTTCGCCCCAGGGGAAGGAGCGACTGGAGGAGGAGTTGCGCGCCACCCATGTGGCCCAACCCGCCATCGGCGCGGTGAGTCTGGGCGCCCTGCGGCTGCTGGACTCCTTCGGCCTGATCCCGGACGCCGCGGCCGGGCACAGTTATGGTGAACTGACCGCTCTCTGCGCCGCCGGGAAACTGGATGAGGCAACCTTTCATCACCTTTCCCGCCTCCGCGGCCGTCTCATGGCGGCGGGCGATGGCGACCGGGGGGGGATGGTGGCGGTGCCGGCCCCGCTGGCCCTGGTGGAGCAAGCCCTTGCGGAAGAGGGGCTGGAGTTGGTGGTGGCCAACCGGAATGCCCCGTCCCAGGCGGTTCTTTCGGGGAGCAGCGCCGAAATAGAGCGGGCCATCGTCCTTTTCGGCGCCCGCAGGCTCGCCTGCAAGCGTCTCCCCGTGGCTGCTGCCTTTCACAGCCCGCTGGTGGCCGATGCGGCCCTACCGTTTCGTGAAGCCCTGGCTGACGTGACCTTCGGTGCGACGCGGCTGCCGGTCTTCGCCAACTCCACCGCCGCCCCCTATCCGGACGACGACGAGGCGGCCAAGTCCCTCCTTGCCGGACAGCTGGCCCGGCCGGTGGAGTTCGTGGCCGAGATCGAGGCGCTCCATGCCTCCGGCATCAGCACCTTTGTGGAGGTCGGCCCTGGCGCGCGTCTCACCGGTCTGGTGAAGGCGATCCTGGGGGAGCGCAACCATCTGGCCCTGGCTCTGGATGCCTCGGCGGGGAAACGCTCCGGCATGGCGGACCTGGCCCGACTCCTCGGTCATCTGGCTGTCCTTGGCTACCCCATTCGGCTGAATCTCTGGGATGCCGGTCACCAACCGGCGGCTCCTGCCACCGGCAAAAAACCGGTCATGACGATCCCCATTTGCGGTGCCAACTATTTGAAGCCGAAGAAGAAAAGAGAGGCGCTTGACGCTGGGCGCTTGACGTCGGGAACCACAAACCTCGAACCTCGAACCTCGCGCCTGGAACCTGGAACCTCGACGTTTGAGCCGAGCGCCTCGCGCCTGGAGCCCGGTGCCGGTATTCTCGCCGAGTCGTTGCGGGTCACCCGGGAGAGCATGGCGGTGCTGCAGAAGATGCAGGAGGATACGGCCCAACTCCACCGCCGCTTCCTGGAAGGGCAGGAGGCCGCCGGTCGAACTATTCAGGGGCTCCTGGATCAGCAGAACCGTCTCCTCCATGGCGGTTCTCCTTTCTCTGCTGCCGTGGCTGCCCCCTCTCTGCTGCTCCGGGGATCAGCACCTCCTTCGTTGCCGGCAGTAGTTCCTCCTGCAGCGTCTCCCCCCACTCCTGTCGTGCCTGTTCCCCGGGTCAGCGTTGCCGTCACCTCCAACGTGACGGTAGTCCTGTTGGAGGTGGTGAGCGAGAAGACCGGCTACCCGGTGGAGATGCTGGAACTGGAGATGGGGCTTGATTCAGACCTTGGGATCGACTCCATCAAACGGGTGGAGATCCTCTCGGCCCTCCAGGAACGTCTTCCCTCCGCGCCGGTCATCGGCCCGGAGCAGATGGGCTCTCTCCGAACCCTGGCTGATATTGCCAGGTTTCTCGGCAGCGACGCCGCAGCATCTGAAAATCGGACTGATCGGTCCGATCAGTCCGATACGTCGGACAGGATCACCGGCACCCTCCTCTCTGTGGTGAGCGAGAAGACCGGCTACCCGGTGGAGATGCTGGAACTGGAGATGGGGCTGGATTCGGATCTGGGGATCGACTCAATCAAGCGGGTGGAGATTCTCTCGGCCCTCCAGGAGCGGCTTCCCAGTGCGCCGGTCATCGGCCCGGAGCAGATGGGATCTCTTCGGACCCTCGCCGATATCGCCAGGTTCCTCGGCAGCGACGCCGCATCATCTGAAAATCGGACTGATCGGCCCGATCAGTCCGATACATCGGACAGTATCACCGGCACCCTCCTCTCTGTGGTGAGCGAGAAGACCGGCTACCCGGTGGAGATGCTGGAACTGGAGATGGGGCTGGATTCGGACCTGGGGATCGACTCCATCAAACGGGTGGAGATCCTCTCGGCCCTCCAGGAACGGCTTCCTTCCGCGCCGATCATCGGCCCGGAGCAGATGGGATCTCTTCGGACCCTCGCCGACATCGCCAGGTTTCTCGGCAGCGACGCCGCAGCATCTGAAAATCGGACTGATCGGCCCGATCAGTCCGATACATCGGACAGTATCACCGGCACGCTCCTCTCTGTGGTGAGCGAGAAGACCGGCTACCCGGTGGAGATGCTGGAGCTGGAGATGGGGCTGGATTCGGACCTGGGGATCGACTCCATCAAGCGGGTGGAGATCCTCTCGGCCCTCCAGGAACGGCTTCCCTCCGCGCCGGTCATCGGCCCGGAGCAGATGGGGAATCTCCGGACCCTGGGGGATATCGCCGCATTTCTCGGCGCAGGTAATGCCTGCGGAGGGGGGACGAATGCCTCGCCTCTGCAAAATGTTTCAGCCCCCCCCCCTCCGGCGGTGGAAGCCGGTCCTGCCGGCATCGTCAATCGGAGCAGTGTCATCACCGTCCCTCTTGATCCCTCACTCCTGACGCTGGCAACGGTGGGGACAGGGGAATTCTGGGTGACCGACGACGGCTCTCCCTGTGCCGGTGAGCTGGCCAGACTCATCCGGGCACGGGGCCAGGCGGTCCGCCTGGTGGATATGGCCACAGCAGAAGACGCCGCCCCGGCCGCGGACATCTCCGGCCTGGTCATCATTACCCCCCATGCCGGCGCGGATGAAGGATTTCTCGAAGACGCCTTCCTCCTCCTGAAGAGCGCGGCCCCGGCCCTTCGCCGCGCCGCCGCCGGTGGCGGAGCGATCTTTGCCACGGTGTCGCGCCTGGACGGTTTTTTCGGGTTTGGTTCCGGCAGCTCTCTGCTTGATCCCTTCTCCGGTGGACTGGCCGGGCTGGCCAAGACCGCCGCCCGGGAGTGGCCGGAGGTCTCCTGCAAGGCCATGGATTTGGGAGGATTTGCCACCGGGGTCATGGAGGCCGACGCCATCGCGGGGGAACTCTTCACCCCCGGTCCGGTGGAGGTGGGATTGACGCCGGCGGGAAGGATCACTCTCCGACTCTCACCCCTTCCGGCAGTGTCCCCGTCGACAACCGTTCCCGTTCAGGCCGGCGAGGTGATTCTCGTCACCGGCGGCGGTCGCGGAGTGACGGCGGCGGCGTCATTGGCGCTGGCCGAAGCCTACCGCCCCCTCCTGGTGCTCATGGGGAGAAGTCCGGAACCGGAGGCCGAACCGGCATGGCTTGCCCCCCTCACCGATGACTCCCCCATCAAGCGGGCCATCCTGGTCCACGCAGGGGAAAAACTCTCCCCCCGGGAGATCGAGGCGCGTTACCAGGCGGTGCTGGCAGGGCGGGAGCTTCGCGCCACCCTGGCCCGCATCGAGGCCACCGGCGGGAAGGCGCTCTATCGTTCCCTAGATATCCGTGATGCCGGGGCCGTGGCCGATCTCCTGACCGCCATCCGCCGGGACCACGGTCCCATCCGGGGGATCGTCCATGGCGCCGGGGTGCTGGCCGACCGTCTCATCATCGACAAGAGTCGGGACCAGTTCGCGGCTGTCCTCGGGACCAAGGTCTCCGGTCTCCGGAACCTCCTGGACGCAACCCAGGGGGATGACTTGCGCTTCATCGCTCTCTTCGCCTCCACCACCGGCCGTTTGGGGCGCACCGGTCAGGCCGATTACGCCGTTGCCAACGAGGTCCTCAACAAGCTGGCCCAGTCAGAGGCGCGCCGCCGTCCCGGCTGCCGGACGGTGAGCATTAACTGGGGTCCCTGGGACGGCGGGATGGTTACCCCGGCCCTGAAAAAACTCTTTGCCAACGAAGGGGTCGGACTCATCGGCCTTGCCGAGGGGGGCGATTTTCTCGTCAGGGAGCTGTCAGCCCTGGATGCCCCGGTGGAGGTGGTGGCTCTCTCCGGGAGCGGTGACGACTGTGCAACCCGGCCCGACCCGCTGCCGTCACAGCCGCTCACCGAGGCGTTGTCGTTGACCCTCACCCTGGACGACTACCCCTTCCTCCGCTCCCATGTCATGGACGGCAAGGCGGTGGTCCCCATGGCGGTGATCGTGGAGTGGCTGGCCCACGGTGCGCTCCATGGCAATCCGGGATTCCGCTTTCACGGTTTTAATGATCTCCGCATCTGCAAGGGGGTCGTCTTTGACCGGCAGAGTCCCTGCACCCTCCAGGTAATGGCCGGAAGGGGGGCCCGCCGGGAATCGTTCCACCTGGTCCCCGTGGAACTTCGGAGTAACGGCCCTGCCGGTTCTCTCCTCCATGCCCGGGCCGAGATCGTCCTGGCCACGCGGCTCCCCGAGGGGCTCCGTTCCATCGGCGACTTGCCGGCCACTCCCTATGAGCCGCTGCAAGGGGAGATCTACCACAGGGAGCGGCTCTTCCATGGTCCCGATCTCCAGGGGATCGAGCAGGTGCTCAACTGCTCCGCCAAGGGGATCACCGCCCTGGTGAAGGGGGCGCCCAAGCCGGCGACCTGGATCAACCGGCCGCTCCGGAGCGACTGGCTCACCGATCCGCTGGTTCTGGACAGCGCCTTTCAGATGATGATCCTCTGGAGCTTCGAACGGTTCTCCGCCGGCTCACTTCCCACCTTTGCCGCACGGTATCGCCAGTTCACCGGCTCCTTCCCCCGGGACGGGGTTCAGGTGGTGATCCGGGTGACCTCGGAACGGGAGCATGGGGCCACTGCGGATATGGAGTTTTTGGATCGGCAGACGGGGAAACTGGTGGCACGGCTCAACGGCTATGAGTGCGTCATCGACCCTTCCCTTCAGCGGGCCTTCCGGCATAATGAACTCCCCCGGTTGGGGGCCGCCTGAGGATGCCGTATACCGGAACCGTGGCGGTGGTGGGGATCGGCGGCATCTTTCCCGATGCCCCGGACCTGGAGAGCTTCTGGGAAAACATCCGCTCCGGCAGCAGCGCGGCCCGGGAGGTTCCGGAGGGGCGCTGGTCCGTCCCGCCGGAGGTCGTCTATTCCCCCCAGGTCGGTGCGGTGGACCATCTCTACTCCCGCAGCGGCTGCTTCATTGACACCCTTCCCCCCCTCTCCGACCTCTCGGGGGTGGCCCTGGAGCCGACCCTCCTGGCCGGGCTGGACCCGCTCTTTCAGCTGCTGGTTCATTGCGGGAAACGGGCCTTTGATGACGGCGTCACCGCTACGCTGGACCGCTCCCGCATCGGCGTGATCATCGGCAATCTGGCTCTCCCCAGCGAGACCTCGGCGCTTTTGACCCGACAAACCCTGGGAAGGAGTTTTGCCGAAAAGCTCTTGGGTCATTCCGTTGACTACGGCGCCACAAACCCCCTCAACCGCTACGTGGCCGGCCTTCCCGCCGGTATCCTGGCCCAGGCGCTTGGTCTGGGTGGCGGCTCCTTCACCCTGGATGCCGCCTGCGCCTCCTCCCTCTATGCCATCAAGCTGGCCGTGGATGAGCTCCTCTCCGGCCGGGCCGACGCCATGCTCTCCGGCGGTCTCTCCCGACCCGACCCACTCTACACTCAGATGGGTTTTTCCCAGCTCCGCGCCCTCTCCAAGCGGGGGATCTGCTCCCCCTTCGATGCCGCCGGCGATGGTCTGGTGGTGGGGGAGGGGGGAGGAATATTCCTCCTCAAGCGTACGGAAGACGCCGTGGCCCAGGGGGACCGGATCTACGGGATCATCCGGGGGATCGGTCTGGCCAACGATGTGGGGGGGAGCCTCCTGGCCCCCCTCTCCGAAGGGCAGCTCCGTGCCATGCGCGCTGCCTACGAACAGGCCGGCTGGGTTCCCGGCGATGTGGAGCTCATGGAGTGCCACGCCACGGGGACCCCGGTGGGGGACGCCGTGGAGGTGGCCAGCCTGAAGGAGCTCTGGGGCGAACATTCTTCTACGGGGAAGCGGTGTGTCATCGGTTCGGTGAAGTCCAACATCGGCCATCTCCTCACCGCCGCCGGCGCCGCGGCCCTCACCAAGGTGCTCCTGGCCATGAGGGCGGAGACCCTCCCCCCCACAGCCGGTTTCACCAAGGCGCAACCGGGGATGGCCCTGGAGCAGAGCCCTTTTCGGGTACTCACCTCATCCGAACCCTGGCCGCGGCGGGAGGACGGGATTCCGCGGCGGGCCGGTATCAGCGCCTTCGGTTTCGGCGGTATCAACGCCCATCTCCTGGTGGAGGAGTGGCCCTTCGACTCCGCTCAGGGAACGAGTTCAGGGTATGCACTCAGGGTTCGTACTCAAGAGTCGGAAGCGACGGCCCGGTGGTTGAGCGAAACCGGAGCCCCGAATGAATCCATTGCCGTGGTCGGTATGGACGTCCGCTTCGGCCCCTGGCAGTCGCTGCGGGCCTTTCAGGAGCGGGTGCTGGGGGGAGGAAACGATGAACTCCCCACGTCTCCCCGGCGATGGTGGGGGGCGCAGGAGAGCAGCTGGTTCCGGGAAAATGGTTTGGACAAGACTCCCTTTGCCGGTTTCTATCTGGACGAGGTGCCCCTGGCAACGGAGCAGTTCCGGATCCCCCCCAAGGAGCTGGAAGAGATGCTCCCCCAGCAGCTCCTCATGCTCCAGACGGCGGCCGGTGCCATGGCCGATGCCGGAGTGGGGCGGGAGGGAAACCTGCGGACCGGTCTCTTCATCGGCATCGCCCTGGATCTCAACAGCACGAACTTCAGTCACCGCTGGTCCCTGGGGAGGGACCTGAACGCCTGGGCCGCCGAGCTCGGCCTTGACCTGACCCCCGAGGAGCTGGCTGCCTGGAGTGCCCGGCTTCGTGATGCCGCCGGCCCCCCCCTCACCGCCAACCGGACCATGGGGGCGCTGGGGAGTGTCGTGGCCAGCCGGATCGCCCGGGAGTTCAAGGTGGGTGGGCCCAGCTTTACCCTCTCCAGCGAGGAGAGTTCCGGCATCAGTTCCCTGGCAACGGCGGTCCGCCTGCTCCGGAAGGGGGAGATCGACCGGGCACTGGTGGGGGGAGTGGAGCTGGCCGGCGACCTCCGGGCGACCCTTGGCAACCATGCTGTTCGGCCGTCTTCGCCCGGCGGGACGGCCCACCCCTTCTCCACCGGAGCCGACGGGAGCATCGTTGGCGAAGGGGCCGCAGCGGTGGTCCTCAAGCGGCTCTCCGACGCTCAGCGTGACGGGGACCGGATCTATGCGGTCATCAGGGGGATCGGCCTTGCCGCCGGTGAGACGGTTACTCCGGATGAGACCGCCTATGGCGTTGCCCTGGGGCGCGCCTATGCCGAAGCTGGGGTTTCTCCCCGGACTGTCGATTATATAGAGGCAAACGCCTCCGGCCACCCGGCATCGGACCGGATGGAGGCGGCGGCCCTCGCCTCCTTCTTTGCTACGGAAGAGCGACAGCATCGCTCCTGCGCCGTCTCCGCCCTGGCGGGGGAGATCGGACATGCCGGCGCCGCCTCGGGACTCGCTTCACTGGTCCGGGGGTGTCTGGCGCTCTATCAGGAGCTCATCCCCCCCTGCCGTGGCGCCGCAACCCCTCTTCCCCAGCTTTCCGGCAGCGGTCCGCTCTTTCTCCCCGCCACCCCCCGTTACTGGCTCCGGAACCGGGCCGATGGCCCTCGCCGGGCCGGGGTAAGTGTCGTCGGTGTTGACGGAAGCTATGGCCATCTGGTCCTGGAGGGATGGGACCACGACCATCCCCGGAACCGGGAGGAGCGTCGTGCGCCACTGGGTCCGGTGGGAGAGTCGCTTTTTATCCTCACCGGAGAATCCCCGGAGGAGCTGTCGCTGGAGCTTTCCTCTCTTCGGCGGGAACTGGGAAGAGAGAGCGACCTGGGACGACTTGCCCGACTCCGGCATGAGAGGAGTCAGGGAGAACCGGCGGCAGCGCTGGCGCTTTCCCTGGTTGCCCGGAATTCTGAAGAGCTGGTTACGCTCCTGGATCTGGGAGAAAAGGCACTTGTTGCCGGGGAGGTGCCGACGTCACACCCGGCACTCCGCGACCGGCTCTTCTACACGACTACTCCCTTGGGGAGCCGGGGGAGGATCGCCTTTATCTTTCCCGGTTCCGGTAATCACTATCCCGGAATGGGGGCGGAACTTTCCGCCCGCTGGCCGGAGATCTGCCGACAACAGGATGGGGAAAACCGCTTTCTCCGGGGGCAGTTCCAACCGGAGCTCTTCTGGAACGGCGCACCCCAGGCGGAGCTGGATGCTGATGCCCGGGCCGTGATATTCGGCCAGGTTGCTGTCGGCTGCGCTGCCGGTGATCTGATCCGGAGCTTTGGCGTAACCCCCCAGGCGGTCATCGGGTACAGTCTGGGTGAGTCGGCCGGGCTCTTTGCCCTGCGCGCCTGGCAGGATCGGGACGGGATGCGGGAGCGGATGGAGGACTCCACCCTCTTCACCCTTGATCTGGCCGGGGAGTGCCGGGCCGCCCGTCAAGCCTGGGGACTCCCGGAAGGGGAAGAGGTAACCTGGAGCATCGGTGTGGTGGATCTTTCCGCGCACCGGGTCCGGGAGACACTGCATCTCTTCCCCCGGGTCTATCTTCTCATCGTCAATACTCCGGAGGAGTGCGTGGTGGGAGGGGACGCCGCCGCTGTCGGCCGTCTGGTCGCCTCCCTGGCGTGCCGGTTCTTCCCCCTTGCCGGGGTCACCACGGTCCACTGCGAGGTGGCTCAAGGGGTCGCCGAACCGTACCGGTCACTGCACCTTTTTCCCACCACCCCCCCTGAGGGGATCAGCTATTACAGCGGCGCCTGGCACCGCTCCTACCTGCCGGATCGGGAACTGGCAGCCGACGCCATCCTGGCCCAGGCGATTGAGGGGATCGATTACCCTGCCACCATTGATGCCGCCTACAATGACGGTATCCGCCTTTTCCTGGAGATGGGGCCGGGGAGTTCCTGCAGCCGGATGATCGACCGGATTCTGGCGGGACGCCCCCACCTTGCCCGACCGGTGCTTTCTGCCGGTCAGGAACCGGTATCGGCTCTTGTCCGGCTGCTGGCTCACCTGGCAAGCGAGCGGGTTCCCCTGGATCTCTCGTCTCTCTACGCTCCTGTGCCGGTGACGGTTGCCTCCTCGAAACAGCTGATCCGGGTGACTCCCGGCGGGGCGTCATTTGTCCTCCCCTCTCTGCCGCAGCGCAGGGCTTGTTCACCGATGCCCCCTCCCTTGGCCTCTGTTCAGGGAACAGCTGTCGTAGCTCAAGGAAGAGCCCGGGTGCTGAGTAGAGCTGATGTCACCGGCGATTCCGACTCTTCTCTGGATGCCATCATTCGTGGCTTTGCGGCTGCTCAGGGAGCGCAGGTTAAGGCTCATGAAGCCTATCTGGATGTGGCGAAGAGCCTTACTCTTGCCATGGCGGAGGGGTTGGCACTACAGGCGTCTCTGGTGGCTGCGCTGGGAGGATCTTCCGACATTTTTGCTCCTGCCGACCTCACCTCCTCCCCAACCCTCCCCCGTCAAGGGGGAGGGAGCTGCGTCTTTGATCGGGAGATGTGTCTGGAATTCGCCCGCGGTTCCGTGGCCAGGATGCTGGGGCCGACCTTTGCCGAGGCCGACACTTTTCCCACCCGGGTACGGCTTCCCGATGAACCGCTCATGCTGGTGGACCGGATCGTGACCCTGGAGGGGGAGGCTTGCTCCATGTCCAGCGGTCGGGTGGTGACGGAGCATGACGTGCTGCGGGATGGCTGGTACTTGGATGGTGGGCGGATCCCAACCTGCATCGCCGTGGAGGCGGGTCAGGCCGACCTCTTCCTCTCCGGTTATCTGGGGATCGACTTCATCACCAGAGGGGAGGCGGTTTACCGGCTTCTGGACGCCGTCGTCACCTTCCACCGGGGGCTGCCCGCACCGGGGGAGACCATCAGCTACGACATCCGTATCCAACGGTTTTTTCGCCAGGGGGAGACCCATCTCTTCCGCTTCTTCTTCGAAGCCACGGTGAACGGAGAGCCGCTTCTTTCCATGAGGGACGGTTGTGCCGGATTCTTCACCACCGGGGAGTTGGCAGCAGGGAAGGGGATCGTTCGACCGCTTCTGGAACTCCGCCCCGAGACAGGCACCATCCCGGACGACTGGGAAGCGCTGGTCCCCATGGGACGGGAAGCGTACGATGCTCGGCAGGTGGACCGGTTGCGTGACGGGGATCTGGCAGGCTGTTTCGGCGACTCCTTTAGCGGGCTTCCCTTGGCGCGTCCGCTCACCATTCCTGGGGGGAGGATGCGGCTGGTTCACCGGGTCATGGAGCTGAACCCCCATGGCGGGCGGTACGGTCTGGGGCTCATCCGGGCCGAGGCGGACATCCACCCGGATGACTGGTTTATCACCTGTCACTTCGTGGATGACCGGGTCATGCCCGGCACCCTCATGTACGAGTGTTGCCTTCATACCCTCCGGATCTTCCTGCTCCGGATGGGGTGGGTGGCGGAGTCCGGTGGCGCAGCCTGGGAACCGGTGCCGGGGGTGGCAAGCCGGCTCTGCTGCCGGGGGCAGGTTCTGGAATCCACAAAGGTGGTGACCTATGAAGTCACCATCCGTGAGCTGGGGTACCGGCCGGAACCCTTTGCCGTGGTGGACGCTCTCATGTATGCCGACGGGAAGCCCATCGTGGAGATCACCGACATGTCGGTCCGTCTCACCGGGAGCACGAAGGAGTCTCTGGTTACGCTCTGGCATGGGGGGAGAAATCTCCTTTCCTCTCCCTCTTCTGAACCCGGGGAGTCGGAAGTCGGACTCAAACCGGCGATTTACACCAAGGAACAGATCCTGGCCTACAGTAACGGCAACCCCTCCGAGGGGTTCGGTCAACCGTACCGGATGTTCGACCATGACCGAAAGATAGCCCGACTTCCCGGTCCCCCCTTCCAGTTCATGGACCGGGTCACCGCCATCAAGGGGGAGCCGTGGCGGATGCAGGCCGGCGCCCTGGCCGAGGCACAGTATATGGTCCCCACGGACGTCTGGTACTTTGCCGCCGATCGGCAACCCATTATGCCTTTTGCGATCCTCCTGGAGGTGGCACTCCAGCCCTGCGGCTGGCTGGCCGCCTATGTGGGATCGGCCCTTACAACCCCCACGGATCTCTCTTTCCGCAATCTGGGGGGAACCGCCGTCCAGCACCGCCCGGTGACCCCGGAGAGCGGGGTTCTGACCGCCACCGCCACCCTGACAAAGGCGGCCACCAGTGGCGGGATGATCATCCAGGAGTTCGACTTCAGTGTGGCCGACAGTGATGGCGTGCTCTACGAAGGGGAAACCATGTTCGGCTTCTTCTCCCCCGAGGCGCTGGCCAACCAGGTGGGGATTCGGGAGGCAAAACCGTATCACCCTACCCAGGCTGAGATCGAGCGGAGTCGCAGCCTCCCCTACCCGATGGCGGCACCTTTTCCTGACCGGCAACTCCGGATGATCGACCGGGTGGAGCTGTTCATCCCCGATGGTGGCCCTGTGGGGTTGGGCTTTATCAGGGGGATCAAAGAGGTGGATCCGGACGAGTGGTTCTTCAAGGCACATTTCTACCAGGACCCGGTGACCCCCGGTTCCCTGGGGTTGGAATCGTTTCTCCAACTCCTCAAGTTTGCCGCCGTGGAGCGGTGGGGGTGGCGCGAGGGTGAATTTCTCGTTGCCGCGGTTCCGGAGCGGCCACACCGCTGGCTCTATCGGGGGCAGATCGTCCCCACCAACCGTCGCGTCACGGTGGATGCCTGGATTACCGCCGTTGATGACCAAAATCGCATCCTCACCGTCGACGGCTTCCTCTCCGTGGACGGGAAACTAATCTACCAGATGAACGATTTCACCCTGAAGATAGAGGGATAACGATGAAATATCGCAATGTTCAGATCGCGGCCCTTGGCTACGAACTGGCTCCGGTGGTGGTCAGTACCTCCGAACTGGAGGCCCGTCTGGAGCCTCTCTACCGGGCGCTTCATGTGGCGCCGGGACAGGTGCAGGCATTGACCGGTATCCGGGAGCGGCGCTGGTGGGAGCCGGGCTATCCCCTCTCCCGGGGGGCCATCGCCGCCGGGGAGAAGGCTCTGGCTGCCGCCGGCATCTCCCCCCAGGAGATCGGCGTCCTCACCTACACCGGGGTCTGTCGGGAGCAGTTCGAGCCTGCCACCGCCTGCCGCGTTGCCGCAGGGCTGGGGATCAGGGGGAATACGGCGATCTACGACATTTCCAATGCCTGTCTGGGGGTACTCAACGGTATCCTGGACGTGGCCAACCGGATCGAACTGGGGCAGATCCGGGCCGGTCTGGTCGTCTCCTGCGAGAGCGCCCGGGAGATCAACGAAATCACCATAGCCCGGATGCTGGCCCGGCGGGATATGGAACAGTTCGCGTCTTCCCTGGCAACCCTCACCGGCGGTTCCGGGGCCGTGGCGGTCCTCCTCACCGACGGTTCCTTCGGCTCTTCTCGCGGGCATCGTCTCCTGGGGGGGGCAAATCTGGCGGCTCCCGAACATCACGATCTCTGCCTCTGGGGGGTTGTCCCCGATGGGTCCGGCGGGGTTGTCCAGTCCATGCGCACCGATGCGGTGAAGGTGATGACCTACGGGGTCGAACTGGGGCGGCGTACCTGGGAAAATTTTTTGCCGGAGGTGGGGTGGCGCGCCGACCAGGTGGATCGGGTGATCTGCCATCAGGTGGGTTCGGCCCACCAGGGGGCCATTCTCACTGCTCTGGGGATCTCTCCGGAAAAGGATTTCACCACCTACGAATTCCTGGGGAACATGGGGACCGTCTCCCTCCCCCTCACCATGGCCCTGGCGGATGAGCGGGAAGTTCTTCTCCCCGGCGACCGGGTCGCGCTGCTGGGGATCGGGAGCGGGCTCAACTGCACCATGCTGGGAGTGGAGTGGTAGATGTCATCTGACCTGAAAAGAGAGTATCCCTTTACGGGCAAGAGCCTGGATCTTGGTGGTCTTAACTACCACTTCCTGGACGAAGGTGAAGGGTTGCCGGTGGTGATGGTGCATGGCAATCCATCCTGGTCCTTCTACTATCGCAATCTCGTCCTGGCCCTGCGCGACCGTTACCGCTGCATCGTCCCCGACCACATTGGGTGCGGGTTGTCGGATAAGCCGGGGGATGACCGGTACGACTACACCCTTTCCCGCCGGGTGGACGACCTGGAGCAGTTGCTGGAGCATCTGGAAATTCGGGAGAAGATCACCCTGGTGCTGCATGACTGGGGGGGGATGATCGGCATGGCCTATGCTGTGCGGTACCCGGAGCGGATCAGGCGGCTGGTGATGCTCAATACCGGCGCGTTCCACCTTCCCAAAGTCAAGCAGTTTCCCCTGGCATTGAAGATCTGCCGGGATACCTTTATCGGTTCGCTCCTGGTGCGCGGTTTCAACGCCTTCAGTCTGGCTGCCTCGTACGTGGGGTGCAAGCGTAACCCCATGAGCGGGGAGCTGCGCCATCTCTATCAGCTCCCCTATGATTCCTGGCAGAACCGTATCGCCACCTTGCGTTTCGTGCAGGATATCCCGCTGGAGCCGGGTGACCGCGGTTATGATCTGGTCACCTCCATCGCCGACGGCATCGATCGGTTCAAAAAACTCCCCATCCTCATCTGCTGGGGGGAGCTGGATTTTGTTTTTGATCGCCATTTTTTGACCCAATGGGAAAAGCGCTTTCCCGAAGCCGAAATTCACCGGTTCCCCGATTGCGGGCACTACATCCTTGAGGATGCCAGGGATGAGGTGCTTCCGTTGATCTCGGCATTTCTGGAGAGGACTGAAGAGTGAATAGTGCCCGTTGGGGTTCGTCCCTCACCCCAAGCTGTATCCTTGAGTTCCGCAGTCTAAACCCGTTGAATTCACTTATGATCAACTTCATTCCCCTGGATTCGCCATGCCCCACTCCCACATCGTCAATATCTCCCTTCCCCTGACCGAGATGGCCCGGCTCCAGCCGGATACGCCCGCCATCATCTTTCCCCAGGAAAAACGCAGCCTGACTTTTCACGAACTGGATGAGGAAAGCGACCGGATAGCTCAAGGTTTCGGCCGTATCGGTATCTGTCGCGGCATGCGGGTGGCGCTCCTGGTTCCTCCGTCACCGGAGCTCTTCAGCGTCACCTTTGCCCTGTTCAAGGCCGGCGCCGTGCCGGTCTTCATCGATCCGGGGATCGGGGCAAAGAACATGAAGGGATGTCTGGCCGAGGCCGAACCGGAGGCATTCATCGGCATCCCCAAGGCCCATCTGGCCCGGCGACTCCTGGGGTGGGGGCGTAAGAGTGTCCGCATCCTGGTAACAGTGGGGGGGGGACGGATCTGGGGAGGGGTTCCGCTCTCTGAAATCCGTAAAGCCAAAAAGAGTGATCCATCCTTTGCGCCGGTTGACACGCTACGGGACGACACGGCAGCCATACTCTTCACCAGCGGGAGTACCGGTCCCCCCAAGGGGGCGATCTATACCCACGGCACCTTTGCGGCCCAAGTGAATGCTCTGCGTGAGCTGTACGACATCCGGCCTGGGGAGATTGATCTTCCTACATTTCCTCTCTTCGCCCTCTTTGCTCCGGCCTTGGGGATGACCGCCCTGATCCCGGAGATGGATTTTACCCGCCCGGGATCGGTGGATCCTTCCCGGATTCTGGGGCCTGCCGCCGAATACTGCGCCACCACCATGTTCGGCTCTCCGGCCCTGCTGAACAAGATCGGTCGCCAGGGCGCCGCCAAGGGAACCACTCTCCCCCATCTCAAGCGGGTCATCTCGGCGGGAGCGCCGGTTCCGGCCTCGGTGCTGGAGCGTTTCGCGGCACTCCTCCCCGATGATGCGGAGATCTTCACCCCCTACGGTGCCACCGAGGCCCTCCCTGTCTGCTCCATCGGCAGCAACGAGATACTTGCTGAAACCGGACGAATGACCGACAAGGGGCTGGGGGTCTGTGTCGGGATGCCGGTTGAGGGGATCTGGTTGGCGATCATCCCTGTCAGCGACGATCCCATCGACCTGTGGGATGACGGGCTGGACCTCCCCCCTTTTGAGGTGGGGGAGATTGTTGTGCTGGGACCGCAGGTGAGTCACGCCTACCTGAACCGTCCTGAGGCGACCCGGGTGGCCAAGATTCCCGACCCTGACGGTGGAGTCTGGCACCGGATGGGGGATGTGGGGTATAAGGACAAGAGCGGCAGAGTCTGGTTCTGCGGCCGAAAGTCCCATCGGGTTGAGACCGACAGGGAAACCTTCTACACCATTCCGGTGGAAGGGGTCTTTAATACACATCCGGAGGTCCTTCGCACCGCCCTGGTCGGCATTGGGGAAAAAGGGGCACAGCACCCTGTGCTCTGCGTGGAGTTGGAAGCGGGGAAGGGGAAGTCAGAGCAGGAGCGGGTTCGTCAGGAGCTGCTGGAACTGGGGAGCGGCTATCCCCATACCCGGGAAATCAGGGATATCCTCTTTCATCCTGCCTTTCCCGTGGACATTCGGCATAACGCGAAAATCTTTAGGGAAAAGCTCGCCGTCTGGGCGTCAGGAAAAATCAGGTGAAGGTCCTGGTCACCGGTGGCGGCGGTTTTCTGGGGGGGGTAATCGTGCGGCAGCTCCTTGAGCGGGGAGATGAGGTGCGGAGCTTCTCCCGGGGCGAACATCCGGGGCTGGCCAAGCTCGGAGTTCAACAGTTCCGGGGTGACCTGACGGAACGGGACGCGCTCTTTTGTGCTGCGAGTGGGTGCGATATCGTCTTCCATGTGGCGGCCAAGGCCGGCATCTGGGGGCCATATCAGGAGTTTTATCAGGCGAATGTTACCGGTACGGAGAACGTCTTTGCGGCCTGCCGGGCCCACGGCATCCAACGGCTCGTCTACACCAGCTCCCCCAGTGTGATCTTCGATGGCCGGGACGTGGAAGGCGGGGACGAATCGCTTCCTTATCCTTCCCGCTACGAGGCTCATTATCCCCGGACCAAGGCCATGGCGGAACAGATGGTTCTGGCGGCAAACTCGTCCTCTCTTGCCACTGTCTCGCTTCGCCCTCATCTCATCTGGGGCCCCGGTGATAATCATCTGGTCCCGCGTCTCCTGGCGAAGGCCCGCGCACGAAGACTCCGGCGGATCGGAGATCGTCCCTGCCTGGTTGATACCGTTTACGTGGATAATGCCGCCCAGGCTCACCTTCTGGCTGGAGACCGGCTTTTTCCCGGATCAGAGGTGGCGGGGAAGAGCTATTTCATAACCAACGGGGAGCCGATCCCTCTTTGGGAGATGGTGAACCGTATTCTCGCCGCTGCCGCTCTTCCCCCGGTGACTCAAACTGTGTCTCCAGGAATGGCCTCTCTGGCCGGCGTCGTTTGTGAAACGCTTTGGAGCATCCTCCAGCTATCAGGGGAGCCGCCGATGACCCGTTTTGTGGCTCGGGAACTTGCCACTGCACACTGGTTCACACTTGCTGCGGCCCGTCGGGATCTCAATTATGAGCCGAAGGTTTCACTGGAGGAGGGGTTCGTAATGCTCCATAAGTGGTTGAAAGAAAAACAGGTGCTATAACCTTATCCTCGTTGGAACGCACGATGTTTGTCGGTTCTTTCGCGGATTGTTGTTGCCAAAATTGACGGAATACTTTACAGTCACTTCGCAATGTGTCGGAATACTTTACAGCTATATACTATTACGTGACGTCATTTCAGCACCTTAGTCGGTGTCCGAGGATGAGAACTGATGGCACACATATTGCAGTTATGTTTCTTGCTACTCCTTTATTTTAATCATGAGAGGTATGAACAATGAATAGGAAATCTCTTGCCATTCTGGCGATGGGTGTAATTCTTGGAACGGGTGGCGCAGCTCATGCGTTAGTATTTGATGCGATGATGTCGGAAACACTTAAGGACATCAATGGAAATCCGATTACATACAACGGCAACGCTGCTAATGGAACCCCAACGCCCCAGATGACGGGGACCAATATGGATTTCTACAAGGTCGTAAACACGTTAAACACCAATCTGAACGCTTCGACAACTCTGGGAACTCCGTCAACCACACCCCTTACGAGAAACGAGCAGCTTGATACTGCTCTGATTAGTACAAATAGTGCATTCAATTCTGAAAAAGCATCACAGATCTCTTTTATCATCCTCGGCAGCGCGGCGATGAACACCAATAAACTAGGCTATTATCTCAGGACTCCGGAAACATCAAATCCATCAATTGTTAAATACCCGTCAGTGGGGAGTACCGGACAAGATTTCAGTATGTACGGGTCAGGTACTGCAGCAGATCCGTTTAATAAGGTCGCAAACTTTGTTGCACCGGCTAATACCATGGGGTGGTACATTGATAGTACCGATTGGAGAACTGGTAAGACCACTACGTATTACTCGGAGGCATTTCTCAATGCCGACGGATATGATCACCTGATTGGTTACGCCCTTCCGGAACTTGCAGGTTTGACGTATACGTATGCGGATCCGTCGGGTGGTACTTTGACGCATACGTTTGGGGCAAATGCCATGCTCATCGGTTTTAAAGATCGCTCTGCGACAGCATCCTATAACCCATTGCACCCTGAATATGGGACTACTTTGGGGGATGATGACTACAACGATGTCTTGATCTTGGTGGATTCATCCATCATCACGCCGTCTATTAAAGCTCCTTTGGTCCCCGAGCCTGCTACCATTGTCCTGGTAGGCGCAGGTCTTGCCGGGTTATTGGTGGTGAGACGTCGTAGCCGTAGCTGATATGCATAGTTCATACTATCTGTAGCACGAAAAAGGCGACCTGATGGTCGCCTTTTTCGTGCTTATCTCTGAAATTCAAGAATCCGATCCGGCATATCTTACTTTCCCGGTTGAGGGTCTGTCAGGTGCCGGCGATAAAACAAGAGTCCCAGTTGTTCGTGTAGCGCGGTCACCGTAGTCGCAAGATACATGACCGATGGTAGAAAGGTGTAGAGGGTGATCTCGCTACGACCATTGTATCGTAAACTTGCCGGTAGCGGAGTGACCCTGAGGTGAAACCGTTGAAATAACAGGCACGCCTGCTTCATGTGATAGCCGGAGGTCACCAGAAGGGGACGATGGAAGCCGCGTCGGGCACAGATCTCTGAAACATACCGGGCATTCTCCACGGTATCCTTGCTCTGCTCTTCCGTGAGGATTTTGACCGGTGGTACTCCCAGATCCTGCAAGAACCGCCGCACGATCCATGCCTCAGGGGTGCCGGTTTCTTCCGGCGCGCCGCCGCTCACGATCACCGGCACTCCCATCCGCTTCTGGGCACGCACCGCAGTGACGATGCGTGACATCATGTCATCGGACGGCACCCCGATCCCCGTAAGGTCTTGAACACCATCGTTAACCCCTCCTCCCAGAAGAATTATGACATCACCACTGAGTCGAGCCGGGATCGTTACCCCATCTTCCAACCCTTTCATGAGATGGTTTGCAACCGGGCACAGAGACAGCCCCCAGAGGATGAGTCCCATCATCATGATAAAGAGTCCGCAAGAGCGACGTCGGTGGCAGAGCAGCCAGAACCCGGCGCTGAAAAGGATGATGATGAGGCAGCCGGGAGGAAGAATGGCTGCGCTGACTATTTTTTTTAGGAGGAACAGAGGGGATACTCCGGAAGGTTGATGGCGATGAAGAGTCGACGAAGCGTTTCAAGGGGAAACGTGGTCGTCACTCCTGCGGTACCGATTTCTTGCCCAAGGGGCTCGACCACCACGCTGTATCCAGCACCTTGATGTAACGGAAAAAACCGAAGGTTACAATGGAGTTGCGTCCTTTGCTCTGTGTTGCCGTGCAAAAATAGAAATCCCGGAACTTCAGTTCCTCCCACTCCGGAAGGCGATAAAGTTCCGCTGCCGGCGGCGCGGACGAGCCGATTGCCGTCTCGTAAATCTTTTTTTCATGGGAGAGTTGGTCAGGCTTTATGACCGAAGCGGTACCCAGAAACGCAAGAAGGAGAAAGAAGAGTAGAGGTTTCAATGGCTATCCGTTCTCATTCATGAACCACTGCTCAAACCAGGTTCGGTGGTCCTTGGAGGCAAAAATCCGCAAGTCGTCAGGGCCAAGCCAGACTCCTCCGCAACCGGGGCAGCGGTCAAGCGGTACGCCACGGAAGGTTACCGGTACGATGGGGTCTCCGCACTTGGGACACCGATTTTTACACAGCTCACGTATTACCTTTTCTCGGGATTCTGCTTTTGTCCTCCGGATAACTTCGTTTTCGTGCCGGTAAATATACTCGTTTTCCAGGGCTTTCTCCCGATCTTCAAAAGCGTTGGACATGGGCCACTCCTCCAAAAGTTATCAGGATCTGTTGAGGATTTGTTATAGAGTAACAGATTGATCGTGGCATGTAATTATATTTAATCGGTGATTCTATGAGTTTTTTTATGCGGCAGTCGATCTCAGAGCGCCGGTAGCGGAGCCGGAAGAGTATCCGGCATTGACACCTGCGTCTTCCTCGGATACAAAGTCAGTAGGAATTTCATCCCCAGCAGAAGGAGCAGCCCATGATCACACACATCGTCCTGTTTAAGCTCATCGACCCTCGTCCCGACACAATCACCACTACCCGTGAGCTGTTGCTCAGCATGGAAGGTAAGGTTCCGCAACTTCGCTACCTGGAAGTGGGGGTTGATCTCGTCCGCTCCGAGCGTTCCTACGATATAGCTCTCGTAACCCGGTTAGACTCTCTGGAAGAACTCAAGGCCTATCAGATCGACCCCTATCATGCCGGAACCATCCTCCCTCACATGCGTTCCGTCTGCTCCGCTATCGTTTCGGCCGACTACGACTCCCCCCTGATTAACTGAATTTTTTCGATTCCCGGAGAGACTGACGTTGCCGTCGGGTGGGGTCAGCCAGCTTGGGGAAGCAGGATAAAGCAGACGCACATCAATGCTGTGGGGGCGAGTGCCCCCAGCAGCAATCCCAGAGGCGAGATTCCGTCCTGAAAATAATCCCCAAGGATGGACTGGCCGGCGGGATTTGGCGCATTGGCGATCACGGTCAGCCCCCCACCTATTACTGCACCAGACATGACGGCATGTTTCATGGATTCGGTCATGTTGGGCACGAGTGTAGCGAGGAAGGTAATGGCCGCATTGTCATTCACCGCAGTGAGCCCGAGGGCACCAAACATCAGGGGGAGTTCGTTCAGCCCCCCCAGAACCGGCGCGATCCACCACTGCTGAAGTCCCCCATGGATCACCAGCCCGGCCAGGAAGAACCCCACCAGGATGGGAGAGCGGAGTTGAAAGGTATCCTGATAATCCTCGGTTACCTCGAAGAAGGCCAGAAAGAAGAGAAAGCTTCCCACCAGCAGCGCCGGACGATGAACGTTGTAGACCGCAGATGCCATGAAAAATAGATGGATAGCAGTGACCCAAACCGGGATCGGTCGGAGAAGCTCCTTAGGGGTGTCGGCAACAACTGCTGGTTGAAGCGTTGTGAACTCCTTTCTGAACAAAAGGAAATAAAGAGCGTTACTGAGTACTATTCCCACGACTGCTATCCATCCGAAATGGGTCATCATGTAGACGGTGTCCCAGCCCCAGGGGGCGGTCACCATCAATACCGGTGGTGCCGCGAAGTTGGTGAGCGTACCGCCGACGGAGATATTGACGAAGAGGAGGCCAAGGGTGGCGTAGGCAAAGCGGGGGGAAGGCTTGAGAGCATAGAAACGCCTCCCCAGGAGCAGGGCAGAGATGGTCATTGCTGCCGGTTCGGTGATGAGCGACCCGAGCAGCGGCCCCACCGTCAGGATGGAAAACCACCATGCCTGAGTCCGGTTACCCCCCATACGGGCAAAAACCGCAAGACATTGTTCGGCCAGTTGCAGGATCGGACGGGTTGACGAGATGGCCATGATGACCACGACGAAGAGTACCTCGTCGTAAGTGACCCCTTTTTCCACATACTCCAGAGCCGGTTTCAGGCCGATGGCGGCCGTGAGCATCAGGAGCAGGGGGATCACCCAGATCCCGAACACAGCCTCGACCTCCCCCAGGAAGTGACAGAGCCGTGCCGTACCGCAGGCCACGACGGTGATGTCGGGTGTCTCTTCTCCCCTCGCACGAAGCTCTCCCCTGTGTCGGCGTTCCAATGAGCTGGCAAGGCGATGAAACCAGGCTGTGAAGAAGGTATGAACCACCGCCCCCAGAAACAGAAGCGATGCCCATAGATTCAGCGGTTCGACCTCTATGCGGTGGGTGAGAATGGCCAGAAGGTCGGTCATTCCCGTGTCTTTATAGCTCTCAAGAGAAAGCGGGAAAGAGAGGCCATCGGTAATCGGTGATGCCTCTACGCCGGATACCCCCCAGAGGAGTATCAAGAGGAATGTGATAAGCTTACTGCGGTAGTTCATTGTGAGAGACATCCTTCATGGATAAGAATTTCCGTGTTCAGATGCTGTTGCCCATTTCGGGCATCATACGGACTGACCGGTGCTCATGCCCCGTTTCACCTTGGAGAGCAGATCGCGCAGCTGCCAATTCTTTACGTTTTTCATCATCCACGGTGGGAAACGTCAGCTTCATCTCGTCCATGGTATCATGAATAGCCCCTGCCACCACGAGGCGGGTGAACCACTTATTGTCCGCAGGCGCCACATACCACGGCGCATGTTTCGTCGCCGTGGCGCGGATCATCTCTTCGTAGGCAGACATATACTCATCCCAGTAACCACGCTCCGTGGCGTCCGCCATGGAGAACTTCCAGTTCTTATCCGGATTATCCAGGCGTTCCAGAAAGCGTTTCTTCTGCTCTTTCTTGGAGAGGTGCAGGAAGAATTTAAGAACGGTGATGCCGTTTCTGGTGGCATATCGTTCGAAGGCATTGATGTCTTCGAATCGTTCCTTCCAGATGGCTTTCGTTACAAACTCCGCGGGGAGCTTCTGTTTCGTTAGAAATTCCGGGTGGACCCGGACGGCAAGGACCTCTTCGTAGTAGGAGCGATTGAAAATGCCGATTCTTCCCCGTTCCGGGAGGCATTTGGAGGTTCGCCAGAGAAAGTCGTGGTCCAGTTCTTCGGTGGATGGCGATTTGAAGGAGTAGACCTGACACCCCTGAGGGTTGATGCCGGACATGACATGTTTGATGGCGCCATCTTTGCCTGCCGCGTCCATGGCCTGAAAGATAAGGAGTAAACCCCGACGATTCTGGGCGTAAAGCTTTTCCTGCATCCTGCTCAAATGGACGATCCCCTCCTGAAGCAGCTTTTGGGCGCTCTTCTTGGAGGTGAGGCCGTTGGTGTCGGAGGGATCTATATCGGCCAAACGGAATTTTTTACCATCGATGATCCGGTAGGGAACTGCAAAATTTTTAACCTTATTTGCATTGAGTTTATCCATGGTTGGCATCTCCTTGTCTGTCCGTCTCTTTTTCCCGGGGTGTCCGGACGCCGCCCCATTCTCGAGAAATCAGGTGATTTCCCGTGCCATCCGAGTTAGCTCCTGAATGACAGCGGGAACGCCGGAACAGTCGAAAAATACTCCTGATCTCTTCTCGCGTCAAGGTTGATCCCTTTTCTCTTGCCTCCTTCGGCTCGCCGGGTATACTAGCGCAACCGTCTGCAGCCGTGGAGGCCCCATGTCCTGGTTCACCAACCTTGGAATCACTACCAAGTTCACCTTTATTCTCACCCTCTGCATGGTCGCTCTCTTCATCTTTGGTGCGCTCTACGGCTACCAGCGACAACAGAAACTGATCATCATGGGTGAGGTTGACAACGCCAGGATCATCGCCCGTCAGATCATCGAGGCCCGGGAGTATATGTCCGAGGTCCTCACCGATGAACCGTCCCGCAACTACAATCTGGTGCCGCAGGTTGTCGCCACCCGGATTGCTCAGCGAATAACGAAGAACACCTCCTACTACGTCCGTCAGGTCTCCCTCCGCTTTCGGAACCCCGCCAATCGTCCTGATCCCTACGAGGAGGGGCAATTGAAAGGTTTCGTGAATGGCGCGACTAAAGAATCCTTTCATATCGTCCATGGGGCGCAAGGGGAAAGCCTCCGCTACCTGCTCCCCATGAAGACCGAGAAATCATGTCTGGAGTGCCACGGCAGCTATGAAACGGCCCCTTCCTTCGTGCAGCAGCGGTTCCCCAGGGGACACAGTTCCTATAACTACCATCCCGGTGAGATTATCGGCGCCGTGTCGGTGACGATTCCTCTGGCCGAACTCTACCGGGCCATGTCGCTGAACCTCAGGCACGATCTCATCACCAGGGGTGCGATGTTTCTTCTGGTGCTGCTTGCCATGGGTTACGTTATTCATCGGGCCGTCATCAATCCCGTATCCCTCGTGGCGCGGAGTATCACCCGGGTTGCTCGGACCGGAACCTTCAGCGACCGGATTACCCAGCGGGGGCATGATGAAATCGGACAGCTGATTGCGGCATTCAACGAGATGATGGCCGAACTGGAACGAAAGACCGAGCAGAGTCGGGAGTCGGAGGAGCGTTATCGGAATTTCATCCGTATGGCTCGGTCGGCGGTGGTGACCTTCATGGAAGACGGGAAGATCGTCATCTCCAACGATAAGGCTGAACGGTTGCTGGGGAAATCACGGCAGGAGATTATCGGGGAGGATTTTTACCGATTCATCGAGGCAGGGGGACGACTCAGGGAGAAAATCGGCACCCGTCTGGCGGCTGGGGACGATGGGATGATAGTGGAAACCAGGGAGCACCGGGTGCATAGCGCCTCCGGCGACTGGAAACCATTCGAAATTGCGCTGTCGGCGTCAAAAACCGAAGGTAAAACCATGGTCACCGCTATCCTGCGAGATCTATCCGATCAGGGATCCCGGCGGATATAAAGGAGGTCCAAAGCAAAAGGGGCTGAATTGTCAGCCCCTTTTACGTCGAACTCTTCCGGTGAGGGAGCTGCTATGTCTCCTCATCCTCCGTGAAGGCAATCTCCCGGTAGACTCGCTCTTCCTCAAAGCGACGGGTCTGGGCCTGGAGTTTTTCGATGTCCGCCTTGCACCGTACGCAGTAGCGGGCAAAAGGGAGGACCTTCAGCCGGCCAAGAGGGATATCCTCCTCGCACTCCTCGCACACACCGTACTCGCCATCGGAAAGTCGGTCCAGCGCCTCGTCGATATTGCGGAGTTTTTCCCGTTCCCGATCTCCCAACAGCAGATCAAGCTCGCGATCCCGCTCGCTGGATGCCTGATCATAGATATCGCCACTGGGTTCCACCTCAGGGGCATCTGTCCCCGTGCGAAGCGATTTCTTGATTTCTGCAAGGGTTGCTTCCTTCATGTTCAGGAGTATGCCCCGCATCTCTTCGATTTTTTCCACCATCAGCATCTCCATGACATCAGGGTTGAACTCGTCAAAAAAGTTCCGGAATAATAAACCACTTGCCGGGATTGTCAAGTGAAATCAAACAATTTCGCCAATGACGTCATAGTCGGACGAATCAGTGATCCGGACCGGGACAATGTCCCCCACGTTGGCGGTCCCGGCGGTAATATAGACCAGACCGTCGATGTCCGGCGCCTGACGGGACGAACGCCCCTTGAGGAGGAGGTCGGTCTCGTCGCTGTACCCCTCCACCAGCACCTGCTCCACGGTCCCGATGAGTCGCCGGTTCTGTTTGAAGGAGACCCGGGCCTGAACCTTCATCAGTTTCTTGTAGCGCAGCCGCTTGACCCGTTCGGTGATCTGATCCTCCATCTCCGCCGCCGGGGTTCCCTCCTCCCGGGAGTAGCAGAACACTCCCAGACGATCGAAACGGACCTCTTCCACGAACTGGATCAGGCGCTGGAAGTCGTCATCGCTCTCGCCGGGAAAGCCGACGATGAGGGAAGTCCGGATGGCCAAGTCGGGAACGGCGCTCCTGAGTCGACCTATGAGCCGCCGAACCTCGATCTCCCCGCCGCGGCGACCCATCTTCTTCAGGACCGGATCACTGATGTGCTGGAGCGGGATGTCCAGGTACTTGCAGATCTTCTCCTCGTCCCGGATCATTCGGATCAGGTCATCGGTGATCCCGTCGGGATAGGCGTAGAGCAGGCGCAGCCACCGGAGCCCGTCTATCTTCACCAGTTCGGCCAGAAGTGTCTCCAGGGTGAACCCCTCGTCCAGATCCCTGCCGTAGGCGGTGATGTCCTGGGCGATGAGATTGATCTCCTTCACCCCACCTGCAACCAGCTCCCGTGCTTCCTTCAGCACCTGCTGGATGGGACGGGAGCGGAGCGCCCCCCGCAGGGAGGGAATCACGCAGTAGGTGCAGCAGTTGGAGCACCCCTCCGCAATTTTCAGGTAGGCCGTGTAGGAGGGGGAAGAGTTCAGCCGGGGGAGATCCGGATCGAAGATGAAGTTGGGATCCCCCACGTAGCGCAGCTGTCCGGGGGTGTCCCGTTTTTCTGCCAGGATCTCGGCAATGCGGGGGTACTCTCCCGTGCCGATGAAGATGTCCACCTCGGGCAGTTCTGCCCCTAGCTCTTCCTGATAGCGCTGGGGAAGGCAGCCGGTAACCACCAGGAGGGTGCAGCGGGCATCATGTTTCCGCTCCGCCAGATCCAGGATGGTGTCGATGCTCTCCTGTTTGGCTTCCCTGATGAAGGAGCAGGTGTTGACGATGATGATGTCCGCCTCTTTCTCGTCCGTGGTGATCTCGTACTCATCGGAGGGGAGGCACCCCAGCATCACCTCGGCATCCACCAAGTTCTTCGGGCAGCCTAGGCTGACCATGCTTACTTTCTGTTTTGCGCTCACAAAATCCCCTTATGACTCTTACGACCGGAAGTTGATGAACTGCATCTCCACGTCCAGATCTTTCCCCTTGAGGAGCTGAATGGCCTCCTGGAGGTCATCGATATTCTTTCCCGTTACCCGTACTTGATCGTCCTGGATCTGGGCCTGGACCTTGAGCTTGGTCTCCTTGATCACGGCAATGATCTCTTTTGCTTTTTCCTTGGAGATCCCCTGCTGGATGGTGATCAGTTGGCGCACCATGGAACCGGAGGCGGGCTCCACCTTGCCGTAGTCCAGTGACTTGAGGGAAAGTCCCCGTTTGAGGAACTTGGACTGGAGGATGTCCACGATGGCCTTGAGCCGGAAATCGTCTTCCGTGAGGATCTTGATCCCCTCCTTCTCCTGAGTCACCTCGCTCTTGGACCCCTTGAAGTCATACCGCTGGATGATCTCCTTGATGGTCTGGTTGACTGCGTTGTCCACTTCTTGCATATCAATCTTTGATACGATGTCGAATGATGGCATGCTTCCTCCAGAACTATTGCTTTATTACTTCAACCCCTGGGGGGATCTTGAAGGTGAACCGTGACGGGGTGATCCCCCGATTACTCTGTACGCCGCTGAACTCCATGGCAGTCCGGTTCCCTCCGGCATCGATGACCGTGGAACCGACCACCGGGAACGGCACAACGGGGTTCCCGGTTTGCAGAAACTGTTCCACCGCGCTCCCGGAGATCGTCAGGAGCAGCTTCGCCAGCACTGCACTGGGTTTTTTCGGGACCAGTTCCAACAGGTAGTCCCCTTTTTTATCCTGGCGTTCCTTGGCGAAGGTGACGGTGAAGTCCCGTGACACCTCTCCCAGTCCGGTGAGGTAGGAGATGGCAATGCCGTTTCCACCGGCGAAGAGGGCCTGAGTGTCCATCTGCATCACCTGTTTGTTGTCCGGGATATAGAGCCAGACCGTCTTGCCGTTACAGACAATCTCCTGCTTTTGCGGTTTCGTATAGGTAAAGCGGAACATGGCGGATGCGCCGGGCACTTTCCGGAGGGAGAACTCCCCCGCTCCCTTTTGTGTCCGGTCGATGCCGGCGATGACGCTCTGCTGGGCAAAGGTTGCATGAACATCCGTCACTGTCCGGTATCCCTGCTCCAGAGCCCCAACCACCGTCTTGAGCTCCGCAGCATGGACTCCCAGGGGAAGCAGGCAGAGGGAGAAGAGGAGAAGCGTCCTGATGAAGAGCGGCATGCTCTCATTTATGAAATTGTTCATCCGTTGCAGGTAGCTCTTCATGGGTGCTTACCTTTGCTTAACTCTGATGTCTGACCGGTCGTGAAGTGTGCCACACTCTGTCCATGAGCGCAAACGGTTTCAATCCTGTTTCCGCCAAAAAAAGCAGTGGTGATGAACAAATGTGGGAGAAGCAGGTCCAACTCTCGATCTCACCCTGGGTCAACCTGAACCTTGACCTGTTTCATATGGTCAGCAGCGGCTCCGTCAGCGCCCCTAGCTGCTCCCGCAGGTGGAGGATCTGCTCACCCCAATACTGCATGGTATTGAACCAGGGGAACGTGCGGGGGAACATGGGGTCTTCCCAGCGGCGACCCAGCCAGGCGCTGTAATGCAGCATCCGGAGGGTCCGGAGGGACTCGATGAGCCGGAGTTCCTGGGGGTGAAAGTCGCAGAACTCGCGGTACCCCTTGACCAGGGCTTCCAGTTGGGCCAACTGACGGGGACGCTCGCCGGAGAGCATCATCCAGAGGTCCTGTACCGCCGGTGCCATCCGGGCATCGTCAAAGTCGACGAAGTGCGGCGCATTATCGCGCCAGAGGATGTTTCCCGCATGGCAGTCGCCGTGGGTCCGGATGTATCTCACCGGCCCGGACTCCGTCAGAATTTCACCGATGCGCTCCAGAAGGTGATCAGTCACGGCGGTGTAGCTGGGGCGGTACTCAATGGGGATGAACCGCTCCATGATGAGGGAGACGCTGGCGTGGCCGAAACTCTGCAGGTCAAGGGTCGGCCGGTGTTGGAAGCTGCGCACCGCGCCGATCTGATGGATGCGCCCCAGCATCCGCCCCAGGATCAGCAGGTTGTCCAGATTGTCGAACTCCGGGGCGTGCCCCCCCTGGCGGGGGTAGAGGGCGAAGCGAAAATCCCCGTACCGGAGGAGGGTTTCTCCGGTTTTATCCGCCAGCGGCGCCACCACGGAGAGTTCGTGCTCCACCAGTTCCCGGCAGAAGTGGTGTTCTTCCAAGATCTGTTCGTCGCTCCACCGTCCGGGGCGATAGAACTTGGCGATGAGCGGCAGGTCATCTTCGATCCCCACCTGATAAACCCGGTTCTCGTAGCTGTTGAGGGCGAAGGTGCGACAGTCACAACGGTAACCGCAGCTTTCCACGGCGTCCATGATGAAGCTGGGGGTGAGTGCCTGGAAGGGGTGGGGGCTCTGAATCTCGGTCATAGCTGCTCTCTCGATAAGTAGTTTACGGAAAGCATCTTACCACAGAGTCACAGAGGTCAGAGAGAAATCATCAGGTGAAAAACGGGGCGTGGTTGGAGGTGAAGATAGGGGGATCGTTGCGCAGGATCGTGGCAACGGCGGACTCCTTCTTGAATTCTTGGTCCAGGAAGCGCCGTACCTGCTTCCGGTCCCAGCCACGGGGGTGGTGGAAGCCGGTATAGAGGGAGAGATCTCCGCCATAGAACGGTTCTGTGGCCATGCCTGCCGCCTCATCTCCCCAGATCGGCATGTTGAAGATCGCCAGGTTCAGAAAGCCGATGGCCTCCCCATGCCTGACGATGAACTCCAGGGTTCGGCGTGCCTCGGTTTCCGTTTCCGCCGGCGTGCCGAAGAGGAGGTAGAGATAGACCGCGATTCCCGCCCGCTTCAGGTTCATGAGTATCCGAGACGCGGATCCCAGCTCGATCCCCTTCTGCAGCCGCTCCAGGACCCCTTGGTCCCCCGACTCCAGCCCCAGTTTCAGCATAACGCACCCCGAGGCCCGCAAGGCCACGCAGAAGGCCGGCTCCTCCAGTTCCGCGCCGAAGCGGGCGAAGCCGTACCAGGGGGCTCCGGGGGGATTATCCGCCAGTCCCTGCAGCAGGGCAGGGGTGATGGCGTTGTCCAGGAGATGGATGAGGAGCGGTCGCTCCGTGGCGGTGAGAGAGCGCAGGTCTGCCAGCACCTGCCGCACCGGCAGTTGACGGTACGGATTCCCCTCGGCCCGCTCGGGGCAGAAGGAGCAGTTGTTCCACCAGCAGCCGCTGGAGGCGTTGTAGGGGAGGATGAGGCCGGGTGCAAGGTAGTCGTGAAGGGGGAGGAAGCCGTAGGCCGGCAGGACGTGCCGTGGCCGCTGCTCATGGGCTCCGGCCAGGGCGAGGAGCGCCGCTTCCCCCGGCCCCGCCACCAGGTGATCCACCAGGCCACCAAAGGGGGTGTGCCAGCCAGGGCGCTTCATCCACGACGTCACCAGCCCCCCCCCCCAGCGCCATGGTGACGCCGGGGAACTGTTGCCTGACGTACCCCATCATGGCAAAGGTACAGAGTGCTTGGCTGAGGTAATTCAGAGAAAAGCCCACCATCCGGACCCCGTCCAGTAGCTGGGGGAGTCGTTTGCTGAACCAGGGGAAGAAGGGGTTCTGCTCAGGATGCTCCGCCGCTCTCAGCAGGTCGGCGCTTCTCAGAGGGGAGAGTCCCTGCTGCTGATAGTCGGCCAGTCCCACCATCGCACCCACCCCCTGTCCGGCAATGGCCAGGAGCCGGTTCAGGTCACTCACCGCCCGACCATACCGATCGGGAGAGCGGTAGCTCCGGGGTTCCCGCAGGGTGGCCAGATGCCGCTCCCGGCTGTTCACTGCTCGGCGGCTCCAGTTGTCGTCGGCCCCCTGGGGCTGTTCCATCAGCCAGAGGAGCCCTTCACAATTTCCGTCAAGGACTCTGCAGGGGAGACCGGCGTCATGGAGCGTTGCCGCCAGCCGGGCAATGCCGGCCGGCGGCTCGCTGGGTTTGGCCACAGGGGGGAAGATCAGGAGCATGGCTCTATCGTTATGTCACTTATCACCGTCATCTCCATAACATCATATCTCCGAAGCCCGAGCCGAGGACGAGCAGGGTGGATGGTTCCGCTACTGCGGTGACTTCTCGAACCTCCCGGGCGATGAGGAGGTGGGTCGTCTCTGTCGGGTGGTGCCCTTGAGTCGACGAGCTCAAGAAGGGCTTAGGCTGCCATAAATGTTGATACTGACCTGTTTCCGGTGAGTTATCCACTTTTCCCCATAGTCGCCGTCATGATGCAACTTGTTGATTTATAAGCTGTTTTATCGACAAATCAGCAGGTTGGGCATCGTTTCAACAGTTGCTGTGGAAAAAGCTGTTGATAACCGGTTGAAGGGGAGCCGAACCTGCTGAAAGTCGGTTGCCGAGAGCGCTTTGCACAAAAACAGGGCAGAGCGGTTCCGGGCAATGGGGAGCGAGAGACGCTACTTGGCGAAAACCTCTTTCAGAAATTTTATGCTCTCCCCCCACGAATCCTCGTCCGCCTTCCTGTCGTAGGCCAGAGGGAGATCGAACTTTTTTGCAAAGGCGTCGGCGTCCGGGTTGGTGAAGCTGTGCATTACCCCGGGGTACCCCCGGTAGCGGTACAAGGCGCCTGCCGCGGTCATCTCTTTCATGAAGGCCGCTACCTGTTCACGGGGGACCATCTTGTCCGCCTCGCCGTTGAAGACCAGGATCTTCGCCTTGACCCTCCCCGGAGCGGCCGGGGTGTCGGTGGCCAGGGTGCCGTGATAGCTGATGACCCCTCTCAGGTCGGCCCCCTGGCGCGCCATGTGAAGCACCACTCCGCCGCCGAAACAGTACCCCAAGGCCGCGACCCGGGTCGGGTCAACACTTGGCTGGCGCCGGATGAACTCCAGGGCGGCCAGGAAGCGGGCCTCCCCCACCCCTTTGTTTTTCATCGCCTCGGCGGCAAATTTTCCCGCATCAGCGGGGTGCTGGGCGACCTTGCCGTCGCCGAACATGTCCACCGCCAGCGCCACATACCCCAGTTCGGCCAGCATCCGCGCCCGCTTCCGGGCATACTCGTTGTGGCCCCACCACTCATGGACCACCAGCACTGCCGGACGTTTCCCCTTCACGGTTGTCTCCTGTGCCAGATACCCCTTGAGCAGCGTACTCCCGCTCCGGTACTCCACCTCTCGTCCCTCCACCTTTGCCCAGGCCGTGGCAGAGACAGAGAGGACGCAGGCCATACAGAGCACCAGCCAGATACTTGTTTTCATGTTATTTCCTCCTTTTTTTGTGTTATCTGCTCAGTTTCAGCCTCTTGGAGAGGGCCGGCTGGGAGATCCCCAGGAGGCGCGCGGCTATGGTCTGGTTCCCCCCTGCCCGGGACATGGCCTCGGTTACCAGGAGTTGCGCGGCCTCGCCGAAGGTCGGGAGCCGGTGGAGGCCGCTGAAGAGGTTCGTCGCCACGGGGAGGGGGGTGGTCGGCTGCGTCTCGGGACGCAGGGCAACCTTGAGAAAGCTTTCCATGGAGAGTATCCGGTCCCGGTGGACGCTGACGGCATCGTACACCAGGGAGCGGAGCTCTCGAACATTGCCGGGAAAGTCGTAGGTAGCCAGGAGTTGCGCCAGCTCCCGGGGGGGGGTCGGCTTCTTCTTTCCCAGGGAGTGGGCTGCCTGGGCCAAAAAATGGTCCAAAAGGAGCGGGATGTCCCCTTTGCGCTCCCGGAGGGGAGGAATATGGAGATGATGGGTCCGTAGCCGGAAATAGAGATCCCGCCGGAACCCCCCTGCCTGTTCCCGGGCCGAGAGGTCCCGGTGCGTGGCCACGATGATCCGGGCCTTGCTCCGCTTGGGGCGGTCGCTCCCCAGTGGGAAGTACTCTCCCTCCTGGAGGAGACGGAGCAGTTTCACCTGGGAGGGGATGCTCAGGTCGCCGATCTCGTCCAGAAAGAGGGTGCCGTCGGCGGCCTCTTCGATCATCCCCCGCCGCGGCTGATCTGCCCCGGTAAAGGCCCCCCGGAGATGGCCGAAGAGGGTATCGGCAAAGATGGTATCATCCACCCCAGCCACGTTGACGGTGACCAGCGGTCCCCGGCAGCCGCTGAGGGTGTGGGCCGCCCGGGCGACCAGCTCCTTTCCCACGCCGCTCTCGCCGGTGATGAGGAGCGGTTGCGGACTCCCGGCCACCGCCTCGATGTAGCCGAAGATGGTGAGCATGGTCCGGTCCCCGGTGATGATGGCGCTGAAGGCTTCCGGTCGCCGGAGTTCGCCGGCCAGGAGGTGGCTGGAGATCTCCCGGTTCTCCTGCTGGAGTTCTCTCATCCGGATGGCGCGGAGTATCCCACCCAGAAGACGATCCTCTTCCACGGTCTTGACGAAGTAGTCGAAGGCGCCCAGCTTCATGCAGCGGACGGCGTTTTCCACCTGGTTCAGCCCGCTGATGACGATGACCATGAGGTCGGGAAAGCTCTCGGTAATCCGGGACAGGAGCTCCTCGCCGGAGAGGTGGGGCATGGTCAGGTCCAGGAGGACGAGTCCGATATCCCGGCTCTCCAGGAGCGCCAGCACCTGGCGGCTGTCGCTACAGGTGAGGATGTTGGTGACCCCGGCGGAACGCTCCAGGGTCAGGGAGAGGGCGCGGAGCCAGGCCGGTTCATCGTCCACCAGCAGGAGTCCGAAGGCTGGGTAGCATGAGGTGTTTGTCATGATCTGTTTTCCTCTGCCACCGGTAGCGCCAGGGTGACGGTGGTGCCGCTGCCCGGTTGTGACTGGAATCTGAGGATGCCGTCATGCTCCTTGACGATCCCGGCTGATACGGAGAGCCCCAGGCCGGTCCCCCCCTCTTCCCGTCTGGTGGTGAAGAACGGGTCGGTGAGATTGGGGAGCTCCTCGGCCGGGATGCCGACTCCTTCGTCCCGGACCAGCAGTTCCACCTCCCCGGTTTCCCGGTTATGGCGGGTTTCGAGAAAAATCCCCTTGGAGGGGTCGGTCAGGGACTGGCAGGCGTTGACGATCAGGTTGACGATCACCTGTTCCAAGCGGTGACGGTTTCCCCGGAACTGGGGGAGGGGGGCGGCATAGCTTACCGTGAACCGGTTCGTGGCCTTGCGCAGCGTCGACTCCACCAGCCGGAGCGCCGTTTTTACCACGCAGTTGAGATCCAGCGGCTCCTTGACGGCGGCATGGTTGGGGCGGGCAAAATCCTTCAGCTCCTCCACGATCTGCTTGATCCGTCGCGCCCCCTCCAGGGTTTCGTCCAGCATGATGGGAACCTGATCCCGCATCCGGCTGTAGGGGATTCCCCCCAGGGAAAAATCCCCCTGCTTCCGGTACTGCTCTTCCAGCAGCTCCCCGGCGTCCCGGTAGACCTCCTGCAGGATGGGGAGGTTGAGGAGGATGAGCCCGGTGGGGTTGTTGATCTCGTGGGCCACGCCGGAGACCAGTATCCCCAGAGACTTCATCTTGTCCGCCTGGAGCAGTTGGGCCTGGTGGAGCCTGAGCTCCTCCACGGCACGTTTGCGCTCTTCAACCTCCCGAGCCAATGATTCCGTCCGGAGGGCCACCTGCCGTCGGAGGGAGCGGGACCAGAGGAGTGCGCCGCAGAGCACCAGGAAGAGCGGGACCACCACGATGGCGGCGGAGCGGGACACCTCCTGCCAGGAGAGCGAGCGCGGCTCCAGCACCCCTAGCCATTGGTCGTGGATCTTCTGGTATTCTCCGGTCTTCTTGAGGATGGCGAGTCCCTCGGTGAACCGGCCCAGGAGTTCGTCATCACCTTTACGGACCCCATAGCAGTAGGGATAGAAGGCGATCCCTGTGGCCGCCGGAACCAGGTTGGTGAGTTTCAGCTCCCGGATGAGGTAGCTGCCGGGAAGGGTCGCCACCACGGCGTAGTCGTGACTCCCCGAGGCCAGGAGCCGGAGTGCGTCCGCGGGGGTGGCGGTGAGGATCAACCGCTTGGCCGTATGCCTCTGTTCCAGGAGGTCGTGCATGATACCGCTCTGGAAGACGATGACCTCTTTCCCCTTGAGATCATCCAGGGAGCGGGGAGGTGGCGACCCCCGACGGGCAAAGATGGCATGGCTGACAATACTGTGGGGGGGGGAGAAGTCGACGCTCCTGGTCCGGGCCTCGGAGAAGGATATCCCCTGAAGGATATCCACCCTCCCCGCCTGAAGAGCGTCACGCATCTCCTTCCACCCCCCCATCCGGAACTCTACCTGGAGCCCCATGACCCGGGCGATGGCCCGGGTGAGATCCACATTGAACCCGGCGGCAGTGCCGTTTTTACCCATGAATTCGTAGGGGGGGTAGTCCCGGTCGCCACCGACGATGACGGGGCGCTCCGGGTCGAACTCCCGCCCGATTCCCGGGACGGGGAAGAGGATGAGGAAGAGGAGCATGGCGATCATGGGGCTAATGAGGGAGGTCATGAATGGTTCCGGGGTAAAGCAGTGAGCCGGAGGGTGGACGGACGGCACGCCGAAATAAGGGTATCTTCTTCATACCAGAGTTCGCCGGAGACGGCAAGGCGGGAATTGAACCGGTTTCACGACCCGCTCCGGCAGAGTGCGACTCCCCTGCTACTTCTTCGATTTATCTATCTATTCCCCCGGCAACAGCGTAAGGTGTAGAGAGTGTCCCGTAACGAATCACGAACCTTTTCAGGAGGCAGTCATAATGAATATCAAGAACGGTACCTTCGTCAGCCACAATGGAGCAGAGCAGTGGGGGGCCGGTAAGGTCATGGTGGTGGAAGGGACGCGGGCGACGATTCAGTTCAGTGACGGCATCATCCGAAAAATTTCTTCTTCTCATTACCACAGCCTTCAACAGGCTGACCCTGCTTCGTTTGTACCGCTTCCCGAAGCGGTACCAGCCACTCCCCGTGTCACTGTCCGCAAACCCAAAAAGGTAAAAGCGGTAGCGATAGCAGTCGCAGTAGAGGCGTAAGTAAAGAGGTTCGCACCATGAGTCCCACCGAGCAGGAATTCATCTTCATCGTCAATTCAACTCCCGGCCTCTGTGAATACGGCATCGGCAGCGAGGGTTTTTTCAAGAGCACGGGGGTTAACTTTATGGGGAGCAAAAAACTGCTCCTCAAAGGGTATCGGGAGTTTCTCATCTGTTACGTCTGGCTGGAGAAGAAGTGTCTGCCTGAGCAGACGGTTTCCTGGAACGCTCCCACCAGTCGCGCCCTCCAGGAGTTTGCAAAAAAGACGAGCTATGTGAGCAATGGTGCCATGATCGCCGCCATCATCAGTCGGCATATCCCCTACACCCTGATTGCGGCATCTCCCAACGTAAGCGTCGCCATCTCCCGTGACTCCTCCTGCTTCAGTTCCCGGTGAGCAGTCCGGACATCACCGCACCCAAAAAAGCCCTCGATTCGAGGGCTTTTTTTGTCGGTCATGACTGTTGCTGCCGTTTGAGTCGTTGCTCCTCACGGAACATGTCCAGAGCCAGGAGGAAGACCCCGACGCAGATGGCGGAGTCGGCCACGTTGAAGGCGGGCCAGTAGTGATCGTACCAGTGGACGAAGATGAAGTCGATGACCTCGCCGTAGCTGACCCGGTCGATGAGGTTCCCCACTGCGCCGGCAAGGATGAGGGAGAGGGAGAAGAGTGCCAGCTTCTGCTCGTCCCGGAGTTTTTTGATAACCGTGAGGATCACCACCACGGCAATGGTGGAGACCAGGATGAAGAAGGGGAGCCTCCAGGGTGACGTGGCCAATATCCCGAAGGCCGCCCCCCTGTTCCGGAGGTAGGTGATGGTGAAGAAGTTTTCGATCACCCTGATCATCGCATGCAAAGGGAGGGTCCGGGCGATGTAGAGCTTGGTCGCCTGGTCCAGCACGATGGTGACGAGGGAAACGAGGACAAGAACGCGGTATTTCAGGGTCATCAAGAAATATCATTCACCACGGAAGCACGGAGAGAACCGAATTAACAGGGATGTACAGGATAGTCAGGATAAAACCAGGACTCTGATTCTTCTTGAAAAACAGATCCTTCACTTCGGTCAGGATGACAGACGCTAAACCCTGAATGAATCTTCTTGCCCTGATATCAGGGAATCCTGTTCATCCTGTATATCCCTGTAAATTGGGCTTTTCTCCGTGTCTCTGTGGTAAAAGCCTTTGGTTATTTTACCGCCGCGACGCAGCGGGGACAGATGGTCGGGTGCTCTATGTCGGCGCCGATCTCTTCATCGTAACACCAGCAGCGCTCACACTTGGCGCCGGGAGCAGGGGTGACGGCGATCCGGTACCCCGGCAGATCGGCGGGCTCATGGCAGTCACCGTCAAGCTCTTCCTTCAGCTCCACCTTGGAGACGATGTAGATCGTCTTCAGCTCGGCTTCGTTTTCCCGGAGGAACGCCAGCTCCGCCGCCGGCGCGGCGATGGTGACGCAGGCATCCAGGGGATGACCGATACTCGTACGTCCCCGGGCCAGCTCCAACGCCTTGAGGACCTCGCTGCGCACCGCAAAGAGCCGTATCCATTTGGCAGCCAACCCGTCATCCTTCACCTCCGGAGTCAGGGGGGGGAACCCGGCCAGATGGACGCTCTCCTCCCGTTTGCCCGGCATGCTCCACCAGACCTCCTCGGCGGTGAAGGAGAGAATGGGGGCCATCATCCGGACCAGTGCGTCGAGAATCAGGTGGAAGGCGGTCTGGGCGCTTCGGCGTTCCAGAGACTCCTTCCGGCTCGTATAGAGGCGATCCTTCAGGATGTCCAGGTAGACGGCACTCAGTTCCACGGAGCAGAAGGCGTTCACCGCCTGGTAGATGGTGTGGAACTCCATCTCCTCATAGGCCAGCAGCACCCGCTCCTTGAGCCCCTCAAGAACGTGGAGCGCCAGTCGATCGATCTCCGGCATCCGCTCCAGAGGGACGGAGTCGGTGGCCGGATCGAAGTCGCTGATGTTGCCAAGGATATAGCGGCAGGTATTCCGGATGCGGCGGTAGGCCTCGGCCACCCGGGTCAGGATCTCCTGGGAAATCCGGTTGTCGTCCCGATAATCCTGGGCAGCTACCCAGAGCCGCAGGACATCGCCGCCGAATTTCTTGATGACATCCTCGGGGGCAACCACGTTCCCCATGGATTTGCTCATCTTACGCCCTTGGCCGTCCAGGACGAAGCCGTGAGTCAGGACGCTCCGGTAGGGGGCAACGCCCCGGCTCCCCACGCTTTCCAGAAGCGAAGAATGGAACCACCCCCGGTGCTGGTCACTCCCCTCCAGGTAGAGATCGGCGGGGGAGCCCAGTGCCGGGTTTGCCTCCAGGACCGCCGCGTGGGAGACCCCGGAGTCGAACCAGACATCCAGGATATCCATCTCCTTGGCAAAGTCCGACTTGCCGCAAGAAGGGCAGACGGTCCCTGCCGGAAGGAATTTGTCCGCATCCCAGTCGTACCAGATGTCGGAGCTCTGCTCCTTGAAGAGTTCGGCTATCTGCTGCATGATCGTGGCGTCGGCCAGGAACTCGCCGCAGGCGGTGCAGGAGAAGGCGGTGATGGGGACCCCCCAGGAGCGTTGACGGGAGACGCACCAGTCGGGACGGTTCTCGATCATCCCGTAGATACGCTCCTTACCCCACTTGGGAATCCATTGGACTTGGTCGATGGCGGCCAGCGCCTTCGTGCGGAGATCGTTTTGTTCCATGCTGATGAACCACTGCTCCGTGGCCCGGAAGATGATCGGCTTCTTGCAGCGCCAGCAGTGGGGATAGGAGTGGCTGACGATCCCCTGTCCCACCAGCGCCTCCACCTCGATCAACTTGGCGATGACCTCCTTGTTGGCGTCAAAGACGAACTGGCCGCCGAAGAGGGGGAGGTCGGAGACGTAGCGCCCCCGGTTATCCACCGGGTTGTAGACATCCAGCCCGAATTTCAGCGCCATCTGGTAGTCGTCATGGCCATGTCCCGGTGCAGTGTGGACGCAGCCGGTCCCCGCCTCCAGGGTCACATGTTCACCCAGGAGGATCACCGAGTTCCGGTCGTAGAACGGGTGCCGGGACTGCTTCCCTTCCAGGAGACCGGCCTTGAAGGTGGCAATAACGGAACCTTCCAGCCCCACCGCAGCCAGGAAAGAGTCTTTGAGCCCGTCGGCCACGATGAGGACGTCGTTGCCGCTCTCCAGGGCTACATAGTCGAACTCCGGGTGGAGGGAGATGGCCAGGTTGGCCGGGATGGTCCAGGGGGTGGTGGTCCAGATGACCACGGAAACCTTCTTTCCCGCCAGGGCCGGCAGAGCCGCCGAGATATCATCCGCTAGGAGGAACTTCACGAAGATGGAGGGTGATTTATGATCCGCATACTCCACCTCGGCCTCGGCCAGGGCGGTGACGCAGGAAGAGCACCAGTGAACCGGTTTTTTCCCCCGGTAGAGGCCGCCGTTGCCGGCGAAGCGGGCCAGTTCCCCGGCGGTGATCCCTTCGTACTCGTAGTTCATGGTGAGGTACGGCTTGTCCCACTCCCCCAGGATACCCAGTCGCTGGAACTCCTCCCCCTGGATGGCGACAAATTTGGCCGCGTACTCCCGGCAGAGCTTGCGCATCTCCAGTTTGGTGATGTCACGCTTTTTGGAGCCCAGATTCTTCTCCACCTGGAGTTCGATGGGGAGGCCGTGGCAATCCCACCCCGGGACGTAGGGGGCCTGAAAGCCGCTCATCCGCTTGGACTTGAGGACCACATCCTTGAGGATCTTGTTAAGGGCGTGGCCGATATGGATATGGCCGTTGGCGTAGGGGGGGCCGTCGTGGAGAATGTAGGTGGGCTTTCCTTCACCGGCCTGCATCATCCGGCCATAGAGGTCGTCCTTCTGCCACCGGGCGATGATCTCCGGCTCCCGTACATACAGGTTGGCCTTCATGGGAAAATCGGTGACCGGGAGATTGAGGGTGTCCTTGTAATCCATGGCTGGCGGCTCCGCAGGGGAGGTGACTCCCCGAAATGTGATTGTTTCGTGCTGAAGAAAACATCTTTATCTACAGTGAACCTCTTGAAAAGTCAACGGGAAAGGAAAATTCGATTTCATATCCTGGACCCGTGGCGGACATCGTTAAGAGCCTTTGTCAAGGTTTCGCCTGCTCGTGGTCGGATGTTTCCCGGCCAAAGAGGGCGGATATCTCGCTCACTTTTTCCGTCAGCTCTCCCGCGGAAAAATTGTTGCACATGACCTCCTGTTTTACTGCGACTCCATTGAGTCGGGTAATCTTGAGTCTGAAGCAATTACTTCTCATGCAGACCTCCAGCCGGTTCTTTGCCGTGGATGGCGGATTCTTGTCGTCGATTTTCCCCTCGCAGAGCAGCCATCGGTCACTCCGCTTGATGATGGAGAATTTTTTTGACATCAGGAGATTCTTCCCCCAGAGCGACGTTCCCACCAGCGTCAAGATACGCACGACCATGGGGGACAAGGTGTTGAATCTTTTTGCATGCGCCCTTTCGGCTTTGCTCATGAATAGCGACTTTACCGTCTGATTCGTACCCCTTGCAGCCAGGAACGCCGTGGCCACAAGCGCTGCGACGAGAATAAGAGTTCCGACACTCTTGGAGGGAGAAGCCGTTACCGCTGAGCGAAGTATGAGTGCGGGTCTCGCTGATTCCACCCCCCTCTGATACTCGTCCGGGTGACGTTCATGATAGCCGTTGGTGACGATATTCAGGGCCTTCAACCGCAAGGCGGGATACCGAATGATGTCAGCGGCAAAATCATCCATCCGGAGAGCATTGGTCTGGCTCAGTAACTGATATGCGTCGTTGAGCACCGATGTTTCAACCGAACGAGTGGCTGTTCGCTTAAACCCCGGGATGGTAAGATTTTTTTCAGCATCCAGCGCCATGGCAGGTATGACTGCATGAGAGAACCGGGAACGGGACGGTTTGGATCGGTCGATGACTGCCGTGACCGAACTAGACTGACCCACAAGCTCAATGGTCTCTTGTTCAAAGTCATAGGTAGTCGTAATCGTAGCGCCGTTCTCCTTGATGCCGGTGACTTTCAATGCGCTGTTGAAGTGCGCAACATACTCTTTCTGAAACGGAATCGTTCCAGTTGTTCCGTCAAAGGTTGACCCTGGGTAGAGGTGGGTCAGTTTGGCGAGAAAATCTGCCTTCTGCTTTGCAGGATCATCGGGGGAGCCCGCCGCCTCGGCCTGAAGTTTTCGCAGCACCACGGTAAGCTCGTTCCCTTTTTTTTCAAACAGCTGAAAGGCCGTAATCGTCAGCTGAAAGCCGTCATTCGTCTCCGAATGTGGTGTGGGCGTCACCATGGCTTCTTCCGCTGACGACTCTTTCTGAGATGACGCATGGAGGGGAGTCGGCGTTCCGAATGCCAGGGAGAGCGCTGCTACTAACAGGAGCAGGGCGTTCCTGGAAGCGAATTGCGCCTTTTCCCACCGCTTCTGCCAAATTTGCAAGGATTTGATTCCGATCTGTACCATCACAAGGTTCCCGCCTTCTTTTTTCAGCCGATACTAGCACAGATCCTCCTGCAGAGACAAACTGTACAAGATTAATAATCCTCCCCGTCCTTCCTCTTGGAGGGGCAGGGTGGAGAGAACCGAACAATAAAGAAAGGGCACCAAGGTTTTTTTAACCCTGGTGCCTTTAGTGTGGGAATCACTCCTTACTATTCAGGACGATCATCTCGGCAGCTCCTTCTTGACTGCAATCTGATACCCAAGGTGCAGGATCTCCATTTTCGGGGCAGAGATGTTCATGAAGGCATCAATGGCCATCTTGGGTCGGTGCAGCGGCATACTTGGGTCTCCACCCAGATAGTCATCCATAACCATGATCCCGCCCGGGCGCAGTACTTCCCACGCCATGACACAATCCCGCAGGACATCCGAAGCCTGATGGCTGCCATCGATGTAGATGTAGTCGTAGCCTTGGAACCCGCTGTCAAGCCAGCACATTTGATGTGCCAGGGCAGAGGCTGAGTTCTTTTTGTTTTTCTGGACGCTGATACTTGGCACTTTACTCTTGGCCCTCGCGATGTTGCGGTCAAACCGCTGCTCTACCGCAACCATATCGATGGTGGAATGCTCCTCGCCGCCGGCCCAAGTATCTACACATAGCAGCTGGTCGCCAGCCTTCATCATGTTTTCGATGATCCAGACAGTACTGCGACCCTCAAATGATCCTATTTCCATGAAGCGATGCAAATTGTCATGCACGGGTAAATGCTCCGTCAGGTTCGGCCATAGCTGAGATCCATACTGAAACCAATCTTGGGTGAACTCATACTCTACATTCATATTGCCAGCAACACTGACTTTGATGTCTTCTCTCATTTTTGTCTCCGATTCGAACTTCAGAGCAATTCATCAGTAATTGCACGAAAATTATGTTCCGGTTGAGCAGGCAATTCAAAACACCTTGGACAACCGGACATCTTCCCAGTCGAGGCGATTTTCAGGAAAAGTTGTTTGAACGGCGGGAGTTTACCCTTTTTTAGCGATGTTGTCGAGAGAATCGAACTACGGGGATGCAATCAGAAGTGATGGTAGATAATGTTTAACAACGTTGCTGCATTCTCTGTCTATGCTGTGAGTTTGACAATCTGGTCCCATAGTTATCCCCGCCGCCGGTGGCGAGGAGGTTGGATCGGGCGACAGATCGCGGGATGGTGAGGCTGGATCAAGGAGCGAACCGCGGCGGCGTGACGTGATGCAGTGATGCGGAGAAAAGTCTTACTCATTGCCCGCGCCTCATCATTTTGCCTCTCCTCCGATCTGGTTCCTTGTGGTAAATCTCCTCCCCCCCTTCCGACTTTCCCCTTGACAAAAACCATCGGAAACGTTAAAAGAATAATTCACGTCGGGGCGTAGCGCAGCCTGGTAGCGCACCTGCTTCGGGAGCAGGGGGTCGGAAGTTCGAATCTTCTCGCCCCGACCAAAAATTTAAGGGAACTTGAGAGTGTTATCCACCTCAAGTTCCCTTTTTTGTTGGGTTTTTTATGGCAATACTGGATTTTTACGGGTTTTAGGGGTGCCTGGTGTATTGGTAGAATCTACTGATTGCTGCCTCTGGAACAAAAAGTGGTCTAGGAAAGTGGTCTAAAAAACGGGCTAAAAAAACGGGCCAGTTTTCTGAGCCCCAGAAAGCCTCCATCTGCGGCACGATAGCATCGCTTTTTTTCGGCCTTGGCATCCCATTCCTGAAAAATAAAAACAAGGGGTCACGTTCAATACGTGGCCCCCTTGTTCCATTCTCGGCGGAGCAATCATGACGTGGACAAAACTACCTCAAACCTGCCGCCACTTTCTGGTTTTCTGGGAAGTCGAATGTTGAGATTCCGAACCGGCTGGCAAATACTTTCAGTTCTCTGAAGATAATCTGGAAGAAAAATCTTGGTACCAGCGTCTTGATAACTAAGAAGGAAATTTATCAGGAGGGTAACGCCATGCCAAGAACACTGGAAGACATTTTTAACGATTATCGAGGACTAGAAATTATCGAGTTTGTAGGCTTCAACGATGGTGGGCGTTTTGGTATTTCAGAAGATGCTAAGTCATTAAAGATTCTCGACACTGGATTTGCGAGAGAGTTGGCAGAACTGCCAGGTGCAGATACAGAAACTGGGCATATCACACCTGAGGGGTATCAAGTAAAAGGTCACTATAACTTTCAGAAAGATTCCTATGAAGCTACAGTTTGCCTTTCTGTCAAGGAGTAGGCCATGGAAGCCTTTCTTGTGATAGTCGGCATCGTCTTCCTGGGTTTAATGACACAAAGGTGGTTTTGGGTTCTTGCATTCGGAATAGGTGCTTTAGCCTCTGCATTCACAACGCTTGCATGTATTTTTCATTTCCAAATTCTCGGAGCACTCGGCGCATTCTTGCTTATGGCTATATGCTGGGTCATAGCAGCCAGCATTATAGATTGCTGAAACCAAACATTTCCGAATTCAAGAGAATGGTTGACAATTACAGCATATAACTGACGACTGAAAACAAGGGGTCACATGATGAGCGTTACCCCTTGTTACATTTCCAATTATGCTAATGTAGGTGCGCAGTTAGGTTAAGATAGTCGAGATTGTCAGTGGTGGCTATAGGCATGTATTGCGACATCAGCATTGATATTATCTATTTTTTAGCGCACGTCACAAGCATGTTGATAAACCTTTAGCGCTACTTCTTCTGCATTTCCAGACAGCGATTATATTCATCCAACTGCCTGTGAAACTCTTCACACCCCTCATTGAACGAATCCGAATTACCTTCGCAAGCTCCACCATTTTCTGCAGCCCAATTGAATCCGGCGTCATGCCCGCCTCCATCGTTGTACGGATTATGTGGTTCAATACAATCTAGCTTTTTATTAGCCTTGTCTGTGTACTCATAGTTGGTTCCACTTGGTGGTGGAAGCTCTTTATGCTTTTCAGACGTTTTATTGCAACTACAAATACAAACTATGAAAAATATGAAAACTAAAGTTTTAACCATATGAAACTCTCTCAATATTAGTTTTTTGTGACTATTCTTTATTTTAAGCCTCTAAAGTGAACTAACCTGAGCTATGTCAGCACCTTCGATTTGCCATTCTACTTTAATATTATGTCCTATCTTATTTTTTAGCCTATTCGCTGAATCCAATGTTTCTCACGAGGAAAAATGTTTTTGAATTCCTGCTTCGCAATCTCCAATGCTTTAATTTCAATACAAGATAAGCTCGATTTGTCAAATTCTTCATTGGAATAGAGATTCACTCTCACAGTAAAGCCACGGCCTAGTGTTTCTAATATTTCATCATATTTTCTACCAACAGAAGGTTTTAGTGGCGTTCCGTTCAGATTTTTGCCAGTGATATGCTGCCTTAGGCGTCCATCATTTTCGCATTTACCAACGTATGAAGCCGCAAGTGCGCCCTCTTTCTCAATAGTGAAAACATAAATTCCGGAATGGGAATATACCCTCGACAAATCGCCAATCGGCTTGCCCTGAGTGTCATATTTCAAAACTACGCTGTCAAGGCTTCCAGACTTGGCCGCTTCGAGGATTTCGGTTGCTATTTCAATAGCGATGGCTTTTATTTGGCTTACGCTCATTTTTTCAAACCTCCTGATGCATAATAGCAGCAATCATTTTCGACGACTACATAGTTCTTTCAGCTCAGGCGGCAGTCTGCTCGCCGCCGCCAGGCATCGACATCCCATTGACACGGTTGCTTAGGTTCCTCACGGCTTCTGCCAGATAGTCCGATGTGAGATGGACGTAGCGTGCCGTCATCTTGCGTGACGTATGTCCCAACAGTATCCCCACCGTATCAAGGGGCACGCCTGACAAGGCCAGATGGCTGGCGAAGGTATGGCGCAGGTCATAGAGTGTGAAGTCGCTGATGCCGCACTTCGCCAGCACTTGGTCGAACTGCTCCTTCAGCCTTGGCGTCACTCCCCTGAATCCCCATAGGACGTACTCTGACTTGATGTGCTTGGGCCACCGGGTGAGCGGTCCGTAGAGGTCGTCGCCGATGGGGATGACCCGTGACCGGCCACGCTCCTGGTTCCCAGCCACTATGACCTTCCTGTCGAGGTCAACGCAATCCCAGGTCAGGGCGAATATCTCGCCAAGCCGCATGCCGGTGTTCAGTGATATCCTGACGAGCATCTGGAGTTGGGCGTAGTCAACGCACGCTTCAACGAGGTCAAGCCATTCCGTGATTTGCAGGTAGCGGAGATTTTCATGGCGTGGCCGACACATCTCGGCAAGTCCCACCATCGAACTGACCGTCACGCTCACCAGTTCCCACCGCTCACACATGCTATATATATGCTTCAGGACATCTACGTGGTGGTCGCAGGTTTGGGGTGAGTTGCTGGCAAGGGCCTTGACCTGGTACTCCTCAATGTCAGTGAGTTCAATGTCAGCGATGTTCAGTTTGCCGAAGTGAGTGGTGAGCTGCTTGATTACCCCTCTCTTCCGCACATAGCCGCTCTGGTCGATGCAGAAGTTCAGGTAGCGCTCAGCGGCCTTGTCGAAGGTCAGGACTTCATCCTTCAGGCGCTTGATATCAGGTAGTCGTTCTTCGAGGATGGAGTTCTGGCGGAACTTCAGAAGCTCTATGGCGTCGCTGAGTTCCTGTGAATATGACGACTCGTGGTGGTCTGAACCGTCGATATCACGGTAGCTGACCCACCAGATTTTCCCCTTGCGGTATGTTCCATTTGTCCTTGGCATACCGCAATCAGCTCATATATTGCGGCTCCCGTCAAGACGTTAGCTGAAATTATCCGCATTCTATTAACTGCTTAGCGTATGTTTCGCTTTGACCGAACAGGCTCTTAGGCTTGGCTGACAGCCCCTTCGGGAGATAGCCAGCGGCAATGAGAACGGCGGTGAACTTGTCAAGAATCGGCACGGTCTTCCATCTGATTCCCTGCCGGGTCTCAATGCCATCAAAGACGTAGCTGGCATAGTTGAAGTCGTTCAGGGCCGCAGTTAGCAGCACTCGGCACTCATAGGGCGTGAGGTGGGTCTTGAGGAGCGACTCAAGGTCTTCAACGACGTCAATGGTGAGCGCCCATGCCGGTGTCCCAGCCGTGGCATAGGTCGAGTATTGCAACCGAGCACCGCCATCCTCAGTCACCATGAGGGTCGTGGTGCAGGGAATCAACGGTTCACTATTTACGTTTTCGACGTAGAACATCAGTGCATCCTTGGCGCACGCAAACTGCACGACACAACCTCCTCAGATAATAGTGAATCCGGCTTCTGACCTGACCAGGTTGTATCGTTGCCAGGAATGTTCGCTGAGAATCCGGTGCGTCTCGTCAATGAAGTCGATGACGATGGCGTAGTTCTCACCGTCGGCTTTCTTTCGTATCGCCCTTCCCGTCCGCTGGAATAGTGCCGGAGCGCTCTTGGTTCCGGCAGCGAGGATGACGGCGTTTATCTCGCCGACATCTATCCCCTCATCAAAAATATTGGTACAGACCAAGGCATCTATCCTTCCCTTTGCCATGCGCTCCAGAGCCTTGTCACGCTCGTGGTAGTCCTTGTCGCCGTTGCAGACCTCAACCCTGACACCTGCTTCAACCAGAAGCTCATGCAGGATGGCGGTGTGTGCCACTTCGCGGCATATCACCAAGATTCTGCACCCCATGTCGGTCAGTTTGGCGGCTTGCTGGGCAATCAGGGTGTTTCGCTGGACGTTGTAGATGATGCCCCGCTCGTAAATGTCACGCCAGTTGGAGAAGCTCTTCAAGTTCGGTTCCGTGATGGTGAAAAACTTGAACATCGGTCGGGCCAGAACACCCTGGGCAATCAGCTCCCCATTGGTAACGGTCGTGACTATCGGGCCGGTCGTCCCCATCAGGTACATATCAGCCTCGTCATCGCCGGACATGAAGGGTGTGGCAGTCAGCGAGAGCCGGTAATAGGCGTTCCGGCAGAGCATGCTGGGGAGGTAGAACTGCTTGGCACCGGAACGGTGGGCCTCGTCGATAATCAGAAACTTGAACTGCGCCAGGAACTCAGCCATCTGCTTCGGGTTCTTCTTGACCAGGCTGTAGAGCGTTTGGACGGTGGCTATCGTCACCAACTTCGGCTCCGTGATTCCGCCGCCAAGGATGCCAATCTGGTCGGCCAGTTCAGGACACCTGCTGGCATACCGCTTGGCGGTCTGGGTCAGGAGATTCACCCGATGGGTCAAAAACAGGGTCGGGAGCCGAAGCCCTTTGGTTATCGCAATCGCCACCTCCGTTTTACCAGCGCCAGTAGCCAGACGGGCCACGCCCCGTCTAGCCACAAGGAACTCCTTGATGGTGCGCTTCTGGTAGTGCCGCAACTCAATCCCCTTGAGGCTGAAATCCCCTGCGGCGCTGGGAAGTTCAGGCTTAACCCGCATGTCCTGTATGGTAAACGGCACACCCCGAAGTTTCAGGGCCTCCGTGACTTTCTCGGTCAGTCCGCTCAGGAATCGTGATTCCTTCCGGTCAAAAAAACTTTTCAATCCGTCCCACTGCTGGGCATTGCCTCTCTTCCGCTTCAGGTATCGGGCGGCATGCTCAGCACTCCTGTCCCGATAGGAAAGGATGTCCGAAACTATGCTGGTCTCATCGCCAGCCACCATCGTAAAGATGTTTCCTACGCTCAATCGAAGCATCGTTAACCTCCTGCACAATTACACACGGAGGTCCCTCTACTTTACGGGACGATGCAGATTTTTTTTCAAGGGCGCTTGCGCCGCAGAAATCGAATGAAGACACTCCGAAGGAGTGTCTGAAGGTGATTTCTGAGTATTCTCAATTCATCAAAATCACCATTCAGACACCATTCCATAACCTCTATTATCTTATAATCTTAAAAGAACTGGGATAATCGCGGGCGCCCGCGTAGCAAAGGACGTGCCATCCGATACTCTGCAAAATCGGTTCCATCCACCAATCGCCCTCCGAACAAGAATCATTCCAAATTTCGCACCCTTATCAGAATAGGGTCGAGCGATTATGTAGACGGCATTTTGCCTGTCAGAGCCGTCCAAGACCTGGGCGAGTCACGCCAACCATCCCAGCAACACTGCGATTCAAAACGACATTTTCCTGACCCTCCAAGGGTGCATGCAAGTACACGTACTCTCCTCTGAAAGTGGTTCTGATGCCAAATTGAAGCGTTATGCAACCCATTGAAATGTAAGGAGAAATTTTCACGACTGCCCTCGTTATTTTTCGCCAAGAAAAGACCCATCAGGTGCGTGTCGAACTTTTTTTGCATGCTCCGTAATTCTGGAAGGGTCGTGAGTGTAATTGTGATGAGAGGTGCCAGCGGCATGCAGACCCGACATGAAACGCCAATGAGCGAAGTTGCCTTGTACGACACAAAATGGTTCGACTATCGACTTATGACCCCCAACACTTCCGACCTCAAATGTGCCTTATGTTACGGGCTGTCCTTGATGGACTACAACGAGCTGCTCGGTTTATCACGGCACGTCAATGTCCTGAAAGGATTGAACGTCACAAACATCGAGGCGTGGAACAAGCACAAGCAAATCAGGAAATTACGGCAGTGGTGCGATGCTCGCGGCTGGCGCTACGAAGAGTTCTGGGCACTGACAACCAAGGCACATCTGGAGCTTGGCATGAAGCCGCTGGTCACAAAGTTCAAGGACGGGCGCATGGTCGAGTACATCCCCTTCAACGTCTTCCTCAACAAAAGCATCCTGAAGTGGGCTGACGCCAACTGGCATGAACAGTTCGGAAGATTTGTCAGGTATGCCGACCTGGCGTTCTTCTCCAGCAACAACTACACCGGGCATCCGGTTCAGGACGCCTACTGCGACTATCTGCTGAAGTCGGCGTTGAGGCGTGGCGTCAACCATACCAAGCGCCTCATCGGACTTATGCAGGATGGTCGACTGTCGGCAGAGTATCTGAACAAGGTTCTCACAAGGAGTGGCGAATGTACTATCCCCAGCCGGTTGAATGCGATTGCGGCGTAAGGCTTCTACCCGACATCGAACACGCACGAGCGGGACACATTACTTGCCCAAGGTGCCACGTGATGGTGGCGGTCAAAACAGGTGAAATCGGCTACAGGGGGAGTGGCGACACGATGCCGTTCAAGGATTCAAGGATGGTGTTCCCACTCAGGGGGGCAACATGGTAGACGAGACGTTTGAGCGGAAGGTTTTAGCGTGCCTGTTATTGTCAGGCGAGTTCTGCTCATCGGTGGCAAGACACCTCAAACCGTCATATTTTGAAAGCGTGGTCAGACACAACATCGGCAAGCTGGCAATAGACTTCCACCTGAAATACCAAGCGAAACTGTCTCACCTGGGCTTCACTGAGGGCATCAAGGACATGGTGCGGCACAAGGTCATCGCAGAAGCCGACATCACGTTGTACGTCGAGGAGTACCGGAAACTGACCAGGATGGATGTCTCTGATTGGCGCTTTGTGGCGGAACGTGCCGTAACCTTCATCAAGAACCGGGAGATGAAACGTCTCATTGAGGACGCCGTCAGCAAACACCTGCCAAAAGACAACTTCGAGGCCATCGAGAAGGCGATGCGGGATGTCGCCAACATCAATCTGACCGGCGACACCAAGGCGTACAGCTACTTTTCAGATGAGCGGATTAATGACCGGACTCGGCGACGTGAACTTGAAGCCGCAGCCAAGAGCTTTGGTATCAGCACCGGAATCAAGCGGCTTGATGACCACTTCCCGAAACGCGGCTGGTACAAGCGGGAACTCTACGTGATTCTGGCCCCACCGAAGCGCGGGAAAACGATGGCGTTGCAATACTTCGGCAATGCGGCTGCGATGCAGGGCTTCAATGTGGCGATATTCACGCTGGAGGTCAGCACCGAGGTTTACACCGACCGACTTGACGCCATGAATGCCGACATTGAAATCAAGAAGCTGCCAGAGTATGTGACGGAGGCGGCCCTACGTCTGAAGGCGAAGCGCCCCGAAGGCAACCTGTTCATCTTCGAGTACCCAACAAAGCGGCTCGACATCCTGGAAATAGAGAGGCAACTCCGTAAACTGGAAGTAGAGGATGGGGCTACCGTTGACATGGTGGTGGTTGACTATGCCGACATCATGCGCCCCGCCCGATGGACTGATGATGAACTCCGAAATCAGGCCAGCATCTACGAAGACCTCCGTGCCCTGGCCACCATTTTTGACTGCCCGATATTGACGGCGAGCCAGGTCAATCGAGCCGGTTCTGACAAGAGCATCATTAAAGGAAAGGACACCGCTGGCACCTGGGATAAGATAATGGTTGCCGACGCAATCATCTCCTTAAGCGCCTCTGAAGGGGAGTTGAAGAAGGGAGAGATGAAGCTCCATCTAGCTGAGTGCAGGAATATGGAGAGCGCAACCTTCAAAATAAAAACTGCCTACAATTTCGGGAGGTTCTACAAAGAATTCCTTGGTGAACTGGAGGAAGTCGATGGTTAAATATTTCTTTTATTAAGAGGTGAAATATGCTGCTTTTCCCCATTGACGAACATAAGCGGTTAGTGTATAAATTTTCTCCCTCTCGACGAGCGGGAAGGAGCATCGAATCCGGTGCTGGTCTAATGTTGTTGTCGCCTGCTGCAACCGCAAGGAGAATGGAGTATGGGCAAAGAGTCGGAGGAGATGGAGCGGCTATTGACAGTAACCGGCAAGATGAATATTGCCATCAGCAAGCGACTGTCGGAGATGACATTGAAGGGGAGATTGGGCTGGGACACCTTGTCTATGGAGGAACTTCAGTCGGGTCTAAAAAGGACAGCCGAAGAGGGGCGCTGGGTGGACCATGCCATCTACAGCATGTTCATCTGGCACCGGGATTGGACGGGACACCTCGACCGGGATTTCTCGAAGGTCGGCAACGAACCGGAGCACGCCTGCTGCACCGGAGCATGACATGAATTTCGTCGACTACCTTGAGGCGCATCACCATGTGACCCCAGTTTCGGGAGGTCGACAACTCAAGGTATCAGGCCCCTGCCCTTTCTGTGGCGAAGACCGGTCAGACATACGGCTCTACGTCAATGCCGAAACGGGCCTCGGCGACTGCAAACACTGCGGCACCTTCTTCGGCCCGATAAAATGGGTCATGGCGGCGGAAAGTTTGAGCGCCAGAAAGGCAAGGGCACTGCTCGATGACGAGCAAGAATGGTTCAGGAGAGAGACAGGCGAGGGTCGGTGCGATACACCGGCCCTTGTTTTTCCAGAAACCGCCGACATCGAGGAATCGGCGGAGGCCACAGAGTATCTGCGGCGACGTCACATTGGCTCAGAGGCAATAAAACACTTTGGGCTAAGCTATGGCATTGCCGATATCACCGTACCTTCAGAAGCCACGCCGGGCACTTCAGAGCGCATTTACCGAACCAAGAACAGAATCATCATCCCCATCAAGGGATTCGACGGCAAAATCGACTCGTGGCAGGGCAGGGACATCACGGGGCGCTCCAAAGTGCGCTACCTGTTCCCAGCAGGGTTCAAGGGCGCTGAGTATCTCTACAACTCCGACACCATTACCTTCCGTCCCGATTATATGGTGGTCTGCGAGGGCGTTTTCGATGCGCTGGGATGGTGGCAGGCAGGCGTCAGGAATGTGGTGGCAACTTTCGGTAAGAAGGTCAGCGAACCGCAGGTTGAAATACTACGGGCCATCAACCCCAAAGTCCTGTTTATGGCCTGGGATGACGATGCTGCCAAGCAGAAGTATGAGTTCTGCGAGCGCTTCGGGCATCTGTTTGATATCAGGATTGTTTGGCTGGGCGGGAATGACGCTGATGAACTAACAAAGGGCGCCCTTGCGAACGCCCTCCTTGAAGCAAAACCCTACTGCTGGTCAGACAAAATATTATCGGCTATTGGCTGATTCCATATTCTCTAAGCATATCGTTATATTTCGTATCCACCTCTTCGTTGACGTCTTTGAGGTGCTGAGTAAACTTTCTGCTGTAATTGTTGATTAACGCCCTGTTTATCCCGGTCCAACAGTCGGCATGTCGCTCCTTGATAATGACTAACTCAAAGAACTCCGGCAGTTCGTACGCCTTGACAAAGTCATTAGCCCTGTTGAGGGGGATGTTGGTAGCACCCTTCTCAATCATTGAGATGAAGTTGATGTTCTTGTAGTTCAACTTATTTGCTACATCCCGTTGACTGATTTTCCGCCCCTCACGGTGCTTCTTCATCAATTCGCCAAGCATGAACACGACGCCTTGACTGGTCGACATTTCTCCTCCCCCCCATCTCCGTTATTGATTAACCACTTAATGTTCATTTTATACTACCTGTCGTAAGGTGTCAACTTTATTTGTTTTTTACGAAACGTGCAAGACTATAGCTTGACACCATTAAGTGGTTAGTGTAGAGTTTTGGTGTAACAAACAACGATACGAAAGGATTTAAGATGCGAGAGACACTAGCAAAAGTTGCAAATGCACTGACCGCCAGACATGGCATCAATGTGGTATTCCAAGGCGGAACAGCCTACACTGACGGCAAAACAATTGTCCTCCCAGTCCTCCCCGAAGAAGTATCTCCCGAACTTATTTTGAAGACCAAAGGCTACAGCGACCACGAAACGGGGCACATAAAATTCTCCGTGTTTGAGCCGGTGATAGCGAAAATCCGGGCAATGCCCAATGGCGAAATGGTCAAGAACGTGACCAACGCTATTGAGGACATCCGTGTTGAACATGAGATGTCGAAATTGTACGCAGGGTGCAGGGACAACCTGCAAGCGACGATTGGCATGCTGGCGACAGAAATTGCTGATGCTGCCAAGAGGAGCGGTAGCAAGGTAAACAAGTTTTTGCAACTGACCCTTGAAGGACGCCAACAGGTCATGGGCATTGACCTGGGCGTCGATTACAAGGCCGAGTGTGAAATAACCTTCGGAACTGACATCTGGAGCAGAATAGCGGCATGCACCTCTACATGGGATGTGCTGGCGCTGGCACTGGACATCCTGGGGCTTGATGAGCATGGCAACCCGAAGAAAAAGCAACCTGAGCCGAAGAGCAAGGGCAAGAGCGACACGAAGAAGAAATCAAAGGACAAATCGAAGGAAGAGTCCACTGACGAAACAGGTGGCAAGGGCGGTTCCGAGAAAGAGACGGAAGACCGCAAGAAGGATGACGGTGAAAATAGCAAGACAGATGACGGTGAAGAGGGACCGGACGGCGAAGGCAACGAGCCAGAATGTGAGGGCGATGAGTCGGGGGATTCCGGCACGGGTTCCGACGGCGACGATGAAGCTGATGGCTCTGATGGCGAAGCGGGTGGCGATGAAGAGTCTGATGAAGGCGCTGAAAGCAAGGATTCAGGTGAAGGCGGCGATGGCAAGGGCGATGCAAGCCTGAGCGCTGAACGTGGTGGCAATGAGCATGGCGGCGGTGACAACGCCGACAATGGTTGTGACGGTGAGCGGAGCGAGGTTCCAACTGAACTGTACGCTGACGCTGAAAGCCTCGAAGACCTCGGCGAGATGATGCGTGACAATCTCAGCGATGCCCATGACACGGCGCTCTCCGACGGCGAGTACATGGTTGCCAGCACCATGTACGACAGAGTGACTGAGGTCGAACCGGCACGTGATGCGAAGGTCTTCAACGGCATGAAGAAGAGCCTTTGCGGCTTGAACGCTGCGGCGACGAGGATGGGACAGATGTTCCTGACGCGAACACAGAGCAGATGGGTCAATGACCGTGAGGACGGCAAGATAAACGGGAGAGCCCTACACAAGGTGCCGACGGGTGCCACGACCATCTACAAAGAAAAATTGATGAGCCGTGACCGTGACACAGCCATAACCTTCTTGGTAGACTTCTCTGGAAGCATGAGCGGCAAAAGGATTGAGGCGGCGATGAAGTCCGTGGTGGCATTCCTTGAGGGGTTGAACCTGACAGGAGTCAAAACGGAAGTGTTGGGCTACACGACACGTGGCCCAATCCCCGGAGAACTGAGAAGGGGCGGCGGATACGGCAGGATTGAGGGATTGCAGACCTACGTGTTCAAGAGCTTCAAAGACCAGTACAGCAATCTGGTGAAGCGGCGTATCTCTAACTACTCAATGTGCAGGTTGTCAGAGAACTGCGACCCTGACAGCGTGAAGGTGGCCTACGAGCGTTTGTCAGTACAGAAGGCCCAGCGCAAGGTTCTGTTTGTGCTGACTGACGGAATTGTCTGCAATATGGGTGACACCCTGAAGGGCGCTCAGTATCTGAAACGATTGGTGCCCCAGATTATGAGGCGTGGCGTTGAAGTGGTCGGCATTGGCCTTTGCGGGGCGAACGTGCGTGACTACTACCCCAGGAACATCTCCGTGAACGGCGAGCCGACGAACCTTGCCAAGGAGTTACTGAACGGTTTGAAAGAAGTCCTGGCGGTTGCATGATAGCTCCTATGATTCAGTATGTTGCAACGATATAAAATATCAAAACTTTGGCTATTGACACCATTAAGTGGTTAGTGTAGAGTTTTGGTGTAGGAACAAACTGAACGAACGGAGGAACGAACGATGAAAAAAGTAACCTGCTCAGTATGTGGCTTTGAGGCACACTTCCTTGCTCCCCACCTGTTGAACGAACACAACCTGACCCCTGTTACCTACACCAAGACATACGGCCCCGAAGCGAGGCTGGTCAGTGAGGCCGGTGAGGAACTGCTGGCGGCTGAATCTGACAACTCGCTGGTTGACTACGACGTGAAGAAAACCTTTGGCGTTGACCTTGGCAAAATCAAGACTGTCCCTGGCTTTACCAAAGTGAGCGCACGTGTCCCGAAGATTGACCCTGACTACGTTTTTGACAAGGAACTGCTCCGCGTGGTGCTGAAAGGCTTCGTTGACCGTAACGAGAAGGTGCTGCTGACCGGACCCACTGGCAGTGGTAAGTCAACGATGTATATGCAGGTTGCAGCAAGGCTGAACTGGCCGCTGATTCGGATTAACTACGACAACGACCTGACGCGTTCCGACCTGATTGGCCAGTGGAAGCTGATTGACGGCAAGACGGTGTTCCAGTATGGGCTGATTCCGACAGGGATGCGGGAGGGTTGTATAATCCTGCAAGATGAATGGGACGCGATGAACCCCGGTGTGGCGCTGGCGATGCAACCGGTGATGGAAGGCGGGGCGCTGACTATTACCGAGACGGGTGAGGTGATTGAACCGCACCCCTACTGCCGGTTGTTTGCGACGGCGAATACGATTGGCCAGGGCGATGCAACGGGCCTGTACGCCGGAACGCAAGTCCAGAACTTTGCGACACTTGACAGGTTTACGATGGTTGAGGTGGTTGACTACCCCACGAAGCATGCCGAGACCAAGATTGTGACGGCGAAGGTTGGCATTGACGATGCTACCCTGCTGAGCAACCTGACTGAAGTCGCAAAGTTGGTTCGTGACGCTTTCAAAAAGGGCGATATGGTGGCGACGATGTCCACAAGGACGGTGGTAAACGTAGCGAAGAAGCTGGTTGACTTTGGCGACGTGAAGACCGCCTACAGGGTCGGATTTCTGAACAAGCTGAACGAAGACGACAGGGCCGTGGTAGCGGAGCTGGTACAGCGGGTTTGGGGAGGTGTTTGAGTTATCCACGATAACCACTAAGCACTGAATGTGCATACTTTGAGCTATGACGGGAGACAGGTCAATGAGCATGCCAGCACAAGTACGACCCTCAAAAGATGCCCCAGAAGCCAAAATGAGCGACGAACCGATGTCCGTGATACGCAGCTATGCTTGGCACTTCTGGAACAAGATGACAAAACAGGGATTCAGCGTGGAACTCGAAGAGTTGGTCGGAGAGTTCGGCGTAGTCTACGCACAGGCCCTGAACAGGTTCGTGGCGGTGGCAACGACCCCGACTGCGACGGCACAATTCGGAACCTACATTTACAAGGCGTTTGACAACCGAGTCAAGACCATCAAGACCTATGAAGCAAAGAAGTGGCAGCATCCGAAGGTGAGTTTTGACGAGCACCGCCATTCCGACGACAGCACTGTCCATGATGAGTTTGACCCTCTGGACGAACCTGACTACGTCGGCACCCTGTTGTCAGATTTTGACTTGAGCGGAGAAGCGGAAGTCAATGATTCAGTTAATGTAGCAATAGGACTGATGGACGAGAGAACAGCCATTGTATTTCGTGAGATGTGCCGACCATCAGACCCCGTAATTAATAGATTTAGGCAGCTTTCAGGTAATGCTATGAATAACAATAGTAACGCCATGAATAGAGCTATAGCAGAAGTGTATGATTTAACTCCAAGAAGCGTTTATTATCTTAAAGAAAAAATCAGGTCTATGTTTGTTTTTGACCATTGACACCATTAAGTGGTTAGTGTAGAGTTTAGGCGTAAGGCAATTAACGAATGAATAAGGAGGATGGAACGATGGCACTAAGCGCGATGGAAGTGATGATTGCAACACTGGAGGAGAAGCTGGCCTCCGAAGAGATGGCTCTGAAGTCTCTGCCCTGCTTTGGGCATGAGCATGGCGGCAAGTGCGATTGCGATACGTGCGGCGTGGCTGACGAGTGCAAGCCTGCCTATATTGACCACCTGAATTCGATGGAACAGAGGCTGACCGAGATTGCAGCCACGAAGCTGATTGAACCGGCAGCAGAACCCCTCCCGACCCCCACAGAACCTCCCAAGAAACAGGTATCCCTGAGCGCGACCGAAGTTACTGCACCCAAGGTGGCACGGACGCGAATCCCCTTTGACTTTGGCAAAGCGACCACTGAGATGGTGGCTGAGCGTCCCATGACACTGGCTGCGGCAAAAGACATCTGCATGCGGCAACTGGTGAACCCTGACTATGTGGCAACAGCCTACTACTCCGTCCCGCTTAAAACTTCGGATACAGTCTCTTAAGTTTGATTCTGGCTTTGTCAGTTGTGAACTGCCAGTCAATATTTTTAATTTGGTTGTTCCTGGCTGTTTGCCAGGCGTCAACTTCGCTTCGTATGGTATCG
>CAIUWK010000101.1 GCA_903902855.1 uncultured Geobacter sp. | reverse complement strand
TGTTGTCGATGCAGGTATTCAGGTTGTTTTTGATCTCATTGAAGTCGCCTCGGTACTCATTGGTAATCTTAGGCGGGATATCTCCCTTGCTGATCCGGTCCACGTAACCGGCAGCCATGGACAAGGGACCGATGACGGCATCGAGAGTCTCATTGACCCCCTGGATGATGACCCGGAAAGCCCCCTGGTGCCGGGTAATGTCGGACCTGGCCTTCAGGTTCCCCTCACTGGCTGCCGTCGCCAGCATGCCGGCATCGGCAATGAGGGCGTTGACGGCGTCAATGCAGGTGTTCAGATTGTTTTTGATCTCATTGAAGTCGCCGTGATAGCTGTCGGTGATTCGAGGAGGGATATCACCTCTGGCAATTCGGGCCATACAGGTGGAGGTCACCATCAGCGGAGTCACCAGCTTATCCAGAATATCATTGACGGTGCCGATCATTTTGCTGTTGAAGCCGATGTATTTGGATATGTCCATACGGAGGGTGAGGTTGCCGGATAACGCCGCGTTTCTGATCAATTCCAGGTCATGACCACGCATTTCGACATTTTCAATTACATTATTAACGCCGATCTTGATCTTTCCATAATCACCCCGGTACGTCTCAGTCACCCTTTCAGGGGATAGACCTTCTCCGAATTTATGCAGGGCGGTTGCGGCCACGTTCAAGGGGCCGATTACTGCGTCCAAGGTCTCGTTGAACCCGGTAACAATCTTATTAAAGTCCCCGTGATGAGCGTTGGCGTCGGCCCTGGTATCCAGACGACCATCCCTGGCGGAGAGGGCGAGCATGGCGGCATCAGTAACCAGGGCATTGATATTGTTAATGCAGTTATTGAGATTAAGTTTGATCTCGTTGAAGTCGCCGTAATAGGTGTCGGTAATCCTGGAGGGGATATCCCCCTTGGAGATCCGGTCCACGTACTCGGCGGCCATGTTCAGGGGGCCGATGACGGCGTCCAGGGTCTCGTTGATCCCGGCCACGATCTTTTTGAAATCCCCCTGGTGCCGGGAGCTGTCGGCTCTGGTGGCCAGGTTCCCGGCCACGGCGGATTGGGCCAGCATGTTGGTGTCGGCAATGAGATAGTTTACGGCATCGATGCAGGTATTGAGGTTGTTCTTGATCGTGTTGAAGTCGCCATTGTAGGTGTCGGTAATCTTTTCCGGGATATCTCCCTTGGAGATCCGGTCCATGTAGGTGGCGGCCATCCCCAGCGGGATGGTCAGGCGGTCCAGGATCTCGTTGACGATGGAGAGTGCCTTGCTGTTGTAGCCGGTGTACTTTGAAATGTCGGCGCGCAGAGAGAGATTCCCCTGCAACGCCGCGTTACTGAGGAGTTCCAGATCCTGCCCCCTCATTCTGACGGCAGTGATGACGCTGCTGAGGCCGGCCTTGATCCGGGCATAATCCCCCCGGTACTCCTGGGTGATCTCGGCAGGTACGATGCCGTCGCCGAAGCTGTAGAGGGCGTCGGCAGCCACGTTGAGCGGACCGATGACGGTATCCATGATCCGGTTGATGCCGGCCACGATCTTCTGGAAGTCACCATGGTGTCGGGAGGCGTCGGCCCGGGTGGAAAGATTGCCGTTCACCGCCGCGGTGATCAGCATGCCGGTGTCCGAGGAGAGCATCTGTACCGACTCCTGGAGCGATTTCATGCTGAGGAGCATCACGCTGATTTCGTTGTTCCGAAAAACGGGTATCTCCTGGGACAGGTCCCCCCTGGCCATGGTTTCCAGGTGGACCCTGGCCCGGTTGATAGCCTGACAGATGGACCAGATATTCAGCCAACTGAAGAGCACCCCGAAGAGTACGGTAAATACAATGGCGCCGTAATGAATGCTTTGACCGAATCGATCACTGAAATCCACGGCAAAGATACCCATGGTGTAACAGGCACAGAGAACGGTCAGTCGGAATTTGACCGAGAAGTTGAGGTAGTAATTGATAATGCCCGGCATTTTCATGGTAAAACTCCCCCTACGGTTTTCCGCCATCGCAGCATCTTACTGCCTGCGGATCATCCAGTACATTAGCCGGATATTAATGAATAATGGTAATGGCAAAACATTGTTTCATTTTTTAGCATCCTACTCTGTTGCTTTCAATAGTCAAGAGCGAAAAATTATAACGACGAGTATCATGTGCCGTCGTGATATACTCCCCCCCCATAGCTGAAAGACGGATGTTGACGGTATCACTCCACGGTAGAGGATGAGAAAAAATGGATATGAACGAGTTGTTGAGAAACCTGACCCCTGAGCTCTCCTTCAGGCCGGATGACGGCCCCTTTCGCTCAAGGCTGATTGAAACGGCGCTGGAAAAGGGGGATGAAGAGTTCGCAGAACTCTTTTCCGAAAGTACCAGCGATATCCTGGTCGGCATTTCCGGAGCAACGGTAAAAGAAGCGGTAATCCGGTTTCGGGTTGTCAGTGACCAGGGAGAACAGACCCACAAATTATCTCTCCTGGCACTGAATAATGAGGAACTTGACGATTGTGCCGAGCTTCTCTCCAGGCAACCCACAACTCCGTCCAACGACACCTCAAAGATAATCCTCAGGAAGCGAGCGGTGGAGGGGATGCTGGATATTGCTACGGCATCGCGGAAACTCGGCTGTTCCCCGCAATTTCTGAAGGGGAAAATACCCTGTACTGATTACACCTATACCGAGATCGACGGCAAGAAAGAGATCAAGGAGTACTATTGGTCACAGGCTCTCATCGATCGACTCTGTCAGATCAAAGTGAATGGGATAAAAGCGGAAGAGCTGAAGGCTATTGCCGATGAGTGCTGTGATGGTGATCGTGCGTGGGCGGAAGAGCTTCTGGTTTCACTGGTAACTCCCAAAACCACGGCCAAAACCGGCGGCGCATCACCCCACGGCGGGACAAGGCAACCGGCAAAAAACGTCTCCAGAGATCATTCCCGCCCCCCCCGGAAAAAACAGTCATGACCATTCCCCTCATGGAGCAGAACCTGGAAGAGAAACGAGAGAGATTGGAACAGCTCCTCAGCCGAATGGGGGGGTGCGTGATCGGTTTTTCCGGAGGTGTCGACTCGACTCTTCTCTTTGCCGTGGCCGCCAATGTCCTGGGGGATCGGGCTCTGGCGGTGACCGCCACCTCGGAAACCTATCCGGAGAGGGAACTTAACGAGGCTCTTTCCCTGGCCTCGTCGTTGGGGGGGAGACACCGGGTCATCGTCTCCGAAGAACTTGACATCCCCGGCTTCACGCAGAATCCGGCGGATCGCTGTTATCATTGCAAGAAGGAGCTGTTCGGCAAGCTCTGCAAGATCGCCGTTGCCGAAGGGCTTTCGGTGGTGGTGGACGGCAGCAACCTGGATGACCGGGGGGACTACCGCCCCGGCAAACAGGCCCTGGCGGAGTTGGGGGTGCGGAGCCCCCTGGTGGAGGCCGGCTTCACCAAGGCCGATATCCGGGTGCTCTCCCGGGAGATGGGGCTCCCCACCTGGGACAAACCTCCCTTTGCCTGCCTCTCCTCCCGGTTCCCCTACGGCACCGAGATTACCCGGGAGAAGGTGAGCCAGGTGGGACGTGCCGAAGAGAGCCTGAGGGAGCTGGGGCTGCGGGTCTTGCGGGTCAGGCACCATGGCGACGTGGCCCGCATCGAGTTGGGGCCGGAGGAGTTCGCCCTGGTAGTGAACGAACTGCGGGACGAAGTTATTGCGCGGGTCAAGGCGGCCGGGTATCCCTATGTGGCCCTGGATCTCCAGGGGTACCGGATCGGCGCCATGAATGAGGTACTGGGGGTGACGCCGTGAACGCTCACCGCATCAGGACTCTCATTGAACAGCACAAGGTGGGAGAGCTCTCCACCGACGAGCTCATGGAACTGCTGAAGACGCTTCCCTTCGAAGACCTGGGTTTTGCCCGCATCGATCATCACCGAAGGATGCGCAACGGTTACCCCGAGGTGATCTACGGCGAGGGGAAGAGCCCGGAACAGGCGGCTGCTATCTTCCGGAGTCTGGCGGCCCATGACGGCAATGTCCTCTGCACCCGGGCCACCCCGGAGATGGCTCAGGCGATCAGGACCGTGGCAGCGGAGGCGCTCTATCACCCCCTCTGCCGCCTCGTGGAGCTGCGACGGAGCACTCCCCCTCCGGTGGGACTGGTGGTGGTGGCCACGGGGGGGACCTCGGATATTCCTGTGGCGGAAGAGGCTGCCCTTGTCCTTGAGTCTTTCGGCAGCCGGGTTGAACGGCTCTTCGACGTGGGGGTTGCCGGTATCCACCGGCTCCTGGCCCATACCGACCTGGTGCGACAGGCCAACTGCATCGTTGCCGTGGCAGGTATGGAGGGGGCGCTCCCTTCGGTCATGGGGGGGCTCGTGGAGGTGCCGGTCATTGCCGTCCCCACCTCCATCGGCTACGGCGCCAGTTTCGGCGGGGTGACGGCGCTGTTGGCCATGCTCAACTCCTGTGCCGCCGGGGTCAGCGTGGTGAACATCGACAACGGCTTCGGTGCCGCCTGTCAGGCGGATATGATCAACAAGCTGGCCGTCAACGGACGGGGAAGGGAACCGGCAGCATGAAACGAATACTCTATCTGGATGCTTTTGCCGGCGTGAGCGGCGATATGTTCGTGGGGGCGCTGCTGGACCTGGGGGTAGATCTTGAGGCGGTCCGCCAGGACGTGGCTAGCCTCAACCTGGAAGGGTTCGAACTTCGAGCCTCCAAGGTAACCCGGCAAGGGATCGTGGGGACCAAGTTCGATGTCATGGACAGGGGTACCAACCGAAACGTCGATGAGCTCCCCGCTCATCATGGTGGCCACCTTGAGCATTATCATGAACACTATCACGAGCATGAGCAGCAGCACCCTTCGCACGATGACAACCATCTGAAACTGCATGGACCCCATGCTCACCGGGGATTGAAAGAAATCCGGCGGATCATAGGGGAGAGCGCTCTCTTACCGGAAGTAGCCGCCGATACCATAGCGCTTTTTGAGATCATCGGCAGGGCCGAGGCCTTGGTGCATGGGGTGGGGATCGAGGAGGTTCATTTCCACGAAGTGGGCGCCCTGGACACCATAATCGATATCGTGGCCGCGGCCTCGGCCCTGCGGCGACTCAGGGTTGACGAAGTTGTCTGTTCCCCCGTTCACGTCGGCTCCGGAACGGTGCGGTGCGCCCATGGAGTGCTTCCGGTACCGGCCCCGGCCACCCTGGAAATCCTCAAGGGGGTACCGATTTACGCAACTGAAATCCGGGGAGAGCTGACCACCCCCACCGGCGCGGCGCTTCTGCGACACTTCTGCCACCGTTTTGCCCCCCTGCCGCCGCTCATGGTGGAAGCCATCGGCTACGGCGCAGGGACCAAAGAGCGGGAGATTCCTAATCTCCTGCGGGCCACGGTGGGAACGGAGTGCGAGAGGTGATAAATAATTGATAATGGATGGTTGATAATGGAGGGCAAGCAGCGGACTGCTGCGCATTGTCAAGTATCAATTGTCAATTATCCATTGCTTTTCGCCATGCCTCCCAGTAGCGCTCCCCTGCATCGTCCCGCAGACCGTAATGTCCCCCCCCCTCAACCCGGAGGAATTTTTTGGGTGACATCGCTGCACTGAAGAGTTTCTCCCCATGGGAGTAGGGGACGATCCGGTCCGCGGTCCCATGAATGACCAGGAGCGGGACAGTGATTCCGGCCATAAGATCAATGTTCCTGAAACGATCGATGGGAAAGAGCGGTATCCGGGTGACCGTGGAGAGGGCCGTGGTGAAGGCGCTCTCCAGCACGACTCCGGCAACTTTCCGGTGCGAGGCCAGCCAGACCGACGGTCCACCCCCCACTGAGTAGCCGTGGACGATGATCCGATCCGGTGAAACCTGCAGGTTTTTAATGAGGTAGCCGTATGCCGCCAGGATATCGGCGCAGGCATTGGCCTCGCTGGGCTTGCCGCTGCTCAGTCCGTACCCCCGGTAATCATAGGCAAGAATCGCGTACCCCTGCTCCCGGAACTCCCTGAGTTCCGGGATGATATCGCCCAGATCCTCGCCGTTACCGTGGCTGTGCAGGATCGTGTAGCGGGCCCGGGGGTTAGGGAGCCAGACCGCCGCGATCTTCTCCCCCTCCCCCGACGGGATGAAGATGATGTCGCTACTCTTCACATACCCCGGCGGATGGGGCTGGAAGAGGACCCGATCGATGAGGATGATCACCGCCAGGAGCGCCAGGAGATACCCCAGGAGTGCCAGTCCCAGAAAATGGCGGAGCATCGTCATGCTATTATTCACCTCCCCTCCCCTTTACCAAATCGCGCAGCCTTTGGCCATAAAAAAGAGCATTTGCACCACGGAGTTATCATGTCACGACGTAAACTTTCCGGAACAGACGCAGCCTCCCACATACTGAATCCCCTGCAAGCGGAAATCGCCGTCACCGCCCTGAAGGCTACCGGTAACTACCGGATACTGCGTCGCCTTGATCTGGACAACGATCAGCGGTTCAGCAGACGACGCAGCGGTAAGAGCCTCATGGGGATCTGCCTGGATACGGAAACCACCGGATTCGACTCTCCCCGGGACACGATCATCGAACTGGGGGTGGTTGCCTTCGAGTATGATCCCGATTCCGGTGAGATCACCGGCATAGTGGATCGCTATTCCGGGCTGGAAGATCCCGGCACCCCGCTCTCCGAGGAGGTGAAACTGGTCACGGGGATCACCGATGAGCTGCTCCGTGGTGAACAGTTGGACGATGTCCGCGTGGAGGAGATGGCCCGCAAGGCCAGCCTGGTGATTGCTCACAACGCAGGCTTCGACCGGAAGTTCGTGGAAGCACGCTTTCCTTTCTTCGCCCAACTCCCCTGGGGTTGCACCCTGGCCCAGATCGACTGGCAGCGGGAACTGATCTCTTCCCGGACCCTGGAGTATCTGCTGTTCCGTTATGGCTACTTCATCGACGCCCACCGGGCGGTAAATGACGCCGAAGGGGTTCTGGGACTCCTCCTGGAACGGCTTCCCCGCAGCGAAAAGCCGCTCTTCAAGGAACTGCTGGAACGCTTGGGGGAGAGCACGGCGCGGATCAGCGCTCTCAATGCCCCTTTCGACAAAAAGGAGCAGCTCAAGGCCCGGGGGTACCGGTGGAGCGACGGGAGTAACGGCAAGCACAAGTCATGGTGGATTGAAATCAGTGAGGCGGCTGTTGACGCAGAGATGGCATTTCTGGCTGCGGAGATCTACCTCCAGGGGAATGTGCGAGCCGTTGACATTGTCAAGATCAACGCCCGGGATCGCTTCTCCGTGCGGGGTTAAGGTACGACAACGCTAACCAGCCGCGATGTCGGATTCCTCACCCTTCCGCTACAGCCATCCTGAATGATAGTTCGCTCAGAGTTTGCCTGATATGGGGCATTAAAAAGATCATACAGGGCGTCCGCCCGGAAGCATTGACGCTCTTGAAATAAAAAAACTCAATAGTATCAGTAGTTTGTTTTGCGAGGCGAAGTTGGCACGCAAGATGCTATATGATAGATAGCTTCCAAAACTTACCCAAGGAGAAATACCATGAAAAAAGTTCTGTCCTCAATCGTTGCCGCTCTCGTAGCTCTTTCTTTCGCCGGTATCGTTTGCGCCGCTGAGCCTGTTGCGGCTCCTGCTGCTGCTCCTGCTGCCGCTGCTGACGTGAAGAAAGAAGAAAAAGCCGCCAAACCGGCCAAAAAACACAAGAAACACAAAAAAGCCAAAAAAGCCAAAAAAGAAGAAGTTCCTGCTGACGCTGCTGCTCCTGCCGCTAAGTAATTCCTCTTCGTCATCATTGAAAAAGGCCGTGCCCGTAAGGGTGCGGCTTTTTTCGTTCAATCCGCCGTTTTTTGAGAGCAGGTCATCGGCTTTCAGCATCTCGGTAACCGGCAGGTCTACCGGAATCCTGCGACCTGGGCCTGGTACGTGGTCACAGCCACGAAGCGAACCGCGAAGTCGCAGTTGCAGTTGGCGCAGTTCTGGAAAAATGGTTTACCGTTGCTCCCATTCTCCACACTGATATCCTGTTTATGGGCACAGTAAGGGCACTCCACGGTTAGGGATGTCCGGACTGTCGGATTTTCCTCGGATTTGCCGGCTGTTTTCGGCGTTTTGCGTGATGACTGCTGTGGTTTTTCGACGGGAGTATCCGGAGACGCTGCCGGTGTCGACTCGGTCATAAGAGATTCCTCGTTTTCTTTTTTCACGAAGGCTTTCTTGGCGACAGGAGGCTTTGCCGTTATTGCAGGCTCCGTACTCGTCAAGACGAAAGCGGAAGCAGATTCATCCTGTAGAATCTTCTTCCAGGCGGCCGGCAATGTGGACAGGGAATAACGGAGTGCCTTACTCCCCTTCATCGTGGCGGCGCCATCGGCCACGACATAAAACCGGTTGCGGTACGCTACCAGTAGCTGGTCGCCAAAGGAGGCAGCCTTGAGCCCTGTCGCATGTTTGTTGTCCAGCCAGAATGTCACCCCTTCCGCCATATCCTCTCTCCTGACACAGGATTCTTCAATCAGACAATATCTTCATTCATGAAACGCTTGAAAAGCAATGCGCCAAGAATAAGGGTGTAAAGAAGGACATTAATAAGTGGATATGCGGGGCCGAAGCCATGGAGAGATTGGCTCTCAATGAACGAAGATGCCGACTGTTGAACGCCCAGGAGCTTTGGCCATACATAATAAACAACTTTCCACCATGTCAACTCCGACAGTGAACCGGCGCCCGATTGCGACATCAGCGCCTGCGCCACCTGACTCTGGCTGGCAACAGCTATGCCGTCGGCCACAAAACCAATGATACCGACCGCCAGAACGCAAAGAAAAGCGACAATATCAGGCATCAGGAGCGACAACAAGAGCACGGCAACAACCACAAAGAGCAGGTTGAGGGAACAGAGGAGTGAGGCAACGAGGTACTCAGGCAGGAAAACCTTCAAATTGACGGATGTGATCACGAACAGAATGCCATGCAAGGTGAACATGAATAGTACCGATAAGAGCCATATTCCGACAACCTTTCCCGTAACATACTGCCACCGGGCTATCGGCTTGGACAAAACGGACGATTGCATCCCCTCGTTCCGGTCACGCCTGAATAGTTGCATGGAAAGTAACGCCGCAATGATCATCATGCCGGTAGCTATGACATGGAAGGTCGCTTTCGACAAGGTTCTGACCACGGTTTCGGCATCAAGATTATGTCCGTTCACCATAAAATTGCCGCCATAACAACCACGGATTAGAAATACGCCGATGGCGCAGATAACGAACATGATGACGAGACTTTTCTGCCTCATTTCATCCAGAAGCGTATATGTAGCAATCCTTGCAATGGGGGGAAGTGCTTTTGAAGTTTTCATGTCAACCTTTCACGACTCTTACAAACAGATCTTCCAGCGTATCACCGTCCTTGACAATGGCGGAAATTGCGTCTTTTACCAAAAGCTTGCCCCGGTTGATTATAGCCGCGGTATCGCATATTTTTTCAACTTCCGACAGCAGGTGTGAATTCAGAAAGATAGTAATTCCTTGACCCTTGAGAGACTCCAGGAGTTGGCGTGTTTCCCTGATGCCGATGGGATCCAGGCCGGAGGTGGGTTCATCAAGAATGAGCAGTGTGGGATTGCCCATGAGTGCTGCGCCTAATCCGAACCGTTGAATCATCCCTTTGGAATAGGTGCCGACCTTTGTTGCTTCCCTCCCTTGCATTCCGATCAATTGGACAATGCGCCGGCATTGATCCGTAGCATCGGACCGGCTCATATCCAATAATTCAGCACAACGCCGGAGGTAGTCCCACCCTGAAAGGGATGATGGAATATGGTGGTTTTCGGCAAGATACCCGATTGATGTTCGGCATTGCGCCTGGGTACTCGGGATGCCGTTTAAGGACAAGCTTCCCGACGTCGGTCGTGTGAAATCGAGTAACATCTTAACGATGGTCGTCTTCCCTGCACCATTGGGTCCAAGCAGAGCAAAACACTCACCTTTCTTGACCGAGAAGGAAACATCATCAACAGCCGTAAGGGAATCGTATCGTTTGGTAACGTTTTTCAACTCGATCATTTGATGGACTCTTATTGAATCATGGAGAAGGAGAGCAGAGGAAACAGGGAGAGGATCAACTTTAATCGGAGATACTACCTCAGAAAAACAAATAAAAACAGACTGTTTTTTTCAAGATGATGTTACGAGGCTGCTTAATCTCACCGATCCGGCAATTAATGAGATTTATTCGAGAGACACTCCCGTAGCGTATTCAACTTTTGCCTTCAGCAGATGGGCCTCACCCAGCAAGGCCTGATACTCTCTTCGCAGCTCAGAGAGGGCCACCACCCCTTCCAGTAACGTCGAGAAATCGAGTTTACCGTTCTTGTACAGTTCCAGCCGACTCTCCTGCGCCAACTCTCCTTTCACGATGAGGGAGGTGCGATAGCGTCGAGCCCTCTGGTAGAGGCTTTCCAACGAAATCCTGGCAACGGAGATGAAAACAGTGGATTCCACCTCCAGAGAGTCGGTGCCATGCGTATCATCGCCGGAAGCAGCGGGGGAATCAGGTCGGACCAGTTGCTGGAACAGGGCAAGGAACCGCCGGGACTTGTACGCTTCGATCAGTTCATTGCTGTTAAAGCCTGGTGAATACTCCCTCAGCGGCTCAAGAGAGGGGACGGAATCTTCCGGTGCTGCACCCATGAGAACGTTAAGCCGAAGGGAAAAGATCTTTTCCCGTTTTTCCAGGAGAAGCAGGGTATCGAACACCCTTTCCCACTCCATCTGTCCCTTCAGCGCTACTGACTGATCCAGTTTTCCGGCGGCATACTGGGTAGTGGCGATCTCTACCATCTGCCGCAGAAGTTCCACGCTCCGTTTCACCTCTTCAATCCGGCTTCTCGCCGAAGCCACCTCCGCATAGGTCATCCGTATCTCCGAACGGAGCTCTCCGTACGCTTCTTCCTTGAAATCATCGGCGTCCGGGTCACTGTCCCCGGGAAATGAGACGGCTTCGTGGATCCCGGTGAACTCGGCGATCCTGTCGGGATCGACCCCTTTGGCGATCCGTAATCTTTCACCAACGTCGTGTATGGTCGGCTTTCCCGTAACGGCGCGCTCAAAGAAATAATCGGGGTTACGCGGGATGTCGGCACTGTTTCCCTTTTGAGGAGCCATGAGAACGAAGACAAACATCACGTAGAGTATTTTGTTGAGAGCACGATAGTTCATGTCAATACACCCGTTAATCAGTTGAATAGTTCGGGAGAGTAGGGATATTTCCCATAGCTGCGCGCCGCAGCCATTAAGGCGTGGACATTCTCCGGCGGTGTCTTTATGGGGAGTTCGCACCCCAAGGCCAGCATGAAACCCTTGGGGGAATCGTGGGCTTTTTTCAGACAGCTCTTGACGTCCTGCCGGACCGTTTCCGCTGTTCCGCGATACATGGATTCCGCAGGATTGACGTTACCTATTATTAACACCTGAGAACCGACCTGATCTTTGGCCTCGGAGAGGTCGATGGCGTTGTCCAGACTTAACCCCCCTGCCCCGGAATCAACCATGTCTCCCAGAATTTTTTTCGTATCGCCGCAGATATGCAGGACCGGTGGACGGGTAAATTCGCCGATGGCGGAGATCAGCTGCTTCAGGTACGGCAGCGAGAATTTCCGGAAGAGTGCCGGGCTGATGAGGCTCCCCGATGAGACCGGGTCCACGATCACGATCCCCGCCCCCCGTTTTGCCACCTCATTCAGGAAAGGAAGCGTACTTTTGACGCAGAGGTCAAGAAGTTCATGGACGAATTGCGGCCGAAGGTACAGGTCCTTCATGAGCGCCTCGGCTCCCCTGAGACTGTAGGCGGCGGACAACGGACCCCCGATGACGAACCCTATGGGGACTTCGTCTCCCAGCTTCTCCGTCACCCTGTCCAAGGCATCCAGAAAAAGCGGGAACCTTCCGGATTTGAGGGGGTCGGGGATATCAAAGCTCGTCAGATCGGTGCTATTTCCCAGGGCAAACTCCTTCACAAAAGGGGTCCCGTTCTCAGGGAATCCCAATTTCGAACCCAACGCTTCAGCCACCCCGGCATGCCCCGGTCCCAGCCCGATAAAATCATGGCCGTAGGTCTCATAGGCAGCGATATGAGAGTGCGCCATCTTTGCCGCCGAATTGTGGTACTGGGCAACGGTATAACCGGCCAGTTGAGCAGCGTGATCACCCAGATTGGGATTACAGGGGATTCGGTCATAGGGTTGACCGGTCATGAAGGCGGTGACCCTTTCCAGCGGGGTCATTATATCGGTCGTTCCGGTTATTGCCATGGCGAGCTCTCCTTATCTTTCGCTGACTGGTCATGCTTTCTCTATTTCACATAACAGCGCCTTGAAGACCGGAAATCCGGAGATGGGGTCGCGGTTATAGAAATCAGTCAGATCATTGGTATTACTCTTCCTCCAGGCCCGGTTCTGCAAGGGGCCGCCGCCACCCACATTGACTTCGACGGCGCCGGGGAGGACTTTTTCGCCGACTCTGGCCCAGAAGGTGACCTTCCCCCGTCGGGTACTCACGACGATCCTGTCTCCGTCGCTGATCCCCCGTTGTTGCGCATCTTGTGAATTAAGCAGCGCCTCCGGTCTCTTCTGCAATTTCAGCAATTTGGGAATATTCAGATGCTGTGAGCGGAAAGAACTCATGATCCGTGCCCCCGTATTCAGGATCAGCGGATACCTGCCGAAAAGCGCCGGATTTTGCAGCGGCCCTTCCAGCGGATCAACATACACCGGGAGCGGCTCATAGCCATGTTTGGCCAGGAGGCTGGAGAGTATTTCAACTTTGCCCGACGGAGTATTGAATCCCGGCTTGCCGTCGGGGCGCAACAGTCCCCGTTCCCACTTCCGGTATTCGGGTTCCGCTGCGGGAAGCCTGACTCCCAGGGGATTCTCTTTCAACTGTTGCAACAGTTCGGGAGCATGGGCAAAGGTCCTGGTCAGCAACTCCTCTTCACTCTGGGGATAGAGATGACCTATTCCCAACCGTTGGGCCAGTTGGGCGAAGATCAGGAGGTCATTGCGCGCCTCGCCCACCGGCTCAACCACCTTTTCCCGCAGCCGGAGATAACCGGGGTACCGCTGATAGGAAGAGATTTCGAAATAGGTGGTTGCAGGGAGGACCACATCGGCGTAGAGCGCATCTTTGGTCATGAACCGGTCGATGACAACCATGAACTCCAGATTCCGGTAGGCTTCTTCCAGAATTTCCGGCTGAGGGTACGAAGTCAGCGTGGAGGCGCCGTTGATGAGGAGCCCTTTTACCGGGTACGGGTCTCCCTTCAGGACCGCCTTGGGAAACTCCATGAACTGTGCCGTGTTGGTGAGTTCGTAATAAAGGGGATACTCCCTGGCGCCGATGGGGAGGATACCGTCGGCTTCCGAAAAGTCGGCCGTATCCTTGAGGGGAGGCAAAGGAGGGGTAATAGACACCCCGCCCGGGACATCCAGCTGGCCGGTCAAGGCCCAGATCAGGAAGACGGCCCTGATATTCTGCACGCCGCTGTTGGAATACTCCAGCCCGGTATAGGTGCGTAATGAGACCTGCTTCGTCGTGGCAATCTCCCGGGCCAGTTGAATAACGCTCTCCCGGGGAACCCAGGTAAGCTTTTCCACCTTCTCCGGGGTGAACTCCCGGACGTACTCCCTGAGTTCGGGAAAACCCACCGTCCAGTTCGCCACGAAATCCTTGTCATAAAGCTCTTCGCTGATGATGACGTTCAGGATACCCAGAGCCAGGGCACCGTCACTGCCGGAACGGACCGCCACCCATTGATCGGCACGGTTCGCGATGTCACTGCGCATATGATCTATGGCGATGATCCTGGCCCCATTCTTCTGGGCAGCGACAATCCTCTGGAACATGAAAGGTGGCGAATCGGTGATGGGGTTGGCCCCCCAGACGACGATGGTCTTGCTTCTTTCAATATCCGGTACAAGGCTCAGCCCCGACAGACCGAACGTCGTCATGGGGGCAAGAATCCCGAAGGAGACGAAGCAGAGAGAACCGACACTGGCGGAATTGGGGGAACCGAAGCCGCGCAGCAGTTTGGACGCCACCATATCCTTGCCGCCGTTGACTTCCGACAAAGAGTGCTCAAAGGCCCCCCGGCCGGAATGGCTTACCAGAGCTCTGGCTCCATACTCCTCTTTTATCTTCCGCATCTTTTCGGCAACAAAATCCAGAGCTTCATCCCAGCTGACTTTTCTGAATTCCCCCTCCCCTTTTTCACCCACCCGGATCAGGGGGCTCTCCAGACGATCAGGAGAGTAGAGCACCTCCAGAGCGGCCTTCCCGCGCACACAGAGGCTGCCGAAGGGAGTCCCCGTGGCCCCCTTGACCCCCACCAGCTTCCCCTCATCCACCGTCGCCACGATGCCGCACCCGCCAGGGCAGATCCCGCAAATTGCCGGTTTTTCCACTGAAGCCATAATGTCTACTCCTTGCAGCGGTGGAACCACTCCTTCAGAAGGAACGGTTCGGCACTGCTTTTCTCCAGGGTCAGATTCAATTTATCACAAAAATCGAGGGCATTAGCCAGATCGGCGTCGTTGCCCACTCCGGTTTCTATGTAGAGGCCCCGCTTGTAATGAGTGAACAACCGCCGCGCCATCCGGATGGGGTCCTTCCCCAGCTTGATCGCCCGTTCCAGGCGAAGCTCCTTGATGACCATATCCACCCCGGCCTCGGCCCATCCCGGTGTCATGAACCAGGTCCCCAATTCCTTCTTCTTTTCCTCATCGTACCGCTGTGGGGTGAGGAGAAGGGCGATGCAATCATCCACCTGGGGGAGAATCACCGGGATATCATACTCTTCTTCAATCTTCTCCAAAGACTGGCAGAAGCCGTATCCCAGGAAGATCAGATCGACCTTATCCTTCAGCGTCTCGATCTGTTCCTTGATGGCCTCTTTCATCTTCTGCGGGTTCACATGAATGGCAGCATCCAGATAGACGATGGCGGTGACATCCGGATCATCCTTGATAATGTTCTCCAGTTCACGACGCAGAATACTGCAGGCAACTATTCCAATACGCATGGGTCCATCCTTATCCATACCGGCAAATTCCGGCGCGTCACTAATAAACCTGAAAACGGCATTTTCACCACAGAGTCACAGAGGACACAGAGAAATAATTGATGAAATCGTAGTACAATCGCTCATCTTCCGAGTGAATCCAAGATCAGGAACGAAGACGTTATAACCGTGAATTTGCCTATGCTTTATCTCTGTGATCTCTGTGATCTCTGTGATCTCTGTGGTGAATTGCTTTTCTTTATTACTGAGAAAGAGAGTACGGGTCCTGCTCAAGCCACGATTTCTTGTACGGCATCCTCACATGGCCCGCCAGTTTCTGGTGAAACTTGCGCCGGGAGAGGATTTCCAGGATGGTTTCACCCAGGTTGATGATCCCCTGATACCCCAGGGCGATATGTTCGTCCCCCAGGGGGGCCGCCGGAATTCCCAGGCGCGAGGCCAGCGGCGCCAGCCCGGGGTGCCGGATCAGGATGAAATCCG
>CAIUWK010000100.1 GCA_903902855.1 uncultured Geobacter sp. | reverse complement strand
GCCACACCCGTTCCCATCCCGAACACGGAAGTTAAGCCTCTCAGGGCCGATGGTACTGCACGGGCAGCTGTGTGGGAGAGTAGGTCGCCGCCGGATTATTTAACAACAAAACGCCCCAGCTCGAATGAGCTGGGGCGTTTTGCGTTAAAAGCAAGTACCTTGCACTGCTGTCGAATTTATGCTAGGAATCAAGTCACATGATTTGGTGCAATCTCAAATGAGTCCCTGTGTTTTCCATCATTGAAAAGGAGAAATACCATGAAGAGAATTCTTATTGCCGGATCAATGGTTATTGGAGGAGTTCTTGTCTCAGGTTCCTCGTGGGGGGCTGGACATACGATCACAGACATGACTCCCTTCCTGGCTGCAACCTCAGCCAAGGGAGGCTCGTTGAAGTCGGTGGATACGAAACAGGTTGAGCCACCAGGGCCGATCTCAGGGAAAATTATCCAGACCATGGATTCGGGCGGGTATACCTATCTCCTGATTGATTCCAAAGGGGAACGGATTTGGGCGGCAATCTCCTCTTCACCTGTCTCCATGGGGCAGATGGTAACGGTAAAGCCTGGTTCTACCATGTTTAATTTTACCAGCAAGGGGCTGAACCGTACTTTTGATCGGATTATCTTTTCGGAGGGGATTGAGGATAAAGGGGGAGCAGCCAACGTCGTTAAGGCGAAAACGACCGCCGGAAGCTCCGGTGCGGCTGTTCCTTTCAGCAAATTGTCGGTGGAAAAAGCCACCGGTCCTGCTGCCTACCGGATTGCCGCCCTGTACGCCAATGAGAAACTGAACGGGAAGAAAGTCAGGGTGCGTGGGAAGGTAGTGAAGGTTTCTACGGGAATCATGGATCGTAACTGGATTCATATTCAGGATGGAACAGGCTCTCCCCAGAAGAAGAATCACAACCTGGTGGTAACCTCCAAAGATTTGCCCGATGTGGGGGACATTGTCACCATTACCGGGACGCTCATAAGAAACAAGGATTTCGGCAGCGGTTACAAGTATGATGTTATTGTGGAGAAGGGGACGATCGTGAAAGAACCTGTGGAGTCGAAACCGGTAACTCCCTGACAAAAAGATTCAGGATAATAGTACGACCTGAGAATCGGACAGAATCGTAGAGGTGTAAAAAGGGGCGGAATGCGGGTGAGAACCAGCATCCGCCCCTCTTTGATCTGTATGGAAAACTGTTACTTGTCCAACTCTTTGATTATATCGCCGGTAATATCCGTCAGTTTATGGTTACCGTCGGAATAGAGCAGATCGACGGCGATGAGGGTGTAACCATTCTTTTCTCCATAGCCGCGGATCAATTTCGAGACCTGCTCCTGCAGCTTCCGTCTGACATCATCTGCTTGCTTGGCGATCTCTTTTTCTGCCTTTTGGCCTGATTCCTGAAATTCATTAACTTTTCCCTGGAACTCTTTCGATTTGCTCTCCCTTTCCAGCGGGTTCATCTGCTGAGCCTTGGCTTCCAGGGATTTTTTAAGTGTTTCCAGCTTTTTCCCTTTTTCCGTGAGCTGTTTCTGGAATTTATCACGACTTTTTTTCAGAGATTCGACAGCCTTCAGGCCGGTCCTGGACTCCTGGAAAATCTTCTGTATGTCCACATAGCCGAGTTTGATGGGGGCCGTTGTTGCAAGTGGCCCGTAGGTCAGTGGCTGTGCGTCCAGTAGTGACGAACTTTTGGCCGGTGTGGCAGCGGGAGGAGTTGTCGTTTGACTAACGCTTACGTTGGGTGTCGACAGCGACGACGGAGGTGACGGTGCCGAAGTTGCGGGGTGGGGAGTTGGTTGAGGCGAAGACGGCAGAGTCGCCTCAGTGCAAAACGCAGTGGTTGCCAGTGATACCGTCAGCAGGGTGGTCAAAATTGTCAGCTTCATGGAGCTCCTTTGGATTGCGCGGTATTAAAAATACGGGTATTGAGTTACGGGTGATGGTAACAGGGGAGGGGAGCTCTGTCAATCGGCTGTTGACCGTTGCTAAATATCTGCTATCTTATACGACTGTTCGAAACATACTTTCATGTCATCATCGAGTTTATTCCTAACCATGCAACCTTTTCTTGATAAACAGTTTCGCATAAGATCCTATGAGGTTGATTATCGCGGCAGGGTTAGTCCCGTAGCACTCCTCAATTATCTTCAGGATGCGGCGGCGGAGCACGCCTACCAGCTAGGGGTTGCGGTTACCATGCTCCAGTCTCAGGGGCTCACCTGGGTTCTTTCACGATCTCACCTCAAGCTTTTTCACTCACCGGGGGTAGGTGAGGTGCTCAGGGTGAGGACCTGGCCTTCGCGGCGGGATCTGCGTTTTACCTGTCGGGAATTCGAGATCTATGATCGAAAGGAGAATCTGGTGGCGCTGGCCACCAGTTCCTGGGCTGTGCTGGATCTCACCACCCGCCGCCCGGTCCCTTTGGACAGTTCCCTCCCCATCTACCCACTGGATCAGCGCCGGGCATTGGATGATGGCTTTGCCTCGCTCACTCGCCTGGAGAAAGTCGACCGGGAGTTGTCATTCCGGGTGCGGCTTATGGATATGGACCTGAATCGGCATGTGAACAATGCGGTTTATGCTGCCTGGGCTCTGGAAGTGGTTCCTGCTCAGGTCATGGAAGAGTACCGGTTGGTGGAATTGGAGATTGCGTTCAGAGCAGAAGCGCGTTACGGGGATTCGATTATCTCACGGTGTGCCGACGAGGGAGATGGGATGAGTTTCCTCCATCAGATTGTGGAAAAGGGAGAGGGGAAGGAGTTGACGCGGCTGAGGACGGCCTGGCGGTTTCTATAGAAAAGAAGTGAATGAGCGGCTGGAATTACGAACGGTCTCCGGATTTTCCGGAGACCGTTCGTGTTGTTCCCTAGCGGGCCTTCCACTGGTACTGATGCGGCCATTTTGATGTATTCCCGGCATCATTGAAACCGGTATGGCAGATGCCGCAGGCTGAACTGCCGCCACCATGCTTTTTGGCAAAGTCGCCGGAGCCACCACCGCGGGAATTGCCATGACAGACTCCGCAACTCCCCAGGGACTTGGCCTTGGACTGATACTGGATTGGCTGATAATTGCCGGTCTTATCGGAGGATGCCGGGTCTACCGGGTACATCGCGTGAGGGCTGCCGTGACAGCCAGCGCAGTAGAGGCCGCCGTGTCCTTTGAAATTCCGGTATAAAACCGCACCGGTGTCCACCTCTGCCACGCCAGCATGACACGATACGCATTTGGGTTCATTTACCCAAGGAACCTTGGCGTTGCTGGTAATGGCATCGGCAATGGTTGCTGTGGTGCCGTGGCAATTGGTGTTGGTGCAGTTGCCGGTTACATTTTTATGGGCAAGACTTCGGTTGCACTGGGTGGACTGGCCGGGATGGCAGTCATAACAGCCGATAGCAGTGCCCGTTGGTGCTGTCTTGTTGGCATGATAACCGTGTATGGCTTCAGATAGATACTTGCCCGAACTCCCGCGCCCGGTTTGGCCGAGTACTGGACTGCCATGGCACGAGGCACAAAGGACCGGTTTGACAAGCGTTACCGACGTCACGTTCCTGTTATGGGTATCAATGATGTCTTGGAATGGGTTGGCGTTGCGGTTATGGCAAAGTGCGCAGTTGAACTCGTCCGATGTCGGGACTGTTGTTTGGGTTGTGGCGACGATATTTCCGGATGAATCCTTGACGGTAATCTCCGCAACTTGGTACGGGTTGCGGACTGTGCTGCCGTCTTCGTAGGGAACGACCGGAATGCCGGTAACCTCGAAATGATCGCTATTGACGACCTTCATGAGACCGGAAAGTTTGTTGCCGGTGAGCCCTTGGTCTTGGGGGAGCGGGTCAGCCATGGTCGGGAACAGTCCCTTGAACAGGGTGACTGCGTTACCCCAGAACTGTCCGAACTGGCCTTTGTTGGCCGAAGAGGTGTTCTTGAGAATCTTGTACTCGACGGTAATGCCACTGGTGACTATCTGCGGTTTGTTCCCCCGCTGGATGACCTGAACCCAGACGTTGTTGTAGGGTGGGAGTATCACTGCAGTGTCATAGGACGGGTTGAGACAGTGCATCCCCAAGTCGTTCCAAGCGAGTACAGTGTACTTCCCGCTATTCTTGATCTGTACCGAAGAGGCCTCCTCCCCCTCGCACCCCCCCAACAGCAATGCCGCCGCCAGTGGCAGGCATCCCCAGATGCCAACTTTACTGAAACTTCTCATCCGTTATTCCTTTCTGTAATGCGAATTTTAATTTCTGCGTATCTATCGGCAAATTAAACATGAATGTCAAGAATTCTATTCCGTGCTCTTCTCCTTAGGAGGAACTGGATCGCCTCTGGCACGATCCTGAAGAATTCTTCGCTACAGCCGGCGATGCCCCCGGCCATTCAGTCCGCTCTTCATGGCCTCGAAGAGGGAGATGCCGTGGCGGGCCGGTTTTGCATTTTCTCCTCTGGCATGCTATGATGCCGACGCGTCACCAACAGGTCAAGGTCGAGGTTGAGGTTGATAACACAGATACTTTCGACTTCAACCTCAACCTCAACTATTATTTTGGTTGAAAGGATTATCCCATGTACCGACTGACCATAACCTCGTCTTTTGCCGCAGCCCATAATCTCGTGAACTATCAGGGGGATTGCGAGAATCTCCATGGCCATAACTGGAAGGTCGATGTCACCGTCACCGCCCGGGAGCTGGACAAGGCCGGACTGGGGATCGACTTCAAACTCCTCAAAAAAGAGACCCGGGAGTTGCTCCAGACCCTGGACCATAAGTATCTCAACCAATTGGCGCCGTTCATAAATGCTTCCCCGTCATCCGAGGAGATCGCCCGCCATCTCTACGGTGAAATTGCCAAAACCCTCAACAACGACAACATCACGGTTCTGGAGGTGACGGTGTGGGAGTCGGACGTAGCCCGGGCCACGTACTATGAGTAGCTCCCCGCTGGTGGAACTCTTCTCCTCTATCCAGGGAGAAGGCCCCTATGTGGGGTACCGTCAGGCGTTTCTCCGGTTCCACGGCTGTAATCTCCACTGCGCCTACTGCGATACCGTTCAACCGAACTCACCGGCCTGCTGCAGGGTGGAGTCGGAGCCCGGTTCCGCTCTCTTCAGCCACTGGCCGAATCCGGTTACCCTTACAGCTGTGATGGAGCTGCTTAGCGGTTGGCGCCGGCGCTCTCCCGGTCTGCATCACTCCCTCTCTCTTACCGGTGGCGAACCGCTCCTCCACCGGGATACGCTTCTCCAGTGGCTCCCGGAACTCCGGACTCTTTTCCCTCTTTACCTGGAGACCAACGGCACGCTCCCGGATGATCTGGCCGCGGTCATCGATCATCTGGACTACATCAGCATGGATATCAAGCTCCCGTCGGCATCCGGTTCTCCCCCCCTCTGGGAGAGTCACCGGAAATTTCTGGAGAATGCCGTTGAGAAGGAGCTGTTCGTCAAGATCATCGTCGCTCCGGATACACCGCCGGAGGAGATCGAGTGCGCCTCGCTCCTGGTGAGAGACGTGAAGCCGACCATCCCGCTGATCCTGCAGCCGGTGACTCGAAACGGCGTACCGGCAGTCCCCTCGCAGCTCCTGTTGAAGTTTCAGGAACAGGCGGCGCGCATCCTCCCCGATGTCCGGGTTATTCCCCAGACTCATGTTTTTTTAAATTTGCTCTGAAACCGGGGTAAAATCCTCGCCACGAAGTCACGGAGAAATGCTTGTTAACAGGGATATACAGTAAAAACAGGAAATTATTCTTCGGTTGTTTTTTTACTGAACGTTCCAGCTCTTCCATCCTGAACGACTTGCTATCGCTCAGAAAGATAGGAACCTTGAAGATACATTACGGTAAGATTGTTACTTGTCGGTATCGTTTTTTTGCCAGGTTGTATCCTGTTCTTCCTGTCCATCCCTGTAAATGCTGTGAGGTCCTATGATCATTGAAGAGCTGACCATGCCGGAATTCCAGGAGGGGCTGGAGCGGACCCGGACGGTCTATCTCCCTTTCGGCTCCGTGGAAGAGCATGGCCTCCATCTCCCTCTTTCCACCGACACCATTCAGGCCTATGAGGTGGGGAAAAAAGTCGCACTGCAGATCCCCCTCTTTGTGGCCCCCGCCATCCCCTATGGCAACTGCCGCTCCACCTCCTGTCATCCCGGAACCATCTCCATCCGGACCGAAACCCTGAAGATGCTTCTCAAGGATATCGTCCGCTCCCTTGAGCGTCAGGGGCTCCGGAACTTCATCGTTCTCACCGGCCATGCGGGGGGCGCTCATCGTCTGGCCCTTCAGGATGCCGGGGAAGAGCTGCTGGCGGAACTCCCTCTCATCAGGATCGCCGTGGTCACGGAATATGATCTGGCGATGAGGGAGGGGCGCTCCATCATCGAGACAGCGGAGGATGCCCACGCAGGAGAGATCGAGACCTCCCGTATTCTCCACAGCCATCCGGAGCTGGTCAAGGGGAGTTCGCCGGAGGAGTACCCCTGCTTTCCCGTGGGGATACTCGTCCGTAACAAGCGGGCGTTCTGGCCCGGCGGAGTCTGGGGCGACCCGGCCAAGGGGACGGCTGAGAAGGGGCGACTTCTGGAGGAGCTGGTTGTGGCCAAGGTCGTTGCCTTGGTGCAGGCGCTGGAAGAGTTTGAGGAGGTGTCATGCGGATAGTTGCGGGTGATATCGGAGGGACCTCCACCCGGCTGGCCTGGTTCGACTTGGAAGGAGAGAGCCTGACGGTACTGGCTGAATCTCGTTTTGCCAGTGGCGAATTCGACTCACTCACGGAAATCGTCGCCCGCTTTAGTCAGGAACAGGGGGTGATTGCCGACCGTGCCTGCTTCGGCGTGGCCGGTCCCGTGCGTGAGGGGAGGGTCGCAACGCCGAACCTTCCCTGGACGGTAACGGCAACGGAGCTGGCTTGCATCGTGGGACTCCCCTCGGTGCTGCTCATCAATGACCTGGAGGCCAACGCTCACGGGGTTGCTCTCCTGGGGGAGGAGGATCTCCTCGTTCTCAATCGGGGGAAGAAGGATCCTGGGGGGAACATCGCCGTTATTTCTGCCGGGACCGGCCTGGGGGAGGCCCTGGCGTTCCGGGATGGTGATGGCTATCGTCCGCTGGCCTGTGAAGCGGGCCATGCCGATTTTGCTCCTCGCAATGAACTGGAGGCGGAACTCCTCTTCTACCTGCGTGCCGAGTACGGTCGGGTCAGCTACGAACGGCTCATCTCCGGACCGGGGTTGCACAGTATCTACCGTTTTTTCCGTGATGTGCGACGACTCCCCGAAACTCCCCGTCTGGTCGAGGAGATGCTTGCCGGAGACCCTTCCGCGGTCATCTCCCGGGCGGCCCTGGAGGGGAGTTGTTCCCTCTCCGGTCAGGCTCTGGATCTCTTCGTCTCCCTCTACGGGGCCGAAGCGGGAAATGCTGCCCTGCGGTATCTGGCTACCGGCGGACTCTACGTGGGGGGGGGAATCGCTCCTAAGATCATCCCGTCGCTGAAGGGACCCGCCTTCATGGCAGCCTTCACCGCCAAGGGGAGGATGACCCCATTTATGCAGTCAATTCCGGTTACGGTCATTCTTAATGATAGAACAGCCCTCCTGGGGGCGGCCCGCTGCGCCTCTCTGGGGATGTCCTTCTAACCACCCCGTACTCGGCATTTTAGTCTGCCAGAGGGAGCGGGTTGTGATATCTTCCCAGCGCCACAGGGGAGTATGTATTTGTAATTTCATGGAGCGGAATGGGAGGGTAGTGAATGGACGGACGGGGCATGAACGTCATCAAGGCCGGCGTCGTCGGATTCCTGACTCTCTGTATTATCATGGTCTCCTTTTCGGTTAATCCTGTCATGGGTGAAGAGGTCGATTCGGTTACCTCCCTGGATGAACCTGCAATAATTACAAATATCACCTTCACCCGCCAGGGTAAAGATGACGTAGTTGCGGTGATAGCCGACCGTCCGTTTGTCTTTTCCTATTATCCCCTTTCCGACCCTCCTCGGGCTGTGTTTGATTTGGCCCAGAGCGACCCGGGTACCTATACTGAGCCCCTCACCTACCAGGGGGGGCAGGTGAAACAGCTCCGAGTCCAGAAACAGAAACTTGAGTCGGGCCAGTTGACGCGTCTGGAATTCTACCTTGTTGAAGGTGCCGATTTTCAGGTGATGTCATGCCCTGAAAATAACCAAAAATTTCTCATTACTTTTTATGTGCCGTCAAAAAAGTCGGCAGTTACCACTCTTACGGCAGCAGTCGGGGTTCCTCCACACCCACAGAAGTACGCCTCCCCCCAGGGGTTGCCGGCAGTTCCCCCGTCATCCCGGCCGATCTCTCCGTACCTCAAAAAGATCATCGTCACTCCGGAAGGGATTGATCTCATTATCGACGCTCCGGTCCTCACCTCATCGACTTTCTTTATGAAAAAACCGAATCGAATGGTCGTTGATCTGCCGGGAGTTCTGATTGCCCTGAGTAGCGAAAAAATCCCCATCCATGCTTTCGGCGTCGATCATGTTCGCCTGGGGAGGCACGAAAGGAAAACCCGCATTGTGTTTGAAGGAGGTTCCGACGCCGTGTTGCGAACCAGGCTGATCAAGACCGACACCGGATTGCGGTTGTTGCCGGCCACTCCGGGAACTACAGCGACAGTTCCGTAAGGGGGAAAGGGACATATTCTCGGCTTTTGACGGATCTTTCGACTTCATCCGGCAAGAGTCGCCGGAAAAACCTTGACCATATCCCACTCTTTCTCTATAATTTGCCTTCGTTGCCGGAGTGGTGAAATGGTAGACACAGCAGACTCAAAATCTGCCGACCGCAGGGTCATGCCGGTTCGAGTCCGGCCTTCGGTACCATAAAAAAATTTAATTAAGTGCAGTGAAGTGCAAAAGCCCTTGAGAAATCGAGGGCTTTTTGCTGTACTATGTCTGGTGTCGTCCGGTTGAATTTATTGCGCCCTATGGCCCCCTTCGACGACGCACTCTGCAAGGCCCTCATTGAAAAATGGTGCGACAATCCTGCTCCTTGATACCCCAGTCCCCTAAGCCCAGACACCAATCCGTAGAAATTATCATTTCATTAGATTTTTAACAATAAAAATTGCGTTCTATTTTCGCATTAATGCTTGTATTCCGAATAGATAAGCCCGAATTCCGGCCGGCCGGAATTGGTAAAAATTTCTGATTAGGGGTTGGAACGGACACGGCCTTGGGAAATAGGAACGGGGTAAATGGGGGGGCGGTGGCAATGGGATCGTCCCGTACAGGACCGGAACTGCCGGTCCATGATGGCTGAGATGTTGAGAGATGAAATCCGGCAGGCAATCAAGTGCGCCTTCGAGAGTGTGTCCCAGTATACCAATTGATATGAACAAGATCGGCAACGCTGCCGGTCAGGGGGGAGTTACGTGAGTCGTGACCAGAGACGGTAGGAAGGCCGGCACTCAAAGGAGTGACCGGCCTTTTTCGTCGGGGCCGAATACGCTACTGTTGATGCAGAGAACGCTTATCAAGGATCAGTTCATATTCTCATGGAATCCCACCGTTGATTCTGGTACTACTCTAAGCATATTTGAACTACATGGCGACCATAGAGAACCTTATTACGGAGAACGTCTTTCATTAGATAAAGGGAACCGTCTGAAGTGAACTCTTTACACCTCGTCTTGTTGCTTCCGCTAATGGCCGTTCTTGTCGGCGTTACCCCTGTCGCTTCGAGTAATTCGGCGGCACAAGAGTCATGTGACAACCCTCCTGAAATAGGGGTGTACTGGAGTTGTTGCGATAAACGGGGAGAGAATCTGAGCAACGTGAACCTCATGGCTGCCAACCTGAGTTACAGCAATCTGACCAACGCAACTCTTGTCGATGCCTACCTGTTGGTTGCCAACTTGAGTTACGCAAACCTTACCGGAGCCAATCTGTCGGGGGCCAAACTGGCTGGCGCTGATTTTGATGGAACCAACTTGAACAGGGCCAACTTGACCGGAGTAACCGATTTAACTGCCTCCCAACTGCGTCATGCCGCCAATCTGCAGGGGGTCATTGTCTCATCCCTCGACCTTGGTAACTTTGATCTGAGAGGCTCGAACCTGGCAAACGCCACCCTGTCAGTGGCGAATCTGATGAATGCCGATCTGTCCGATACCGACTTGACCAACGCTGTTTTGGCAGGAGCCAATCTGTTGGGGGCAAAACTGAATAACGCCAATCTGACCGGCGCTGTTCTTGTCGGAGCCAGGAATTTGAAAGAGTCCCAACTGCGTAGCGCTTCAGCTTTACAGGGGGTGAAGCTTTCAAATCTCAACCTCAAAAACTGGAACCTGAGTTCGCTCGATTTGACTGGCGCCGATCTTGGCGGGGGGAACTTGACCAATGCCGATCTGGCATATACCGACCTGATACGGGCAAATCTGTCCAATGCCGACCTGTTCGGAGCAAGTTTCCTGGGAGGTAATCTTAACGGCGCCAATCTGGCCAAAACAAATATCGCTGACTTTCAGCTCCGTGGGGCGTCCTCGTTGATCGGAGTCAATCTTTCGGGAACAACTCTGAGCAACTCCGATCTCAGTTTTCTGACTCTGCCCGGAGTCAACCTGACTCTGGCCGATCTGGTCAACACCGATCTGCGCGGCAGTGAGTTGTCCTCATCAAACCTGGCCGGTGCCAACCTTGCCTCGTCCAACCTGACCGGCGCCGACCTTGCCGGCGCCAATCTGGCCGGCGCCAATCTGACCGGAGCAAACCTGACGGAAACAAACCTGACTGGCGCTAACCTTGCAGGAGTTATCCTTACAAAAGCTCTCCTGACCAGGGCCAATTTGAACAAGGCCAACCTGACCGGCATCATAGATTTGACAAATGTTCAGGTGCGTACTGTTGCCAACCTGCAAGGGGTCAATTTGTCCGGCTCCAATCTGAGCGGCTTTGATCTTAACTCGCTTGTCTTGAGCGAAGCCGATCTATCCAGGGCCGATCTGAGCGACGCAAATCTGAGTAATGCCGACCTGACCAACGCGAATTTGGCCGAAGCCAACCTGACGAATGCCAACCTGACCGAATCCATTCAGAAAAATACTATTCTTAAAAATGCCGACCTGACCGGCACGAAGGGTCTGCTCCCAATACAGAGCCGAGAGGAATAACCTGACGAAGGTGCTACTTCATGCCGTCACGGCCTCAATGGCTTCAGCCATCGCCAGGGTACGGTGGGCCTGTTCCACATGGAGATTCTCCACAAGTTTGCCGTTCACCACGGTCACCCCTTTGCCTTCCTGCCGGGCCTGTTCCCAGGCAGCGATGATGGTGCGGGCCTCATGCACGTCTGCTTCCGTGGGAGCAAAGATTTCATTGGCAACGGCAAGTTGCCGGGGATGGATCAGGGTCTTGCCGTCGAAGCCCAGATCCCGCCCCTGGTTGCAGGCGGCCCGGAAGCCGGCTTCATCATTGAGCTCCAGGTGGACGCCGTCCAGAATCTCCAGACCATGAGCACGGGCCGCCATGACAGAGAGGCTCAGGGCCGTGATGAAGCCGATCCGGTCAGGGGTGTGACGAGCTCTCAGCTCTTTGCCCAGATCCGATGTCCCCATGATGATCCCTCCCAGTCGGGGAGAGGCGCCGGCAATGGCCTCGATCCGCAATATGCCGCGGGGTGTTTCCGCCATGATCCAGATGGGGAGGTCGGGAGGGGCACCCGCCTTGTCCAGAGCTGTTACGGCTGCTCGGACCTCCTCCGGTGATTCGATCTTGGGGAATACGATGCCGTCTGCGCCTGACCGCGCCATGGCGGCCACGTCATCCGCTCCCCAGGGGGTGCTCAGGCTATTGACGCGGACGAGAATTTCCCGCTCCCCATACCCCCCCCGGGAGAGGCTTTCTCCGATCTGTCGGCGGGCCGACTCTTTGGCATCCGGAGCAACAGCGTCTTCCATGTCCAGTATCAGACAGTCGGTCGGCAGGGTACGAGCCTTTTCCATGGCGCGGGGATTGGACCCCGGCAAGTAGAGAACAGATCGGCGTGGACGAAATTTCATGGTGACCTCCCGAGTTTTCCGTGCTGCGATGAATCTACCGAATTACCATAGTTGAGTCAATCATCCAATAAAGTAAGGTTGATAACTGTCTGTTATCCGGCTGGTTATCAACATGTCAAGCGAAAAGCGCACGTTTTCAACGTATTGTTTTGCTTGTCCTTTTAGTTACAGTCGTATTACAGTGAAGTCAATTCACAGTTTTTGTGGATAACTATGTTGATAACTTCTGGAAAAGGTAATTAAGTGGTTAAATGAAGGTTGTGGATAGCAGATTGAGTAAAATTTAGGCAGCATGTCCCGACGTATGCCTCGGCACGAGGGGTGCGAGCATAGACATAAAGGAGAGATCATGAAGAAGTCCGTTGGAGCGAAATCTTTGCTTTTCCCAACCCCGGTATTGATGGTGGGGAGCTACGATCAGGCCGGGAAACCGAATCTGATGAACGCAGCCTGGGGAGGGATCTGCTGTTCCCAACCCCCCTGTGTCACGGTCTCCCTGCGTAAGTCCCGGCACTCCTACGACGCCATCATCCAGCGGAAGGCCTTCACCGTCGGGATCGCGTGCGAGAGCAGGATTGCCGAGGCTGATTACTGCGGCATTGCATCGGGGAGTAATGCCGACAAGTTTGCTGTTGCCGGCCTTACCCCCGTCAGGAGCGACCTTGTGGATGCGCCCTATGCCGAAGAGTTTCCGGTAGTACTTGAGTGCCGCCTGCTGCACACTTTTGAAATCGGCATTCACACCCAGTTCATCGGCGAGATCGTCGATGTGAAGGGTGATCCGGCGGTGTTCGGCGAAGACGGCCAGTTGGACATCATGAAAATCAAGCCGCTGATCTATGATCCCTCTCACAAGGGGTATCATGGTGTCGGTCCATGCCTGGGTAAGGCCTTCTCCGTGGGGAAAGAGGTGATGCAGGGGGAAGGGTGACATTCCGACTCCCATGATCGTGTAAAGAGTCGCGTCTGAGCAAGTCTCAACTGGACTATGAACATTCGTAACCATTTGAGTAGCCGCCATTTCTCCGTCTGTCGTAACCCCTCCTGTCCTCCCCTTAACCCAAGGGGAGTGACATGCTAAGAGAATGTGGCAGAGATGGTCCCCCTCTTGAGACAAGAGGGGGACAGGGGGAGTCATGATAACGGAAATGTGACTGACCTGAGTCGTTACGCTAACGCATTGACACCTTACTCCCCCAAAGTCCCCATGGCCCATTCGTAGTTGATACGCGCCACCCGGTAGTCCCGCTGGGCCCTGGCCAGGCTGATATTCGCCTGCAGCAGGTTCAACTGGGCATCGTCCACCTCAAGCCTGATTTTGACGCCGTACTCGAACCCTTTCTCCGCCATCTGCAGCAGTTTTTCCGCCTGCCTGACGGTTCCCGAAATTGCCTTGCAGATTTCATCGGCCTCCCGCAGGGCGTTGACTGCATCACGCACCTCCAGGGCGATGGCGTCCAGCAGCTTCAACTCCTCGATCCGTTTGCTGCGCAAGTCGCTTCCGGCCTGGGTCACCTGGCCGCTGCTCTTGAGCCCGTCGAAAAACGGAAAGGTCAGGTAGAGCCCCACGTTCCAGGCAACGCCGTTGCTCTCGCTGCGCGGTCCCGGATCGTCCAGGGCAAGCCAGTGCCATCCTGCACCCCCTTTCAGCTCCAGGCGGGGTTTGTCTCCGGCAGCGGCGATGGTCACCAGTTCCTCATAGATGCCGATGCGCAGGCGGAGGTCGGCCAGTTCGGGGCGTTTTTTTTCGGCAACCGCCAGGGCGCCATCATAGTCGTCGGGTATTGTCCGGAAGCCGGCATCATGATCAAGTGAGCCCTCGGCAGTGACCTCGTCGGGGAGCGCCAGCAGGAACCGGAGCCGTTCGCAGGTGACACGCACAAGATTCTCGGTCCGGATCACGTCGGGCCTGGCGTTCTCCGCCGCCACTTCCGCCGCCAGCACGTCGTAGTCGGTGGCGACGCCGGCAGCGAATTTTTTCCGGGCCTCGTCAAGAAGGCGTTGTTTTTGCGACAGGTTCTCACGGGCAACGCGGTTCAGCTCCCGGGCCAGGAGGATGTCGTACCAGGCGGTTGCCACCTCGCGGCGGGCGGAATGCTGATAGAGACGCAACTGTTCGCCGGCGGTTTTCAGCCCTACCCTGGCGGCCCGGATGGCGGCGTTGACCTTGCCCCAGGTATAGAGCGGTTGGGTGAGCGTCAGGTCGATGGTAGAACCGGTCTGGCGCTGTAACGTCATCCCGTAGAATTTCTGGCTCTCGTCCTTGGAAACGGCATAGGCTCCGTTCAGGCTGATCTGCGGCAGGGCGGCGGAGCGTTCTTCCACGTATTTCCCCTGCACGTAGGTGGCGTATTCCCGTGCCTTTTCGATATCCCTGTTGCTCTCCATGGCGACTGCCAGGGCCTGGTCAAGGGTGAGGGTGCGGGTTGCCGCCGCCGCAGGGGTGATCGCTGCAAGAGTAAAGAGTATGAGCGTGAGAAGGTTACGCATGCTGTCCGGCCCTCCCTTTCCATCTGTTCTTCAGCCATTTTCCCAGATCATCCATATACGTGTACATCACCGGCACAACCAGCAGAGTCAGCATGGTGGAGGTCAAGAGCCCCCCCACCACGGCGCGGGCCATGGGGGCGCGCCCTTCACCCCCGGCGCCGACGCCGAAAAAGAGCGGTAGCATGCCGAAGATCATGGCCAGGGTCGTCATGACGATGGGGCGCAGCCTGGTCCGACCGGAGAGGATCACCGCCTCGCGCCGGGGGAGGCCGTCCCGTTGTTGCAGCACCTTGGCGTAATCCACCAGCAGGATGGCGTTCTTGGTGACCAGCCCCATGAGCATGATCAGACCGATGAGGGACATGATGTTGATCGTGTCGCCGGTGAGCTTGAGCATGCCGGCCATGCCGACGATGGAGAGCGGCAACGAGAGCATGATGGCCAGCGGTTCGAAAAACGACTCGAACTGGGCCGCCAGGATGAGATAGACAAAGATAACGGCCAGCAGCAGGGATTCTCCCATATAGCCGAACGATTCGGCCATATCCTCGGCCTCACCGGAGAGGTCGATACGGTAACCGGGCGGCATCTTCATGCGGGCCGCGGCGGCTTCCACCTGCTTGGCCGCGGTGCCGATGGGGAGATTGTCCAGATTGGCCGAGACGGTCACCTGGCGGGCAAGGTCGCGCCGGTTGATCTCGGTGGGGGAGGAGGCGACCCGGACGGCGGCCAGGCTGGCCAGCGGTATCAGGTTGACCCCTCCTGAGCCGTTGGGGACCGAAATCTTCAGGTCCCCCACTTGGCTCGTACTCTGGCGAAGTTTTTCCGGGAGCCGCACCCGGAGATCCACGGCATCCCCATCCTCATCCTCGTAGGTGCTGATGGCTTCCCCCCCCACCAGCCTCCCCAGTACGGCCACGATGTCGCTGCTGTTCACGCCGGCGGAGAGTGCCTTCTCCCGGTCGATCTTCAGGCGGTATTCGGGTATGTCGTGTTCCAGGGTCACGGCCAGGTCCACGATGCCGGGGACTTGGTACAGCTCCTCTTTGAGCTGCTGTCCCAGCTGCTTCAGGGTAGTCAGGTCATCCCCTTTGAGGTTGACGTTCAGCGGCTTCTGGACTCCACCGACCTGCCCCACCTCTTCGATGGAGAAGGTAATGCCGGGGATCCGGTACAACCTCTCCCGCACGATCCGCTGCAGTTCAAACTGCTTCCGTTTTCGCTGGGCCCGTTCCTTCAGCTTCAGATAGAGAAGAGCGTCCCGTACCGTGCCGCTGTCGCCGGCGCCGATGGTGGCATACGTATGGTCGATTTCCGGGATATCCCCCATCGCAGCCAGGACGGCATGCATCCGCTCCTCGGTTTCCGCCATGGAGGCGTCGGGCGCACTCTTGAAGGAAATCTGGAATTCCCCCTTGTCCTCTTTGCTCATGAAAGAAGACTCCAGGGTGCCGAAGATCATCATGCCGCCGATGAAGGCAGCCGATGCCAGGGCCATGACGCTCTTGCGATGGTCCAGAGCCCAGGTGATGGCGCGGCGGTAATTGTCGGCACTCCGGTCGAACCAATCGTTGAACAGCTCCAGTAGTTTCGCCGGACCCCGGCGGTGGCCGTGGTTTTTGATGGAGGGATCATGCCACCGGGACGAAAGCATCGGGTCCAGGGTAAACGATACGAAGAGCGAGACCAGCACGGCAAACGCCACGCTGATGCCGAACTGGTAGAAGAAGCGCCCCACGATCCCCCGCATGAAGGCCACCGGCACGAACACCGCCACGATGGAGAGGGAGGTGGCAAAAACCGCCAGGCCGATCTCCGAGGTGCCGAAACGGGACGCCTCCAGGTGATTCTTTCCCATCTCCAGGTGGCGGACGATGTTCTCGCGCACAACGATGGCGTCGTCGATGAGCATGCCGATGGCCAGGGAAAGGGCCATGAGGGTCATGACGTTAAGGGTCATCCCCATGGCGTTCATGATGATGAAAGACGAAATAACCGAGATGGGGAGGGTGACGCCGGTGATGACCGTGGAGCGCCAGGAGTTGATGAAGCAGAAGACAATGAGGATCGTCAGGATGCCGCCGACGATGAGGGTCTCCTTCACATCAGCCAGGGAGTCACGGGTCATGATGGTGCCGTCCCGCACCAGGGAAAGCTCGACTCCGGGGGGGAGTTCCTTCCGGACCCTTTCCATGCTCTTCTTTACCTGGTCCACGAGTTCCACATCGTTGCCACCCGACTGCTTGTAGATATTCAGGCCGATGGCCGGCCTGCCGTTTACCAGGGCCAGCTCCCGTTTTTCCTCGACGCCGTCGGAAACCTGGGTGACTTCCCCCAGGGTTATGGGACGACCGTTCTGCCGGGCCACCGTCATCCGGCGATACTGCTCGGCGCGCTCCGGCTTCCCGTCCATCCGGAGCGGGTATTCGGTGTTCCCCCTGGTCAGGCGCCCCAGGGGGGTATTGCTGTTTTCCGACTTGATGCCGTTCACCACGTCGTTGACCCCCAGACCCAGGGAATCAAGACGAACCGGGTCCAGTTCCACCCGGATCTCCCGCTTCCGGCCGCCGACCATCTCCACCTTCCCCACGCCGGCCACGCTTTCGAAACGTTTTTTGATCTTCTTCTCAGTCAGGGTGGTGAGTTCCCGCAGGGAAAGGATGTCCGAACGGACCGCCAGCGCAGCCACCGGAGCGGCGTTGAAATCCAGCTTCTGGATGATCGGCTCATCGATCCCCTGGGGGAGTGTGCCCCGGATGGAGCTTATCTTGGCCCGTACCTCCTGGGCGCAGTCATTGACCCGTTGTTCCAGCTGGAACTGCACCATGATGGTGGCAACCCCCTCGCGGGAGGTGGAAAAGACATGCTTGACCCCGGCGATCTGGTTCACCGACTCCTCGATGCGCCGGGAAACTTCCCGCTCCACCGTTTCGGGGGATGCGCCGGGAAAGGTGGTCACGATGGAGATCAGCGGGAATTCCACGTTGGGGAACATCTCGACCCCCAGGCGTTTGTAGGAAAAGATCCCCAGGGTAACCAGGGTCAGCATCATCACCGTGGCGAAAATAGGGCGTTTTATGGAGAGGTCGGAGAGGATCATGGCTGTTTGACCGCTCCGATCACCGACACCTTGTCGCCATCCCTGAGATTGAAGCCGCCGCGGCTGACGACCCGCTCCCCCGGCTTGAGCCCCGAGGCCACCTCCACGTGGTCGCCGTTCAGCAGGCCGGTTACCACCTGCCGGGCGCGCACCGTATCCCCCTCCAGGACAAAGAGCCTTCCCGTGCCGCCGACACTGTCCCAGCTGGTGAGTACGCTGCGCGGGATCTGGAGTACCTTGTCCCGGCTGCCGGTGACGATGCGCCCTTTGGCGAACAGCCCCGACTTGAGCTTGTCGGCCGTGTTACGCACTTCGGCAATGACCTTGAGGGAGCGGTCGGCGCTGTTCAGCTCAGGATTGAGGTACATGACCGTTCCTCTGAAGGTTGTGCTCGGCAGTGAATCCACAGTGAACTCCAGCGGTTGACCGACCTTGACCCTGGCAGTAGCCTGGGAGGGGACCGTCACTGTCAGGTTGAGCAGCCGGTTGTCCACGATGCGAAAGATCGGCGCTGCGGTGGCGGCGTCGCCGGCCAGATCACCGACGTTGACGCTTCGCTGGGCGACAACGCCATCCAACGGCGCCAGCACCATCCCTTTGGTCAGTCGTGCCCGGGCCTGGCGCAGCTCCTCCTGGGAAGCCCTGATCTGGGCTTTGGCCGCTTCCAGCCGCGCCTCTGCTGCTTCCCGCTCGCTGCCGGCGTCGTCAAGGGATTGCCGGGTGGCCAGACCTGATTCCTTCAGCTTCTGCAGCCGCGCCAGTTCCCGCTCACTCTTCGTTACCGCCACCTGGGCCTGGGCCATGGCGGCCCTGGAGAGTTCCACGGACGCCTCCCCCCGCTTCACCAGCGCCTCGGTCTCTGCCATATCGATGCGAGCCAGCTGCTGACCCTTGTGAACCCTGACCCATTCGGTAACGTAGACCTCTTTGACCAAGCCGGGGATCTGGGTCTTGACGTCGGCCCGGAATTTCGGCTCTAGGCTCCCCGTAACCTCGATCACCTCCACCAGTGATGAGGCTGACACGGCCAGAACTTCCACCGCCAACCGGGGCTTGGCGGCCTGGGGCGCCTTTTTGTCACTGCCGTTGCAGCCGCTCAAGAGAGCAGCGGCTGCAGAGACGATGAGCAGTACGGTACGTGGTTTCATCTGTTTTCCCCTTGCTGCATGCTCCGCTGACGTTTTCGTTGTTTTCCGTATCTCTTTTACCTGCCGGTAAGTAATACCAAAGGGGTGATATGTCAAGTGTGAATGTCCCTGTTGTGAAGGGAGGAATCTTTCCCGTAATTTAATAGCATAGGAATTTCCATCTTTCCGAGGTTTCCTGTAAATTTATGGTCGGTTCTATGCTAATGTTCCTCGTAACCAGTAATGAGAAAGGAGAGATCATGCCTTTAAGAACAGTATTCGTCGTCGGTATCCTGCTGCTGACGTTCTCAACGGCCGGAGCTGAAATGTCCCCCCCGGCGTCTACCTCCCCGAAAGTGCGCTTCACCGGCACGGTGGAGCTGTACGTCACAAGCTGGTGCGGTTACTGCAAAAAAGCACTGAACTATGTCAAGAGTAATAATATCAACTACGTGGCATACGATATCGAAAAGGACACTGTTGCCGAGCGACGATACCGGGAGCTTGGCGGACACGGTGTGCCTCTGATCGTCATCGGACCACACAAGATGTCGGGCTATTCCCAGGAGAGCCTGGAATATTACCTGAATAACCCCGACAAGTAGAAGAATCCTCCCCTGGCGCTGAGCGTGGAACAGAAGGGATCAACAACTCTGCATGGAGTGTAAAAAACAGAGGGTGGCGTGCAAGCGCCATCTGCCTGACTCCTGTGACATGGAGAACCGGATGGAGATCGGAAAGATAGTAGCGGCCCTGGCTTGCGCGGGAGTACTTGCCGCATGTGCAGCGCAACCCGGCATCAAGAGCCTGACCGATGAGCAGAGAGGAAAAGTGCGCGCCATGGAGATAATCTATGGGGGAGCCACCATGCCGGGGACGGTCGTGGGGCGACTGCAGGGGGCCGGCTGTCAGAAGGAGCTCTATGATTCCAGGATTGATGCCGAAATTGAGGCGGTTGAGAGGATCAAAATAAATGCCGCCCTGATTGATGCCGATGCCGTCGTCAATGCCGTCTGCCGGGAGGCGGCCGTAGACTGGTCTGCTACCTGTTGGGTCTTGATCGAATGTTCCGGTGAGGCGTTTCGCTACGGGAAGAGGTAAGAGACGTCGTGGCAGAGAATCCCTGCCGTTGCCGCTGTTGAAGAGCACTCCCCTTGTGACGTTTCCTTTTCTGTTGTCCCATAAGGGACAGCTTGTCCCTTATGGGACAACTCTCTTGCTCATGTTTTGTGTAACTTGTTGAAAAACAACAAGAGTAAACAGCGGCACGGATTGTGCTTTATACCCACTGATTATGTTACGTAACAGGTTTTATGTCCGATTCGGGACAGATACCGTAATCGAGGGGGCGTCATGTCACAGGAAGCAGTTGAGCGAATACTGGGAAGAATGATCACCGACAAACGGTTTCGTACTCTGGCAGGAGAGTCGCTGGAATCGGTCAGCCGACAGGAAGGCTTTCAACTCAATCTCACGGAACTGCGGCTTCTCTCCGCCCTGGAGTTGCAGCGTTTTGATGAGCTTGCCGGTCGGCTTGATCCGAGACTCTGCCGGGCCGGGGTTGTCGGTTTGATAAAGAACGACCCGGGCTACCCCTTCCTCTAATTTCTTATAGGTAAAGGGGGTGGCCCTTTCAGCGTCCCGGCTACTTGGCAAAGACCCTCACGAAGGTCCGGAGGTAATCCACCGCGGACCAGATGGTGATGACCGTGGCGATCCAGAGGTAGAACATCCCCACATTGTACATGTTCACGGTGAGGAGAGGGTGGTTGATGGAGAAGAACCAGTGATAGTCGTAGTGGAGGAGTAACCCGATGATGGCGACGATCTGGAAGATGGTCTTGAATTTCCCCAGGTTGCTGGCCGGGATGACGATCCCCTCGTTGGAGGCGATGCTCCTTAAGCCCGTGATGATGATCTCGCGGCTGAGGATGACGAGTACCATCCATGCCGGGATATTGCCGTAGGGGAGGAGCATGATGAGGCAGGCCATGACGATGAGCTTGTCGGCGATGGGGTCGAGAAAGGCCCCCAGCACGGTCTGGATCCCCATCCGGCGGGCCAGGTAGCCGTCCAGCCAGTCGGTGATGGAAGCCACGGCAAAGAGCGCCGCGGCCCAGAATCCCCCGGACTTGGATTGGACGTGGGGGTCGCCTCCCCAGCAGGGGAGAAGCAGCAGCATCAGGACCGGAATCGCGGCGATGCGCATCATGGTCAGGATATTGGGAATGTTCCAGACAGGTTGTTTGCGTTCTGCGGTCATGAAGATGCCTTGAATTAGTTGGTCTGATAGTTCTTCTGTAACGCCAGAACCCGCGACACATAGTTGCGGGTTTCTTCATAGGGGGGAATACCCCCATATTTGGCAACTTTGGAGAGCCCGGCATTGTAGGCAGCCAGGGCCTTGGGCACATCTCCCCGAAAAGTATCCAGGAGAAACCGGAGGTATTTGACGCCGCCACGGATATTGTCCTGGGGGTCAAAGGAGTTGACAACCTTGAGGTCCTGGGCCGTGCCGGGCATGAGTTGCATGAGCCCCTGCGCCCCTTTGGGTGAAACCGCCTGGGGATTGTAGGCCGACTCAGCGTGGATGACCGCCTTTACCAGGGATCGCTCCACCCCGAAATCAGTGCAGCATTGGGCGATGATCGGTTCGAACTCCTCGGTGGGGCGCCCGTACCGCGTCAGGTTGAAACTGGTGCGGAGCTTCTTCTCTTTCTTGAGATCCCGCATGAAGATCTTGAAGCCCGGTTCGTTGGGGGTGTCGGTGAAATGCAGCACCCCGTCCTCGTCTTCGCGCCGGTAGATGTCCCCCGCACTCCCGTATGACGCCGCCATTACCAGCGCCACTGAAGCCGTCATGACCAGTCGTTTCCACCCCATGATCCGCCTCGTCACTACTCCGGACAACCGCCTCTTGCGAAATGAATCCAAAATATAGACTAACTTCCGCTCCATGACAAGGATGAAGCGGGATTGAGAGCATTTACCTTGACAAATGCCGGAGTCAGAGAGAATAATCCCGAAAAAGCAGCCCACCACGGAGAGACGGAATGAAGATCAAAAGTGACTTTCTTGTCATCGGCAGCGGTATCGCCGGACTTTCCTTTGCCCTCAAGGCAGCCCAGCATGGCAGCGTGGCCATCATCACCAAACGGGAGATATCCGAGACTGCCACCAATTATGCCCAGGGGGGGATCGCCTCGGTCTTTTCCTCCGAAGACAGCTTCGCCGCCCACATGGAGGATACCATGGTGGCCGGCGCCGGTATCTGCCATGAAGAGGTGGTCCGGTTGGTGGTGGAGGAGGGACCGGAGACCATTCGGCATCTCATCGAGGTGGGGGTCAAGTTTACTACCAGCGGCGATTCCTACGATCTTACCCGGGAGGGGGGGCACAGCCAGCGGCGCATCCTTCATGCCGACGATGTCACCGGCAGGGAGATCCAGCGGGCACTGGTGGCGGCTGTTTACGAGAATCCCAATATTCAGGTTTACGAGCAGCATGCGGCCATCGATCTGATCACCGAGGCCAAGGTGCTGCGCAAACGGCTCAAGGAGAACCGCTGCCTGGGAGCCCATGTGTTGGACGTGGGAACCGGGGTCGTGAAGACTTTTTGCGCCAAGGTGACGCTCCTGGCCACGGGGGGGGGCGGCAAGGTCTACCTCTACACCTGCAATCCGGACGTGGCCAGTGGCGACGGGGTGGCCATGGCCTACCGGGCCGGCGCCACCATCGCCAACATGGAGTTCATGCAGTTTCATCCCACCACCCTTTATCACCCTCTGGCCAAGTCTTTTCTCATCTCCGAGGCGGTGCGAGGGGAGGGGGCGATCCTCCGTCGCCGTGACGGCACCGCTTTCATGGAGAAGTACCACAAGCTTAAGGATCTGGCCCCCCGGGATATCGTGGCCAGGGCCATCGACAACGAGATGAAGACCTCCGGCGACGACTGCGTCTATCTGGACATCACTCATCAAGACCCCGAGTACGTCCGGACCCGGTTTCCCAATATCTATCAGACCTGTCTCGGTTTCGGCCTGGACATGACCCGGGAGCCGCTCCCCGTGGTGCCGGCGGCCCATTATCTCTGCGGCGGCGTGGCGGTGGACACCAATGCCGAGACCGACATCCGGCACCTCTACGCCATCGGCGAGACCTCCTTCACCGGACTTCACGGCGCCAATCGTCTGGCCAGCAACTCCCTTCTGGAGGCGGCGGTCTATGCGGGGCGCGCCTATAAGCACGCCGTGGAGCAGGTAAAGGGGGAGGAGTTCATCTCCCCGGAGATCCCCGTGTGGGACGCGGGGACCGCCACCAACAGCGACGAGATGGTGGTGGTATCCCAGAACTGGGACGAGATCCGGCGTTTTATGTGGAATTACGTGGGGATTGTCCGTTCGGACAAGCGGTTGGAGCGGGCCTTGCGACGGATTCGGCTGATCCAGGAAGAGATCGAGGATTACTACTGGGATTTCATCATCGACTCGGATCTTATCGAGCTCCGAAACATCGCCACCGTGGCCGAACTCATCGTCCTCTGCGCCCAGAGCCGCAAGGAGTCCCGTGGGCTGCACTACACCATCGACTATCCCGAACGGGACGACATCCATTGGCAGAAAGACACGTTTATCAAGAAACAGTTTTAAGAGGTTCCCATGACCATCGACGACCTGCGGCAGGATATTGACCGGCTGGACAGCGCCCTGCTCCATATTTTCAATGTTCGCGCCTCTCTGGCGCTTCGTATCGGCGAGGTGAAGAAGACGCTGACCCTGCCGGTCTACGACCCGGCCAGGGAAAAACGGATCTTCAGCCGGATGAAGGAGCTGAACACCGGCCCTCTGGATGACCAGGCCATTCAGCGGCTCTTCGAGCGGGTTATCGACGAATCGCGGCGGCTGGAACGGATTATGACCCAGCAAGAGACAGAGGAGGAAGGGTAAGCCATGCTCATCATCATGAAGCGGACCGCCGACGAGACGGCCCTGGATAGCGTCAAAGAGTATCTCATCACCAGGAATTTTGATATCCACCAGTCCACCGGGGCCAACCGGATCATCATCGGGGTCATCGGCGACACCGACACCCTGGAGACCGAGACCATCGACGCCATGCCCGGTGTGCTGCAGGTGGTAAGGATCACCAAGGAAGAGTAGAGACCGTTTTCCCATTGCCATATATATGGTTTTAGTTGTAACGTAAAAATCCGTTCCTCCTCCGGCTTATCGCAGGGTGAACGGATTTTTTTGATCAGCGCGGCCGTGCCGGAGAAGGGTATATTTTACGTCGCATTTGTTCGACGCACATCCCGGCTGACTCCGCCGCCTCCTCCAAGCTCATCCCCTTCACAATTCTTCTTCAACCTCACATACTCATTACTCCGCTCTTCGGCAAAGGTGAGGTGGGCCAGCATCGCCTCGCGGGCCCGTTCGGGGTCTTTCTCCCGGATCGCCTGGAAGATGGCCTTATGGTGGCCGTAGAGCATCCGGTGGTCCGCATCGGTGAGGTAGACGGCCCGCCAGACGTTCTTTTGAAACTCCTTCATGGCGTCGAAGATGCTCTGCATGAGATGGAGCCAGACCACATTCCGGGTGGCCCGGGCTATGACCGTGTGAAAGTTGGCGTCCAGGTTTTCGGAAGGTTTCAGACTCTCCAGATTGTGCCCCATCTCGCCGATGATGGCCTCGAGTTTGGCGATGTCTTCCGGTTCCGCCCGCTGGGCCGCATACCAGGCGGTCCACGCTTCCATTCCTTTCCGGACCTCGATGACGTCCAGTGCCCGCTCTCCCTCCACCCGGATCATCTCCGTGAGCGGATTCCCGGCGGCCGACTCCACCAGGGACTTGACCATCGTCCCACCCCCCTGGTGCGACTCCACCAGCCCCGAAGAGGCCAGCACGTTGATCGCCTCCCGTACGGAGGGGCGGGAGACGCCGAACATCTCGGCCAGTTCCCGCTCCGGCGGCAGCTTGTCGCCGGGGGTGAAATCGCCATTGAGGATGGAGGAGCGGATCTGTTCCGCGATCTGGGTGGAAACCTTCTTCGGTTTGATCGGTTCGAATTTCATGAAGATCCCTGGGAAAAAGACGGAACAAAGATTAGGTCATGTCGTGGCCCCTCTCTCTGTCCTCTGGTGAAAGTTATTCCGGGTTTGGAATGTGACTCAAGTCGAGAGGGTGCCCCACGTCAAAAGCAGTCGGTTATCTCCATGTCTGCGAGAGTCCGTAGTGGTTTGATTATAGTTTAACCGGCAAAATGGTCATACAACATACCGCAGGATGCTTCCCATGGCAACCAGAATTGCCGCCGCTTCTTTCTTGCTTCCCCCGCATGCTTGAACTACAATCCCCGGACTCAAAATCAGGAGATCGCTTATGCCGCCGGATAAGAAACAGACACTCTATCTCATCGATGGTTCATCCTATATCTATCGCGCCTACTTCGCCATCCGCAACCTCACCTCCCCCACCGGTATGCCTGTTAACGCCCTGTTCGGCTTCATCTCCATGCTGGTCAAGCTGATGCGGGAGCGCCGCCCCGACCATCTGGCGGTGGTCTTTGATGCCGGACGGGTGACCTTCCGCACGGAGCTCTATCCCCAGTACAAGGCCAACCGGGAGGCCATGCCCGACGATCTCCGGGCGCAGATCGCCCCCATCAAGGAGGCGGTGGCGGCCTTCTCCATCCCCTGTCTGGAGCTGGCTGGATTCGAGGCGGATGATATCATCGGCACCATTGCCCGTGACTGCGAGGCCCGGGGAATGGCCGTGGTGGTGGTGACCGGCGACAAGGATCTGATGCAGATCGTTACGGAGAACATCACCCTGCTGGACACCATGAAGGAGAAGGAGAGCGGCCTGGCCGAGGTGATGGAGCGGTTCGGCGTCGGTCCCGACCGGGTAGTGGATATTCTCGGCCTGGCGGGGGACAGTTCGGATAATATCCCCGGCGTGCCGGGTATCGGCGAAAAGACCGCCATTGCGTTGCTGCAGGAGTTCGGGACCCTGGAGAAGCTGCTGGCCAGGGGCGATGAGGTGAAGGGGAAAAAAGGGGAAAAGCTTCGGGAGTTTGCCGAACAGGCGAGGCTCTCCCGGAGACTGGCCACCATCGACTGCAGCGTGCCGCTGGCCTACACCTTTGATGATTTTGCCCTCACCGCTCCCGATGATCGGCGTCTGGCGGCGCTCTTCAAGGAGTACGGTTTCACCACCATGCTCAAGGAGCTGCCGGGACGTGCCACCCTTTCCACCGAGCAGTACCGGACGGTGCTGACGGAAGAGGAGTTGAACCGGCTGGTGGCTGACCTGCAGGGAGCCGATTCCTTTGCCCTGGACCTGGAGACCACGAGCCTCAACCCCCGGGAGGCGAAGATCGTCGGCGTCTCCCTCTCCTTTCGTGAGCATGAGGCGTACTATATCCCGGTGGGGCATCAATACGATGGCGCGCCGGAGCAGCCGGAGCTGGACCGGGTGCTGGAGTTGCTGCGTCCCCTTATCACCGATCCCGCTCGCCGGATCATCGGCCAGAACCTGAAATACGATTATCAGATCTTTCGCCGGTACGGCATCACCCTGGCCGGAATCTGGTGCGATACCATGCTCGCTTCTTACCTCCTCAATCCCGGCCGCTCCAGTCATGGCCTGGATTCCCTGGCAGCCCAGTTCCTGGATCACAAGATGATCTCTTTCCACGAGGTCACCGCCGGCGGCAAGGAGCAGCTGAACTTTTCTCAGGTCCCGGTGGCGCAGGCCTCCTTCTACTCCTGTGAGGATGCGGATGCCACCTTCCTCCTTTCCCGGCTCTTCCTCCCCCGGGTGGAGGAGGGGGGGATGGCGTCACTCCTCTTTGATCTGGAGACGCCGCTGGTCCCGGTCATCGCCGAGATGGAGCTGGCCGGGGTGCTCCTGGATCTGCCTCTCCTGGCAGAGTTGTCCGCCGGGCTTGGGGGGCAGCTTCTGGATCTGGAGAGGGACATTTACGCGAAGGCACCCGAACCGTTCAATATCAACTCCCCCAAGCAGCTGGGTGAAATGCTCTTTGAGCGGCTGAATCTTCCCACAGGGAAGAAGACCAAGACCAAATCCGGCTGGTCCACCAACGTGGAGGAGCTGGAGCGGTTGGCTGAAGAGCATGAGATTGCCCGGCTCATCCTTCAGTACCGGAGTCTCTCCAAGCTCAAGTCCACCTATACCGACGCTCTTCCCCGGCTGGTTGATCCCCGCAGCGGCCGGGTCCATACCTCCTACAATCAGGCGGTGACCACCACGGGACGGCTCTCCTCTTCGGAGCCCAATCTTCAGAATATCCCCATCAGGAGCGAGGAGGGGCGAAAGATCCGGCGGGCCTTCATCGCCGAAAAGGGGCACCTCATCCTCTCCGCCGACTACTCCCAGATCGAACTCCGGGTACTGGCTCACCTCTCCGGTGATCCGGTCTTCTGCGACGCCTTTGCCCGGGACGAGGATATCCATACTCGAACCGCTGCCGAGGTCTTCGGTCTCTTCCCGGAACTGGTGACGCCGGAAATGCGTCGCCAGGCCAAGACCATTAATTTCGGGGTCATCTATGGCCAAGGTGCCTTCAGTCTGGCCAAACAGCTGGGGGTGGCGACGAAGGTGGCCAAAGAGTTCATCGACAATTACTTCCAGCGGCACTCTGGGGCGCGGGAGTTTCTCGATGCCTGCGTCCGCCAGGCCGAGGAGCAGGGGTATGTCACCACCATTCTGGGGCGACGGCTTCCCATCCCCGACATCGGGAACAGTAATGCTACTGTCCGAGCTTTTGCTCAGCGTAATGCCGTCAACTACCCCATCCAGGGGTCGGCGGCGGACCTGATCAAGTTGGCGATGCTGCGGGTGACGAAGCGGTTGCGGCAGGAGGGGCTGAAAGCGAGGCTCATCATGCAGGTGCATGACGAACTGGTCTTCGAGGCGCCGGAAGAGGAGCGTCTGGAACTGGAGCAGCTGGTGGCCCACGAGATGGAGCATGCCGCCGAACTCAGGGTGCCGCTGAGGGTTGACCTGAATTCGGGGAAAAACTGGAGCGAAGCGCATTGAAGCCGGGGAGGAGCCTCCCCGGCCGCTCTTCGGTTTATCCGTCCGGCTACAGTCGTCTCCTGGCGGAAAAGAGTGCTGTGGCCAGGTAGATGTTGAGGGCGAGACTGATGCCGAAGGCGATGACCAGGACCATTGTCTTGCCACGGTCCTTTTCGGTGTCCGTGTCGTAGATCACCTTGATCCGCTCTTTCTGATTTTCCGGAGAGATGTTGGACGAATTTGTCACTGTATCCGGGGGGGCGCCCGCCTCGTGGAACTTGATATCCGGCATCTGGGGGAGCGCCGGGATCTGGTCGGTAACGGCGTCGTTGATTGACTGCCCGGGTTGGTCATGGGTGGTCTCCGGGAGCACGCCGCCGGCGCTGCCGACGGCAGGGAGCGTAAGTATGCTGAGGAGCAGGACGAGTAGTATCACTCTTACAGGTTGATGCATGGGAATCTCCTTGAAAGGTGACAGGCGGCTGTTGCCCCGTGAACCGGATACTTCTCGTTGTCAGGGGAAATGATTCATTTAGCGAGGGCAAATGTAGTCTGTTTTCCGTCTGATGTAAAGTTACAAAACGATTTCTTCTGAAAAGTTTTGCCGGAGAGCTCGTTACACCCCACGGGGTTGCTTGTTGAAAATCGTACCCTGGTAAATATTAATGAGTCAGTTACCAGTATTTGGGTTGAAAAGGGCAGGCGTTCTGCTATAATGCCTATCACTGTTGTAAGATAGGAGATTTTATGAATATTCATGAGTATCAGGCTAAAGAGATTCTCAATGCCTACGGCATACCGGTTCCCCGGGGACGGGTTGCCCTGACCTCCGATCAGGTGGAGCGTGCCTGCAAGGAGATGGGGGGGCGCTGCGTCATCAAGGCCCAGATCTATGCCGGCGGTCGCGGCAAGGCCGGCGGTGTGAAGCTGGTACATGTTCCGGAGCAGGCCCAGGAATTCGGTAAGGAGCTCTTCGGCAAGCGTCTCGTCACCCCGCAGACCGGTCCTGAGGGGCTCAAGGTCCGCCGGATACTGGTGGAAGAGGCGGTGGATATCGCCCGCGAATTTTATCTCTCCATCACCCTTGACCGGGAAACGTCCCGGTACTGTCTCATCGCCTCGGCCGAGGGGGGGGTGGATATCGAGGAGGTGGCGCGCAAGTCTCCGGAGAAGATCCATCTCTTTGCCATTGACCCCTACACCGGTCTCCGCCCGTACCAGGCGCGAAAAATTGCCCTGGCCCTGGGGCTCACCGGATCGGTCTGTGAGGATTGCGTGGAGCTGATCCTCAATCTGTACCGCTGCTGCCTGGAAAAGGATTGCCAACTGGTGGAGATCAATCCTCTGGTGGTGACCAAGGCGGGGTGGCTTCTGGCCATGGATGCAAAATTCACCTTCGACGATAACGCCGTGTTCCGGCACCGTGAATATCCGGACATGGTGGATTATTCCCAGCTGGACCCGCTGGAGATAAACGCCGGTAAATATGATCTGGCCTATATCAAGCTCAAGGGGAATATCGGCTGTATGGTTAACGGCGCCGGGCTGGCTATGGCCACACTGGATGTTCTCAAGGAGTTCGGCGGCGAACCTGCCAACTTTCTGGATGTGGGGGGTGGGGCTACCCGGGAAAAGGTGGCCGAGGCCTTCAAGATCATCCTGGAGGATTGTGACGCCAAGGGGGTCTTTGTCAATATCTTCGGCGGGATCATGCGCTGCGATATCATCGCCCAAGGGATCATCGAGGCTGCGGGCGAGGTTAAATGCATCCTCCCCATCGTGGTCCGGATGGACGGCAGCAAGGTGGAAGAGGGCAAGAAGCTTCTTCTGGATTCGGGGCTCAACGTCCAGTGCGCCGACAACCTGGGGGACGGCGCGGCGCGAATCGTCAAGATGCTCGGGTAACAATCATACGAGGAAATCATGTCCATATTGATCAATAAAGATTCCAAGATTCTTGTCCAGGGGATCACCGGTCGGAGCGGCCTGTTCCATACCCAGCAGTGTCGGGATTACGGGAGCAAGATCGTGGCGGGAGTCACGCCGGGGCGCGGCGGCATACATATCGAGGGGATTCCGGTGTTCAATACCGTGGCAGAGGCGGTTCACTACACGCATGCCACCGTTTCCATGATCTTCGTTCCACCCCCTGCTGCCGCCGATGCCATCTTGGAGGCTTGCGACGCCGGTCTTGACTTGGCGGTCTGCATCACCGAGGGGATTCCCATCCGCGACATGGTGCTGGCCCGCCGCTATCAGGAAGAAAGCCGGACTCGGCTCGTCGGTCCCAACTGCCCCGGTGTCATAACCCCCGGCGAATGCAAGGTGGGGATCATGCCAGGTTACATTCATCGCAAGGGGAAGATCGGTGTGGTCTCCCGCAGCGGTACCCTGACCTATGAGGCGGTAAAGCAGCTCACCGATTCGGGACTCGGCCAGTCCACGGGGGTCGGCATCGGCGGGGACCCGATCATCGGTATGAAATTCATCGACGTGCTTCAATTGTTCAATGAAGATCCGGATACGGAAGGGGTCTTCATGATCGGCGAGATCGGCGGTGGTGCCGAGGAAGAGGCGGCGTTCTGGATCAGGGACAACATGAAAAAGCCGGTGGCGGCCTTCATCGCGGGGGTTACTGCGCCTCCGGGTAAGCGGATGGGGCATGCCGGCGCCATCATCACGGGGGGGAAGGGGAAGGCCGAGGACAAGATCCGGACCCTGGAAGAGTGCGGGGTAACAGTGGCCACCAGTCCCACCAGGATGGGGGAAGCGATGCTCACCGCTCTGGGTGGCAAGGGGTGATTCTTTTAAAGGAGCGTACGGGGAGGGGAGGGCGATGACGACCTTGTTTTTCATCCTGAGCGCTCTGCTCGTCGTGGTCGCAGTGGCTGTTCTCCTGGTATCCGTGCTGTCGCTGGTTGCCCAGGTGAGGAGTACCACCCGTGCCGGGGCAGAGAGTCTGGCCCGGATGAAGTGGGCCATGGCCGATATCCGGGAAGAAGAGAACAACATTAGCGCCAGAGTGGTGCTGTTGAAAGAATCCGCTGGAGAATGGCCACGGTCAACGGTTCTGCCGCGTGAGGTACGGACGTTGCTGCAGAGTATCACAGCGCTGTGGAGAGCCACGGCGTTACTCTCCACGCTCAGGATGGCGCCGTGGTCGTGGTGTGTAAGGCTGATGACCGGCAGATGAAGTGACATTATACAAGGAGGCTGATCATGGCTGAACAGGGACGCGGTTCTCAGGTTGGTACGGTATTTTTGGCGTTTGTGGCTGGTGCGGCGGCGGGAGCGGGGCTCACCCTGCTGGTGACTCCCAAGTCGGGGGAGCAGATGCGTGGCTCCATCAAGGATCTCACGGGTGACACTGTCGACAAGATCAAGGAGTATGCGGTGGAGGCCCAGGGAAAGATCATGGAGACCTTCGAGCAGGGGAAGGAGATGATCCTGGACCGGAAGTCCATCCTGGCATCGGCACTTGACGCCGGCAGAGATGCCATAGCCGCCGAGCGGGAGCGGCTAAAAAAAGGGTGAATGGTGAAAGGTAAAAGGTGAAAGACTAACCTAGAACCTAGTACCCTGTCCTGTTTAATATTTCGCAATATATCCCAAGGAGTATGAGCTGAAATCGCTGGACATTTGCACATCCAGGAAATATATTGTTGTCAGAAATCTCCTTGGGGGCAACAATGACTGTCACGTATCGTGTCACACTCACTCCAGAAGAACGGAATTACCTTG
>CAIUWK010000099.1 GCA_903902855.1 uncultured Geobacter sp. | reverse complement strand
TGACACGATACCTAACAGTCATTGTTGCCCCCAAGGAGATTTCTGACAACAATATATTTCCTGGATGTGCAAATGTCCAGCGATTTCAGCTCATACTCCTTGGGATATATTGCGAAATATTAAACAGGACAGGGTACTAGGAGAGGGGACACAGAAACTGTTCTACCTGCCGGAGGCGCATACTGATTTCATTCTGGCTGTCATCGGTGAGGAGTTCGGTTTCGTGGGCATTCTGGTGGTGGTCGGACTTTTCTTCGTTCTCATCGAGAGATCGTTGAGGGTTGCCATGGAAGCCGAGGATAGCTTCGGTCGGTTTTTGGCGTTAGGAATAGCTGTTCTTATCGGAATAGAAGCAGTCGTCAACATGGGGGTCGTGACCGGTCTGCTCCCGACAAAGGGTCTGGCCCTGCCGTTCGTGAGCTACGGCGGCAGTTCGCTTCTTCTTTCACTCTTTGCCGTCGGGGTGGTGCTGAACATTTCATCGTACCGGAAACCAAAGGCATCTTCCGACAGATAAACGATAACGAAATGCTAAAACTCAAAAGACCCCGATCTGGTGAAGGAACAAGGTCTTTAATTTTTCATCGCCGCATAAGGGCAAGACAGCGATTATTTTCTCCTCCCTACTCAATCTCCAATAACTGCAGCGCCGCCTCGAAATCGAACAGCTTGACAGCTTTCTCGATGGCATAGAAATTCCGGGGGAAAGCGGCATCCAGCAGCCGACGCTGCTCTTCCAGCAGCTCTACCGCCGCCGGATCATCGTCTTTCAGCAATTCTATGAGTCTGAGGCACACACTCCGGGAGTGTGCCGTGTCCATGGTGAGCGATTCGGATAGGAGCTCTGCGGGAAGTCGTCGCTTCAATTCCTCCGTCACGTCATTCAGTTCGGTCTCAAAGAAGAGCAGCAGGGACTCCACCGTCTCCGGTGGAGACTGATTCCTGATAGCCTGTTCCAGGTCGGCGGCGTACCCCTGCAGGCGGGTGGCGCCGATGTTCCCGGCCACGCTCTTGGCGGTATGCGCCACCCTTTCCGCCGTTTCAGCGGCATTGGCCTCCAGCGCCGTACGGATCTGCGTGACACTCTCCTTCTCTCCTGCCAGGAATCTACGCAGCAGGGAGAGATAGCGCGGTTTATTACCCTGCACCCGGCTCAGCCCCAGGGGGAGGTCAACCCCGGCAATCACCTCGGGAAGGTCACATTCCGAAACCACCCCCTTGGACCGGGATTGCGGGGGGGGAGAGAAGCCCCCCTGACGCGGTTGAATCCACTTCAGCAGTGCAACCCAGAGCTTGGCCGGCTCGATGGGTTTGGCGATGAAGTCATCCATGCCGGCGGCGATACAGGCATCACGATGCTGCTGCATGGCATTGGCGGTCATGGCGAGGATGGGGAGCTTTGACCAGGCCGGGTTGCTCCGGATCTTCCGGGTGGTGGTGGAACCGTCCATGACCGGCATCTGCATGTCCATCAGCACAAGGTCGTAGCTGTTCTCATGCAACCTCTCCAGGGCGGCCTGTCCGTTGCCCGCCGTCTCCACGCGAAATCCGGCATCGGTGAGTAGCTCTACGGCAACCTCCTGATTTATTTCGTTATCCTCCACCAGCAGTATCCGGGCGCCGCTCAGTGTGACCAACTGTTTCTCCAGCAGCGTAGGGGAGACATCTACCGATGAATGGGGGAGCACCTCTCCCCGCAGGATACGGATGGTAGTGTCGAAGAGGAGAGAAGGGACGACCGGTTTGGTCAGGTGCGCCACGATACCGGCTTCCTCATCACCCCGGCTTAAGAGCTCGTAACGGTCGATGGTGGATACCATGACAATGCGGGGAGGGGGATCGAGCCCCAGCTCCATGATCCGCCGGGCGGTCTCCATGCCATCCATATCCGGCATCTGCTCGTCAAGAAAAATGACCCTGAAGGTACGCCCCAGGAGATGGGCCTTCTGCAGCAACTGAAGGGCCAGGAGTCCGGAGGGGGCATCAGCGACGGTAAAGCTCATTGATTCCAGCATCTCCCGCAGGACGATACGGGTACGATCACTGTCGTCCACCACCAGGACGCTGCAGCCGCGCAGATCGGGGGCCGGCACCAGGGATCGCTTTTCCCTGACGCCGATGCCCAGCCGAGCGGTGAACCAGAAGGTGCTCCCTGCGCCGAGGGTGCTCTGGACACCCACTTCGCCTCCCATTAATTCGGCCAGTCGTTTGCAGATGACCAGGCCGAGACCGGTACCACCGTATTTACGCGTGGTGGACATATCGGCCTGATGGAAACTCCGGAACAGCTGCTGCTGTTGCTTCCGGGTCAGTCCGATGCCGGTGTCCCGTACGGCAAAGAAGAGCAGAAGATGGCTTTCACTCCGCTCCCGAACCCGTGCGCTGATACAGATCTCTCCCTGTTCGGTGAATTTGACGGCGTTGGAGCCGTAATTCAGCAGGATTTGCCCGAGGCGCAGGGGATCCCCCACCAGGTTTCGGGGTACATCCGGGGCAATGTCAAAGATCAGCTCAACTCCTTTACTACCGGCTTTTTCGTTAAAAAAAAGCGCGCTCTTGTCAAGCAGCTCTTCCAGATCAAAATCTGCCTGTTCCATGGAGAGCTTTCCTGCTTCGATCTTGGAGAAATCAAGGATGTCATTGATGATCTCCAGCAGGTGTTGCCCCGAGGCTCGGATCTTGGTCAGATACTCCCGTTGCCGGGGAGGCGGGTTGGACTTAAGCGCCAAGTAGGACATTCCCAGTATCCCGTTCATGGGGGTGCGGATCTCATGGCTCATGTTGGCCAGAAATTCACTCTTGGCCCGGTTGGCGGATTCGGCGGCAGTACGGGCCTGCTTCAGTTCATGTTCGTAATGCTTGAACTCGGTGATGTCACGGTTGATACCGATCATCCTCTGCGGCGTGCCGTCAGCGTCGCGCTCCATGACGGATGCCGCTTGAATGTGGCGGAGAGAGCCGTCCGGCAGGACGATACGAAAGGTGCCGTCATAGGGAATGCCGTCATGTCGGGCTGCCACGAGGAGGGTCTCGAACCGCTCCACATCGTCCGGATGAACCCGTGTCCGCCAGAACTGACAGGTGAGCCCATTCACACGGAGTGATTCCGGAACTCCATATAAGTCACAGAGGCGCTCGTCCCACTCCAGCCTGTCACTGGAGAAATCCCAGCTCCAGATGCCGCTGTCGGCGGCGTCGGTGGCCAGCTTAAGGCGCTGATTCGTTTCCCGGAGCTCTGTTTCCGCCTGCAATCGTCCTGTTATATCCAGCAGAACCGCAATGTAGTGCGTTGTCGTCCCTCCGGCATTCTTCACCGGGGCTATACACGCCTCTTCCCGGTATAATTCCCCAGACTTACGGCGATTGATGAATTCTCCCGTCCACGGCTCGCCCCGTTGGAGATGGCTCCACAACTCCTCGAATATCGATTGCTCCGTCAGATCCGATTTCAGTATCCGGGGGTTTTGCCCGATGGCTTCAGCGAATGAATACCCCGACATCCTGCTGAAACAGGGATTCACATACTCAATGACGGCATCCGTTCCGGTGATCACCACCGACACCGGGCTCTGCTCGATGGCAGTGGATAAAATCTGCAACCAGGTTTGGCCCAGCCTGATCTCGGCCATCCTCTGCTCAAGCTGGAGGTTGAGCTCTTCCAGCTGCAGTCGTTGCTGTTTCGACTCGGCATTGGTGAGATCCAGGGAAGCTGCACGCAGTTCAAGCTCCCGGTTAAGCTTTCTGAGAGTCAGAGAGAGAATGATGAGCGTGATGAAGACGATGGCGGAGAGAACCAGCACATTAATGTAAACACCTTGGCGCATGGCGGCAAACTGAGATGTGACATCTCTGTGCGACAGGATAATTCCCACCGTAGCCCCTGACGCGTCCTTGAGAGGAGCCATTCCCACAGCATATTTTACCCGTTGCATGGAGAGAGTGGTTACCGTCGCCCCCTTCAGCGCCCCCTGCATGTTCGACAGCAGTTGCGCCGCAAGTTGCAGGGAGAGCTCCTTGTTTGTCGGGTAGAGCAGGGTAAACGTTCCGACTTTTTCGCCCCGTACATCCGTAATCTGGCGCCGGAGATAGTCATCGGCCAGGAACAGTGCCACATCGGTGCCGTTGATTTCCTTCATCTGCCCGAAGACATGATCGATCTCCTCGGCAACCTCCAGGTAGCCGATGGGTTTTCCCTGGTAGGACACCGGCTTGACGGAGCGGAGGGAAAAGAAGTTTTTCCCCATTTCAAGACCGCTGGCAAGTCGGTTCGTCTTCGCTGCCCGGACATAGGTGTATCTGGTCAACTTGTCGCCGGACTCCTCGGGGGCATGGACTCGCAGAAAAACGGTCCCGTCCGGCTTGATGAAATACATGTGGGTAATGCTGTTGTTCTGTCGGATCTCACTGAAGAGCGGTCGGGCCGCTAGCAGGAGTTGTTCTTTCTTCCCTGCGGCGAAGAGACGGAGCAGCGGCTCCAGCCGGTCGAGACCGCTGTGGGCCCTGGCAAGTCCTTCAGCATCGGCACTGATGATCGTCTTGAACAACCGGCTTTCACTCTCCGCCAGCTCTTGAAGACTCTTCTGCAACTGACTCGTATGGCTCACATAGGAAAATGCGCCTATTAAAGCTATACTTGCCATTAACAGACCGATAACGATCAGGTGTGTGCTGTTCCGGAACGAATGGATTATGATCATGATTTCACTTTTCTGAACATACCGGGATTGTTCTTGAAAAAAGGGAGAGGTTTTCACTCCCTCTGTTTAATAGTGAGTGCAGAGAAAATTGTCAACAGGAAAGGAGTACCCTGTAGCCACCTCTGACCTGCGCCAAGGAGATTGCCCATGCAACGACTCCATCTTCCATCCCCACTGCTGAACCTCCCGCTATCTCTCTTCAGAGCGTTCCTCCTCTTGTTGAGCGCAACTCTCGCCTCCGGTGCCCCGCCGGTGAGGGAACCGACTCTGGCGGGAACCTTCTACTCTGCCGACCCGGCGACACTCAAATAGGCTTTAGAGGCTTTAGGAGGCTTTAGGGCTTTAGGGTCAGGCTTGCGGTTATTGAATATTTGATACATTCAATAGGGCTTTAGGGTCAGGCTTGGGCTTTAGGGTCAGGCTTGCGGTTATTGAATATTTGATACATTCAAGAAACCAATGCCAGACACTAACTACCCCAAGCCCTCCACCCTCAAATTTGCACGCGAACAAAAACATTTACATTGGTATCAGAAAGTGATACCAAATCTTCATGACCAGCAAGTATCGCAAAACGCTGAAGGCAATTTTTCATGATCCGGTGAACTTCAGTATAATCTGGGATGACATCGAGGCATTATTCATGGCGCTGGGTGCGGAACGATTCGAGGGGAATGGCTCCCGCGTGAGGTTTCTTCTGAACGACATCAAGGCCACGTTTCATCGGCCTCATCCAGAGAAAGAAACCGATAAAGGTGCGGTGAAATCGGTAAGACGTTTTCTGCAAGAAGGAGGTATACGACCATGATGCAGTACAAAGGATATTCCGGCAAGGTTGAGTATGATGATGAAGCGGAAATTTTCCACGGAGAGGTTATAGCTCTGCGCGATGTGATTACCTTTCAGGGGGAGACAGTCGATGAGATCAAGCAGGCTTTCCGCGATTCGGTGGACGATTATCTTGACTTCTGCATCCAGTTAAGCCGGGCGCCGGAAAAACCGTTTACCGGTAAATTCATGCTCCGCCTCACTCCCGACCTGCACCGCAAGGTATACGTGGCTGCCAAACAATCAGGCAAAAGCATTAACAGTTGGCTGACTGCGCAATTGGATCACCTCACCGCCAATGTCTGCTGATTTGATCCGGCCAACGGAATCAAATTCCGCTGTCAGTACGTCAAATTTGTCGATAGCTTCATAAATAAAAATCCGACCCCGAGCCTTCCCAATCAGACCCATCGGCCATTGGCTGGGTGCAACAACTATTAGAATCAAGTTGTCAATAAGGCTTAGTAAGGTTTAGAAGGTTTAGGGCCAGGCTTGCAGTTATTGAATATTTGATAAATTCAGTAAACCAAAGCCAGCCGCCAACTACCTACGAACATATTCAAAAAAATGGTAAAAAAACGTAAAAAAAACAGGGTAGTTAGATTGTCGTCTTTCCCGCATTTTAATAATCGTCACGACCACACCGTTGGTCCCGGTAGGGGCGGGCCTTGGTCCGCCCGGCCTTGGTCTGCCCGGTGTCGGCTCGTCCGGCATCGATTCGTGAATTATCCGCGCCTTCGACCAGACGCAGACAACCGGACGCACTGCTAACCGGGGGCAACAAAAATGGGCGCAGCAAGCCGCGCCCCTACGTTACCCTCATCCTGTCATACAGACTGAGGTTCCAGGATTGCACGATAGGAACAAACCCGAATCCGGATGTGAATCAGCCACAGAGACGAAAAGAGTCGAATATTGGGCCGTATAGGAGGCGCTTACAATTTCGAGGGTTAAGGGTCAAGCTTGCGAGGGTTGAATATTTGAATAAATTCAACAAACCAAAGCCTGACCCCGCCTGCCTGACCCCATCTACCAACCATCTACCCTGTTCCGCTGATGCCGGACGCAAAAAAGGGGCCGATCAACAGGCCCCTTTCCGTACGACAATCCTGCACTGAAGTGCAGATGATACGTTGAACTGCTACTCCAGATTATCCTCGATCCGGATCAGATGGCTCTTCTCGGTGATAATATCAAGAGTATCGATCTCCGCCATGGCGGCCCGTACGTCAGCCTCCCGGGCCTCATGGGTCATGATGACGATGGGAACCGACCCTTGATCACTCCGGGTGTTCTGCATCATGGACTCGATGCTGATACCGTGATCCCCCAATACACCGGAGATACGGGAGAGAACCTTGGGGCGGTCCACCGCGGAGAAGCGAAGATAGTACTTGCTGACAATCTCACCCATGGGCTTGAGGGGGAGCGCCACCACTGCTCCGTCCAAATACCCCAGCGGCGCGGTGCGACGCCCGATACCGGCCAGGATGTTCCGGGAGATCTCCATCAGCTCCCCCACCACGGCGCTGGCGGTGGGGTTCATCCCGGCGCCCCGGCCGATGAACATCACCGGACCGACGAAATCACCGGCCAGCCGGATGGCGTTGAAGACGCCGTCCACGTCGGCCATCGGGTACTTCAGCGGAATCATGGTGGGATGGATACGTGCCTCGATCCGCTCACCGTCGCACTTGCCGATGGCCAGGAGCTTGATCTTGTAGCCGAATTCCCGGGCAAAGGTGATGTCCACCGGCGACAGGGAGCTGATCCCCTCGGTGTGCACATCTTCCAGTTTCACCCGGGTGCCGAAGCAGAGGGAGACGAGAAGACAGAGCTTGTGGGCGGTATCGATCCCCTCCACGTCGAAGGTAGGATCAGCCTCGGCATACCCCAACTCCTGGGCGGTCTTGAGCACCGTGGCGAATTCGGCCCCCTCCTCGGTCATCCTGGTAAGGATGTAGTTGCAGGTGCCGTTGAGTATCCCCAGCACGGTGCTGAACCGGTTGGCAGCCAGATTACCCCTGATGGCGGAAAGGACCGGAATCCCTCCCCCCACGGCCGGCTCGAAGAGCACTTCAACCCCCTTGGCGGCGGCAGCGGCGAAGATTTCCTCCCCATGCACCGCCAGGAGCGCCTTGTTGGCGGTGACGATATGTTTTCCCGCGTTGATGGCCCGCAGGACAAAACTCTTGGCCGGTTCATAACCGCCGATGAGTTCGATGACGATGGCGATCTCCGGATCGTTCAGCAGTTCGTTGACGTTGGTGGTCAGAACGCCGGGGGGGACAACCACCCCACGATCGGTGATGATATCCAGATCAGCGATGGTCTTGAGGGTCAACGGCGCCCCCAGTTTCTGCTGAAGGAGTGCTGCGTTTTCCGTGAGGAGCTTCACCACCCCGGCGCCCACGGTACCGAAACCGATGAGCCCAACCTTTATATCCTTCATGAAACCTCCAAAGTGTTTACTCCGCCTTCCCCTCGGGAATCGCAATCTCGTCCAGGATACCGTTGATAAAGGCGGAGGAGTCTTCGCTGCCGTACTTCTTGGCAATCTCGATGGCCTCGTTGATGATGACCTTCTTGGGGACGTCGTCGCGGTAGAGGAGCTCGTAGGCCGCCAGACGGAGCAGGTTCAGATCCACCCGAGCCATACGGGCGAGAGCCCAGTGCTGGGCCTTGCTCTTGATGAGGATATCCAGGTCGGTGCGCTTGGCAACGACCCCTTCAACCAGGAGCCCGGCATAATTGCGGGCATCGTTTGGTGACGGATTCTGATCCCAGAAGGAGAGCAGAAACCGACGGGTCTCCATGGGGTTAAGGTCCAGGGCGTACAGCGCCTGGAGTGCCAGTTCCCGGCCGAGTCGTCTGGTCCCCACTACGCCAGCACCTTCAGCAGGTTCGCTGTCTCTATGGCGGTGACCGCCGCCTCAAATCCCTTGTTCCCCGCCTTGGTTCCGGCCCGCTCGATGGCCTGCTCAATGCTGTCGGTGGTCAGGACCCCGAAAGCCACCGGAACGCCGCTCTCCAGGGAAACCGTGGCGACCCCCTTGGAGACCTCGGAGGCCACGTAGTCGAAGTGCGGAGTGGAGCCGCGAATCACGGCCCCCAGACAGATAACCGCGTCGTACCTGCCGGAGTTGGCCAGCTTCTTGGCCGCCAGCGGGATCTCGAAGGCGCCAGGGACCCTGGCCACGGCGATATCCGCATCGGCGCCGCCGTGACGAATGATGGCGTCCAACGCCCCTTCCAGGAGCCGTTCGCCGATGAAACTGTTGAACCGGCCGACGACGATCCCGAACCGAAGCCCGGTGGCATCAAGCTTGCCATCGTAATAAGTGGGCATGATTTTCTCCTAAAGATTTTCCAGCAGATGTCCCATTTTTTCCCGCTTGGTCTGGAGATACTTCCGATTGGTCCCGGTGGGGGGAATCTCGATGGGTACCCGTTCCACGATATTGATACCGTACCCTTCCAGCCCCACCACCTTCTTGGGATTGTTGGTCATGAGCTTGATATGACGGATCCCCAGGTTGACGAGGATCTGTGCGCCGATACCGTAGTCCCGCAGGTCGGGCTTGAACCCCAAAGCCAGGTTGGCCTCCACGGTGTCGTGCCCTTCGTCCTGGAGGGCGTAGGCCTTGAGCTTGTTCACGAGTCCGATTCCCCGCCCCTCCTGACGCATGTAGAGGAGTACCCCGCGCCCGGCCTTATCGATCATGGTCATGGCCTGGTGGAGCTGTGCGCCGCAGTCGCAGCGGCCGCTGCCGAAGACGTCACCGGTGAGACACTCGGAGTGGACCCGGACAAGAACCGGCTCCCCCCCCCGGACATCCCCTTTGACGATGGCCAGATGCTCCAGCTGATCCACATCGTTATCAAAGGCGATGGCGGTGAATTCGCCGTAGGCGGTGGGAAGCTTCACCTCCGCCGAGCGCCTGACCAGCAGTTCATGGCGGAGTCGGTAGGCCACCAGGTCGGCGATGGTGCAGATCTTGATGCCATGCTCCTTGGCGAACTTCCGGAGCTCCGGCATGCGGGACATGGTCCCGTCATCGTTCATGATTTCGCAGATGACCCCACTGGATTTCAATCCAGCCAGCCTCGCCAGATCCACCGAACCCTCGGTCTGTCCCGCCCGCACCAAGACCCCGCCGTTTTTGGCCCGCAGGGGGAAGATATGCCCCGGTCGCGCCAGATCTTCGGGCTTGGCCCCTTCGGCCACGGCGGTGAGGATAGTGTGGGAGCGGTCGGCGGCGGAGATACCGGTGGTGACCCCTCGGCGCGCCTCGATGGAGACGGTGAAGGCGGTACCGAAGGAGGAGGTATTGGCATCCACCATGAGGGGAAGCCGGAGCTGATCGCACTTCTCACCGGTGAGGGTGAGACAGATGAGCCCTCGGCCGAAACGGGCCATGAAGTTGATCGCCTCCGGAGTGACCATCTCGGCAGCCATGGTCAAATCACCTTCGTTCTCCCGGTCCTCGTCATCCACCAGGATGACCATCTTACCCTGGCGGATATCCTCTATGGCGTCTTCGATCCTGGCGTGTGGCATGGCGCTCCCTTTGCGGGTTTGGAACTCGCCGAAAAACGTCCCGGCAGAGGTCAAGAATTTTGAACTATACCAGATATGCCAAACGAGAGAAACAAAAAACTAGAGAACCGGGGACCGGGGACTAGGGGTTAGTCTCTTACGACTTCACTCTTTACAATTTCTGAGCAAACTTGAAAGGGGAGGGAGTCGGTTAGCTTCTCTTCCACTCAGCATGTGCTCAGAACGGTAACTGCTCTGCCCATGAAAATACATATTACACCAATCTCTCACAAAAGCACGAAGGCACAAAGGAGGCATAAGACTTAAATATTTACCTTGTTTATCCTGAAAGCATTCAGTTTTATCTGTTTGGTATTCTTGGTGCATTTGTGCCTTCGTGTGAGTTGTTTTGTCTTGATCCGCGTTCATCAGCGTTTATCCGCGTCCTATTTGGTTCCGTCTTGTCCGGCTTGGGGGTTCGGGTCCCCGGTCCCGGGTTCCGGGAGCTTTGCGACCATCTCCTCTTCCTCCGCAACAACTTCTAAAAACACAGTCAAACCGGCTATATACGGTGGAAACGGGGAATTAGCCGAGAAAATCGGTGTACCTTTTCAGTCATTTGTGCTAGAAGCATACGTTTAATGTCAGGCAGAGATTCTTCCTCTCCTGCCAAAGGAGCCGTGATGACGAAACCAGCCAGGTATCCCATCTCCCACTCCCTCACCTCGTTCAATGGTGTGGAACCCCTTCAGGGTCAAAAACGCTCCTCCGTCTCCGGGGGGGCCAAGGTGCATCACCTTCCTGCCTCTCTCTGGAAAAAGAAAGAGGGAGAGGCCAAGGATGCCCTTGATCTGGCCGTGGAGCGGACTCGAGACTTTCTGTTCGGGGAGCAGCTTCCGGAAGGATACTGGTGGGCGGAACTGGAATCCAACGTCACCATTACCGCCGAATATATCATGCTTTTTCGCTTCATGGGTCTTGTGGAGGAAAAGCGGGAGCGGAAACTAGCCAACTATATCCTCTCCAAGCAGACGGAAGCCGGGTACTGGTGCATTTACTACGGAGGCCCCGGCGACCTCTCCACCACGGTGGAGGCTTATTTCGCCCTGAAGCTGGCCGGTTACCCGGCGGACCACCCCGCCATGACCCGGGCCAAGGCTTTTATTCTCGAAAAGGGGGGGATTATCAAGTGCCGGGTCTTCACCAAGATTTTCCTGGCGCTCTTCGGCGAGTTTGCCTGGTTCGGCGTCCCCTCCATGCCGGTGGAGCTGATGCTCCTCCCCACTTGGTCCTATTTTAACGTCTACGAGCTCTCCAGCTGGTCCCGTGCCACCATCATCCCACTCTCCATCGTCATGGCACAGAAGCCGGTGCGGCGGCTCCCCCCCTGGGCACGAGTCCAGGAACTCTACGTCCGTCCTCCCCGCCCCATCGACTACACCTTCACCAAGGAAAACGGGATCATCACCTGGAAGAACATCTTCATCGGGGTGGACCATATCCTCAAGGTCTACGAATCCAGCCCCATCCGCCCCTTCAAGAAGAAGGCGCTGGCAGTGGCGGAAAACTGGGTTCTTGAACACCAGGAACCCACCGGCGACTGGGGGGGAATTCAGCCTGCCATGCTCAATTCGGTGCTGTCGCTCCACTGCCTGGGGTACGCCAACGATCATCCGGCGGTGGAACGGGGTCTGGAGGCCCTGGCAAACTTCTGCATTGAGGACGACCAGAACATAGTCCTCCAGTCCTGCATCTCCCCTCTCTGGGACACGGCCCTGGCCCTCAAGGCGCTTCTGGACGCCGATGTGCCGGCGGACCATCCGGCCCTGATCAATGCCACCCAGTGGCTCCTGGACCGGGAGGTACGCAAGCCGGGTGACTGGAAAATCAAGTCCCCCGACCTGAAGCCCGGGGGATGGGCCTTCGAGTTTCTCAACGACTGGTATCCCGACGTGGATGATTCCGGCATCGTCATGATGGCCATCAAGGACGTGAAGGTCAAGAACAGCCGAGCCAAGGATGATGCCATCAAGAGAGGGATCGACTGGTGCCTGGGGATGCAGAGCAAGGAGGGTGGCTGGGGCGCCTTTGACAAGGACAACACCAAGCATATCCTCAACAAGATCCCCTTCGCCGACCTGGAGGCGCTCATCGACCCCCCCACAGTGGATCTCACGGGACGGATGCTGGAGCTGATGGGGAGTTTCGGCTATCCCAAGAGCCACCCGGCTGCGGTGCGGGGACTGGCCTATATCAAGGAACAGCAGGAGCCTGACGGCTCCTGGTGGGGACGCTGGGGGGTAAATTATCTCTACGGCTGCTGGTCGGTGATCTCCGGCTTGGCGGCCATCGGCGAGGATCTCTCGCAGCCCTATATCCGTAAGGCGGTGAACTGGCTCAAGTCCCGCCAGAACATCGACGGCGGGTGGGGAGAATCGTGCGAGTCCTACGACGATGCCTCTCTGGCCGGGTTCGGCGAGACCACTCCGTCCCAGACCGGCTGGGCGCTCCTGGCGCTCATGGCCGCCGGCGAGGTACAGTCGGCGTCGGTGAGCAAGGGGATTCAGTACCTGGTTACATCCCAGAAACCGGACGGCTCCTGGGATGAGGAGCAGTTTACCGGCACGGGATTCCCCAAGTTTTTCATGATCAGGTATCACATCTACCGGAACGCCTTCCCGCTCATGGCCCTGGGGACGTACCGCCGCCTGATTCGACCGGTAAAAGCATGAAAAACCAGGCGCGGGACGCTGGACGCGAGACGCGGGGGACGAGGCACCGGTCACCATACGCGGGGCACGAGTCCCCGGTCCCTGGTCCCCAATCCCCGGTCCCGGTTCTCCCATGAAGGCCTTCGTCACCGGCGCCACCGGATTCATCGGAGCCAGCCTGGTCAGAGAGCTCATCAGAGACGGCCATGAGGTTCGCGTTCTGGTCCGTCCCGGCGCCAACCGGAAGAACATTCTGGGGCTCCCCCTGGAGGTATGGGAAGGGGACCTACTGGCTCCGGGCCGACTGGCGGCCGGCATCGCCGGGTGCGATCTCGTCTTCCACACCGCAGCCGACTACCGTCTCTGGACCCGTGACCCGGCGGCCATGTATCGAGTCAACGTGGAGGGGACCAGATCCATCCTGGAGGGGGCGCTCCTGGCCGGGGTGCAGAAGGTGGTCTACACCAGCAGTGTGGGGACCCTGGGGAATCCGGGAGACGGCACCCCTGGTGACGAATCCGCTCCCGTCACCTTCGCGGAGATGGTGGGTGACTACAAGAAGAGCAAGTTTCTGGCGGAGCGAGTAGCGGAAGAGTTCATCCCCCGTGGACTCCCGCTGGTCATCGTCAACCCGTCAACCCCGGTGGGAGCGCTGGACATCAAACCGACCCCCACCGGCAAGATCATCGTGGATATCCTTAACCGGGCGATGCCGGCCTATCTGGACACCGGGTTGAACCTCATCGACGTGGAGGATTGCGCTCGGGGTCACCTCTTGGCAGCGGAAAAGGGGAGAATCGGAGAGAAATATATCCTTGGGAACCGGAATCTCACCCTCCGGGAGATCTTCGGCCTTCTGGAGAAGATCTCCGGCATTCCCGCACCAAAGGTCCGCCTTCCGTACACCCCCATCCTTCTGGCGGCCTATGTCAACGAAGCCCTCTCCCGCCTCACCGGAAGAGAGCCGCTAATCCCGCTCAACGGCGTTCTCATGGCGCGCAAGTTCATGTATTTTGATTCATCCAAGGCGATCCGGGAGTTGGGGCTTCCCCAGACCCCGGTCGAAGAGGCCCTGACCAAAGCCGTGACGTGGTTTCGCGCCAACGGTTATGTGAAAAAGACAGGTACTGGGCGCTAGGTTCTAGGTTCGAGGAAAACCAGGCAGTCGCGACGTCTCAGGTTTTCCCCAGTCCCCGGTCCCCGGTCCCCGATTCCCGATTCCCAGTCCCCGGAGTATTCATGCTCGAATCCATCAACTCACCGGACGATCTCAAGAAACTTTCCGTGGAGGAACTCCCGGCCCTGGCGGAGGAGATCAGACAGTTTCTCCTGGCAACCCTCTCCAAGACAGGGGGTCATCTGGCGTCCAATCTGGGATGTGTGGAACTCTCCATCGCTCTCCACTACTGTTTCAACTCTCCCTTGGACAAGATGATCTGGGATGTGGGGCATCAGGCCTATACCCACAAGATCCTCACCGGCAGGAGGGACCGGTTCCCCACCCAGCGCCAGTACAAAGGGCTTTCCGGCTTTCCCAAACGGAGCGAATCGGAACACGACGCCTTCGGCACCGGCCACTCTTCCACCTCCATCTCCGCCGGCTTGGGGATGGCGGCGGCCAGCGACCTCCTGGGAGTCGACAACCGGGTCATCGCGGTCATCGGCGACGGCTCCCTCACGGGGGGGATCGCCTTCGAGGCCCTGAACCAGGCCGGGCACCTGCACAAGAACCTCATCGTCATCCTCAACGACAACGAGATGTCCATCTCGAAAAATGTGGGGGCTTTCGGCGCATTCGTGTCGCGCAAGCTCACCGGCGGCTATTACCGCGACCTGAAAAAAGAGATGCAGGGGCTCCTCAAAAACATCCCGGCCATCGGCAACAACATCCTCAAGTTCGCCCGGAAGGCGGAGAACTCCCTCAAGGGGTTCCTAACCCCCGGCATGCTTTTTGAGGCGCTGGAGTTCGACTACATCGGCCCGATCCCGGGGCACGACCTCCCCCAGCTCATCGAGATCATGCAGAACGCCCGCGCCATGGAGGGACCGATCCTCATCCATGTGATGACCACCAAGGGGAAAGGGTACGAACCGGCGGAGAAGACTCCGGATCAGTTCCACGGCGTCGGCCCCTTTGATCCGGCCACCGGCAAAGGGAGGGGGAGCAAACCGGGAGCGGCCTCCTACACGGCGGTCTTCGGCGAGACTCTGGTCCGGCTGGCCGCCGAGGACGAGCGGATCGTGGCCATCACCGCGGCCATGCCCGACGGGACCGGTCTCACCCCCTTTGCCCAAGCCTACCCTCACCGCTTCTTCGACGTGGGGATCGCCGAGCAGCACGGCCTGACCTTTGCAGCCGGTCTGGCCGCCGAAGGGTTTCGTCCGGTGGCAGCCATCTACTCCACCTTTGTCCAGCGGGCCTACGATCAGGTCTTTCACGATATCTGCCTCCAGAAGCTCCCCGTCTCCCTGATGCTGGACCGGGCCGGAGTCGTGGGGGATGACGGCCCCACCCATCACGGAGTCTTCGATCTGTCGTACCTCCGGCACCTGCCGGAACTGACGCTCATGGCCCCCAAGGACGAGAACGAGCTCCGGCACATGCTCAAGACCGCCATCTCCAGCGACCGCCCCATAGCCATGCGCTATCCCCGGGGGGCCGGGTACGGCGTCCCCATGGACCAGGAGCTGTCATTTCTCCCCATCGGCAAGGGGGAACTGCTGGAGTCCGGTGATGACGTGGGGATTGTCGCCATCGGCAGCACCGTCTATCCGGCCCTTGACGCGGCCCGACGCCTGCGGGAACGGGGGATCAGGGCCACCGTCGTCAATGCCCGGTTCGTCAAACCGCTGGACCGAGAGCTCATCCTGGAGGTGGCACAGCGCACCGGCAGCTTGGTGACCGTGGAAGAAAACGCCCTTCAGGGGGGGTTCGGCAGCGCGGTTCTGGAACTCCTGGCAGAAGAAGGGGTATATGACGTCCGGGTCAAACGGATCGGCATTCCCGACCGGTTCATCGAACATGGGAGTCAGGCTCAGCTCCGGAAAGATCTTGGCATCGACAGCGAAGGGATCGCCGCCACGGTGGAGGCGTTCGTCACCCGGGCCGCGCGACCGGCAGCGGATGACCGGATGGCCTGCGCGTAGCATCCCGCTGCTCCCTTCTACGCCACCCTGGGAGCAGGAAACAAATAACCGAGAAGTTTACCCTATCCCCTTACGCAGTACAACATACGAGGCAGTTTATGCGTTTTCCCTGGCGACTCAATTACGACCTGACCCGATACATCATGCGCAACAACATCCAGAAGATCACCAAGTACCCGCTGGTGCTCATGCTGGAGCCGACGCACCTCTGCAACCTGGCCTGTTCAGGATGCGGCCGGATTCGCGAATATGCCGACACCATCCAGCAGATGATGTCCCTGGAGGAGTGCCTCCACTCGGTTGACGAATGCCCGGCTCCGGTGGTCACCATCACGGGGGGAGAACCTTTTCTCTATCCCCAGATCCACGAACTCATCCAGGCGGTGCTTCAGCGGGGGAAGCATATCTATCTCTGCACCAACGCCCTCCTGCTGGGAAAGGCGCTGGATATCATGAAACCCCACCCGAACTTCACCCTCAACATCCACATTGACGGGCTTGAAGAGACCCATGACCGGATACTGGAGCGGAAAGGGACCTTCAAGATCGCCATGGAGGCGATCCGCAAGGCTAAAAAACTCGGCTTCCGGGTCTGCACCAACACCACCATCTTCAAGGAGACCGACCTTCTGGAGATCGAGATGCTCTTCTCCCAGCTTCAGGATATTGGTGTGGACGGCCTGCTCACGGCGCCGGGATTCGGCTACGAGGCGGTGGGAGAAAAACTTTTCCTGGAACGTCGGGATATCGAGAAGAAATTCGAGAAAGTCTACGAGATGAGCAAGAAGTACCGCTTCTTCTCCACCCCCATGTACCTGAAGTTCCTCAAAGGGGAGAAGAAGCTGGAGTGTACTCCGTGGGGGAATCCCACCCGCAACCCGAGAGGGTGGAAAGCACCCTGCTACCTGATCACCGACGCTCACTATCCGAGTTTCAAAGAGATGATGGAGAAGACCGACTGGAGCAAGTACGGTGTCGGTCGCGACGATCGCTGTGCCCAGTGCATGATGCACTGCGGTTTCGAGCCCACCGTTGTTTCCGAAATTTCCAAAAGCTGGAAGGATATGCTGGAAATGGCAATTTGGAACATGGGGTAGCACTTTTAACCCTTTTGAAACTCCAGGAAGGCTACAGAAAATAAGATACAAATCAACGAGTTAAACCTTGACAGACTGGCACTGACCCGCTCATCTTTAAGAAAGATTGAGCGGGTTTTTTAATTCCATTCCTACCCATGGCCTACCCCGTAGCTCATAAGCAGGTTGCGGGGTAGGAATTCAGGAGGTTTTCATCATGCCTAAACTGCTTCTTACCAAGCGGAACATTGACAGCAAGAAGCATGTACCCCTGGTGGAGTCGGGACGTGTGGACTATTTCGATACGGAATTAAAGGGGTTATTGCTCAGAGTCGGGAAGGAGAGCAAAACCTTTTACTGTCTGGTGGATGTGAAGGACCAGGAGACGGGGCAGTTCAAGAGCAAGCGGGAGAAGTTGGGAGCGTATGGGGAGCTGACGCCGGAGGAGGCCCGAGCCATGGCCCCCGAAATCATCAAGCGGTTAAGGGAAGGGAGACCGGCCAGGGAAGAGGCACCCCCTACCCTGCAAAGTCTCTATGACCGTTACCTGAAAGACAAGCCGCTATCAGCAGGAACCAGGACGCTTTACGAGAGCTATATTCCCCGGATGTTTGAGAGTTGGCTTGATTTGACCTTACCTCAACTGGATAGAGCACTGGCACCGGAAGTGGTCATAGACAAGTTTCAGCATATCCGGGAGACCAGCGGCCCAGGTGCGGCCAATAATTCCTTCAAGTGCCTACAGGCAATCATAGGCTATGGTGAAATATTGTATCCTCAGCACCTCCACCGGAACCCGGTCAAGGTGTTATCCAACGGTGGCCAGTGGGTGAAGATGAAGGGCCGGGATGATTGCCTTGAACCTGACCAGTTCCCGGTTTTTGCCGAGGGGTTGCTTTCCCTTACTCCGGTTCATCGTGACTGCTACCTCTTTGCCCTGTACCACGGAGTCAGGCCGAAGGAAGCCTACAGCCTGGAATGGAGCAACGTGGACTTCATGAAGGGTACCTCAACTTTTCAGCATGGTACTGAAACGTCAAAGCGTTCCTATACCGTGCCGCTTTCGGCTCAGTCGCGGGTGATCTTGGAGCGAAGACAGGAGGCGTCGGCAGAAGGGGAGCTGTACGTTTTCCCGAAACAGAGTGCCAGGAACAAGCATGGTCATCTGATGTTGAGATCCGATGATTTGAAGAACAAGACCGGTTTGGAGATTTCGGTACATGGATTGAGGCGGTCTTTCATTACCACCGGAGAGCGGCTACGGTTACGGCGTGAAGATATTAATCTGTTGACCGGTCATATTGACGGCTCAGTAATCGGAAAGCATTACTCGTGCCTCACCCCGGAAGACCTCAAGCCGACCTTGCAGACGATTACCAATGAGATTGAAAGGCTACTAAAGGGAGAGGCGGCGAAGGTGATAGACATGAGGACCAGACGGCGGGCAACGGGCAAATAGGGTAAAATGGTCATCACGGAATTTCAAGGGAGTTTTTGGGGTAACTATTTGATCTATATACGTTCAGCTTACGATTTTACTGAAAATATTTATACATGTGTGTTCCAGCTCTGTTATATCTGTTATTTCTGTTAGACATAGGTAAACGATTGAAATACAACAATTATTTTCTAACAGAAAACTCTATTTTTCAAACATTTGTAAAAATTCTCTGTTAGATTTCGGTTTACTTAAACTAACCATTGAGACCGTCAGTGATTGACTTTTCAGCCTTGGCCGTCAGTGATCCGGAGCAGCTCCACCCAGGGAGAACGACACCGAGACCGCGCCGGTATCGTGCCAGGTGCAGCAGTCGCCGTGCCGGTGATCTTCCCCGAAGAATCGGGAATACTCTCCCTGGATGCAGGTCTTGACCTTCAAGAGCATGACGGCAAGGCCCAGCCGTGGCAGCGTGACGGCTTTTCAGATTC
>CAIUWK010000098.1 GCA_903902855.1 uncultured Geobacter sp. | reverse complement strand
GTCCGCCGGGGACCGTTGTTCGGCTCATGGGGGAGGAGATCAACATCGCCTTCCGGACCAAGCTCTCCCCTCATCAGATGGGGCTTCAGGACCTCCTGCTGGTGGCGGAGTTGCAGGGGTTCGCCCCGGCGGAGATGGTTCTTCTGGGGGTTCAGCCGGGAGAGATCGGCATGGGGATTGACTTGACACCGGCGGTGGCGGCGCAGGTGGAGACGCTGGTGGCGGGAGTGCTGCGGGAGTTGGCGGGGTGGGGGGTGAAACCTACTGCTCCGGGTACTCCCCGAGAGCCCGGAGCGTTTCCATCAGCTCAAAGTTTGCGATACTGAAAAATCTCTCCAGCAGACGCCCGCTGAGGGCCGGAGGTGAGAGCGGGATGGAGAGACGGTAGATGAAATCCAGGAGGGAGTCCTGACGGTTTTCTTCCAGGAAGAGGGTGCCGTACTGATGCACGGGGGCATAGAGGAAGGCGTCCTCCATGACCGAGTCGTCTTCGCTGAAGAAGGGGAGCACCATTTCCAGGGCGAGACAGAGTCCCCCCTGAAGATCTTCGGAGACGAAGAGGAGCAGTTCGTCCTTGTTCTCGCCGCCGTACTCATCATGATAGGGGCAGACAATACCGGCGGGGAGGACCAGCAGTTTTCCGTGGAGGGGGTCAAGGCCATGGGGCCACCCCTTTGTCGAGAGGAACTGTTCGATGACGGTATAGGCCTTGGCCGGACCTCGTTCCAGATTCTCGTAGAATAGGGGCCTGAACTCTTCCCGGCGCGCAATAAGTTCCTCCAGGGGGAGATACTCCGCCTCGGGATCTTTGCGGGGGGGGCGCTGCTTGTCGGGATTGTTGACCACCAGCCGCAGGTTGGGACGCGGCCGATCATCCTTGTCCTTGGTCATGGGGTCCGCTCCTTTTGTTGCTGAACATCCTGCCACCGGAATCTGTGTACCATATCCCTTGGGTTATGGCAATCTCTTCATCCCCCATCTTGAGTCTGCTTCTTTCCCTTGAATAGTTTCAGGAGATACCCCCTGGTCAGGGAGGCTTCATGCTGCTCGTTCAGCAGTTCGCCCCTTGCCAGGTCCGACGGTTCATCCAGGTCATACCAGCGCGGCAGGAGCGACGGACGGAGCCCCGCTGCTTCTGCCCGTTGCAGGCTTACCGTCATGACCTGATCCGTGGACCAGGGAATCTCCCGGAAGAGTTCCGGCTGGTCCGCCGTTACTGCCGCCAGGTAATACCCCCCATCCGTGGTGGGACCGAAGACAACGTCCGCCGCGCCGGACTCCAACCGTTCAAAAGCCCTTTCAATGAAAGAGAGCGGCAGGTCGGGGGAATCGGTCCCGATAACCGCCGCCGTCCTGTATCCCCGGCGGAAAACCTCGGCAAAGGCGTTGGGGAGTCGTTCCCCCAGTCCCTCCCCCTGCTGCGGAAGGAGGAGCAGTTCCTCGTCAAGTTCCCGGAAATATGCTCTTGCCCTTTCGGCATCCTCATACAGGAGGAAACGGGCGTCCAGTTTAAGCGTGGCAGTTCGCGTCACCAGATCCCGTACCATGCAGTCGTAGAGTTCGGCGGCTTCCAGGGGAGAAAGGAAAGGAGTGAGGCGGGTCTTGACCCGGCCGGGAGAGGGACGGCGGGCGAAAATCAGGAGGGCGCGGGACATGGTTTTGTTAAGTTATCCACAATTTTGAGGGTTCTGCACAGGGTTATCCACAGATCATGTGGAAATCAACTCATTTCTGCCGTTGGATGAAGGCGTACGCCGAGTGGTTGTGAATCGATTCGAAGTTCTCCGCCTCCACCGAAAACCAGGTGATGGTATCCATGGCGGAGAGCCGCTGGGTCGCCTCACGCACCATATCCTCCACGAACATGGGGTGCTCGTAGGCCTGTTCGGTGACGTACTTCTCGTCTTCCCGTTTGAGCAGCGACCAGACCGGACTGCTGCCGCACCCCTCCATCAATGCAACCAGATCCTCGATCCAGATGAAATCCCGATAGCGGACCCGCACCGAGATGAGGCTCCGCTGGTTATGGGCGCCGAAGCGGGAGAGCTCCTTGCTGCAGGGGCAGAGGGAGGTCACGGGGGCCTTGATTCCCAGGACGAAGTCGAACTCGTCGGAGAGCGTGGCGCTGAAGGAGCAGGAATACTCCATGAGGCTTCTGGCCCCGGAGACCGGCGCCTGCTTCTCGATGAAGTAGGGAAACTCGATCTCCAGGTGGGCGCTGGAGGCCCCCAGTTTCTTCTTCATCTCTTCCAGGATCTCCTGCATCCGGTCCAGGGCGATCTCTTCCCGGTATTGGTTGAGGATCTCGATGAAGCGGCTCATGTGGGTCCCCTTGAAGTGGTGGGGAAGATCCACATAGAGGTTGACCCGTGCCACGGTGTGCTGGAATTTCCGGTTCTTGTCCATGACTACGATGGGGTAGGAGATATCCTTTACCCCCACCTTATCGATGGGTATCCGCCGGTTGTCCCGGGATTTCTGCATGTCGTGAAGCGGGGATTGGGGACCGGGGACCGTCATACGTATTTTACCGGGTCCGACACTCCGGCCTCGGCGAATCCCTTCAGCCGGAGGCGGCAGGAGTCGCAGAGACCGCAGGCGATGCCGTCAAGGGTCGGGTCGTAACAGGAGTGGGTCCGACCGTAGTCGACCCCCAGGGCGAGTCCCTGCCGGATGATATCGGCCTTGGTGAGGTGGATGAGCGGGGTGTGGATGGTGAAGCGCCCCTTTCCTTCAATGGCGACCTTGGTGGCTAGGTTGGCCATGGTCTCGAAGGCGGCGATGTACTCCGGGCGGCAGTCGGGGTAGCCGGAGTAATCCAGAGCGTTGACCCCGATGAAAATATCGAAGGCCCCCAGGCTCTCGGCCCATCCCAAGGCAAAGGAGAGGAAGATGGTGTTCCGGGCCGGGACATAAGTCACCGGGATAGCGCTTTCCACGCCGCTTTTCGGTACGGCGATGTCGCTGGTAAGGGCACTCCCACCCACTTTCCGGTAATCGAATTCCACCACCAGGTGATCCACTGCCCCCACGGTCCGGGCATTCTGTTTGGCCAGTGCCAGTTCCACGCTGTGTCGCTGACCGTAGGCGAAACTGAGGGCGTAGGGTTCAAACCCCTGTTTTTTAGCCATGGCCAGGCAGGTGGTGGAATCCAGTCCGCCGCTGTAGAGGATGACCGCTTTTTTCATAGCTTAATATTCCTTTCGATAAACTCCCGATGATCTTTCACGGGATGATTCATGAACTCATTGTAGAATTGAAGAAATTCCAGTACCCGATCCCTGTCAACCTTACCGTTTACCAAGAAGGTGTTGGCACGCTGCTCCCGCAGGTAGTGCATCTCCTGCCGGAGCGATTCCGACCGGGCTTCCTCCCGCATGCTCTCCCTGGCCTCCTCGGACAATTTCATGAATAACTCGCTCTGAGCTGTTCCAGCAAAGAAGTCCGGTCAAAAATGACAAAATATTCTTCAATAAGGCTCCAGTCAATCTCTCTGCCATGCAGATTCAGGAGCTCCTTTATATCCCAGAGGTCCAACTGTTCCCGTCGCGGATCATTGACCATGGCCTGAATCTTGAGACCGATGAGGTCTTCCGGAATCAGGGTGTTCACCAGAAGCCTGTCGCCAAAAATCTTCAGTAGTACGGCCCGGTCCAGCATGGCCAGAGAGTGAGGACGGAAGGCGTGCAGGAAATCCATCTCCCCGGAAGGAGCAGTTTCAGAGCTGAAATGACTAACGTTATCCGATCTGAATCGTAGTTTGTACAGCATGCCCGCCATGATTTGGTCCAACTTGTCCAGGTCTTCACGATGGATTAAAAAATCCATATCCACCGTACCCCGTGATACACCCCATCGACCGATTGCGTAGCCGCCTATGAGCGCGAATCGAAGATTCTTTCGTCAAAAAGCCGAAGAACCTGTTCCGTAACCGAGATGAAGTTCATCCTGGACCTTGCGACCCTGCTATGTTTCCGGTGACGGCTTGGCGGGATTCGTCGTCCCCCCTCCTGCCGGCTTCTTCTTGGGACGACGGCGCGCCGTTTTTTTCTCGTCGGTGATGACGCCGGTGAGGGCGTGGGGCTTGGTATGGCTGGGGACATGATGCCGTCCCTGGGGCCTGATCTCCGGTTTTATCCTCGGCTTCGGCTTGGTCCGCGTGTAGTTCTTGACGAACAGTTCGTCCTCGGCCCAGACCACCGGTACCTTGTCCTTGATGTACTCCTCGATGGCCTCCAGGTAGAAAGCACCGTCTTCGTCCGCCAGAGAGATCGCCTTCCCCTCGGCCCCGGCCCGGGCGGTGCGGCCGATACGGTGGACATAGTCCTCGCAATCCTGAGGGAGGTCGTAGTTGACGACATGGGAGACCCCTTCCACATGAAGACCCCGGGAGGCAACATCGGTGGCGATGAGGATGGGGAGGGTCCCCTCCTTGAACTGCTCCAGTATCCGGAGCCGTTTTTTCTGATCCACATCACCGGAGATCATCTTGCAGGGGAAGTCGTTGGCGTTGAGCCGGTCGTGGAGGTACTCCACTTCCCGCTTGGTATTGACGAAAATCATGGTTCGCGCCATTCCCCCTTTTCTCAGGAGACCCAGGAGGAGCGGAAATTTTTCCTTGCGGGAGACATGGTAGAGCTCTTGAACGACCCGTTCCGCGGTCATCTGGTCCGGTGACACCTCCACCTTCTCGGGGGCATTCATGAATTCGTATGCCAACTCCATGACCCGTTGGTTCAGCGTGGCGGAAAACATCATGTTCTGCCGCTGATCAAAGGAGGGGAGCCGACGGAGGATGAAGCGGAGGTCGGCGATGAATCCCATGTCGAACATCCGGTCCGCCTCGTCGATGACCAGAGACTCGATATTCTTCAGGTGATAGACTTTCTGTTTCAGGTAATCGATGAGCCGCCCGGGGGTCCCGATGATGATGTCCGTCCCCTCCTCAAGCGCCTCCCGCTGCTTCATATAATCCACCCCGCCATAGATGGCCTGGATGGTAAATCCGCAATGTTTTCCCAAGAGCTGGGCGTCCTGCTCGATCTGCACCACCAGTTCGCGGGTGGGGGCGAGGATTAGTGCCCGGGGATTGTTGTCCTTCTCCTTCGGCTCCTGCCCCAACAGGCGGGTGAAGAGGGCGACGAGGAAGGCGGCGGTCTTGCCGGTGCCGGTCTGGGCCTGGCCCGCCACATCCTTGCCGGAGAGGGCAATGGGGAGGGTCTTTTCCTGGATGGGGGTACAGGAGGTAAACCCCGCATCCACCACACCGCGGAGTACCGGCTCCGGGAGGTTCAGCTGTTCAAAGGTCATGTGTTTTCCTTTTCCAGATTTTTCAATGGGATACATTTACCACAGCGCCGAAGAAATGGCAACAGCGGGAAATTTTACCATTCATCAGATCCGGACCCGGATGGGGAGGATGACCGTGGTGACGCCGTCCCACTGGAGCCGGCGCTGGATGGCGAAGGCGGTCTCGTTGTGGAGCATCTTGTGGTAGAACTTCTCCAGTCGGAAGGTAAGCTGGCCGGTGAAGACCGTGGAACGGGGGTACTCCCGGGCGATCTCCTTGCAGAGACCGATGGCGCCGTCCACCACGTCGGTCCCCACCATCATCCGGCAGTCGGCGGCAAATCCGAGTTTCCTGGCCAGGGTTACGTATTTGTCAAGCCCACCCTGCACCGACTGCTCCAGGGCCGTCAACTCGTCGGCTCCCTTGAACGACCCGGAATCGATCATGGCCACGGAGACGAAGATGACGTTTTTGTACGTGTTCGGGAAGGTGGTGAGGATAGAGAGGAGCGTGTGAACCCCGAAACCGCTGTAGGCGGAGACCAGCTGAATGGCGGTGGGCTCGTTCTTTTTCAACGGCTCGGCGTTGTAGGGGCGGGAGATGGGGAAGTCCAGCAGGGTCTCATCCAGTTGGGCGACCCCCTTGCGCACGGTCAGGTAATGGCTCCGGATAGCGTAACAGGTAGCGATAACCACCGAGGTAATAACCAGGGTCAGCCACCCCCCTTCGGCAAATTTCTCCACGGTGGTGACCACCAGAATGGTGACACAGAGTGCCAACCCCACAAGGTGGACTCCCAAGTGCTGCAGCCACTTGGGGTCTTCCTTCCGGCGCTGGATGAAGAACTTGGACATCCCCAACTGGGAGAGGGAGAAGGTGACGAAGACATTGATGGAATACATGACCACCAGGGCAGATACCGAGCCGCGGGTGTAGAGGAGCAAGGCAATGGAGGCAGCGCCCATGAGCACAATCCCGTTGCGCATGGTGAGCCGCTCGGAAAGGGCCGCGAAGCGATGGGGGAACCAGGAGTCCACCGCCATGTTGGCCATGACCCGGGGGCCGTCCACGAAACCGGTCTGGGCCGCCACCAGCAGCAACGCCCCTTCGGAAAAGATGGTGATAAAGGCGATGGCTTTCCCCATCCCCCAGTCGGCAAAGAGATTGTTCGCCAGGACCGCGTTCAGCGTCTTCCCTTCCACCGGCTTCACATCCATGAGGGCATAGCAGAGAAAGAGTACCCCGGCGGTGAAGGCCAGGGAGGTGGCCATGTAGATCATGGTTCTCTTCCCCGTCTGCACCCGGGGCTCCCGCATGATCTGCATCCCGTTGGAGACCGCCTCGATCCCCGTATAGGTCCCGCCACCCAGGGAGTAGGCGCGCAGGAAGAGGAGGAGAATGCCGAAAAATCCGATGGTGGAGATGTCCTTGCTCAGGCCGCTCTGGAACTGGGAAGCCAGCGGCACAAATTTGTCGGTATGGGTGAAGACCCCGTCCACCAGCATGATCAGGTGGGTGATGACGAAGACGGCGAAGATGGGGGCCATCACCGCCACCGACTCCTTGACCCCTCTGATGTTGAGAACGATGAGAAACAGGGCAAGGACGCAGGCGATGGGGACCTTGAGGTGGTGATACTCCAGGGGGAGATAGCTGAACAGAGCATCCACACAGGAGGCGATGGAGACCGTGATGGTGAGAACATAGTCCACCAGGAGGGCGCTCCCCGAGACGACTCCGGCTTTCTCGCCCAGAAGGTGGGTGGCGACGATATATCCGCCGCCGCCATGGGGGAAGTGCTCGATGATTCGGGAATAGGCGTAGGAGATGATGAAGACCGTCACTGCCGTGGTCACCCCCAGCAGGATGGCCAGGTACGTATGAGTCCCCAGCGCCCGGAACGCCTCTTCCGGACCATAGGCTGAGGAGGAAAGTCCATCGGAACCGAGTCCGATCCAGGCCAGTACCGGGATGAGCGACATCTTGTGAAAGAGGTGCGGATCCTTGATCTGCTTGGGGGCGCCGACGATGGCGCGCCAGATGTTTACGAAAACGTTGCTCCGGGTGCTGGTATCGTCCGGGTCCATAACGGCTCCATGTTACGGTCTAGTCCATTCGTCGTCGTTTAAAGCGTAACTTTTTACATGTCAAGAAAGGCTCAAAATCGACGGCATCGGCATCAAGAAAACATCAAGACGGAGTTCGGGTGTAGAATAAATCGTGTGTCTTGATGTTTTCTTGATGCCTTTGCCCATTCTTTTGAGGCCGCATTGATGCGGGATGAGTTACGGTATACTCACAAGATACCAGTTGCCAACGGGGGTGAGCGCCATGAAAATCTATCGTTATGATACGGAGTGTGGGTTCTATCAGGGGGAAGAGTTCGTGGCGGAACTTTCCGAAGTGGAAGAGGGTGGAGTTACCGTCATGGCTCCTCCAACCTGTGACAAGGGGTTCGTACCAAGCTTCGATGAGGGAAAGGGGAACTGGATCATGACTCCCCATACCTGTGAACGCCTTGCCCGGCTCCGGTCCGTATATCACACCGTCAAACCTGGCGCGTAGGTAGCAAAGGGAACAAAGGAGCGATCAGATGAACAACTACGAAATTCTCCAGACTCTGCTCTTTTTTTGCACCCTG
>CAIUWK010000097.1 GCA_903902855.1 uncultured Geobacter sp. | reverse complement strand
GATGAGGTTGACACGGCGGTGGGGGCCATGACCGCCATGCTGGAGCCGCTGCTCATGGTCTTCCTGGGGACCGTGGTGGGGGGGCTGGTGGTTGCCATGTATCTCCCGATCTTCAAGATTGCCGGTACGGTGGGGGGGTAGATCTCTGGTGATATTACCGCACCTTTAGGGTATGATGAGGCCATGAGACCATCTCCCCTGTTTTTCAGATTACTTTACCCACTTCTCTCCTGTTTTCTGTTCCTGCTCTGTTCCGGTTGTGTCGGCGGCACCCCTTTCCGGGAGCTTAAGGCTTTTTTCGGGACCCCACCACAAGAGGTGGCGACCGTCCCTCCCGTAACTCCGCCGCTCTCCCCAGCAGTCCCCACCCTGGCAGAGCCCGCCGTTCCCGTGGCAATCCCCCCCACGGCAACCACCCCCTCTCTCCCCCGGCAGCCTCGATCTTCCCGTTTCCGTGAACTTCCGGATAGCACCTATCATAGCCGGATACTCACCGAGGATACGACCTGGCGTGGTCAGGTCCTCATCGGAGGAGCACTCACCGTGGCTCCCCAGGCCACGCTGGTCATAACTCCGGGAACTACGGTCCGTTTCAGGCCGACACCGGAAGGGGGGGCAGGGTTGCTCCTGATCAGGGGGAGAGTCTTGGCAACCGGCAGCAGTGACCACCCCATTCTCTTTACCTCCGATGAGATCAACCCGGCGCCGGGTGACTGGCAGGGGATCATGGTTCTCGACAGTTCCAAAAAAAACCTGCTGGAATGGTGTCGTGTGGAGGGAGCCGTCACCGGCATCTCCGCCCGGTTCAGCGACCTGCTCCTCCGGCAGAGTTCCTTCACCCAATGCCGGACCGGTGTGGCGTTGGTATCTGCCACGCTGCTTCTTTCCGGCGGCGGCGTTTCGGAGTGTCTCACCGGACTTCTCAACCGGGACGGGGATGCTGATCTGAGTGGCGGGATCTTCTCCAATAATGGGCGCGGTATCGTGGTTAACGGCGGATCGCTCTTCCTCTCGGCGACGGAGGTGACCGGGTCAACCGGGAACGCCCTTGTTGCCACCGGGGCGCGGCTTCACCTGGAGGGGAATAGTTTTGACCGAAACGGCGCCGGAGTCATGCTGACGAGATGCCGGGGGGATCTTCTGGGGAACCGGGTCGAAAAGAACGGGAAGGTTGGGGTGGAGCTTGTTGATGCATCACTCCGGATCAGCGGCAATCGGATCGCCGGTAACGGTGGGGTAGGGGTCATGGTCCGCTCCGGCGGAGGAACCCTCTGGGATAATGTCCTGGAGGGGAACGGGGACGGGGAGTTGGTCGTCACCGATTCGGAAGAGGTAGCCGCATCGGCCAACTGGTGGGGGAGCGCCGATCCGGCACAGATCAGGAAACTGATCAGAGAAGGGTCCGAAGCGAAGGTACTCTTTACGCCGTTTCTGGAAGTTCCGCCTCGTTGATGGGGCAGGTCGTCTCTTATTCTCAACACATACGTTCCTTTCCTTGGGTTAAGCCTGCCATGAGCGTGGTCCCTGAGCGAAGTCGAAGGGAGTCAAAAGGGGGAGGCGGAATGGACTATTGGTGGATGAACTTCGGTTACCAAGGGGTAGCCTGGAATCGGAGATTTGACTATTCCTTGCACGTTTCATTAGATTTGGACAAAATAAAAATAGCGTTCTATTGGACTATAATGCTTATTTTTCGCATAGATAAGCCTCCATTTCGGCATGCCGAAATGGTGCAAAAAATTAAAAATGCTTCTGCCGGATCAATAGTGCGGGCGTCGAATGTAACTTCTGTAAGCTGTAAAGGGGTGGTTGGGAGGGGGCGTTAAGCGGAAAAATCCAGTGGGCTTTTGGGTTCCTTCACCGTCCTGACCGGCACGCAGTGGGTGTAATCTTCTCCACTACGTCCTCCAGAAAGACCCCGTCATATCCGGCGGCCAGATCCTGCTCATGCAGTTCCCCCACCACCTTGAGCTGTGTTTTTAACTCCTGAATTATTGACTCCGGGAGCGGCACGGTCCGGTCCTTCTTCCCCTTGCCATGCACCGTCAGCATCCCCGCGTCAAAATTAAAATCCCGCACTCGCAATTGCAACCCTTCGAACAGTCGCAACCCGCAACCGAACAGCATTTTCACCATAAGATTATTCGGATACGAGAGTTGGGCCAAGATTGCGTCGATCTCTTCACGGGAAAGGACCGCCGGGATATACAGCGATTTTTTCGCACGCGGCACATCTCGCAGTTCGCCAAACTCCCTTTTCAGGCCATGCCGGAAGAAAAACAGAAGGGAATTGATTTATATCTTCAAGGTCTTGCGGGAATAGTGTCGCACCCGTATTTCATCGGCCATGGATTCCATGACGCTATCCCATTCAGGTGAATCAGATTGCACCTGATAGCCGGCATCAATGTAGCCGGATTTTCTCGGAGATGGCACGTTTTGACCCGGTTGTGCCAGCGGTGCGGCTTCAGTCTGTTGCGCGTTCGGTGACGGCTCTTCATGTTGCATTGCCGAATAGAGCGTTGCGGCATGAGCGGCCTGGCTCCGCTGCTCGTCGATCTGGTTCTTTGTAAGCGATCACAGGGGGGGGCTGCCACCGAATCCCTGAAAATTTAGCTGGACATTTCCCCCCCTTTCCCTTAGTCTAACTTGGGAAAGGACATGAAATGTCGGATCTCATCGAAAACCAATGGCCCTATCCATTTTCAAAAGAAGAGTGGGAACTGCTCCCCGCGTCGGTCAAGGTTTATATTCAGAGCTTGGAGCAACGACTCAAGAAACTTGAGGATCGAACCAACCGTAATTCCTCCAATTCCAGCCAACCTCCATCCGCAGACAGCCCCTACGTAAAACGTCCATCGGCATCGAAGAAACCCCATGGCAAGCCGGGAGGGAAACCGGGACATAAAGGTTCACGTCAACAACTCCTTGTACCCAATGAGGTCATACCGCTTCATCCTGAGCAATGCAGTTGCGGTAATCGTGAATTTCTCAAACCCAAGAAGTATTACACCCACCAACACATGGAACTTCCCGAAATAGCAATGGATGTCACGCACTTTGAGCTATTCAAGGGGAAATGCTCCTGCTGCGGAAAGATCAACATTCCCAGTATCCCACGGGAATTCAAAACCGGCTACGGGCCGAGACTGACGGCCTTTATTGCCGAATTGGCTGGTGGCCAAGGCGATAGCCGCACCACGGTGCAGAATCTCTGCGCTTCGGTATTCAACTTTTCCATCTCCCTTGGTGCAATCCAGAAGGTTCTGGATCGGACCTCGGAGGCTCTCTTGCCGCACTATGAAGCCATCGGCGTTCAAGCTCGTCGCCAAGCCGTAAATCATTCTGACGAAACGTCCTGGTACCTCAAGGGTGTGCTCTACTGGCTTTGGGTGCTGACCAGTACTTCAGTGTCGTTCTTCATGATTCACAAGAACAGATCCAAAGCTGCTTTCCTGGAACTGGTGAAAGATTGG
>CAIUWK010000096.1 GCA_903902855.1 uncultured Geobacter sp. | reverse complement strand
TGTTGGAATTGGCGCAGACTATGTTGAAATCTCCACTTCTCCACCAAGACCCCCGACCAATCCGTTGATATCGTCCTCCTCCTGAACGGCCTCCCCATCGTCTCTCTGGAACTGAAGAATCATTTCACCAGTCAAAACGTGCAACATGCCATGGCTCAGTATCGACGGCGCGACCGAAATGAACAATTCTGGAAGCGCTGTCTGGTTCATTTCGCCCTGGATGACGACGCGGTCTACATGACGACCAAGATCGACGGTAAGGAGACGGCCTTTCTCCCCTTTAACCGGGACACCCATAATCCGATCATCTACGAGCGATTCGCCTCGTCCTACCTTTGGGACGACTTCAGAGACGAAGACGGCGAGAGCCGGAGCGGAATCCTGCGGGCCGATTCACTGCTCCTCCTGATCCAGAATTACCTGCACCTGGAACGGCATGAGAAGAGCGGCAAGGAGAAGATGATCTTTCCCCGTTTCCATCAACTCATGGCGGTGCGCAAGCTGCTGGCCCACGCCAAGGCCAACGGCAGCGGTCACGATTACCTTATTCAACACAGCGCCGGTTCCGGTAAGAGCAACAGCATCGCCTGGCTGGCTCACCAACTGGCCAACCTCTGCGGCGCCGACAATCAACTTGTGTTCGATAGCATCATCGTCATCACCGACCGGCGGCTGCTGGACCGGCAGTTGCAGGAGACTATCAAGCAGTTCGAAAAAATCAACGGGACGGTAAAAAAGATCGACCGCAATACCCGGCAGTTGGTGGCGGCTCTGGAACGTGGCGACAAAATCATCATCACCACCTTGCAGAAGTTCGGCTTTATCGGTGAGATTGCCAAGCTGCCGGGTAAACGGTTTGCTCTCGTGGTTGATGAGGCCCATAGTTCTCAGACCGGTGAAAACGTGAAAGATCTCAAGCTGGTGTTGACCAGCGACGAGGATTTGAAAAAGGCGCTGGAACGGGATGATGAAGAGCCCAGTGATCCCCTGGAAGATGAGTTGGAGAAAATTCAGAAGGCCCGCCAGAAGCTCCCTCACATCTCATTCTTCGCCTTCACCGCCACCCCCAAGGATAAGACTCTCAGATTGTTCGGCACTCCCGACCCGTCGGTGAAAGATCGGTATCTCCCCTTCCATCAGTACACCATGCGCCAGGCCATTGCCGAAGGGTTCATTCTGGACGTGCTGGCAAGCTACACCACCTACAAAACCTACTTCGAATTGATCGAAAACGAAAAGGCCGAGGGGGAACGGGAGGTGGAGAAGCTGAAGGCGCGGCGACTGATGTTGCAGTATGTGGATCAACACGAGTTCGCCATCAAGCGTAAGGCGCATATCATCGTTGACCATTTCACCCGCAAGAGCGCCCACAAAATTGCGGGGCAGGCCAAGGCGATGGTGGTGACCCATTCCCGCGCCCATGCCGTGCTGTACAAACAGATGTTGGACGAAGTGCTGCGGGAGCAGCAACTCCCCTATGGGGTACTGGTGGCGTTTTCCGGCACGGTGACCATCGATGACAGAAAGTACACCGAGGAAAACATGAACCCGCCCGGCGCCGGAGAGATCGCCGAGGCCTTCAAAAATCCCGTTCAGCGGTTGCTCGTGGTGGCCAACAAATTTCAGACAGGATTCGACCAACCGCTGCTGCATACCATGTACATGGACAAGAGATTGGGCGGGGTAGCGGCGGTGCAGACCTTGAGCCGCCTGAACCGGCCCTTTCTGGGGCTAAAACAGGACACCCTGGTTCTCGATTTCGTCAACGACCAGGAAACAATTCGGGCATCATTCCAGGATTACTACCAGCGAACCGAACTGGAAGGGGCCATCGACCCGAACAAACTGTACAACCTCAAGTACACCCTGGAGCAGATGCACGTCTTTACCCCGGAGGATGTTGAGCTGTTTATCGATCTGTTCATCGTGAAAAAAGTGACGTCCGACAAGTTGCAACCATTCTTCCAGCGGATCGTCGAAACCGGGTACAACGAACTCGCCGCGCAACATAAGGGGGAACGGGAGTACGAGAAACTGAAGGCGCAAGCTCAGGAAAAGTTTCGCAAAGAAACCGCTCGGTACGTACGGCAGTACAGTTTCATCAGCCAGATAATGACCTTTACGGATACGGCGCTGGAAAAATTTTATCTCTTTGCCAAGCTGCTCCTGCGGCAGCTCCCTTACCAGCAGCAGACCCTGCCGCTGGAAATAATCGACATGATCGACATGGACAAGTACCGGGTGCAGGAAGAGCAGAATGGTTGTGTCACCCTGGAGGCTGAGGATGGCACGCTCAAACCGACGGATGACGACGGCCACAGGGGAAAGCCGGAGGAGATGGAAACGATAAAGATCATCGTGCAAAAGCTGAACGAAGAGTACGGGATTGCCTTCGAGGAGGCGGACCGGGTGATACATGCCATTAAGGACAAACTGGAAGGTGACGAGTCATTACGCGCCGCCTTCACCACCGACAGTATCGAGCACCTGCGCCGGGAGAAACTGAAAAACAGCATCAACGAGGCATTCCTCGCCTCCGCCGACGAGTTCCTCGGTTTCATGACCAAGACCGAGACCGACCCCGCCTTCGGCAAGTTTTTCCTGTCGGAAATGTTCCAGTGGTATACGGATGCGGTGAAGAAATAATCGCCGTCGTCGTTCTGTTCAGCGGCGGTCTCTTCAACCTTCCCGATCCACCATTTACCTCCGGAGACACAAGCCGGGCTGCCTGGAAGTTTTAGACCCTTCACCCGGCAACAGGGCGAGAACGGGTGGTTTTGAAGAGACGGTATGCCGCGATCTCACCGATTTTTCGAAATGAAAATTCCTGTTTTTCGACTCATGAGCGAAGCTGTTTCGTTATATTCCAACAGGTTGAAGCAAAACTTCTGCATGCGAAAGTTTTGGGAAACGAGCTGTTTTGGCACCAGGAGAGAGCGCTATCGGGTCGGGGCGTGAGAAGTTGATCTGACCCCATAGCCACCTGACCGTTGCTATCAAGGTGTCTAAATGGCGATTTTCCTGTTTATAGGGGAGCAGACATAATACGTATCAGCACCACCGACATCCAGGGGAGTCGATTCCGCAGTGCGATCGACCCGGCAGGTAGCGCTCTGTGCGGAGTGCCGCCAATGCCGGTATCGTCGGCTGATGGTATGGTCATCATGGTTCCTCCAGATGTGTCACACCGGCCAGGACCAGGGCCAACCCCTTTGCCAGATCAGCCATCAGGCTTCGGGCTGCCGCCGGCTCCTCCCGGACCAGCGCTCTTTCCAGCTCCGCCGCCGTGGCGGCCAGCTCCATAATCCCCAGATTACCCGACCCTCCCCTGAGGGCGCGCACCAACAGTCGAGCACTTTTCAGATCTCCCTCGTCCATCAGGATCTCCAGTCGTTGCGCAACCTGGCGGTTCTCACCGGCAAAGGAGCGAAGCAAAGACCAATAGAGCTCCTGGTCCCCTCCCAAACGTTCCAAGCCATCATCATAGTTAATCCCCGGCAGGTTACGAAAACCATCTTCGGGAACGGCAGGTTCGGTTTCCATCTCCTGCGCCTGGAGCGCCCCCGGCTGGGGCTTGAGCCAGCGACAGAGTGCCGCGTGAAGTTGCACCACATCGAGGGGCTTTGCCAGATGGTCGTTCATTCCCACATCCAGACAGTTGCGCCGCTCCTCGGCAAGGGCGTGGGCCGTCAGGGCGATGATGGGCAACTCTTCCGGACTCCACTGTTGCCGGATGCGACGGGTTGCTTCGTAGCCGTCCATCTCCGGCATCTGGATATCCATCAAGACCAGGTCAAAGGGCTTGTCGTCAGGCAGCGTCAGCTCCACCGCCTCCCGGCCGTTGGAGGCCACCGTGACCAGCATGCCGGCATGGGTCAACTGCATCCGGGTAATCTGCTGATTGATGAGATTGTCCTCCACCAGCAGGAGCCGTGCCCCCTTGATGGCATGCAACTCGTTTTTTCCCGGCACCGGTACCTGCTCCTCTATGGCCGAAGCCGGCTGAAAACCGACGATAAAACTGAAGATACTCCCCTTTGCCGGTTCGCTCTCCACCGTAAACACTCCTCCCATGAGCGTCACCAACTGCTGACAGATACTGAGTCCCAGTCCGGTCCCTCCGTAGCGCTGGGTCGTGGAGTGTTCCCCCTGGATGAAGGGGTCAAAGATCATTTCGCACTGTTTCGGCGACAGACCGATGCCGGTGTCGCTGACCCGGAACTCCAGCATGAGCCTTTCCGCCCTGGTTTCGACCAGGGTGATGGCCAGTCCGATCCTCCCCTCATGGGTAAACTTGACGGCATTGGCCAGCAGGTTGAGCAGCACCTGTTCCAACCGGAGCGGATCACCATGGAGATAGGGAGGGAGATCCGGCGCCATGGTGACCTGGTACGCCAACCCTTTGGCCTGGACCTGGCTGAAGATGATGTCTGCCACCTTTGTCAAACTGAGCGCAAGGGAAAAATCCACCGCTTCCAGGCTTAATTTCCCGGCTTCGACCTTGGAAAGGTCGAGGATGTCGTTGATGATCCTCAGCAGAGAGCGTGCGGAGGTGGATATTTTCTCCAGATAATCCCGCTGTACCGGCGCCAGCTCCATCTCCAGAGTCAGATCGCTCAGGCCGATGACGGCATTCATGGGGGTCCGGATCTCATGACTCATGGTGGCCAGAAACTCACTCTTGGCCCGGTTGGCCGCCTCGGCGACGTTGCGTGCGTGAAGCAGCTCCTCCTTGACCCGCTCCGGTTCGGTGATGTCCCGGGCGCTGAAAATGAGACAGGACTCTCCGTCCAATTCACTCTGCTCCAGCGACATCAGCACCGGAAAGAACTCCCCACTCTTGCGCCGGAGCTGGGTTACGTAGTTCATCAATCGTGGACTATCTCCCAGAGCAATCAGCATCCGACACCGCAGTTCCCAACTCCCCCAGACCCCCAACTCTTGGGACGTTCGTCCCAGAGTCTCTTCCCGACAGTAGCCGGTGATCCGCTCAAAGGCTTCATTCACCTCCAGAAAACGGCCGGTGACTCGGTCGGAGATGGCGATCAAGTCAGGCGAAGTCCGAAAGATGGTGGACAATCGCGCCTGCGAGGAGTAGAGCTTGGCTTCACCTTCCCGGTGCGCCTGTTCCAGCGCCATCCGGGCGGTGATATCCTCGAAAATCCAGACGCTCCCCAGCGTGTAATCTCCGGGATTGATCATCCGTCCCGTCACGTGGACCCGGATTGAACGTCCATCGTGATGACGTAAGAGGGTATCGCTCTGATATTCGCCCCCCAGCAACATGAGCGGATACGCTTCCGATTCCACCCGGTCATACTCCTGTGGGTTCACAAAAAACTCTTTCGTCCCCTTCCCGATAAGCTCTTCCTGGGCATAGCCGAAGATCCTGGTCATGCCGGCATTAATAGTGCCGAAGCATCGCCGACGAATCATGGCGATTCCCACACTGGAGGCATCCAGGATCACCCGCTGCTCGCGGCTGATTTGCGCCAGTTGTTGCTCCAAGAGCTTGCGCTCGGTGATATCATAATTAACACCTATCATCCGGAGCGGATTGCCCTTGGCATCACGGTGCACCAGCGCAACGGCCTTGATATGTCGCAGTTCGCCGGTGGGCCGGACCACCCGGAATTCGATGTCGAAAGGATTCTCTCCCCGGAGTGCCATGTCGATGGCTTCATCGCACCGTTGTTTGTCATCCGGATGCAGACAGTTCCGCCACGCCTCGTACACATCGCAAGAGTCCGTATCTCGTATGCCGTACAGGGTATACATCCACTTATCCCAGATAAGCCGGTTTTCAGGAACAACGTAATCCCATACACCGATATGGGCGGAATCCGCCGCAAGCGTAAAACGACTATTCAGGTCAGCTACCTTTTCTTCCGCGCACTCTGTCGCCAAATCTTTAGTTCTCATCATACAAAAAATAATGAAACCGATTACAAAAAAAGAGAGTATTACCATGGCCGACGAAATGACGAAAAAGGTAATATTGCCGGCAAGATCTCGCCTGGCAGCTTTTTGCTGCGCAGTGATACCATCTTCAATTTCATCGATATAGTAGCCGGTTCCCACGATCCAGCCCCACGGCTTGAATTCCAGGGTGTAACTCCGTTTTCGTTGTGGTGTCTCGCTTCCCGCCTTGGGAAACAAGTATTCGGAATATCCGCCACCGTCCCTTAAACCCTTCTTTATGAGCTCCCTGATAATATACGTGCCGTTCTTGTCCCGCAGATCAATTCTGCTTTTCCCTTCGATCGGTTTCCCCAGCAGGACAACATTGATACCGTCAGACGTATCTATCCAAAAGTAGCCCTCTTTCTGAAAGCGAAGTTGCCGCACCAGATCCGCCCCTTGTTTTTTCGCTTCACCAATCGTGAGCTCGCCTTTAGCCGCCCGCGCCTGGGCGGCAGTCAGGATACTGACGGCAGTCTGCACCTGACTTCTTATCAGGGTATCGAAACTATCCGTCAGGATCTTTTTCTGGTTGACCAGAGATGTCTCCGAAAGCGCGTGCATCCGGTAGAAGCCTATGCCGAACAGGGCGGCCATTGTCACCAATGAACCCATGAATGCAAGTACCAATATTTTAAATCTTAAATTCATCAATCGCCTCATTTGCAAACTGCTTCCACTTTAATGAGAATAGCATACTACAGCTGAGAGTAAGAAGATATAAGCCATTCGGGAACAGCCAATTCCACATCATGGGGGTAAGCGAAGAAGAGTATGCCCTCTTCTGCCTGCTGCAGCGCGACGACCTGAGCAAGAGCGACCGGGAACGGCTGAAAGCAGGGAGTCGAGGGCTCCTGAAATCCTTGCAGGCTCTCCTAGCACCGCTGGAGCAGTGGACCCGTAAAGAACAGACCCAGGCGGAAGTTGAGGTATTCATCCTGGATGAACTCTACCGGAACCTCCCCGATCCACCCTTTACCTCCGACGACAAAAGCCAGGCGGCCAGGAAGGTCTATAACTTCATCTGGCAGCAGAGCGAGAAGGGGTGGTTTTGAGAAAGCGAATGAGACCACAAAGACCACACCAGAGACCACACAAGGAGAATCAGGCACAAAAAAGGCACCTACGAATCAACGTAAGTGCCTGTTTTATTTGGTGGAGCTGAGCGGGATCGAACCGCTGGCCTATGCGTTGCGAACGCATCGCTCTCCCAACTGAGCTACAGCCCCATTAAATTGTAATCCGCATCATAACGCAATCGCTCCCCGTTGCAAAGAGGAAAGTTGCCCTCTTCAGGGATGAAGCGGCAGGGTGACGGTAAAAACCGCACCACCTGCCGGACCATTGCCGGCCTCTATCCTCCCCAGATGATTAGTTATGATCCGGTGGATAATGGGAAGCCCCAAGCCGGTTCCCGTTGCCTTGGTGGTGAAAAACGGATTGAATATGTTCCTGAGAATCTCCGGAGGTATCCCCTTGCCCGTATCGCTTACCACCACCGCCACCGCAGAGCATCCCTCAAGTGAGGCGGGACGAACAGTAACCTCTATCTCTCCCCCCCCCTTCATCGCCTCTTGAGCATTCATGAAGAGGTTGAGAAAGACCTGCTTGAGCTGTTGACTGTCCCCCAGAAAAAACGGCGCATCCCGATCCAGCTCTTTTCTGACGCTGATCCGGTTTTCCTGGAAGGAGTGGGCAACCAGCGCCAGAGATTCCTCAAGAATGGCCACCATGGAGCATTCGGTGTAGCAGATGGTATTTTTCTTGGAATAGGAGAGGATGTCGGTGAGGAGATTCTCCAGTCGAGCCACCTCACGCACGATGGTATCCGCACAGCGCCACTCGTCCGACTCCGGAACCGCTTTCCGGATCAGTCGTCGGGCAAAACCGCCGATGGAGACGAGTGGACCCTTTACTTCATGGGCGATGCTGGCCGCCATCTCGCCGATGGCCGCCAACCGTTCTCCCTGGATGAGACGTTCCTGGGTCTCGCTCAACTGCCGATTGGCGGCTTCCAACCGGTTATAGAGGATGGAGTTTTCAATGGCGGTACCCGCTTGATGGGAAAAGAGTTGCAGGAAGCGAATATCGTCCTCTGCCACCCCCCTGCCGCTCAGGACGTTGTCCACAAGCAGGATGCCGATCACCTGATCCTTGGCAATGAGCGGAGCGGCAACAAACTCGCTGCTGCCATACAACTCCACCATCCCCCGGTCTATGATCTCCTCCCGGGTAATGTCGGTCACATGGATCACCTGTTTTTCCACAACGGCCCGGGAGCAGATATTTTTGAGAGGGTCCAGGGGGAGCTTCGACCTCCTGACCTCGGCGCAAAACGGGGAGGCGGACTGACGCTCGAGGATCTCCTGTACTCCTCCGGGAAGGCACCAGGAGCATTCGTCCAGATCGTCATGGAGCAGAACCCCTTCCCCCACGGTCTCCCTGGTCACCCCGTACATCCCCTCAATGCTCTCCCCCTTGTCATCGATGAGATAGAGCATGGCCCGGTCAAAATAGGGGGTAGGACCGGCGGTGAGGGCCGAGAGAACCAGGCTGATCAACTCCTCCACCTTGATGGTGGAAAGCATGATCTTCCCCACCTTGTAGAGGAGCAGGAGTTCCCTGACCTTGTCCTCATTTTTTCGGGCAAGGAGCACCATCTTGCGGTAGTTGGCCCCGCTCTCCAGGGCATTGGCCATGAGAGTAGCCAGGTTGGAAAAAAGCTCCCGCTCTTCCTCGTTGTAATTCCCCGGAGCCCCCCCTTCCCCCAACTTGCCGAAAAAGGTGAGAGTCCCCATGTGACGGGATTCAAAGAGAAGCGGCACCGAGATGTAGGAGGGAGGAATCTCCTCGTCGGCAATCAGATCGGTGGTCAGGAGCGAAAAACCGGTGGAGGCCACCCTCACATGACAACTCTCCTCAATCTGGAGGAACATCTGAATCTGATCACGGAAACGGAACTTGACCTTATGGAAGACGCCGTCAGGGATGCCGTCATCGTTGGGGAAGAGACGGAGTATGGTACAGCAGGAGTCGGTGGCCCGGTGACTGGCCTGAAGAATCTGCGGGACGAGCACATCGGGATGCAGCGAGCGGTTGAGGATTTTAACCAAGTCGGCGATCTGCTCCATCATGACGGTGCGGCGATCGGCCCATTGGATGATGATGTAACTGTTGACGACCCCGGCAAGCACCACCACAAGATCGTCCAGAAGCGTACGGTCTACCGTGGTGAACCAGTTCCGTTCCCGGCTCCCCAGGGAAAGCACGCCGTAGAGTCGGCCATCATCCAGCAGGGGGATTGCCACAAAAGCGGCTTCAGCACCGCTGCGCCACTCATCCCCATGGAGGGCTTCGTTCTCCAGAGTAACTATCACCTTTTCCTGGGCACAACGACCGGCAATCCCTTCACCAAAGGGGATGCAGCAGCCCGATGGCGACGATTTGGACCCATGGGTTATTTTGAGGGTGAGGTATCGGCGATCTTCGTCCACCAGATAGATGGCGACGGAATGGAGGGGGAGCGAACGGGAGATCAGGTCGACAATCCCCTGGAGTCGAGCCTCATAGGAGAGCTTTCCGGAGTTCGCGATCCGTACCGCACTGCTCAGCACTGTGTACTTGTCTGACAGGGGCATCTACGACTCCGAATCCCCGCACACTCCCGTAGAGAGGTTAGTTACGGGCGTTTTTCCTGGCGTTCCTGTTCCATCTTGCAGTCGATGCAGTGGGTGGTCACCGGACGGGCGCGGAGACGGGCCTCGCTGATCTCCTCACCGCAAAGTTCACAGACACCGAACTCTCCCGAATCAATCCGCTCCAGGGCCTCGGTAATCTTGTTTATGAGCCTCCGCTCGCGATCACGAATCCGCAGTTCGAAGTTACGATCAGATTCCTGTGTCGCCCGATCGTTGGGGTCAGGAAAGCTCGTTGTCTCGGAGGTCATTTCGGAAACGGTCTTTCCCGCCTCCTGAAGAAGCTGCCTCATCTCTTCGTTAAGAACCGTGCGAAAATGGCCAAGTTTCTCGGCATCCATGATCACCCTCCTTCTGCTCTGTTCCCGGCTTCGGTGCTGCCCGGCCTCGCCCAAAACGCCTCAGGATCAGGTCGGCAGAGCCTGTCACCGGCAGATGGAGCGAATGCTCACGATAAACGCAAACAATAAGTGAATTCTATCCGCAAGTAAACTGTTTTCTTCACGCTCCCCCTCCGACTTTCGTCTTTTGCCCCCCCCTTTTTCTTGACAAATCCCGACATACCGGTAAAGTGCCAAAGGGAAACGATTTCTTTTTAGCGACGGGGAGCGGATTCGTGAACAGTGACACAGAAAACCACGGCTTCGGTGCCGTCCTGAAAGAACTGGGACTCAAAGAGACCCCCAAACGGCGGGTAATGCTGGAGATTTTGGCGGAGGAGCAGCGGTTTCTCAGTCCTGAAGAGCTCTGGCTCGCACTGAAGGGGCGTTTCAAGACCATCGGCCTCCCCACGGTCTACAGAAACCTGGAGGAACTGGCCAACGGGGGGGTGATCTCCACCGTCATCCATCCCAACCGACAGCTCTATTACTACTTCTGCACGGCAGAGTCAGGACATCACCATCACTTCATCTGTACTTCCTGCCGCAGGGTTGAAGATATTCCGGAGTGTACGGTGGCCGCCATGGAGGGGGAGATCGTCACCCGCACCGGTGGCAAGATCACCTCACACATCGTGCAGTTCAATGGTTTCTGCCGCCACTGTCTGGCCGACCCGAACGAGAGGACAGCGATATGAAGGTGCTAACAGCTCTCATCTGCTGCCTGCTGCTGGCGGGGTGTACGTCCCAGGGGGCTACAGAGGGATCGTCCAAGAAGCTTCAGGTGATCGTCACCCTCTTCCCGCTCTACGACATGGCCCGCGCCATCGGCGGTGAGTATGCCGACGTCTCGCTCCTCCTCCCCCCCGGCGCCGAAGCCCATAGCTTTGAACCAAGACCGGGAGACATCCTCCGATTGCACAAGGCGGATCTCTTCATCTATACCGGCCCTTTCATGGAACCGTGGGCGGAATCCCTGCTCAAGGGGGTGGACGCCAAAGGACTCAAGGCCATCAACGCCGGCAGCGGCATTCCTCTCCTGAGACAGGGGAAGGAGCAGGGGGACGGACACGACGACCATCATCATGAGGGGGGGGACCCGCACATCTGGCTGGATTTCCACAACGCCCAAACCATGGTGACGACGATTCTCGCCGGATTCACGGCCCAGGAACCGGCCCATGCCGGGGCGTTTCGCCGTAATGCCGCACAATACCAGGCAAGGCTGGAGGAACTGGATCGCTCCTACCGGAGCGCTCTGGCCGACTGCCGGAGCCGGACCATCATCCATGGCGGGCACTTCGCCTTCGGTTACTTGGCTAAACGGTACGATCTGCGCTATCTCTCCGCCTTCCCCGCCTCCGGCGACAGCGAACCCAACGCCCGACAGATGGCCACGATGATTGAGCTCATCCGCTCCACCGGCACCGGCGCGGTCTATTACGAAGAGCTCGTCTCTCCACGCCTGGCGGATACCCTGGCCAGGGAAACGGGGAGCCCGCTGCTGCTCCTCTCCGCCGGCCATAATGTCAGTCGGGACGACCTGGCCCGCGGGGTCACCTTTCCTGATCTGATGGAGCGGAACCTGAAAAACCTCCGACAGGGGCTCCGATGTCGCTAGCACTCCTCTCCATGGAAAACCTCGTCTGCAGCTATGAGGGGCATGAGGTCCTCACCCGGATCACCCTGGAGGTAGCTGCAGGGGATTATGTGGGGATCGTCGGCCCCAACGGCTCCGGCAAGAGCACCCTTATCCGGGCAATCCTCGGCCTGCTTGCTCCCGACTCCGGTCGAGTGGCCCTCTTCGGCGTACCGGTGGCCTCGTTTCGGGAGTGGCGCCGGATCGGGTATCTTCCCCAGAGCATGCGGCATTTCAACCCCGCCGTTCCCGCCACGGTGGAGGAGGTGATCCGGCTGGGGCTTTTGCCGCACAAGCGATTTCCGCGACGAGTGGGAGGCCGGAGTGATACCCCTGCCGTGGAGCGGGCTCTGGAGGCGCTGGGGATCGGCGGCATCCGTCACAAGCTCATCGGCGAACTCTCCGGAGGGCAGCAGCAGCGGGCGCTGCTGGCCAGGGCCATCGTCGGTCGGCCGGAGCTCCTCATTCTGGACGAGCCCACCACCGCCCTGGACCCGGAAACACGGGAACGGTTCTACACCCTGCTGGGGGAGCTCCATCGGGTAGAGGGGACAACCATTATCCTCGTCACCCACGATACCGGCTCCATCGGCTCCATGGCCTCACGACTCATCTACGTGGACCGGAGAATCATCTTCAACGGCACCTTGGACGATTTCTGTCATTCGAAAGAGATGACCGCCTTTTTCGGCGAGGCCAGCCAGCACCTCATCTGCCACCGGCACTGAGCGGGTATAAGGCAACGTCATGACCCTGATCGACATGTTTCAGTACGGTTTCATCCAGCGGGCACTCATTGCCGGCTCATTGATTGCCGTGCTCTGTGCGGTGCTGGGAGTTTTTCTCGTGCTTCGCAGACTCTCCCTCATCGGCGACGGCCTGGCCCATGTGACCTTCGGCAGCGTCGCCCTGGCACTTTTCGCCAACGTCCCCCCCCTGGCCGTCACCCTGGCGGCCATCCCTCTGGTAATGCTCTCCTCCCTGGGGATACTCAAGCTGATGGAACGGGCGAAGATTTTCGGTGACGCCGCGGTGGGAATCGTCGCCTCCCTGGGAATCGCCGTGGGGGTACTCCTGGCCGGCCTTTCCGGCGGTTTTTCCGTGGATCTGTTCAGCTATCTCTTCGGCAACATCCTCTCCGTGAGCCGGGAAGAGGTCATCCTGGCAGCGATCCTCTTTGTTCTCATCATTGCCGCGGTTTCGCTCTATTACTACGAACTGCTGGCTGTCACCTTTGACGAGGAGTTGGCGCGCACCTCGGGGATCAACACGGGGCGGGTCAACACGCTCCTGGTGCTCCTCACCTCCCTCATCGTGGTGCTGGCCATGAAGGTGGCCGGGATCATGCTCGTCTCCTCCCTCATCGTTCTTCCCGCCGTGACGGCCCTGCAGATCGCCACAGGGTTCCGCACCGCCCTTTTTCTGGCCGCCGCCTGCGCCCTCTTGTCGGTGGTGGGCGGGATCATCGCCTCCTTCACCCTCAACATTCCCGCAGGCGCCACCATCATCCTCCTCAACTTCTCGCTTTTTCTCTGCGCCTTCCTGGGGCGCAGGTTCGTCCGAAGCGAGGGGGGGTGAGTCAGCTCTCCGTCCGAGCCGCCATTTCCCGCCGCGCCCAGAAGTTGAAGCACTGGAAGTAGGAGAGACAGGTCAGGATGAAAGTGAAAAAAGCGATGGTAAGAACCACAGGTTTTCCGGGAAGACGGTAGATGAAGATGAGAAAAAAGAGGAATACCGAGGACTTGATGATATCGGCGATGACCCGCTTGCGGCGGAGTGCCTTGAGATCCAGAGGGGTCAGGCCAAGGGCGGAGGATGCTATTTCCCGTAAAACCTCCCGTGAGGTAAGATTCTTCAGCGGGAAGAAGAGCGCCAGCTGAATCAACAGGGAGACGATAACGCAGTTCAGGAACCGATCCACGAGTTTCTGCTGAAAGAGCCAGGAGACTGCCACGAGGAGGAGGAGCAGACAGAGCTGAACGACGAGGTGGATAGTCAGCAATTTACGGAGTTTGGTAAAATCGTACGCTGCAGCCATGATGTTTCCTTCTGTGACAGATAGTCCTCCGGTTACCGGGGCGGAGCTACCTTAGCAAATCAACAGGAATCCTGACAAGGATAAACAGACAAGAAGGACGGGGAAACGGTTCCTCCTGTGTGAGGGACGCCGGAAACAGACAAAAAAAAGCCCCGGATCGCTCCGGGGCTTTTTTTGTCTGCCGTTACAGAAGGATTGTTACACCCTGGTTACGTTCGCGGCCTGAAGCCCTTTCGGACCCTTGACTACATCAAACGTTACCCTATCGCCTTCAGCAAGGGATTTGAATCCATCACCCGTGATTGCGGAGAAATGTACGAAAACATCATCCCCGTTCTCCTGCTCCAGAAAACCGAACCCCTTGCTGTCATTGAACCACTTTACCGTACCCTGTGCCATGTTCTTTACCTTCTCCTAAATCTGTGTAAATTGTTTTGTCCGGGGGTATCCTCGAACACGCAGCTACGTTACCAGCTTGTCGTCAGCAATGCAAGCAGATAATCTCACCGGACAGCCCCATCGACATTATTTTCCAGGACTCAGCCGGACACGACGCGGCTATCCTTCACCATCCGGGTCAAGGTCCGATCCAGTGCCGAGGCAAACCGCTGCCGATCGGTGAGTCCAAGCTGGGCCGGCCCCCCCTGGATAGCCCCTGTCGCCCGGAGTTCCTGCATCAGGTCACGCATGGAGAGCCGCTCCCCCACATTCTCTTCCGTGTAGAGCTCTCCTCGCGGGTCAAGGGCGATCCCGCCGTTGGCCACGATGCGCGCCGCCAGGGGGATGTCGGCGGTTATCACCAGATCCTGGGTGGTCGCATGCTGGACGATATGATCATCGGCTGCGTCGAACCCTTCGGACACCACCACGGAGCTGATCAGCGGCGAATGATGCTTGGAGAGTCCCGTGTTGGCCACCAACCGGACCGAAAGCTGCAATCTCTGGGAAGCCTTGAACACTATCTCCTTGATGATCCGCGGACAGGCGTCTGCATCGATCCAGATGATCATATGATCTCCTCGTTTCGTTGTTGGCTGAGCAAAAATACTACCGGTACGCCGCTCCCCCCAGCATGGCGGCGGCGATGATGATGAAGACCGGGTTTATCTTGGTGAAGGTAAGAACCCCGAAGGCCACGAAAACGATGAACAGCTTGTCCAATCCTCCCGCCGAAGCCCCTCCCCACCCCAATTTTCCCACCCCGAAAACCGAATAGGCCATGTCGTAGGTGGTCCAGAGGAGCAGACCCACCACCACCGGTCTCACCCCCTTGAGCATGGCCTGGAGCGTAACACTCTCCTTGATCCTGAAAAACCAGACCACCATGATCAGCATGAGGATGGTGGTGGGGAGGACCGTCCCTGCCGCTGCGGCAATGGCGCCGGGAAGACCGGCCATTTTGTACCCCACATAGGCGGAAACCTGGGGGGCGATGGGACCGGGGAGGGCATTCCCCACGGCCACGGCATCGGCAAACTCGTTGGGATTTACCCAGGGAACCGGCCCCGTTGCACCGGGGGGAATCCAGAGGGCCGTCGTGGCTTCCCGCTGCATGAGCGCCAGGGAGGCAGGCCCTCCTCCCCAGGAAAAGAGGGCGACACGGGTAAAGAGAAGAAATATTTTCCAGAGCAGCATCAGAACCTCGCAATCGTTTCAGTTTTTAATAGAGAAGGAACGAGGAACAAGTGTAGTCCATCGGTGATTTCGTGCAAGAAAATTCTTGCCGCTGGACGGGTATCTCACCCGGAACTCCCCTCACGCTCTTTTGCCGATTGAAACAACCGGGAAAGAGTCGTATCATCCCTCCATGAACCTTTCCCTCAGATCCCGCACCCTGCGCCTCGTCCTGGCAACGATCATCATCATGGTCATCGTTCTGGCCGCCACTCTTTTCTGGCTCTCCCGCAACCTGACGACTCTTCTGGAACACTCCCTGCGCCAAAACTATGGCCCGGATTTTTCCCTGGGAAAGGTCGAATACAGCTGGAACCGGCTGGTGTTCCTTGATGTTAGCCTGAGGCGCCCCGGTGAGGGGCCGGTCACCCACCGGATCAGCATCGGGCGGGTAGTCATGACCCCGCGGTTCAGGACTCTCCTCTCCCGGCGGATTGAAATCGATCTGCTCCGACTGGAGAACCCCCGGGTACTGCTGGAGATTGCCCCGGATGGCGCCCTTATCTCACCCCTCGCCACCCGCCCCGCCCCCCCCCCGGCAACCGGCTCTCCGCACTCCCCCCTCCCCCTCTCCATCGGCCGGGTCGAGATCAACAAGGGGGAACTCATCTTCCTGGACCGAAGCACCGACCGGCTCAGGATGCCCGGGGTCAGTAACCCCGTCCAGGGGTATCACCTGCTCCGTTTGACCGATATCTGGTTCCATTGCGGCCCTCTGAAGTTGCCCCTGAACTCCGCCCCCCTGCCGGTCACCCTGTTTCTGGCGGCACCGGGACCGGGAACCCTTCGAGTCAGCGGCACCTTTGATCCCGTCACCCTGAATGCCGCCCTGGATATTTCTCTGCGCCACTGGGATCTCACCACATTGCGCCCTTATTACCTCAAACCGGACAACCTGGATGTCACCCACGGCTTTCTCGACGGCGATGCCACCGTTACCATTGCCGCAAAGATGCTCCATGTGCCGGGAGAGATCAGGATCAAAGAGCTGACCCTGGAACGAACCGGCCGCCAGGGGACGCTTATGGGGCTGTCGGTCAAGGCACTCCTCTCGGCCATGAATAACGAAAAGGGTGAGATCGGCACGACCTTCCTCCTGGACGGCGACCTGACCGATCCGCAGTTCAGAGTACGCCAGTCGCTCCTGGAGCAGATCGGGACCGGTCTGTCGCACAAACTGGGGGTGCCGGTCATCTCCGATGTGGGGAGCGGGATCATCAACTTGACGAAAAAGGGGATCTCAGGGATCAGGAGCCTGTTTGGCAGGAAGAAGTGACGGGAGCGTCTTGCATTTTCCGGCGGCCTGTGGTACGAGTTCAGGCGCTACAAGGGTACGCGGGGGTGTCGCAGAGCGGCAACCCCCGCTTCACGTTACGAGCGGGGCACATAACGGCATGACAAAGACCGACCTGAAAAATTTCACCCTTCCCGAGCTTGAGACATTCCTTTCCGGCCAGGGAAAGGAGCGGTTCCGGGCGACCCAGATCTTCAAATGGCTCTACCAGAAGGATGCCCGAAGCTTTGCGGAGATGACTAATCTCTCCAAGGATCTCCGGATCGAGCTGGAGGCAACTGCCTGCATCAGCAACCTGGAACCGGCCACGGTGGAGGTGGGGAGTGACGGCACCCGCAAGTACCTCTTCCTGCTGGAGGATGGCGCCGGAGTGGAATCGGTTATCATCCCCGACGAAGGGCGTAACACTCTCTGCATCTCCTCCCAGGCGGGGTGCGCCATGGGATGCGAATTCTGTCTCACCGGGACCTACAAACTCACCCGCAACCTGACCACAGCAGAGATCATCAATCAGATCTGCACCATCAGGCGGGAAGTGGAGATCCGCAATGTCGTCTTCATGGGAATGGGAGAGCCGCTGCACAACCTGGACAACGTCATCCGGGCGTTGAAGATCATGCTGGACGGCAACGGTCTCCAGCTCTCCAACCGGCGGGTAACTGTCTCCACCTGCGGTCTCGTGCCGGAGATGGCCCGACTGGGTCAGGAGGTGATCGCCAACCTGGCCATATCCCTCAACGCCACCACCGACGAACTGCGCGACCGGATCATGCCGGTCAACCGTCGCTACCCGTTGAAGGTGCTGCTGCAGGCCTGCCGGGAATTCCCCCTCCCTTCCCGGCGCAAACTGACCTTCGAGTACGTCCTCCTGGGGGGGCTCAACGATTCCCTGGCCGATGCCAAACGGCTCCTGAAGCTGATCCACGGCATCCCCAGCAAGGTGAACCTGATCCCGTTCAACGAGCATGAAGGATGCGACTTCATCGCCCCCACCCGCGAGGCCATCGACATCTTCCACGCCCATCTCCTGGCCCATAATGTGACTGTTATCACCCGGGACAGCCGGGGTGGGGACATCTCGGCGGCCTGCGGACAGCTCAAGGGGAGACTTGAAGGCGGAAAGGCGGGGAGGCCGGGACCGGGGACCGGGGACCAGGAAAGCCGGGACTAGGAACTGGGGACTGGGGACCGGGGACTGGGGACCGGTACAAAGCGGTAGTGGTCAACGAAGGAGGCCGAACAGTTATACTGTCCGGCCTCGTAACTACTCAGGTTGATAGGCTGAAGGCTGAAGACTATTAGAAAAACCTCTACAGGATAAATAAAGGCGACCCATACCAAACGGGTTTAACTTCAGCCTCCAGTCTTCAGCCTCAATACGTGAGTAGTTACGCGGCCTCGCTGGTTATTTTACTGCGACGTTCCCCACAATTGAGTAACGCCTGTAATTGTTACTGGGTACGACGACTCCGGTACTCGACCACCACCGCGGGACGACCGCCGGTATGTGCCGCGGGACGCTCGTCCCGTGACCGCCACGATTTCTCCTGGGGGCGAGCCGATGCTGCGGGACCGTTGCTGCGCGGGACGAAGCCCTTGCCGCGGCTGGGGGGACCGGAGCTGCTCTTGCGGCCGTAGCCGTTTCCTGTGGAGGGACGGTGGAGGGAGGTCGTCGGCTCCAGCCCCGGAATGATATGTACCGGGACCTTGTTGCCGATAAAACGCTCGATCTTGTCCAGATAGGCCCGCTCCGACGGTGAGACGAAGGAAATGGCGATACCGGTGACACCGGCGCGACCGGTACGGCCGATGCGGTGGACGTAATCCTCGGCGAACCGGGGGATATCGAAGTTGATGACGTGGCTGACGCCGCTCACGTCCAGCCCCCGTGCCGCCACGTCGGTGGCCACCAGGATACGGAGTCTCCCCCCCTTCATCCGGGCGATGGTCTTGTTCCGTGCATTCTGGTTCATATCGCCATGCAGGGCCGCCACGGCATGCCCTTCACCGTGCAGTTCGCGGGCCAGATCGTCGGCATCCTTCTTGGTCGCCGAAAAGATGATGGCCCTGGTAAGATTGCCGTCGGCAATAAGATTGCGCAGGAGTTCCTTCTTGTGGCTCAGGTTATCGGCCACATGAAGGCGCTGCTCGATCAATTCCTGGGCCGGCTGATCGCCGCTGAGCTCTATCCGCTGGGGGCTCTTGAGCATCCTCTGAGCCAGTCGCGCCAGGGTGTTGTCCATGGTGGCGGTGAAGAGCAGGGTCTGACGCTCTTTGGGTGCGGCAGCCACAATGGCGTCCACATCGTCGCTGAACCCCATGTCCAACATCCGGTCAGCTTCATCAAGAATCAGGAGCTCCAGACGGTTGAACGAAAGACTCCCCCGGACCATATGGTCCACGAGGCGCCCCGGGGTTGCCACCAGGATATCCAGAGGTGCGGCAAGGAGGCGAAACTGCTCCCGGTAGGGCATCCCCCCCACGATGGAGCCGCAGCGAAGTTTCATCCCTTTGCCGTAGCTGCGGGCCGCCTCCATGACCTGACTTGCCAGTTCACGGGTCGGGGTAAGGACCAGGACCCGCGGGCCGTTACCGGGGAGCGTCGAACGGTGCACAAGGCGTTCCAGTGCCGGCAGGACGAAGGCTGCGGTCTTGCCGGTGCCGGTGCGGGCCGTGGCGATGAGGTCGTTACCGGCCATGACCAGGGGAATTGCCTGTTCCTGAATGGGGGTAGGGGTGGTGTAGCCGCAGGTGGTCACCGCGGAGAGGATGACCGGATTGAGGCCAAGTTCTTCGAATGTCATGCAATTTCCTTTGTATGGTGTGAAGAAATGGCGTGCGCGAACCGCGGGACCAAACCAGATGGTCCTAAAAAAAAGCGGGGAGACGCAGGCAGGCTGTACGGAAAATCTTCGCCTGCCGAGCGTGCTGCATTATCGAGAGGGGATAGCAGAGAGGCGGGAAGCGATGATCAAAAGAAAACAGCGGACACCGTACCGCTGCTCATGAGTTACAGACTGTCGTACACTATACCGGTATGTTTCTGGAAAAGCAAGGCATAAAATAAACGATCCAAGAAAGTCGGTGCGAGGCTACTTCTGATCGTCGTCGTACCGGTCCATGTAGACACTCGTATTCTTCCGCTCCATTCCGTAGGAGATGAGACGGAGCCCGATCATGATCGCCACGAAGCCTGATATGACCGAATAGAAATTTCGCCACGCCAGACAGACGACTCCGGCGGAGAAGATAATTATGCCCAGACTCCGGCAGGCCCGCTGCTTCTCCTCTCTTTGCAGGGTGATCGTGTAACGGTACAACTGATAGCCGAAAACAATAACGGGAAGAAACAGAAGCAGTTTCACATATTGCATATTCTTAATCCCCTTGACATTGAAGGTTCATACATGATAATAGTCGTTTTTGTAGCAGACACAGTCCACCATTACAATATAGTTTATTTTATCTAAGAGCAGTTTATTTGTTTATCTGTCAGTAAAAAATACTCACTAGAAGAGCTCGACCCATACACCGTATTCTGCTACTACAGTTTTCCATCACCGTTAGCGCCGAGATTCGGAATAATCCTTTATTCTTTCCACAACAACCTCGACAACAGTCCCACGGAGTCCCCCTCGGGAGTTACGACTGCTCACGGCAGAATCAGGTTCCCAGAGAGAGAAAGCACCCTTTTTGATTGAACTTTACCGCGGAAATCCGTAAAGTTCCACGGGCAACTCCGGCATGTTCACTATTCACCCTTCACGTTCCACGGTTTCACAAGGAGTCACCATGTCTCAACATACCATCGGCGTCATCGGCGGCAGCGGTCTGTACGAAATGGAAGGGATGACCGACATCCGGTCGATCACCGTGGAGAGCCCCTTTGGCGCGCCATCCGATGATTACATCACCGGCATCCTTGGCGGAGTGCGCATGGTCTTTCTTCCCCGGCACGGCCGCGGCCACCGGCTCCTGCCATCGGAGATCAACTACCGGGCCAACATCTGGGGGATGAAAAAGCTGGGTGTACAGCGGATCATCTCGGTCTCGGCAGTGGGGAGTATGAAAGAGGAGATCGTCCCCGGCCATATCGTCATTCCGGACCAGTTTATCGACCGGACCAAAGGAATTCGCCGCGACACCTTCTTCGGTGAGGGGGTCGTGGGGCATGTGCAGTTCGCCGACCCGCTCTGCACCGACCTCTCCGGCCGGCTCCATGCTGCGGCGGTTGAGGCAGGGGCCACGGTGCACAGAGGGGGGACCTATCTCTGCATGGAAGGGCCGGCCTTTTCCACCCGCTCGGAATCATTCATGTATCGCTCCTTCGGGGCATCGGTCATCGGCATGACGAACCTCACCGAGGCAAAACTTGCCCGCGAGGCTGAGATCTGCTACGGGACCATCGCCCTCTCCACGGACTATGACTGCTGGCACGAAACCCATGATGACGTCTCCATCGAGGCGATCCTGGCGATCATTCACAGTAACGTGGCCATGGCCAAAAACATCATCCGTCATGCCGTCGCCGGGATCGGCGATGAACGCTCCTGTCCCTGTGCCTCGGCACTGCAGTACGCGATCATCAGCGACCGGAGCATGATTCCGGCGGCCACCAGAGAGAAGCTGGAAATCATCATCGGGAAGTACCTGTAGATTAAGGTTTAAGGAGATAAATTATGAGCATTGTCGTTGTCGGCACCGTGGCGTTCGATACCGTGGAAACCCCCTTCGGTCGCGGGGAAAACGTACTGGGTGGTTCGGCCACCTATTTTTCCACCTCCGCCAGCTTTTTCACCGACGTGAGCCTGGTGGCCGTGGTGGGAGAGGATTTCCCCCAGGAGCACGTGGACTTTCTCACGTCCCGTGACATCGACACCGCGGGGCTGGCCCGTATTCCCGGCAAGACCTTTCACTGGAGCGGCAAGTACGGCTATGACCTCAACGAGGCCCAGACCCTGGAGACGCAGCTCAATGTCCTCATGGATTTCCGCCCCGACCTCCCCGAGAGCTATCGTGACGCGGAGTACCTCTTTCTGGCCAATATCGATCCCGATCTGCAATTGGAGGTCCTGAAACAGCTCCGCAACCCTCGGCTGGTGGCCTGCGACACCATGAACTTCTGGATCTCCTCCAAACCGGAGGCGCTGAGGGAGGTACTCCGGAAGGTGGATATCGTAGTCATCAACGAGGGGGAGGCGCGCCAGTTCACCGGCGAGGCTAATCTGGTGAAGGCGGCCCGCCGAATCCTGGAACTGGGATGCAAACGCCTGGTCATCAAGCGGGGAGAGTATGGGGTTCTCATGTTCACCGCCGACTCGATTTTTGCCGCGCCCGCCTACCCGCTGGAGGAGGTCTACGACCCCACCGGCGCCGGTGACACCTTTGCCGGGGGATTCATGGGGTATCTGGCCAACACGGGAAATCTCTCCGATGAAGGGGTCCGGCAGGCCATCATCTTCGGCAGTGTCATGGCTTCGTTCAACGTGGAGGATTTCAGTCTCAACCGGATGAAACGGCTCTCCTACCACGAGATTGAAGCCCGCTACCGGAGTTTCAAGGCGTTGACCCACTTCCAGGGACTCTCCGACACCCCTGACATGGCGGCATCCCGGTGATGTTGACACCATGAAAGCGCGCTGTTGGGTGCGACGACCTAAAACCCGGACCATCAGGAGCAGAATGAAACCAGCCTCCATGGGATGCCTCCTCCTCGCGCTGCTGGTGACCGGTTGCGCCACCGACGCCAAGGTGAGAAAAGACGCGTCCTATCACCACCAGATGGGGGTGTCGTATCTCCAGGAGCGGAACTACACGGCCGCTCTCACCGAACTGACCGCGAGCGACCGGCTTACCCCCGACGACCCGGAACTCCTCTTCAATCTGGGGCTGGCCTACTACTACAAGAATCAGTATCCGGCGGCCGAAGAGCGATTTCTGAGGGCAGTGGCGCTCCGTAAGGAGTATTCCCTGGCCCGCAACTATCTGGGGGATACCTACCTGAGAATGCAGCGGTGGGACGACGCCATCGCCCAATTTACCATTGTCAGCAAGGATCTCTTTTCCACCGACCAGGAAAACGCCGGAATCAACCTGGGGCTGGCCTATCTGGGCAAGGGGGAGACCGCCTCCGCCCTCTCCGTACTTCGCCCGCAGGTTGCCGCACACCCTCGGAATCCAACGGCGCATCTGTTCCTGGGACGCGCCTATTTTGCCGACGGCAAGGTCAAGCTGGCCATCAATGAGTACCGGGAGGCTCTCCGGATTGTCCCTGACTATGCCGAAGTCCAGTATTATCTGGGGGTTGCCAGCCTCAAAGCGGATCTCCCCCATGAGGCCCGCACCGCCTTCGGTGAGGTGGTCCGCCTCTCCCCCTACTCAGAACTTGGCCAGCTTTCACGTGAGCAGCTCGATGGTTTGAAATGAGGGTGTCGTGGCCGACGAAGTAAAAGTGACCGATCATCCGGTAACACCGGGTGAGGAATTACGAGTAGCGCGGGAAGAACGGGGAATCTCCCTGGGTGAGGCGGCCCGACAGACCTGCATCGGCATCTCGTATCTGGAGGCTCTGGAGGCCGACCGGTATGAGCAGTTGCCCAATCCCGCCTATGTCAAAGGGATGATCAGGAGCTATGCCCGGATACTGGGAGTTCCACCGGAACCTCTCATCCATCGCTACACCCAGGAGGCGGAACCGGAAGAGCCTCCGGATGAACAGCAGGGCGAAGAGTTCGTCCCCACGGGGAGAAAACCGTGGCTGCTGCTGATCATCGGAGTTGTCATCTGCGCCGTCTACATGCTGGCCCAGCATGATACCGGTCACGATCTGCATCAGTATCATGCAGGGCAGATAATGCCGATGCCTCTCCCGCTGGAGGGGATCATGCCCCCCCGGACCTCCTCCCATGCCCATCCCCTCCCCTCCCCGAAGGCCCCGACGGAAGTTTTACCCGGCGAAGAGCTCCCAGTGGAGAGCGCACCGGCGCTCATTCCCGGCAAATCGGTCCTCAAGGCGAAAATCCTTACCGAATGCCGATTGACCATGACCATTGACGATATGCCGTCGCAACAGTATGATCTGAAAACGGGAGATCAGGTGGAGTGGATCGGTGTGAGGTATTTTGCCTTGGAGATGGACAACGCCGGGGCCATTGAAGTGATCTTGAACGACAAGCCCCTCCCCTCCCTGGGTAAGAGCGGTGATACCGCAACCGTGGTGATAACTGCGGACGGCCAGATCCAATAATCCCGGCTCCCCATCGACAGCTGAAGGGGCCTCACCCACCACCACACAAGGAGGGATTCCATGAAACCGATCAGTACCATCCTCTTCGCCACCGATTTTACCGAAAACTGTGAGCAGGCCTTCGAGTATGCCCTGGGATTTGCCCGACAGTTCGGGGCGCGGCTCATCGTCATGCACGTCATTAACGAGCCGGTGGACCTGAGGGGGTTCTATGTCCCCCACATCTCCTTTGAATCCCTGGAAAAAGAGATCGCCGAAGGGGCGGACGCCATGATGCGGAAGTTTTGCTCGACGCAGATGGGTGACTTTACCCTCTTTGAAACCTGCCTTGCCACCGGCATCCCCTACGAAGAGATCCTCAAGAAGGCTCAACTGGCAAACGCCTCGCTCATCGTCATGGGAACCCAGGGACGGACAGGGCTGGATCACCTCCTGTTCGGGAGCACCGCGGAGAGTGTCTTCCGTCGAGCAACCTGTCCGGTAATGACCGTCCGTCTTCCGGATGCCGTGTAAGAAACGTGGAATGATTCGGCACAAAGGACAGCTTCGGCTGTCCTTTGTGCTATCCGGAATAATTGATATGCCCATACTGATTCGCAACCTTATACTCTCCCCCGGCGAACCGGAAGAGCTGCTCCGGGAAGAGCTGCTCCGCCGCTTCCAGTTGGAGAGTGGCGACCTCCTGGCGTTTCAGGTGGTCCGAACCGGCATTGACGCCCGGAAGAAACCTCGAATCCGTCTGGTCTACGGGGTGGAGTGTTCCCTCCGGGACGAGGCCGGCTTTCTGGCGCGCTTTGCCGGAGACCCGGATGTGGCCGACGCCCCTCCCCTGCCGCCACCGCTCTTCCCCAGAATCCGGGAAAATAAACAGATCGTCATCGTGGGAACCGGACCAGCCGGACTCTTTGCGGCCCTGCGCCTGGCGGAGTACGGACTCACCGCCACCCTCCTGGAACGGGGGAAGCCGGTCCAGGAACGGCTGGCCGATGTGCAGCGGTTCTGGAACCGGGGAGAGCTGGACGAGGAGAGCAATGTTCAGTTCGGCGAGGGGGGGGCCGGGACCTTTTCCGACGGCAAGCTGACCACCCGGGTGCGGGACGCCAATATTACCTGGGTTCTGGAAAAACTGGCCCGCTTCGGGGCGCCACCGGAGATACTGATTCAGGCCAAGCCCCACATCGGCACCGACCGGCTCCGGGAGGTGGTGGTGGCGCTGCGGGAGGAGTTGACCGCCTCCGGTTTCACGGTCCGGTTCAGCGCCAAGCTCACCGGCCTTGAGATCAGGGGGGGGAGCGTGGCCACGGCCCTGGTGAACGAACAGGAGGAGCTGGCATGTGACCTCCTGATTCTGGCGCCGGGGCACAGCGCCCGGGACACCTATGGGATGCTGGCGGGTCATGGGGTCAGGATGGAACCAAAACCCTTTGCCGTGGGGGTCCGGGTGGAGCATCCCCAGGAGCTGATCAACCGGATTCAATACGGCCATCCCGCCCCGCCGCACCTGCCGCCGGCGGAGTATGGCGTTACGTACAACAACCGGGAAACCGGCCGCTCCGCCTACTCCTTCTGCATGTGCCCCGGCGGAGTGGTGATGGCGGGGAGTTCCGAGGCCGGGGGGGTCGTCACCAACGGCATGAGCAATCACCTCCGTAACTCCCCCTACGCCAACAGCGCCTTGGTGGTGAATGTCTCCCCCCGTGATTTCCCCCATGACGGTCCCCTGGCAGGAATCCGGTTCCAGCAGGAACTGGAGCGCCGGGCCTATGCCGCGGGGGGGAAGTCGTACCACGCCCCCGGCCAGAACCTCATGGACTTTCTGGAGAAACGGCAGGGACGCCGCCATGCCTCTTCCTACCTGCCCGGTGTCCGGGAGTGCGACCTGGCAACGGTTCTTCCCGGGTTCGTAACCGAGACGCTGCGGGAGGGGATTCAGGCATTTGAGCGAAAGATGAAGGGTTTCATCACCGAGGCCGCCACCCTCACCGGCGTGGAGAGCCGAACCTCGGCCCCCTTGCGCATCGTCCGGGGTGACGACTGTCAGTCGGTCACCCTCCAGGGGCTCTACCCGGCAGGGGAAGGGGCCGGTTACGCCGGCGGCATCATGAGCGCCGCTCTGGACGGCATCCGGGTGGCGGACGAGATTGCGAAGAGATTGCTGGAGGGATAATGGCGTTGCCATATTGGCACCATTGGCGTATGTTTGAGCTATTCCAAGAGGAGTTTATTTTATGCAATCAGCATCGCGTAAATCTCAGGAGAAGCCGATCGCCGACGACCGGGTAACCGCACGAATTCCCCATGCTAACCGTCTCATAATTGAACGTGCCGCCGCTGTCTACGGAGCAACGATCAATCAGTTTATTGTGCAGAGCGCCCTGGATCGTGCCGGCGAAATCCTGGAGAGGGAGAAATTGCTGCGCCTCACGGAGCGTGACAGCAAGAGTTTTCTTGACGCATTGGAAAATCCCCCCGAACCATCCGCAGCGCTGATGACCGCTCTCCGGTCCCATGACCGTCTCGTCAAGTGTTGATTATCCGCCCACTGGAAGTCAGCCATGATCGTATGGGATTCGACTGCGGGGTAATTGCTCTGAATGACTTCCTGAGAAAAACTGCCCGTCAGCACCGGGAAAAAGGATTGTCAAATACCTTTGTCCTTGCTGAAGAGGGTACGCCCAATGCCATTCTGGGATTTTTTACCCTCTCATTTCTTGAGGTGGATGTCTCGGCAGTTCCGGGTGAGTATACCCGACGGCTACCTAAATCGACACCCCTCCCTGCCGGCAAACTCGCTCGTTTGGCGGTGGACAAGCATCACTGGAGCAAGGGTTATGGAGCTATTCTACTTGCCGATTCCGTTAAACGGATGGTCCGGACGGCAGGTGAATCCGGCGGCATCGTCGGCTTGTTCGTTGACGCCAAGGACGAACAGGCCGGGCAATTTTATCGCAAATTCGGATTTATTTCGCTGCATGACGCTCCTCTGAACCTATTCCTTCCCCTGAAGACCATGCTTGGCGGGTTAAACCATAAGGAGTTCCTTTGACCAAGATATTCGTAAAAGAGATCCATGATCGCGACCTGGTTTCGTCGCTCTTCCTCGTGAAAGACAAGATCACCGCCATGGCCAAGAACGGCAAACCGTATCTGACCATCCGGCTCATGGACAAGTCCGGAGAGATCGAAGGGCGGGTCTGGGACAACGCCGACGAGGTGGCGGCGACCTTCCACAAGGACGATTTCATCGCCATCCGCGCCAAGGCCAGCGTCTATCTGGGGAAAATGCAGCTCATCATCGCCCAGCTCAAAGCCGTTCCCGACGCCGAGGTGAATCTGGCCGATTTTCTCCCCGAGTCCCCCCGCCCCATTGCCGGGATGTGTGACGAGCTTGACCTCCTGCTGGAGAGCATCGCTAATCCCTGGCTGCGGCGCCTCATGGCCCTCTTCCGGGAGGACGAGCCGTTCATGGCGCTCTACCGCAGCGCCCCGGCGGCCAAGGGGATGCACCATGTCTACCTGGGGGGACTCCTGGAGCACTCCCTCGCCGTGGCGACCCTGGTGGACCGGATACTTCCCCAGTACGGCCACCTGAACCGCGACCTTCTTGTGGCCGGGGCGCTGCTCCATGATGTGGGGAAGGTGCGGGAAATGGCCTATACCCGGGCCTTCGACTATACCGACGAGGGGAAACTGCTGGGGCACATCACCATCGGCGTGGAGATGATTCACGAAAAGATCATTCTTCTGGAAGGATTTCCCCGGGAACTGGGGATGCTGCTGAAACATATGATCCTCTCCCACCATGGCCAGTACGAATACGGCTCTCCCAAACGGCCCAAGACCATGGAGGCCACCGTTCTCAACTACCTGGACGACATGGATTCCAAGATCAACGGCATCCGGACTCACATGAGCAAGGAGTTGGACAACGATAACCGCTGGACCGGCTACCACCGGCTCTACGACCGCTACTACTTCCGTGACAACCGCCAGGAAGATGAAGAGCTCTCCTCACCGGTGGCGGTTCATCCGCAGGCGGCGCCCGAACTGGTC
>CAIUWK010000095.1 GCA_903902855.1 uncultured Geobacter sp. | reverse complement strand
CAGTTACAACAAGAGAAGGAGGAGTCCCCATGCGTTATATCAATCCCCACCGGGTCATTGCCGTCAAGATGGTCACCCCCGAGGATAATCCCTTGGTCACCGATAACAGCAGGCTCATGGACGTCTGGTTCGACGCCGGTGCCGTGGTGCGGCATGAGATGTTCAAGAAGGTTCGCAAGGAGGAGCAGGAGGCGTTGGCGGCGTTGTTGCTGCAGCGGGGTTTCGTCCAGTCGGGGAGGCTCTCCCTGGACCCCAGGGGGGTGCTCTTTGCGGAAATGGAGCATGAACTGGTGGGGGGGATCGTCACCATCGGTTATCAGGAGAACGGCAAACCGGTGGAGTTGAAGGTGAGCGGCGCGGCGTTCGGGGAACTGGTGGCGCTGCTCAACGGCGCTGCGGGGTGATCCGGCCTGGGGGAGAGTGCGTGGGGTGAGCCGGGTTCAGGCGGGTTTGGCCGGATTCTGCCCCTGAATGGTTTTGCGCACCATGAGCAGAAACAGCTCTTCCAGCCCTGCCTGTACTTCAGGGGACTCGATGATGCCGTAGGCCCGGGCGATGGCCTCGAAGGTGGCCAGACCGTGGGGGTGCGGCTCATTGCGGATTCCCCATTGGGTCCGGGCCCCTTCGGGTAAGCGGACCCGCTCCGCATGCTCCAGGCCGGGGAGCCGTTTCCCCATCCGCGACGCCTGGGACCAGGTCCCGTCGGGAACCACCAGGGTGACCGGTCGCGGGTCTTGATCCAGGAAATCCCTGCTGAGCACCGGGGCATCGTCGGAGAGGTAGAGGAAGAGAGTTCTCCGCTCAGGGGTGTCCAGGTCGCTGAAGTCGAGGATCTGCTCCTGAATCCCCTGGACCCGCAGTTCACTGTTGGGGAGCGCCACCAGGGCCAGGGGGCCGGTGGCGGTGGTCTTGGGGATTTCGCGATAGTGCATCACCAGGACCAGGCGGGTGGGGAGGTCATAGACCGGAATCCAGGGACAGAGGCAGAGATCCATCCGCATCCGGCACCGTGTACAACGTTCACTCTTCTTTGCCCTGATACCCATATTTTCTCCCATGAACCTTTGGTGGTTCATGTCATGTTCGCTCCGCCAACAGCAGGCGGTTCTTGGGGGTGATGTCGTTGGGAATCTGCTGGGTGATTACCCGGTACCCGGCCTCCCGCAGCCGCTGGACCCGCATGATATCCAGAGCCAGTGGACCGTCCAGCCACCCCTGCAGCCCCCCCAGGTCACGGCCATCCAGGTCATGACAGCAGGGAAGCAGCGCCACCCGTGCCCCCACCGAGACGGCCCGCTCCAGGACCAGATCGGTCAACCCGCCGCAGGCGTGAACCGATACCACCAGATCATCCCTCTCCAGCGTCACCGTTGCCAGATCGGCTTCCCGCAGCTCTATCCGCCCCTGCAGGCGGGGCCAGCTCTCCTCCAGAACCGCTGCCAGCCGGAGCGCGCTTTCGGGAAGTCGGCAGTCGACCCCCAGGGCCGACGGAGAGCTGTCATCCAGCAGCAGCAGGATGTAGGAGAGGAGCCCATGGCCGCAGGCCAGATCCACCACCCGTCCCCCCCGGAAGCGGCGGCGGACCCGACGGGCCACCTCCCATGCCTCGTACAACTCCTTGCGGGGGAGACAGCCGGCTGCACAGACCGAACGGGCAATCCGGTGAAAGAGCGACTCTCCGGGAAACTGGTGGAGCAGCCGCTCATTGAGACGGTTACGAGAGGATCGCTCCATGTCTACGTCACTTTCATCTGATGACAGATGAGGCACTGCTCTTTGGGGGGATGCGTCCTGGGGAGGGGAGTCCCCAGGGATGAGTGGCAGTTGGGGCACTCCCGCTCTACCACCTGGCGTGAGCTTCCGGCAGACAGCCTTTGCCCCAAGGGGCGGTGGCGGTCGTCATCGGGAACCCGACGAGCCTTGTTCGTTCCGGTGCTCAGCAACAGGAGGAGGAGAACAGCGGCCACCACCCCGGCAAAGAGCCGATCCCTCCTGGTCACGTTCACTGGGTTCTCCCTTTCAGTCGGCCGAATCCGGGGACAGGGTGATCCCCTCGGCGCTCATCCGGACGAGTCCCTCCTTGTAAAGCCCCCCCACCGCTTTTTTGAAACTCTTCTTGCTCAAGCGGAGTATGCCGGCGATCTCCTCGGGGGAGCTCTTGTCCGTGAGGGGGAGGAAGCCGTCACGGTTTTGCAGCGCGGCGAGGATGAGTTCCCGATCCTTGCCGATCTCCTGTGCCCCCCCCTTACGCAGCGTCACATCGATCTTGCCGTCGCTCCGGATCTTTCGGATGTAACCCTTCAGCCGTTTCCCCCGGGGTGGAGTGTCGAAGAGTTCGCTGCGAAAGAGCAGCCCGTCATGGCGATTGTTGATGACGACCTTGACCCCCAGGTCGGTGATGGCATAGGCGATCAAATCCACCTCATCGCCGATCCCCAGGGAGCCGTCAGCTGGGGAAAGGAATTTATTCAGCCTGGCCGAGGCGGCAACTCGACCGCTCTGGTCCAGATAGAGCCGAACCAGAACCTGTTCCCCAATGTTCAGCGGCGCAGGCTGCTCGGCAAAGGGGAGGAGCAGATCCTTGTCCAGCCCCCAGTCCAGAAAGGCTCCGATATTGTCATGGATATCCTTCACCCGCAGCAGGGTAATATCCCCCACCACCCCCTTGGGGGTCTGGGTGGTGGCCACCAGCCGATCCTCGGAATCGCAGTAGATGAAGACATTCATCTCCATGCCGGGCTCGGCGCCCGCAGGGATGAACTTTCCGGGGAGGAGCAGATCCCCTTCGTCGGTGGAGAAAAAAGCGCCGGTGGCATTGATCCGGGAAATTATTAATCGATTATACTGGCCGACAACGGGCATGGTACCTCTCTTGTTCTGTCGTTAAGGGGTCAGGCTGTCACCAGCCGGGCCAGGAAAACCGCATGACGATACCCCCCCTTGCCGGGGCGCTGGGTGGTCACCGTAAAGCCGACGCTCTTCAGCCGTTTGACGAAGGATTCGTCATACTGTTCTCCCCAGACAGCGAGAACCCCCAGCGGTTTAAGGGCTCCCTTGGCGTTCCTGATGGCCCGGAGGCCGTAGAGCGGGTCGTCGAGGTGGTCTGTCTTGGCATGGGGCCCCCGGTAGAGGTCCAGGACGATGGCGTCGAACTGCCCGTCGTCGCCGGCGGCGGCGCTGGTCCGGATCAGCCGGGCCACATCGCCGATCTCCAGGGTGACGCGGGGGTCAAGGGCGGCGCCTGCCGTGAGTCCGGCCAGGGGGCCGCGGCACCATTGGGAGACAACCGGGTTCAATTCGGCCACCACCACTCCGGCCGTGGAGGGGAGGGTGTCCAGCACCGCCTTGAGGGTGAACCCCATTCCCAGTCCCCCCACCAGGACCCGGGGGTTGGACTGTTCCTTCAGGTGAGCGCACCCCAGTTGTCCCAGAACCACCTCCGAGCGGTTGGCCAGGCTGTTCATTAACACCTGGGAGCCGATGGTGATGAGAAAGTCCCGCTCACCCCGCTGACGGAGTTGGAGAATCCCCTGGTCGGTGGGGACGCTTTCGATGATCTTCCAGGGTTGCGCCATGACGGTTCCTTCCGGAGATGTGGTACGGACGTAAGCCGCACCATACACCACTTTCCTCTGAAAACGCCACCTGATTCCTTGTTTGTCCCCTTGACGGCCCTGGGGAAATCTGCAATAGTCCACCCATGAAAACACATCAGACGACCATCAACAGGATCTTCAGGATGAAAGGGATCGGCCTCCATACCGGCAAGGAGGTCAATCTGGAATTCATCCCCCGCCGGGAGCACGGTATCGCCTTTGTCCGGGACGGTCAGCTCATCCCCGCCCGGTACGATCAGGTGGCCGACACCCGGCTCTCCACCCTCATCGCCGCTGGCGGAGTGACGGTCTCCACCATCGAACACCTCATGGCGGCCTTCTATTTTTCCGGGATCACCAACTGCCTGGTCTACATCGACGGTCCCGAGGTCCCCATCATGGATGGTTCGGCCTGGGAGTTCTATCAGGAGATGTGGCGGGTGGGGATCTATGAGTTCCCCGAGTCCGGCACCTACCTGCAGCTTCTCCGACCGGTGGAGCTCTCCCTGGGGGATGCCTATGTCCGGATGAAACCGCAGAACTCCTTTGACATCACCATGTCCATCGAATTCCGCGATCCGGTGGGACGGCAGAAGCGGCGGGTCCTGGATGTGGAGAACGCCTTCGCCATCATCAATTCTCGGACCTTCACCATGGTGGAGGAGATCGAGGCGATCCGGAAGATGGGGCTGGCCAAGGGGGGGTCACTGGACAACGCGGTGGTGGTGGATACGGACGGGGTGATGAATCCCGACGGGCTCCGCTACCGGAAGGAGCTGGTGAACCATAAGATCCTGGATCTCATCGGCGATTTCTACTCCAGCGGCTACCGGATACTGGGGAGGGTGGAGGCACACAAGAGCGGCCATCACCTGAACAACCTCTTCCTGCGTGAACTCTTCTCTAATCCGGAGAACTACGCCATCTACTGAGCTTCTCCCTCTTCCGCAATCTCCAGAAATTCGGAGACCAGGCGGTAGGTGATCCCCCAGAGAAGCGGCTTCTCCTGCTGGGGGAGGATGATGGCCGGGGTGGTAATCGTCCGGTCGCAAAACTTGATCCGGGCGATGATCCGCCGTTCCGGAATCGTCAGGCTCTCCAGCGGGACCCAGAAAGCCTCCGTCACCTCGTCGCTGAGCAGAAGAGGCGTTTCGCCGGTGACCAGGTAGACAAAGCAGGCAACCCGCACCGGCAGGTTAGCCCCGACGATGTCCGACAGTCGCCCCAGATAGCGCTTGTCGGCCGGATTGAGTCCCACCTCCTCGCGGCTCTCCCGTTCAGCGGTCTCTCGCAGCGTACCATCCTCCGGTTCCACCCTGCCGCCGGGCAACCCCACATTCCCTGACCAGGGGTCGCCGTCACGGTTGGCCCGCTCTATGAACAGACCCTCGACCCCCTTCTCACTCTCCCGGAGGAGGAAGGCCACCGCCGCCTGGGTCCCTTTCCCCGGCGGAGAGAGGATCGGCTGATGTTCGGCCATACGGCGGGTGATCTGGTCCATCTTCAGCATCATTGTCTCCTCCCCTTTTCAGAACCTTTGGATCTCCTGCCGGAGTTGCTGCTCATGGTACAGTGCGGCATAACGTCCCCCCCTGGCCAGGAGTTCCGCCGGGCTCCCCTGCTCCACGATCCGCCCCTCTTCCATGACCAGAATCAGGTCACACCCCTGAACCGCCGAGAGGCGATGGGAGACGATGATCACGCTCCTTGTGCCGTAGTACGTGGCAAGCCCGGAGAGGATTGCCGCCTCGGTGGCGGCGTCCACGCTGGAGAGGGGATCGTCCAGGATCAGGATGGGGGGATCGGCCAATAGAGCCCGGGCGATGGCGGTCCGCTGTTTCTGCCCTCCGGAAAGGGTCACCCCCCGTTCCCCCACCTGGGTGTCGTAGCCGTCGGGAAAAGCGGCGATCTCCCGGTCCAGTTGGGCCAGGGAGGCTGCGGCAACAATTTCCTCCTCCGTGGCTCCCTCCCTGCCGCAGGCGATGTTCTCCCGGATGGAACGGGAAAAGAGAAACCCTTCCTGGGGGACGAAGCCGATGACCTCCCTCAAACGGGAGAGTTTCATCCGGTTGATATCCGTCCCGTCCAGGAACAACGTATCGTCGGGGACGGGGAAGAGCCGGGCGATGAGACGGACGAGGGTGGACTTGCCGCTTCCCACCGGGCCGACGATGCCGGTCTTCGATCCCGCCGGAAGGTACAGGGAGATGTCGTGAAGTACCGCTTTGTTCTCCCCATAGCCGAAGGTGACCCCTTGAAACCGGATATCCCCCAGCACGGGAGCGGAGGGGAGGGGGGAGAGAGGGTCTGTCACCGTGGTGTCCGCATCCAGTACCTGGGTGATCCGGCTCAGTGAGGCGGCGCCACGCTGAAAAAGGTTGAGAATCCACCCCATCATCACCGTGGGCCAGACGAGCATGGCCAGGTAGCCGTTGAAGGCCACGAAGTCCCCCAGGGTTATGGTCCCCTTGATAACCATGCTCCCCCCCAGGAAGAGGACGATGAGTGTCCCCGCGCCGGTGGCGCTCCCCATGATGGGGAGGATGAATCCTCTCATCCGCGCCAGTTTCATGCTGAGAAAGAGGTACCGTTCATTGACGTCGTGAAAAGCGGCTGTCTGGGCCTCTTCGCGGCAGTATCCCCTGATGACGGCGGCGGCGCTGACGTTTTCCTGGATCTGGTTGGAGAGTGTTGCCAGCTGTTCCTGTAGCTGCAGCGAGCGGCGAAAGATCCTCTGGCTGACCCGTTTTACCAGGTAGATCATCACCGGAAAGGGGGCCACGGCGCAGAGGGTGAGCAGAGGGTTGATGCTCCCCATGATGACCAGGGCGGCTGCGTAGAGGATGCAGGTGTTGACGCTGCTCTGGACGCCGAACCCCAGGAGCATCCTCACATTGGTGAGATCATTGGAGAAGCGGGAGAGGATGTCGCCGGTTCGCTCACGGGAGAAGTAGGGGAGGTCCAGGGCCAAAAGCTTGGCGTAGAGCTCCTCCCTGATCCGGAATTCGATGGTCCGTCCGGCGTTGAGCATGGTGGTCCGGGAGAAGATCCGGATGACGCCGTTGAGTAGGGCCGCAAGGATGATGAGGCCGGCATACACCTCCGGTGGGCGCCCGGAACCGGGGTGCTGGAAGCTCTGTACCGCCAGCTTCAGGAGCCAGGGGATGAACAGCGCAAAGGCGTTGGTGAAGAGGAGCAGGAACCCGCCCAGAAGGTAGGCGTTCCTGCACCCCAACATGTAGCCGAATAATCGGGTCAGCTCCCTGATAGCTCGCTCCTGGTCGACTCAGACATGATGCGGTCATTTTTCATGCCCCCTTTTGTACGTGAGTTGCCCGGTTCCTGTCAAAGAATTTACTACTGCCGACTACAGATCAAAACAATAATGATATTGATTTTCAATTTCCAAATGGTATCATGTAACTGTACCAATACTTCATGGAAAGGGGGTGTTCAGTCATGAGAGGAAGCGCGTTGCGAGCCGTGAGAAAAGAGGAAACCCCGACTATTCATGTGGAAAGAGAAGAGACGAGGGGGCGGAGCGGTGAAGTGGTTCATCTCCCCACGGTATTCGACAGGATGGAACGAGTGATGGACGATATGCTCCGTACGGATGTGTGGGGTCGTTTTGGCGCGCCATGGGAACGGCTCATGCGTGAGGTGGGATTCGGCGGTGAAAGCGGCGTCAAGGTAGACGTGTATGAAGAAGAAGGGGCCTTGGTAGTGAAGGCGGATCTGCCGGGGATCGCCCGGGAGCATCTGAATGTGAGGGTCATTGAAGGGAACCTCCTCATCAGCGGTGAGCGGCATCATGAAGAGAAGGTCGAACGGAAAGAGTACCTCCGGGTCGAGCGGAATGTGGGTACTTTTAACCGGAGTATTCCGCTGCCGGAAGGGGTGAGCACGGAAGAGATCACCGCTACGCTGAAGGATGGTATACTGGAAATCCGGATACCGCATGCGGAAGCCAAGAAGCCGGTGGTACATATTCCTATCAGTTAGGTGGGCACTCCGAGCGAGCGCCGTACGGGTCCAGCGACCCGGAAAGGGGGAAAGGGAACTTTCCCCCTTTTTTCGGCATCTTGACGGGTGATTGTTATTGACAAATTCCCGGACGACATGGTACGGATTTTAGCATGACTGAAGCAGTAAACTACCCAATAGAGCTCTCCTGTCTGGTTATTCCCTCATAATTTTAGGGGTACTAAAAATTCTGGTAGAGGTCGTCACTCCGGTCGCGGCTATTCCCGGGAGCGTGAAAACTGATTCTTTTCTGACGAGCCGTCATCGGGGAAAAGAGCTACAGTGGGTAGTATATCTACACAGAAAACGGCCTGAACCGCGGCTGTGCCACGACGGATGACGTATTTTCGGGCTGTTATGAGGGGATACGGATTGGCTCGGCTCTTGCTATATAATGAGATGCGTCGGAAAACGGCGGAACTGCCACGGAGAGAGTGCGCATGAAAAACATCAAAAACACCAAGATGGAGCTCTCCCAGGAGACGATGAACGTGGGGTTCATCAAGAAGGTGGAGGCGCTGTCGGGAAGTTCCGTCCGACGCTGTTTCCAGTGCGGTAAATGCTCCGCAGGGTGCCCCATGCGGTCGTTCATGGATCATCCTCCCAACCGGATCGTCCGGCTCATCCAGCTGGGACAATGGGAACGGGTCCTGGCCGGGCGAAGCATCTGGTACTGCGCCTCCTGCGAGACCTGCTCCACCCGCTGCCCCAACAAGGTTGACCTGGCGGCCATCATGGACGCCCTCCGGAAACTCTCCTGGGATGCCGACGGCCCCTCCAAGGAGAGCTACGTACAGCTGGCCAACAAGCTCTTCATCAACAACATCAAGCAGTACGGCCGCCAGTACGAGATGCGGCTGGCAGCGGTGTTCAACGTGAAGAGCGGTCAGTTCCTCAAGGACCTGATGCTGGGTCCTAAACTTCTCTCCAAGGGGAAGCTCAAGATGTTTCACTCCAAGAACAAGAACCTGGCGGAGATTGAGAAAATCTTCAGTCGGATCGAAGAGATGCGCAAGAAGGGTGACGCGCCGTAAAACCGGGGACCGGGGACTGGGGACCGGTAGAGGAAGGGAACGATTGTCATGAAAAATGTACTGAATTACTCCTACTATCCCGGCTGCTCCCTTCATGCTTCGGGCAAGGAGTACGACGAATCCGCCCGTGGGCTCTTCAAGGCCCTGAAGATCGGGCTCCAGGAGGTTCCGGACTGGTTCTGCTGCGGGGCCACCCCTGCCCACAACGTGGACGAACTCCTCTCTTTGGCGCTTTGCGCCAAGAATCTGGAGTTGGCCGACGCCGTGGAAGGGGATCTGGCCGTGGCCTGTGCCGCCTGTTTCTCCCGGCTCAAGACCACCCAGCACAAACTGGGGGAGAACGAAAGTAAGCGGAAGCAGGTGGAGCAGGCCATCGACGCCAAGGTCTCCCTGGAGAAGCCGGTGAAGCACCTCCTGGAGATTCTTGCCCGTGACTTCGGGCTGGAACGTCTGCACAAGGCGGTGAGCAAGCCGCTGAACGGGCTGAAGATCGCCCCCTACTACGGCTGTCTCCTGACCCGTCCTCCCGATGTGCCGCAACTGGATTGCACCGAGGCTCCCACCATCATGGAGCAGGTACTGGAAGCCACCGGCGCCGAGACCGTCCCCTGGAGCCACCGGCTGGAGTGCTGTGGGGCTAACTTCACCCTGTCACGCCCCGGCGTGGTTCTGAAGCTTACCGGCGACATCCTCGCCTCGGCCAAGCGGGCCGGAGCCGATTGCCTCGTGGTCGCCTGTCCCCTCTGTCACGGTAACCTGGATATCCGGCAAAAGGAGATCGAGGAGGCCACCGGCGAGGAGTACCATATGCCGGTCTTCTACATCACCCAGCTCCTGGCCCTGGCTTGCGGCGTCAGTCCCAACAAACTCGGTTTCGGCAGTATGATCGTCAACCCCATGCCGCTCCTCAAAGAAAAGAATCTTATCTAACCCTTATCCACTAAGGACACGAAGGGACACGAAGTAATCTGAAACAATTAGTGAATCTGGTAACCATTAGTTTGCCCTTTGGTTAAGTTTTCTGGGTTGTCTTTCTTCGTGTTACTTCGTGTCCTTCGTGGACAAAAAGGACTGTAGATGTCGAGAATTGGTGTCTTTATCTGTCACTGCGGGGAGAACATCTCCCGTACGGTGGATGTGGAGCAGGTGGCCCAGGCGGCCCGGCAGATGGTCGGCGTAACCTATGCCTGCGACTACAAGTACATGTGTTCCGACCCCGGTCAGACCCTCCTGAAGAAGGCGGTGGCCGAACATCGGCTGGAAGGGATCGTGGTGGCGGCCTGCTCTCCCCGGATGCACGAGAAGACCTTCCGGAACGCGGCCCAGGCCGCCGGCTTGAACCCCTTTCTCTGCGAGATGGCCAATATCAGGGAGCACTGTTCCTGGGTCCATGACGACCGGGTAGAGGCCACGGCAAAGGCCACCGACATCGTCCATATGCTGGTGGAGCGGGTACGGAAGAACAAGAAACTGATCCCCATCACCGTGCCGGTGACCAAACGGGCCTTGATCATCGGGGGGGGCATCGCCGGTATCCAGGCGGCCCTGGACATCGCCGACTGCGGCCACCAGGTGGTCCTGGTGGAACGGGAACCTTCCATCGGCGGGCATATGGCCATGCTCTCGGAGACCTTTCCCACGCTGGACTGCTCCCAGTGCATCATGACCCCCCGGATGGTGGATGTGGTCAACCACCCCAAGATCACCCTGCACACCTACTCCGAGATCGAGAGCGTGGACGGCTACATCGGCAACTTCTCCATCACCATCAAGAAGAAGGCCCGCTCCGTGGACATGGCCAAATGCACCGGCTGCGGCGTCTGCATGGAAAAGTGTCCCCAGAAGAAGATCCCCAACGAGTTCGACAAGAACCTGGGATTCCGCCCTGCCATCTACGTCCCTTTTCCCCAGGCGGTCCCCAATACCCCGGTCATCGACCGGGAACACTGCACCAAGTTCATCAACGGCAAGTGCGGGGTCTGCCAGAAGGTCTGCGGCCCCGGCGCGGTTGATTATGAGCAGCAGGATGAGTTGATCGTGGAACAGGTGGGAGCCATCGTGGTGGCCACCGGCTTCAAGCTCTACGACATCACGGAAAAACCCAAGGGGTCGGCCATCAAGGGGTACGGCGAATTCGGCCACGGCAAGATCCCCGACGTCATCGACGGTCTCACCTTCGAGCGGTTGGCCTCGGCCAGCGGTCCCACAGGGGGAAAGATCATCCGCCCCTCCGACGGGAAAGAGCCCAAGCAGGTGGTCTTCGTTCAGTGCGTCGGCTCCCGGGCCCGGGAGAAGGGGATCTCCTACTGCTCCAAGGTCTGCTGTATGTACACCGCCAAGCACACCATGCTCTACAAGCACAAGGTCCATGACGGTCAGGCCTACGTTTTTTTCATGGATGCCCGGACCCCGGGAAAGAGCTACGACGAGTTCTGGCGGCGGGCCATCGAAGAGGAAGAGGCGGTCTATATCCGTGGCATGGTCTCCCGAGTCTATCAGAAGGGGGACAAGGTGGTGGTCATGGGGAGCGACATCGCGGTGGGGGTGCAGGTGGAGATCGAGGCGGACCTGGTGGTCCTGGCCACGGCGATCCAGCCCCGGGACGGTGCCGACACCCTGGCCCAGAAGCTGGGGATCTCCTACGACAAGTACAATTTCTACTCCGAGGCCCACGCAAAACTGCGCCCCGTGGAGTGCGCTACCGCCGGGATCTACCTGGCCGGCGCCTGCCAGGGACCAAAGGATATCCCCGACACCGTTTCCCAGGCCTCCGCTGCGGCGGCCAAGGTGATGACCCTCTTTTCCAAGGATCAACTGGAGCGGGAGCCCATCGTGGCCCGGGTCAACGAGAAATTCTGCGTCGGCTGTCTGGCCTGCAAGAAGGTCTGTGCCTACGGCGCCGTGGAGGAGAAGGAGATCCGGGACCGGCAGGGGAACCTGATCCGGGTCGTCGCCTACGTCAACCCCGGCGTCTGTTCCGGCTGCGGCACCTGTCAGGCCACCTGCCCCTCCAAGAGCGTGGAGTTGGACGGCTACACCGACGAGCAGGTCATGGCCATGTTGGAGACGTTATGAAACACGACTTTGAACCGAAGATAGTGGCTTTTGTCTGCACCTGGTGCACCTATGCCGGGGCCGACCTGGCCGGAACGAGCCGGATGCTCTACCCCTCCAACGTCCGGGTGGTGAAGTTCCCCTGTACCGGACGGATCGATCCGGTCTTCATCCTCAAGGCCTTCCAGAAGGGAGCCGACGGCATCCTCGTCTCCGGCTGCCATCCCGGCGACTGCCACTACATGGCAGGGAACTTTCATGCCCGACGGCGTTTTGCCGTCTTCCGGAAACTACTGGAGTTCATCGGCGTGGACCTGAACCGGCTGGAATTCTCCTGGGTATCCGCCGCCGAGGGGGGGAAGTGGGTGGAGATCGTCACCGAACTCACCGAGAAGATCAGGAGCATGGGGCCGCTCACCCAGTTCACCGATCTGAACGACGAGGAACAGTGGTCCGGCGCGCTCAGCAACCCGGAACTCAAGGCTGTTTACGATCAAGTCTGAAACAGACAAAGGCGAATTGACAGGGATGAACAGGATATTCAGGATTTAGAGACAAAGCCTTGAGGGTTTTCATCCTGTCCATCCTGTATATCCCTGTAAATAAAGGTTTTAAACATGAAAAGTACGGGAAAACCGGAACCGACCGTTACCATTGACACCAGCGGCTATGCCGTCGCCACTGAAGAAATCCGGAGCGAGGCAAAACGGCTTCTCTTGGAGAAGATCGTGGATGCCGTGGTGGGGTATCAATCCGGGCGTCGCAAGGGGAGCGCCGTGCCGGTGATTATCACCGACCCGGCTCAGGCGGAACAGCTCGTCTTCTCTCCGGCCTGCGTTAACAACCTCTCCATCTATCTGACCAAGGCCAAGAAAGAGATCCGCGCCAAGGGGAAGCTGGCCGTGGTAGCCAAGGGGTGCGACCTGCGCGCCCTGGCCGGGCTCATGGGGGAATCCCAGTTCAAGCGGGAAGAGGTGGTCATCATCGGCGTGACCTGCGCCGGGGTTCACAGCGCCGGGGTTCAACCCAATGAGCCTCTCACCAGCGCCACCATTGCCAAGAAGTGCCGGGAATGCTCCGTCCATATTCCCGAAGGGGCCGACCTCATCGTGGGGAAGCTCCCCTTACTCCCCGACCTCACTCCCACGGAAAAGGAGCTCCTGGAAAAGCTGGACGCCATGACCCCGGGGGAGCGGTGGGAGTACTGGAAGGAGCAGTTCACCCGCTGCATCCGCTGTCTGGCCTGTCGCCAGGTCTGTCCTTTCTGTTACTGCGAGCAGTGCCTCTGCGACCGGGGGCGCCCCCAGGCGGTGGATACCTCTCCCCGCCCCTCGGGAAACATGGGGTGGCACATCGTCCGGGCCATGCACCTGGCCGGCCGCTGCTCCGGTTGCGCCGAATGTGAACGGGTTTGCCCCATGGATATCCCCCTGAACCTCCTCAACCGGAAGATGGCGCAAGAGCTGAAGGAGCTCTACCAGTACGAGGCCGGACTCACGCCACAGGAGAAGGGGCCGCTGACCAGCTACGACGAAAAGGACGACCAGAGCTTCATAAAATAATCTATTTGCAGGGATATACAGGATGTTCAGGATAAAACCGTGAAGCTTTTGTTGTTAATCCTGTCTATCCTGTCCATCCCTGTGAATTAAAGTTTGTGAGAATTCCATGGCTAAAGTAATAACCGAAGAAAATCTCCGCAGCCTCATCGATCTCCTCATCAAGGCCGGAAAGCGGGTCATCGGTCCGAAGCGGGCCGGGGAGATGACCATTTACGAACCGCTTGCCTCTGGTTCCGAACTCACCCCCGGCACCCTCCCCCGGCGCTCCGCCAAGGAGGCGTTCTTCCCCCTGAGCGAGACCATCCTCTCCTTTCAGAAGGACAGGGACGGGCTGAAGGTGGATGACGTGGACACCGCCTCCTTTCCCGAGACGGTGCTGGTGGGGGCGCTCCCTTGCGACGCGGCGGCCCCCCAGGTCATGGATGCGGTCTTCTCCTGGGACTATAAGGACGAGTTCTACCTGGAACGACGGCGGCGGACCACCATCATCGGCCTCTCCTGCACCAGCGCCGATGATTCCTGTTTCTGCACCCTGGTGGGTCTCTCCCCCACGGATACCAAGGGTTCCGATCTCTTCCTCACTCCCTTGGCGGGAGGGGGTTACTCCTGTGAGGCGGTCACTGACCGGGGGGAACAGCTCCTCGCCGGATACCCGGAGCTCTTCACCGAAGCAGCCACGGTAACTCCGATCCCTGCGGCCCAGCCGGAAGGTGCCCCGGTCGACCTGGCCAAGGTCAAGGTCTGGCTGGAGGAGCATTTCGAGGACGAGATCTGGGAAGAGGTGGCCAATCGTTGCGTCGGCTGCGGGGCCTGCGCCTTTCTCTGCCCGGCCTGTCACTGCTTCGACATCGTGGACGAGGGGACGGAACAGAAGGGGAGCCGGCGGAAGAACTGGGATGCCTGCGCCTTCAGCAAGTTCACCAACCACGCATCCGGTCACAACCCCCGGGATGTGCAGAACAAGCGGTACCGTAACCGGTTCATGCACAAGTTCAAGTACTACGACGACAAGTTCGGCAAGACCCTCTGCACCGGGTGCGGCCGCTGTATCCGCTACTGCCCCGTGGGGATCGACATCAAGGGGATACTGGAGGAAATCGGGAAAAAATCGTTATCCACGAAGGACACGAAGGGACACGAAGCAAACCACCATGGGTGATTTGCTGTTAAAGGACGAGGTTTATCGGATAATCGGGGCAGCGATTGAAGTCCACCGGGAACTGGGCTCCGGATTTCTTGAAGCCGTTTATCAGGAAGCCTTTGAACGTGAACTCGCATTGCACGATATTCCTTTCATCTCCCAGCAAATTTTGAAGATTTTCTACAAAGGTCGGCCTCTGAACAAGGAGTACTGCGCCGACCTTGTCTGTTTCGGTAGTATCATCGTCGAACTGATGGCTTTGCAGAAATTGAGCGGAAATGAGGAGTCACAGCTTATCAACTACCTGAAGGCAACCGGCATGAAGGTGGGATTACTCATCAATTTTGGTAGTCACGGGACGCTGGAATGGAAGCGTCTGATCCTTTGACTTTATCTTCGTGTAACTTCGTGTCCTTCGTGGAAAAGGTTCTTTATGAGTGAAAACATCTATCTCCCCCATCTGGCCACCATCGCCGAGATGCGGGACGAGACCGCGGACATCCGCTCCTTCAAACTGGTCTTTCAGGATGAAAAGGTCCGTGACAGCTTCATCTTCCGGGCCGGACAGTTTGCCGAGTACTCCGCCTTCGGCGCCGGTGAGGCTACCTTCTGCATCGCGTCACCCCCCACACGCAGCGGCTACATCGAGTGCTGCTTCCGTTCCGTGGGACGGGTCACCGATGCCCTCCGGGCGCTGGAGGTGGGGGACAGCATCGGGGTTCGCGGCCCCTACGGCAATTCCTTTCCCATCGAAGAGTTCTACGGGAAGAACATGGTGTTCGTGGCCGGCGGGATAGCTCTTCCCCCCCTGCGCACGGTCATCTGGAACTGCCTGGACCTGCGGGAGAAGTTCGGCGACATCACCATCGTCTACGGCGCCCGCACCGAGGATGACCTGGTCTACAAGCACGAACTGAAGGAGTGGGAAGAGCGCCCCGATGTGAATCTGGTCAAGACCGTGGACCCCGGCGGCAACGGTCCCACCTGGAACGGTCATGTGGGTTTCGTCCCCACGATCCTGGAACAGGCTGCTCCGTCGGCGGAAAACAGCATCGCCCTGGTCTGCGGCCCCCCCATCATGATTAAGTTCACCCTCCCGGTGCTGGAGAAGCTCGGCTTCTCCGACGACGCCATCTACACCACCCTGGAGAACCGGATGAAGTGCGGCCTGGGCAAGTGCGGCCGCTGCAACGTGGGGAACATCTACGTCTGCAAGGACGGACCGGTCTTTTCCGCCCGTCAGGTGAAGGCCATGCCCCAGGAGTTCTGACCGGTGCGGTGGAGATCCCCGTTGCATGAGAGACGGCATGCCCATGAGGTGCATGCCGTTTCGTTTTCCGGCGTAATAGTCGGCAGAAGAGAGTGAGGTAGCCGTGGAAGCTGACCGGATCAAATGGAATGAGCGCTACGCCGATGACGAATACCAGATGGGACTGAACCCGTCACGGTTTCTGGCGGATCGGATTCAGCTGCTCAAGACGCTCACCCCCGGACGTCGGGCTCTGGACATTGCCTGCGGCGAGGGGCGCAACAGTATCTTCCTGGCCCATCACGGCTTTCAGGTGACGGCGGTGGACATCTCCGATCGGGGTATCGAGAAGGGGGAGAGCCGGATGAGAAGCGAGGGGGTCACGGTGGATTTCAGGGGGGTTGACCTGGACGGGTATGACATCGACGAGCAGTATGACCTGATCGTCAACCTCAACTTCCTGTCCCGGGAGTTGATTCCCCGGGAGGTGACGGCTCTCAAACCGGGAGGGATACTTCTCTTTGAAACCATCCTGGACAGCCCGACTCTTGCGGGAAACCATACCAGGCATTACCTGCTCCAGTCGGGGGAACTCCTTCAGCTGTTCAACCGTGAGGCGGGGACCATCCTGGAATATGACGAATTCCCTCAGATCGCCTGCCCCGTAGGGCGGATACTCTTTCAGAAACAGGGTCCACTCCTTCTGGTTACCTGATCATGGTTTTTGGTGCTGTTCCGGATCTTCCCTCTCCAGCAGATCGGCAAGGTTGCCGATGGTGACCCCTTCCAGGGCAGTGGCCGATCCCGATGCTGCCTGTGAAAGTACCCTTCTGATGAGCTCCTCGCACCGGCCGGTCTCGGCGACACGACACCTGCTGCCGGTACTCCCCAGCTGCTCCAGGAGGTCACTCACCTGCATGGTGGACGGCTCCCGTGCCGGATGCCAGCGAGGGGTATCCCCTGCCAGCCGTGCTAACACTCCGGAGCGTTCCAGCTCTTCCAGGCTTTGCTTCACCTGACGCAGCGGGAGGGAGAGTTCCAGAGCCATCTCTTCCGCCGACAGGGGGGCGCCGCGACGGAAGAAGAGGGTGCATTCCACAAGAAGGGTCAGCGCCAGTTCCAGGCGGGCGGCAGGACTCAACTCCTTCCCGTGACACTCCAGCCGCAGAGTTCTCCGGTTCTGGTGGGCATAGACCACCTCCACCCCCAGCAGCAGGATGATCCAGCTGGTGAAGAGCCAGACAAGGCAGATGGGGAGGAAGGCAAGGGTGCCGTAGATGGCGTTGTTCCGTCCCACTCCGATCTGGAAATGCAGATAACCCCACTGGGCGATCTGCCAGACGGTGCCGGCCAGAACTCCCCCCAGAATGGCAGAGGTAAGACGGACCTTGGTATTGGGGATGAAGAGATAGAGGGCGGTAAAGGCGAGCCAGATGCTGACATAGGGAACGAGTTGCACCCCCCCCAGGAGCGCTTCACCAAAATATTCCCGGGTCGTTAACCACTCCACAATGTCCCGATCTTCCAGGAAGGTGGTGATGCCGATGGCCACCAGGATAAGGATCGGAACGATGGTCAGGATACTCAGGTAGTCACTGACCTTGCGGGAGAGGGTCCGGTCCTCCCGCACCCCCCAGATGACGTTGAAGGACTCCTCCACACTTCCCAGAAGAGAGAGCACGGTGATGATGAGGGCGATCAGTCCGATGGCCCCCAGTGAGCCCATATTGGTGTTGTTGATAAAGGAGAGTATCCGACCGGCCATCTCCTGGGAGCCGGCGGTGACCCGTTCCAGGATGAGCGGCTCCATCCGGTTGGGGACCCCCAGCCCCTTGAGCAGGGCAAAGGTGAGGGCAAAGAACGGGACAATGGCGAGGATGGTTGAAAAGGTCAGGGCCGAGGCATGAAGGATGCACTGATCGTTCCGGAAGTCCCGGATGATCAGGGAAACTGTCTGGAGCGCCCGGAGGAGGTAGCGGCTCGGCCCGGAGCAAGCGTCCGGGTCGAGCCGTCGAAGAGCGGAGGGGCGCAGGGAGTTCATGCCGGTTTTTTTCGGGGTACCGGTAGGCATGGCTCTCTCCTTGCGTTAGGGGTATGACGTTATCCTGTCTATCCCTGTAAAATTGCTTTTCTTCGTTACGGGCTCTCTTCCGCTTCCAGCCACTGCTGGATGGTCCGGAGAGTGTCACTCCAGCCGGAGCCCAGTCGATCCGTGAGAAAGGCCGCATAGAGGCTGTCGAAGAGCTGCAAACCTGTCTCCAGCAGGAACATCCGCTCGAAGAAGACCGCCTCCCGCTCGCTTTGGGGATCGCTGCCGTCGTCTTTCTCGATCTTCACCGGCGGCGCCCGGAAGGCGCCGAAGTGGAACAGCTCTCCCTTGAGAGTGGTTTTCCACCGCTCCTCATCTTTTTCCAGATAGAGAGTCGCCTCGATGATCTGTTTGCCGGTCTTCAGCGCCGTGAATGCCTCGCTGAAGTGATCCTGGGGACCGGCCACGGTGATCTTCTGTACCCCTTCGTCACTCCCCCCTTTGAGCACCAGGCGGTCGTTGAGGTAGGCCACAAACGGTTCCCCCTCATTGGCGGGGCCGGGTCGGTTGATCCGGTACTCTCCCGAATCATTCATGGTCCGGTACATGAGCCAGAGGAGGTAATCGGTCCCCAGCCAGCTGTTGCGGGAGATGAGATCAAGGACCGCATCACTCCCCGCCTGGTTTGCGATCTGCAACGCCTCTTTTCCCGCCTCGTCCAGGAGCTGTTCGGCTCGGGAAAAGGGGTGGACCACCACCAGTCTTAAGCCCGGAAAGCTCTTCTTGAAGAGCTCTTCCAGCAGTTCGATGACCTTGGGGCTCAGGCTGGTGAAGGTCACCAGACCGCTGCGGCTGTCCCAAAGGAGGTCGAAGGTGGCGGGGCTGGGGAGGGTCTTGGCAAAGAGGGAGAGCTTCACCATCTCCTTCATCTCCTCCCGTTTCGGTTTCGGAATCCGCCGGAAGTTGGGATTGGCTGAGAGGAAGGCGGCCTCTGCCTGGGCCAGGTGGGCCTTGACCAGTGCCCCGGGGAGGCGGCGGATATCCCGGCGGAGGGTGAAGGTCAGGTAGTGGTCGCGGCGGAAGGTATCCATGGTATCGAAACCGGAGGACTGGTGGTCATCCAGGTGGACCCAGCCGACGGAACTCTCCTCGGCAGACTCTTCGATGGTTTGAAAACCGTGGCGGGCCAGGCATTCCCCCACCCAGGTAAAAAGATCGCCGGCAGGGTACTCCCCCTTGATCTCGAAATGGCAGATACTGACAGAATTAGCAAGAATTCCCATATATAAATCACTCCAGAAGTCTCAGATAAGAGGGGTATGGATACACCTTTTGCCGGCTCACGGCAAGGGGAAAGAGAGTTGCTTATCTGAACGTCACGATGAGCTTGGCCAGGAAGAAGTCGGTGACGAGGATCAGCACCGACGAGAGGACCACGGTCCGCTTGGCAGCATTCCCTACTCCGGCGGCGCCGCCGGCGGTATTGAGCCCCACGTAGCACCCCATCATAGCGATGATGAAGCCGAAGACCAGCGGTTTTACCAGCCCTTCCAGGTAGTCGATGAAAAACATGAACTGGGTCACGGAGGCGAAGTACATGGCCGGCTTGATGTCGTAGCCCCCTGCAATGAGGTAGCCACCCAGAAGCGATACCGTATCGGTGATCACGGTCAAGAGCGGCAGGGAGATAAGGATGGCGGCCAGGCGCGGTGTCACCAGTCGCCGGATCACGTCGGTCCCCTCCACGGCCATGGCATCTATCTGTTCCGTCACCACCATGGTCCCCAGCTCGGCGGTGATGGCGGATCCGACCCGCCCTGCCACCATGAGGGCCGAGAGGACCGGCCCCAACTCCTTGACCATGGTTACCGCCACCATCCCCCCCACATAGCTGGTGGCGGCAAAGGGTTTCAGCTGGGCCAGGAACTGGAGCGCCATGACCATGCCGGTGAAGGTGCCGGTGAGGACGATGATGAAGAGAGAGCCGACACCGATCCGATCCATCTGCAAGGCGAATTCCCGGTAGTAGAAGGGGGGGGTGACCAGCCGCCTCAGGGCCTTGCCGGAGAGGAAGAAGAATTCCTGAACCTCCAGAAAAACCGACTTGAGACGGCCGGTGAGTGCAATCGCGGTCACGTGGCAGCCCCTCCCACCAGGATAGAGGCCAAGGCGTCACGGGCGTCTTCAAGGAAGACGAAAGTCATCTCCTGACGGACATGCTCCGGCACATCCTCCAGGTCCGGCAGGTTGCGCTCCGGCACAAGAACCGTCCGGATGCCGGCGCGTCGGGCCGCCAGAACCTTCTCCTTGAGTCCGCCGATGGGAAGGACCCGGCCGGTGAGGCTGATCTCGCCGGTCATGGCCACGTCGCGCCGGGCGACCCGTCCCGACAGGAGCGACACGATGGCGGTCATCATGGCCACTCCGGCGGAGGGGCCGTCCTTGGGGATGCTCCCTGCCGGAACGTGAATGTGCAGGTCAGTAGTGGCAAAGATTCCGGTATCGATGGCGAAATCGGCGGCATTGGCCCTGACGAAGGAGAGGGCGGTGCGGGCCGATTCCTTCATAACATCCCCCAGGGAGCCGGTGAGGATCAGCTCTCCCTTGCCGGTCATCCGACTCGCCTCGATGAAGATGATGTCACCCCCCGCCTCGGTCCAGGCCAGTCCGGTCACCACCCCCACCCGATCCCGGCCGGCGCTGATCTCGTCGAAGAATTTCCGATGGCCCAAAAATTCCGCCACGGTGTCCGGGGTTACCTCCGGGCGGAGCGGTTTCCCCTGGGTGATCTCCTTGGCCAGCTTGCGACAGACCGCGGCAATGTTTCGCTGCAGGTTTCTCACCCCCGCCTCCCGGGTGTAGTCGCGGATGATCCGGTGAATTGCCTCCTTCGTAAAGGTCGGCGCTGTCTTGGCCAGGCCGTTCTCCGTGGTCTCCCGCTGGATGAGGTAACGGAAGGCGATCTGCTCCTTCTCTTCGTCGGTGTAGCCGGAAAGTGGGATGACCTCCATCCGGTCTCGCAGGGGGGCGGGGATCGGGTCGATCTGGTTGGCGGTGGTGATAAACATGACGTTGGAGAGGTCGAAGGGGACGTCCAGGTAATGGTCGGTGAAGGTAAAATTCTGCTCCGGGTCCAGCACTTCCAGGAGAGCGCTGGCCGGGTCACCCCGGAAGTCGAGACCGATCTTGTCCACTTCGTCCAGCATGAAGACCGGGTTGTTGCTGCCGCAGCGGGAAATCTCCTGAATGATTCGCCCCGGCATGGAGCCGATGTAGGTTCGCCGGTGCCCCCGAATCTCCGCCTCGTCCCGCATCCCGCCAAAGGAGACCCGGATGAATTTGCGTCCCAGAGCCCGGGCGATGGAGCGTCCCAGGCTGGTTTTCCCCACGCCGGGGGGGCCGACGAAACAGAGAATCGGCCCCTTCGTATTCTCCTTGAGGGAGCGGACCGCCAGATATTCCAGTATCCGCTCCTTTACCTTTTTCAGGTTGTAGTGGTCCTCGTCCAGCACCGTCTCGGCCAGGTTGATATCCTTGTTGTCCGGCGTAGAGGTCTGCCACGGCATCCCTGCCAGGTATTCCAGATAGGTCCGGGCCACGGTGTGCTCCGGCGACATGGGGTTGATCCGCTCCAGCCGCTTCAACTCCTTGTTCGCCACCTTCCTGACCTCATCCGGCATCCGGGCGTCGTCCAGCTTCTTCTTCAGATCAGCCAGGTCGTTCCCTTTGGCTTCCTCTTCCCCCAGCTCCTCCTTGATGTGCTTCATCTGTTCCCGGAGGAGATACTCCTTCTGGGTCTTTTCCACCCGCCGGTTCACCTCCTGGGTGACTTCTCCCTTTACCTGGAGCCGTTTCACCTCGGTGGTCAGATGGATATAGACCTTCTTCAGCCGTTCCAGGGGGTCCACGGTCTCCAGAAGCTGCTGGCGCTCGTCGGTGGAGAGGGGGACATAGAGCGCCACTAGGTCGGAGAGGTGCGCCGGGCTGTCGATGAAGTCGATCATCTTCATGACATCGTCGGGGAGGGGGCGGCCGTAGGAGAGGGCAATCTTGAGAAGGCCGTTGAGGCTATGGATGAGGGCGTCGGAGACCATGGTCTTCTCGAAGAACTCTCGCACCGGTTCTACCCGTGCCAGAAGGAAGGGGCTTTCCTGGATCACGCTCTTCAGCCGGACCCGGAGTTGCCCCTCCAGCATTACCTTGGCCCCCTCGTCGGGGAGCATGATGATCTGGCTCACCTTGCAGACGGTGCCGATTTCATGGAAAGCGTGCTCTTCATCCGACGCATCGTCCCGTCGGGTAAAAAGCGTGAGAAGCGAATCGAACTGAAACGCCTTCTCGAAGGGGAGCCGCTCCTCCCGCTTCAGGTAGAGCGGAAAGACCATGTAGGGGAAGGCGACCATATCCTTGAGGACAAAGGCCGGCAGAATTTCGGGGATGGTGATATGTGCGCTACCCGGCATGACAGCTCTCCCATTGGTTGTATAATTCGGCAATCTGTTCCGTGAGCTGGAGGTGCTGTTCTCCCCCCTGACGGGATCGTTCCGAGTCTGTGAAGAAGGAGGGGTCGGCCATCTCTTGTTCCAGCCCGCCAAGGAGCTTCTCCAACTCCCCGATCTCCCGCTCCAGTTCCGCCATCCGCTTTTTACGGGAACTCTCTTCCTTCTGGCGCTGTTTCTCCTCCTCCCGCTTGCGCAGCCGTTCATCCTTGGCCAGAGGCGGGAGCGGAGCGGGAGAGGAGAGTAACGTGGGGACGAGGCATGCCTCCCCCTTGCGCGATGTTTCGGAAACCGTTTCTTCCCCTTTTTTCCGGGCAAGGTAGTATTCGTAATCCCCCTGGTACGAGGCGATAGTGCCCCCTTCCACCTCCACCACCCGGGTGGCCAGGTGGTCGATGAAGTAGCGATCGTGGGAGACGAAGATCACGGTGCCGCCGAAGGAGCGGAGGGCATCCAGCAGCACCTCCTTGCTGTTCAGGTCCAGGTGGTTGGTCGGTTCGTCCATGAGAAGGAGATTGGAAGGACGGAGCAGCATCTTGGCCAGGGCCAACCGGTTTTTCTCACCCCCCGAGAGGACCCCCACCTGTTTGTGGATATCGTCACCGCAAAAGAGGAACGCGCCGAGGATATCGCGCAACCGGGGAACCGAGTCATAGGGGGCTTCGGCAAGGATTTCGTCGTAGACCGACCGGTCTCCGGTGAGGACGTCCGCCTGATCCTGGGCAAAGTAGTCCATGGTCACGTTGACCCCCACAAGCCGCTCCCCGCCCTGGAACTCCCCTCCCGCAAGAACCCTCATGAGGGTCGATTTCCCGGCGCCGTTATGCCCCACCAGGGCGATTCGTTCACCTTTCTCCGCGATCAGGTCGACACTCTCCAGCACTTCCTTGGAGCCGTAGGATCGGGTAAGCTTCTTCAGCTCCATGACGATCCGGCCGCTCTTGGGGGCTTCGGGAAAGTTGAACCGGATTCGTTTCCGTTCCGGGGGGATGACGATCCGCTCCACCTTTTCCAGTTGCTTGATCCGGGATTGAACCAGCGATGCCTTGTTGGCATTGTAGCGGAAGCGGCGGATGAAATCCTCCATGGCCGCCACCTCCTCATCCTGGCGGCGCTTGGCTTCTCGCATCGCAGAGACCCGCTCCTCCCTGAGCGTCAGATAACGGGTATAGGAGCAGTGGTAGTCGCTGAGGGTATGGTTCCAGACCTCGGTAATCCGGGAACAGACGCAGTCGAGAAAGAAACGGTCATGGGAGACGAGGATGACCGAGTAGGGGTAGGAGCAGAGGTACTCCTCCAGCCAGTTGCGGGCCTCGATGTCCAGGTGGTTGGTTGGTTCGTCCAGGAGGAGGACGTTGGGCCTCTTGAGAAGAAGTTTGGCCAGGGCGATGCGCATCTGCCAGCCGCCGGAGAACTCACCGCAGTCCCGTTCCCAATCGGAAGGGAGAAAGCCGAGTCCCCGAAGAACGGTCCCCACCTCAGCCTCCATGGTAAAGCCCCCCCTGAGGCGGAACTCCTCCTGGAGGTGGCCGAACCGGTCCAGGAGCGTATCATGGTCCGGATCATCTGCAAGGCTCTCGCCAAGTCGCCGGGTCAACTCCTTCAGCTCCTGCTCTATGGCTTGCAGCTCTTCCAGTGCACTGAGGGCTTCATTGAAGAGTGTTCGGCCTCGGGTGGTGAGCCCTTCCTGGGGAAGGTAGCCGGCAGTGGCGCCCCGTGCGAACTGGAGGTTCCCTGACGACGACTCCACCAGTCCGGCGATGATCCGCATGAGGGTGGACTTGCCGGCGCCGTTATCACCCACGAGCCCCACTCGTTCCCCTTTTTTCAGGTGCCAAGTGATGTCGGTGAAGAGCGGCTTGCCGGCGAATTCTTTGGTGAGATTGGTAAGATGCAGCATGGTTTGACGTACCCGTAGTCTTATTTTGATTTATAGCATGGCATCTATTCTCGTATAGAGATAAGGATTTGTCAAACTTCCCGTAAAAATAGGTCTGAGGGAGGAGATTTTGTAAAAACTGGTTTACAAATGAATGATGATGTAGTAGGGTAGGCTTCCTTTTAAGGAACAGTGTTTATACGCGCTTGTAGCTCAGCTGGATAGAGCAACGGACTACGAATCCGTAGGTCGGGCGTTCGAATCGCTCCAGGCGCACCATAAAAACAAGGACTTAGGCAATTTGCTTAGGTCCTTTTTTTGTTTATGTTAACCAAAAGGGGCGCACGGGTTCCATATAGGGTCAGTCAGCTTCGAATTAAAATAAAAGGCCGGTCCCCCTGGTGAGGTTCACCTCTCGATCGTTCCGCTACCTGTCCGAAATAATCCCCCCCTGTGTCCTTCTTTTTCTCTCAACATGTCGTCAAGGATGGTAACCGAAGTCGGCTACCGAGTGACTGCTCAGACCTTCCTTGGCATGGTCCTCGCCACTCTTGCCTTGTGTGACGCTCTGTAACTCATAGCACTGGCTCACTATGGACCGGCAGTCGAATGAGTCTCTAGTGGCTGATATCGCAACATTAAACGTAGAAAGGGAGGCGGATCAACAATCCCTCCCGGTCAGTCAGTAGACTGGTCAACTATTCATGCCATCCCTGTGCGACCTGTAGCTCAACCGTTTCATGCAGCCATCAACCATACTTCAGTTAAAGTTTCCGCCTGTCGCAGCACGATCTCAGTTGCCGGTTTACTATAGGGGATTGTCATTGCTGTCTCCCCGGTTCATAAAAAGGAACCCCCCGGTTTGAGCATCACGGTAGCAGGCTACCTGATAGGCTTGGGGGGTTTTATTGAACCCAGTATCAACCATTACCTGCTCCAAAAGCAAGTGAAAATGTGAATCCATTTCCGCCTACAGCTCCAATCCCGGCAAACTCCCGACAATTTTTATGGTCTCCAGACTCACCGTGATGACTCTCTGGAACAGTTCCCCCCTGTGTTAGGCTTCTAGCGGTATGCCGGTCAGGGTGATCTTGCCGTTGTAGTGGAGCGTCGTCAAATCCTTCTCCTTCGCGCTCTTCCCGTTATTCATCTTTTCCACCCGGGCTTCTCCGGTAGTAACCACTGACAGGAAACACAAGACACCCATGAGCACCACATAGTTGGTGATTCGTATTGATCCTCCCCGTGCATATATTTTTAATCCGATCATGCCGAACGTTCCATAGTGCTTCAGGATTTTTTCTGCCTGGGAAATCGGATCAGGAAGGCCGTCCCGCAGCTCCGATCAAGCTCCAGGTCTCCACCCAACTGCTGAGCCAAGCTGTTCACTAGGACCAGTCCCAGACTCTCGAGCTGTTCGACAACCAGACCATGTGGCATACCAACCCCGTCATCGCAGACCGTCAGCAGCAGTTTTGGTCCTGTCTCCACCAAGGAAATGGTGAGGACTCCGCGTCTTCCCTCCGGGAAAGCATACTTGAGGGAGTTGGTGACCAATTCGTTGATGATGAGGCCGCACGGAATGAGGTCGTCCATCCCCAGGCTCAGGTCGCCACATTCCACCTGGATGTGGATATCACCCCGGTTGTAGGAGCGAACCAGTTTGTAGGCGATGGTGGTAAAAAACTCTCCGGCAGTGATACTGCAGAGGGTAGTGGAACGGTAGAGCGCCTCGTGGATGCTGGCCATGACCGTGACCCGGTTGCGGGCCTCGGCAAACAGTTCCGCATCGCGGGGGTCCTTGACTTGGTCGGCCTGGAGGTCCAGCAGGCTGCAGACCACATTGAGATTGTTCTTGACCCGGTGGTTGACTTCCCTCAGCAGCATCCGGTTCTGTTCCAGTGATGTCGCCAGTTCCGTATTCAGGGTTTCCAGGACCGCATTTTTGGCCACAACTTCCCGGCGGGCCTGCCGGAGTTGCAGATGGGTGTTCACCCGGGTCCGCAGTTCATTGGCGCGAAACGGCTTGGTGACATAGTCCACCGCCCCGAGATTAAACCCTTGTACGACATCCTCAGCCTCGGTGCACCCGGTAAGAAAAATGATCGGAATATCGGAGGTCTCGGCGTTGGCCTTGAGCCGGCGACAGACTTCGTACCCATCTAACTCCGGCATGATGATATCCAGGAGAATAAGGTCCGGCTGCAACGTGGCCGCCTGTGATAGGCCATCAGTACCTTCGGTCGCAAATAGGATGTGATACTGGTCCCGTAGCAGATCATTGAGCAAGCGAATGTTGCCCGGGGCGTCATCGATAATGAGCACCTTGGGTTTAGCTTCCGGTTCCGACATGAGCCATCCCTCCTCCGGGATATACTTCACGATTATTCGATAGGTTACGAGCTAGTAGCAATCGGGGTAAATTGGTTGATGAGTAAATGGCTCCTGGTGACACGGCCTTTAGTTCTACCCCCACTCATGACGTTTTCCGTTCAGTAACGGTTGGCACTCGTTCCAATGGCCCATGGCTCCGGTAAAATCCAGGTGTTCCATGCACATGGTCAGCTTGTGCACTGTTTCGGCCGGACAGAGCAGTTCCAGGGTTGAGTGCAGCTGGTCAAAGAGGTCCAGCGCCTGAAGATTACGTGTCAGTAACTGTCGAGTCAGCTCCTCGCACAGAACCGGCAGTTCCGCGGCCATCGGTGGTGCTCCGGCGTGTCGTGGTTCCGCCGGCAATAACAGTTCCAACTCGGTCACGCTTGCCAGGACTTGGGCCAACCGGTTCTCCAGATCCGCCAGCCCGCTGCAGGCTGTGGACAGATCGTTCCTGATGAACGCTGTTTCCAGGTCTGCCGCACTAGCGGCGAAGTCCTTGAGCCCCAGATTACCTGCCACCCCTTTGAGAGTATGTGCCACCATACGAGCATTAGACAGATCTCCGCTGTTCAGGAGGGTAGAGAGCCGTTCTGCAACCTGGCTGTTATCACGGACAAATTGTCGCAGCAGCGACCGATATAATGCCTGATTACCTCCCATACGTGCCAAGCCTTCTACCATGCAAACTCCGTGAAGGTTCGGGAAGTTCGCAACGAAAGCTATTGATTCACCGGTTCCTTCAGGGACATCGGACAGACCCGACCGATGTTTGAGCCAGCGACACAGTTTTTCGTGAAGGTCCGCTACCTCGATAGGCTTTGTCAGGTGATCGTTCATCCCGGCCGCTAGGCACTTCTGTCGCTCTTCTGGCAGGGCGTAGGCGGTCATGGCGATGATTGGCAGTTCTTCGCGGTTCCACTGTTCCCGGAGACGTCGGGTCGCCTCGTAGCCATCCATCTCCGGCATCTGAATATCCATCAGCACCAGGTCAAAGGGCTCGGGTGCATGCATGACCAGGTCTACGGCCTCCCGTCCGTCAGCTGCCACCGTGACCTGGAGCCCGACTTGGGACAATTGAATCCGGGCAATCTGCTGATTGATGGGTTGGTCCTCCACCAGCAGGACCCGTGCGCCCCGGATGACAATGATATCTCTCTGGACCGGAGTTGTTACCAATGGCAACTCTTCGACCGAAGCCGGCTGGAAATATGCAGTAAATCGGAAGTTACTCCCTCGTCCCGGTTCGCTTTCGACCGTGATCTCTCCCTTCATTAGCGCCACCAGGCGCTGGCAGATACTGATCCCCAGTCCGGTCCCGCCGAAACGCCGGGTCGTGGAACTGTCCCCCTGAGTAAACGGCACAAAGATCGCAACGCACTGTTCCGGGGTGAGGCCGATGCCGGTGTCGCTGATCCTGAACTCCAGGGCAAGCCGTTCGGTAGAGGCCTCGATCAGGGTGACGGCCAACTCGACGCCTCCCTGAGGCGTAAACTTGACGGCGTTCCCCAGGAGATTGAGCAACACCTGTTCCAGTCGGAGCGGATCGCCGGCTATCACCTGAGGCACGTCAGGCGCCACTTCCGTACGAAACGTCAAGCCCTTGAGCCGGGCCTGAACATTGATGATGCTGGCCACCTTCTCCAAGCTTGCCTGGAGTGAAAAGGCGACTGACTCCAGAATCAGCTTTCCGGCTTCGACCTTGGAATGGTCCAGGACGTCATTGAGAATGCTGAGTAATGAACGAGAGGAAGTAGTGATCTTTTCGAGATAATCCCGCTGCACGGGCGACAATTGCGTTTTCAAGGCCAGATCCGCCAACCCGATGATGGCGGCCATGGGGGTCCGGATTTCATGGCTCATATTGGCTAGGAACTGGCTTTTGGAAACATTCGCGGCATCTGATTGCGCAACAGCTTGGCGCATATCACCCAGATAGCGCCGAATGCCGCCAATAAGTAAGATCACAACTGACCCCGTGATGGACAACAGAATGGCAAATTGCAGCGAAAGCTCTCGATACCTGTTGATATCCGTCATATGAGTATAGGTGTAGATGGTATATCCATCCTTGTCCTGCAGACTTTTGGACAACATATAGGGAGTCGTACTGTCAGGGAATAAGGTGGTAAGATACGGATGCGGCATCCCTGAAGCGCGGTCAACCTTCAGTACGGGGAAATCACGCCGTTTATACTGTTTTTCACGCTCTTCGGGGCTCCTTCCGAAAATGGGGGCATCGTTGATGGCAAAGTATTCCAGCATTTTGTTGCTAGAGAGTACGATTACTCCATTAACATCTGTTATGAAGCAATTGAATCGATTGAGACTGTTCGCAAGATCGGGAGCGGTTATTTTGGCCACTACCACCCCGATGATAGTATTCTCGCCATGAACAGGGGCCGAAAAAAAGAACCCCGGCACCCCTGATAAACGTCCTACTGCATACTGTCTGCCGCGCTGCCCCGCCATGGCGCTTTTGAAATAGGCGCGATCCGCATAGTTGGTGCCGACAAGTGAGTTCGCTTGATCATAATTGTTGCTCGCTATGCAATCACCCGTGCTGTTAATGACAAAAAGCTGGTCGTTGCCCAGTTCACTGTTGACGAATGCCAAGTAGCGATTGAGCTCCATCATCACGGGCTGCGAGACAAAAACTGATTTTTTTACTTCGGGTGAGGTATTTTGAGGCAGGGAAGCTGCAATATTGGAGCGTACAGCGGTCTTGATCAGCGGATATTCTGCCACTACTGCCGGCAGACCATACAAATGGCTGATTGAATGCTTAAAATGAGCAGTCGACGCTTCTGCTGCTTGTTTCAGTTTACTATGGTGACGATCAAGCTCAGCTTCAAGACGTTTTCCCATGACAGTAGTGACAACGGCATAGGAAATCAGTAGCCACGCCGTAATGAAGATAAGGAGATATATCAAGAAGCGACGGCTTATCAGTTGAACCGGTCCTGCTTTGTTGAAGGAATTCCATCTTCCGGCGAGGAACCGAGCACGGATGTTTATGGAGTCGTGCTCCTTATCCTTGGTCATACTATCTGCTCCTGTACATAACTATTCTCAGTTAAGTGAACGTAACGCCCTTCGGGCGGGCTTTTTAACCCTATATCGTTTCATGTGACCTGCTCCTCATGCTAACCGGGGGTACTCTTGTGGAGATACTCAAGTGCACCACTAAAATCCAGTTTATCCATACGCCCGACCAAGTTCGCCATGGCTTCTGCCTCCATACTCCTGGCCAGATACGGTTGCACGTGGGCAAACAGTTCCAGTGCCGCCAGATCCCGGGCCGCCAGCAACCGGGACAACTCGGATAACAGTTCCACCACCGCAGGAGGGTTGGCGCTGTGGTCATCGGGGTGGGTAGTGGCAGGCACCTCTTGGGCAAGAAGGGCCGCCCCCGTAATGACCGACACCAGATGCGTTTCGACATCCGGCAAGAGCCGGGCGGCTTCTGCGGTATCACCCTGTTTAAGGGCTGTTTCCAGGACAACGGCTGCAGGATACAATGCGGTCGCCCCCAGATTGCCGACCACCCCTTTCAGGGTATGTGCCACAATCCGGGCTGCCTTCAGGTCTCCAGCCGCCAGATGGTTCCGGAGCAGGGCGGCATCCTCCCGGTGTTCCCGGCTGAACTGGATGACGAACTCCCGATACTGGGCAAAGGAAATGTTCAGCCGGGCCAATGCTGCCGGCACGTCCAAGCCGGGCAACGCGTAAAATGTGGCCGCCGGACTCGTAACGGGTCCCGCCTCCGCTTCCGACGCCAACTGCGGCACCTCCAGTCCGGTGGGGACGATCCAGCGAACCAGGAGTTCATGGAGCCGGACCACATCGATCGGTTTAGTCAAGTGATCGTTCATCCCGGAGTCCAGACATCGCTGCCGGTCTGCGGGCAAGGCGTGGGCCGTCACGGCAATGATCGGCAGTTCCTCGGCGCTGTGGTGCTCCCGGATGATCCGGGTGGCCTCGTAGCCGTCCATCTCCGGCATCTGGAGGTCCATGAGCACGGCGGCGAATGGCTTGTCGGCATGGGCCACAGCCGTCACTGCCTCCCGGCCGTTGTCCACCATCATCACCAACAGACCAAGCTGTGCCAAAAGACGGGCCAAGATCTGCTGGTTGATGCTGTTGTCTTCGGCGATCAGGAGGCGCGCCCCGCGGATTCGGCGTAGAGCCTCTTCCGGTACGGCTGCCACCATATCCCGTGACGACAGCAGAGACTCGTCGCCTATCCCGAAGGGAATGACCACCCTAAAGGTGCAGCCCGCCCCCGGCATACCAGTAGCCTCTATTGTGCCATCCATTAGATCTGCCAACCGTTTGCAGATGGCAAGCCCCAAGCCGCTGCCGCCGTAGCGCCGGGTGGTAGAACTGTCCTGCTGGGTGAACGGTTCGAAGAGTCGGTCAAATTGGTCAGCAGAGAGACCGATCCCGGTATCCTTTACGCTGAAGGCCAGCCGGACCCGCCCCTGATCGCCACTGCCGGCAGGTTCCGCTACCTGTACCGCCACCGCTACCGTGCCCTGTTCCGTAAATTTCACCGCGTTCCCCACCAGGTTGATGAGAATCTGTTCAAGGCGGAGGGGGTCACCCTTCAGGCAATCCGGTGCCTCGGGGCTGATCTCAGTCTGCAGGGACAGACCCTTTGCGCACGCTAAGCCCAAGGTCAGGCCGAGGACCCGCTTCAGGCTCTGGCGAAGCGAAAAGTCGCACTCTTCCAAAGAAAGCTTTCCGGATTCAACGCGCGACAGATCCAGAATATCATCTATGAGCCGTAGCAGAGACTGGGCCGACAGATTGAGTTTGGCCAGATGATCTTTTTGTTCCGGTGTCAATTCCGTCTGGTCAAGCAGGCGACCCAATCCCGTGATGGCGTTCATGGGGGTCCGGATCTCATGGCTCATGTTGGCCAGGAATTCGCTCTTGGCCTGGCTGGCGGCCTCGGCTCTCTGTTTCAGTTCGAGCGTCTGCTGTAAATCCTGTTCCCGTCGGCGCAAGGTTTTTGTCACGACAATAGTGCCTGCCAGCAAGGCAACGATACTCGAAAATGCCACCGATCCGATCCAGATTACGGCATGACGCCAGTTTTCCAGAAAGAAGTGGTCCGTTACCGAGAGATTGACTATCAGCGGGTACGTCTGGACCCGGCGGGCTGCTCCGAGTCGGCCCCCGCGTGGGTTGTCCTCGGAAGGTCGGGACGCATCGTGGTACAGAACCCCGTGATCCTTCTTCTGTTGTTCCAGGATTGTGTAGGTTGACCCGCTCCGGTTGGTTTTACCGATAAGGGCATCTTTTTGTGGCCAGCGGGTAAGCAGCGAGTAATCATTGCGGTAGAGGGAGATCGCCGCACCTGGGCCAAGGTTAATGCCCAGTCGCTCGTAAAACTTGATAAAGGCATCAACTGAGATACCTACCAGCAGCAAACCGATCATGTCGCCTTGTTGGTTGTTAATGCGTTTACTGATGTAGAATACCCATTTGCCGTTGCCCTTGTTCCGGACGGAAACACTGATAAAGTCTCCGGCAGTGGCTCTGGCACGGTGTTCCTGGTAGTAATCCCGGTCAGCAAGGTTGATGGGGGGCGGTGGGTATGACCGCGTGAAATTTATGACGTCACCATTCCGGGCAACAAGCGAGATCACATCGACTTGCGGCAGTATTTCGATTTTGTCCTTGAGCAGTCGGTAAACTTTTTCAGTCTTAACTTTGTGTTGGAATTCCGTAGCACTTACAGCGCCTAACTCTTTGATTTCGTCTGCGATGACATCAAGGGCCCAATAAGCGGCAGCCATGGTCTGATAAGTCTGCTCTGCCAGCGTCAGCGTGTAGTTGTCAAGTTGCCTGCTCCAGGAGGTAATTTCATGATCACGCAGTATGGTGATAGCGCTGGCTGCGGTTATGGCAATGGCAACCACCAGCACAATCCCGGCGGCCATGGCGACACTACTCAATCGGTAGTTTCTGATTCTCAACACAGGTCCGCCTTGCAGATCTTGATCAAACTTTGGCTGGAAGCCCATTCCCGTGGCCAGCTAGCGGTCCGGTGCGATGTACATGCTGTCCATGATGCAGTTTTTTTGCGAGGAAACGGAGGATAACTTGTCTGACTGACAAAGACGATGGGGCTGTGGGGCTGATGAACCTGTTGGTAAGCGATCACAGGGGGGGCGAGCGAGTCCCTTGAAATTTTGCTGAACATTTCCAATCCATTCCCTTAGGGCGCGTCATCAATTGAGCCAGATGGTCACTGAGACGAGTTGTATCGCTGCCAGAAAATTGCGTGCGGTTTTGTCATAGCGAGCAGCAATAGCTCGAAATTTCTTTAGTTTACAGAAAAAGTTTCCTATCAGGTGCCGTGCTTTATAAAGTTCCTTGTCGAACGCATGTGTTTATGTGCGGTTCCTCTTTGGCGGAATGACGATCTCTTTGCCCACAGCGAGAAGTGGATTGCTCACTCGTTCATCAGCGTCATAGGCCTTGTCAGCCAAGTGTGAACAACGCTCCAATGCCCAAAGTAGCACGGCAGATCCCGCCAGGGTATCCCGGTTCGATAACGATACAGCACTGCATCGAGAAAGAGCCTATTATCTTTTGCCGTTACACCCACCGTACCGGTACGGCCTGGCAGCAAATCTTTGATCCGATTCCACTGGTCATCTCGTAGGACATGATATCTCGTGTTGGTTCATCAATCCGCCTACTCAAGATGCTGTAAGCAAACACTACAATGTCTCAGGTTGTAAGACGTTTGATCTCGTCTGCCATTGTGAGCGCCTCAACAGGTTTGGCCAAGTAGCCATCAAAGCCCATCTGTAAAAACTTTTCCTTATCACCTTTGAGCGCATAGGCGGTCAAGGCAACTACCGGCACATGGTTGCCGTTATCTCGTTCCCGAAGTACGCTCAAAGCCTCATTCCCATTCATGACCGGCATTTGAATATCCATCAAAATAAGGTCGAAAACATCTTCATCTACAGCACGTACTGCATCTCTGCCGTTTACTACTGACGTTAAGGTGTGTCCCATTTTTTTTAACAGAGTCTTAATATAGCGGGTGTTGATAGGGTTATCCTCTGCCAAGAGAATGTTCAATGAGGGTCCCTGCCAAACTTCGGAAAGATTGTTATGTTTTGAAATTGCATCTATGGATGTGGAAGATATTTGCAAGGGAAGTTTCAGATGGAAGGTGCTTCCGATACCCTCCTGGCTCTCTACTTCAATACCGCCGCCCATCAATTCGGCCAAACGGCGGCAGATGGTCAACCCCAGGCCGGTACCCCCAAACTGGCTGGATATCATGTGGTCGGCTTGACAGAACGGCTCAAAGATTCGCTCTTGTACTTCCTGTGACATGCCAATGCCCGTGTCATGCACGGAAATATCCAGCAGTATCCCGGAACCACGTCGCTCAACCAGCGTTGCTGAAATACCAACCCCACCTGTAGCCGTAAATTTGATGGCGTTGCCTACCAGGTTCAACAATATCTGCTTGATGCGTAATTGATCGCCGAGAAGGGCATCGGGGATATCCTCTTGGATGTCAATCTTGTAAGAGAGCCTCTTCTGCATGATGAGTGACAGTTGTGTCTTGAGCAGCTCTTCAATGCAGTTGTGCAGGCTGAACATATCAATATTGATACCCATTTTGTCAGCTTCAATTTTGGAAAGGTCAAGGATGTCGTTTATCAGGGTGAGGAGGTTGTTGGCGGAGGTGGTAATCGCGGAGAGGAATTCTTCCTGCTCTTCGGTTAGTTCGGAGTAGGAAAGCAACTGACTCATACCAATAATACCGTTCATGGGAGTGCGAATTTCATGGCTCATGTTGGCCAGGAACTCGCTCTTCGCTCGATTAGCTGTCTCTGCCGATTCTTTTGCCTTGGTGAGTTCTATCTCCCACCGGATTCTTTCGGTCATCTGCCATACCGACTCTATCATCAGGGTAAGTTGATGCACGTCATTATTGCTATAATCGCTATCCCTGTTGGCTACCGCCACCACAGCGACAATTTTGTTCTCGTTAAAGACTGGAATGGAGAGGTAGCGATACAGCGGGGCATGTCCTTCTGGGTACCCCTTTTTTAGGTGGTGGGGAGCCTGGAAATCATTGAGAATGATTGCGGTGCGTTGGCGGACTACTTCACCCCAGATGCCGGTTTTGTCGAGATCATAGCAGGTCTGTGGTTCGGTAATGGTGCACTCTGCCATGACGTCCTTTGACCAACTGTTCAGAATAAACTGACGGGTATCTTCATTGTAGAAATATATGTAGCCGATTTTGCTGCGGGTGAGCCTTATCGCCTCATTCAACGTAAAATCGAGCAAATTCTGGATATTGTGTGAAGAATTTTGGGAAACTCTTACCAGGCATTCAAGTCGTTCCTGGGTGAGTTGCGCTTCGATTTCAGCTTGTTTGCGCTCGGATATGTCGCGACAGACGCCCATCACGCACGGCTTACCGTCGTAAATGATTTTTGATGCATTCACTTCTACTGGGATTTCTCTTCCCTGGACATCACGGTGGACGGTCTCAAAAGTGACATTCCCATCCCTGGCCAATAAGGCTATTTGTTCCGAAAATTGTTCGGTTCCTTGCGGCGTCTGAATATCGCTGAGCCGCAACTTCTGAAAATCTCCAAGCGAGTAGTTGTACTGCCGGCAAGCTTGTTCGTTGACAGAAAGAATATCCAGATCGGAATTAATGATTAAGATGGCAACGGCAGCATTTTGGTAGAGCATTCGATGCTGCTCCTCGCTGCTTTTCAACTTATCTTCCAACAGCTTGCGTTCGGTGATGTCAGTGAGAACCGTTAATGTCTCGCAATCCGGACTTCCATCTAGCGCAGTAACGTAGGCGATGACGTTCTTTACCGTCCCGTTCTTGCAACGTATTGTCGTTTCAAATGGTTCGAGGGCACCACCTTCAGTTTTGAACGCATGCAGATGTTCCGCCCAGGTGTCGATAATTTGCTGCCGGTAGTCAGGGTCAGGATAAGCTTTTTGCCACCAGTCTTTGACGGTTTTGACATCATCAAGAGAATAACCATAGGTCGTGACAAATGCCTTATTGATATAGGTTATGTTCTCGTTGCTATCGCTAATTCTTTTGGGAACGGGAGATTCGTTGATGATGGCGTGCAGCCGGGTTTCACTTTTCTGAAATTCCTCGGTCATGTTTTGGGCGAGAGCAAGAGCTTTGTTCCGGGTATTGAGCAGTAGCCAGCAAATTGAGGTAAGCATCAGGCTGGAAATGATGCCCAGTGCCAGTGCCAGATAGGATTTGTCTTTTTCGAAATGTTCTGAGAATGCTGGAAGGTTCTTGAACGAAAAGAGCCAGGTTTTGCCATACACATCTACTTTTATCTCGCTGGTGAAGCCTGGAGTAAAGCCTGGTGGAATGGTTGTTTTTTCTGCCTGCTCGCTGCTGAACAGCAGGGACCCGGGCTTTTTCAACGGGTCAGTAAAAATTTCAAAGGCTATTCCCTTGGGAAGTGTGCCGAACGTGCCATAGACAAAATCGTTCATCCGTATGGGACTGTAGACAAATCCGCGTAATGCTTTCCTGCGGTTTTCCACCGAATCAAGCGGTAATCCTTGTCGATACTGCGGCACATACATCAACATGCCGCTCTGTTTGTTTTTCTCGGTCTCTTGAACAAGGATTATGCGGGCGGCAATGGTAGTCAGGCCTGAATCCCTGGCGCTATCAAGTGCTGCCCGGCGTGTTGGCTCACTGTACATGTCATAGCCGAAGGCCCGTTGATTGCGCCAGTTGAATGGTTCCAGAAAAATGATGGAAGTATAGACATCCCGCACCCCCTCTGGTTTGATGAGGTATTCCGGGAAACCCTGGGAACGGATTGTCCTGATGTTTGCTTCTCTTTCCGACGGGGTCAGCCAGACGCTGTACCCAACGCCCAGAATACCTGGATGATTTGTGTCAAGCTGTAACGAGGAAACGTAACGGCGCCACTGGTCACGGGTGACTTCTGTGTTCGCCGCATTGAAGAGGCCAACACCGCCTAGAAGAACCTGTTCATGGTCATGCAACCGATTGACCAGTCGCTGGCTGAGGTCCTCGGTTAAATCCTTATAGGTTATCTCGGCCTTCTGTCGATAATTGTTGTTGAGTGTTCGCCACATACCCAAGGAAAGCGCAAGTGAAATACAGAGGACCAGCAACGGGATGAACCGCGTCAGGTTGGTCAGCGAACCCGTTTTGGATTCATTCATGGGAGAAACTCCGTATTCTCATTAAAACACTAACTGGTGGTACCGCAAGGTGTAATACAGGGCGATAGTAGGTGAGTCGGACCGCTGCCGTTGTTTCGCCGGCAGTTGCTGGGCAAGATCATTAGGTCAAGGCTTTGGCAGCAGTGTTCCTGCTGCCAAAAACAGGCTCAACGACACTGGAAGTGCCCCGATTGTTCGATGCGTGCGGAATCCGGGCGAAAGTGACTGCTGTTTACGAAACTATTCGCGCTACCCACGTGATACGACGAAGAGCCAGCCAATATCGCGTCTATGTCTGAGGTTAAATCGTAGGTTATTGAAATATAAATCTTTTTATGGCATGGCGGTTCTGAACTACTATCCTTAAAAAATTACTCATACTTGAAGGGTTGCACCTTCCTGGCCCAACAGGATCTTTATCCTCTCATAGTTTAAACTTATTTTTATAGTCCATAACCGTGACAGCATACTATTTAAAATTTTCATCATTACTGTCATATTTCATGCCTGGCCGCTTAATATAAAGTTTTATATCAGTGCTCTGGGATGCATATGATAAATTTTACAATAGCGGTCGTATTTTTGTCAATTCTTGTGTCAGCATAACTCGCAGATCTCAATAGCATGCTTGCAGCGATGCAAGATTAGTGAACGGTAATCATCGCGTCGGGAGATTATCTCAGCACTCCCACTCCTCATGCCCCAGCAGCGTATGGTTCAACTCTTCCTTAATCCGCCTCTCTCGGCTTCGCGTTCTTCACTTGCGTGTCAGTCAGCAGTGCAACTCGTTTTGGCATTGCTGCCACCTTCTTTTTACAGTATCCGATTTGACGATTACTCCAGATATCTGTACGCGGTACTGTAAAAAAATGTGGATTGTATTTGACGTGGCAAAACCTTGCTAGACATAGAATAACCAAAAGCCCTTGATTTCTCAAGGGCTTTTGGACTTGTCCGGACTATCCCGGACTGCTATTTGGCGGAGAGGTAGGGATTCGAACCCTAGGTACGTTGCCGTACACCTGATTTCGAGTTTAGCGTGTATGTATTTTTTGACCTTTTTTTAATGTCCATTGCCTCGTAACTACCCGAAAAACATAGAACATGATATGTATTGACCTTTAAAAAGGTACATGATACTTTAAGTTTATCTGCTACATATTTGCTACATATTTGCTACATGGATTTTCAGGGGGTGCTACATGCCAAAAGAAAGACTGACACCAACAGGCATCGACAAGCTGCAACGGCCAACTGAACCGGGTAGACAGATTGATTACTTCGACACCAAGCTTACAGGATTTGGTGTCAGGGTATCCGGCAAGAGCAAGACCTATTTCGTGCAGGTCAGATGCAAAACCCCCTTGCTTGAGGGGCGACGGTTCGAGGTGAAGGAAACTCTTGGTAAGGTCAGGGAAGATGATCACGGCAATGTGGACACCGACCATCACCGGGAAATGGTTAAGCTGGCCAAGATAATCATAGACGACGCAGGTCAGGATATAACGCCTGCTATGAGACGAGCAGAAGAGCAGGTGCGGCTTGCAGCTCTGGAGCAGGTACGGAGGACCGAGGAAAGCAAAGACCTGACGCTGAGAGCACTCTTTGAGCGGTATCTTGCTATGAAGTCGGCTAAGGGGAAATTGAAAGCGTCCACGATGGGGCAGTACCGAATGAGCATGGATACTCATTTTTCCGATTGGATGGACAGGCCGGCGCGGGGTATCACCTCCAGCATGATCGAAACCCGACACATTGAAATCGGGACCGTCAAGACAGATCAGGAGTACATCACCCCCAAGGGTAACGCAAGGAAGGGCCAACGAGGGGGCAAGGGGGCGGCTGACCTCGCTATGAGGGTATTACGTGCCGTCTTCGCCTATGGCGTGGCTGTGCTGGAAGATACGTTCACCCGTAATCCGGTGTGTGTGCTATCGAAAACCGATGGTTGGTTTAAGCTGGAGCGGAGGGACACTTTCATAAAATCTGAACAGCTCAAGCCGTGGTTCGAGGCCGTCAACAGCCTGGACATTGAAGGAACAAAGACAATGCTCCTCCTGGGCATGTTCACCGGAGCGCGAAAGGGTGAGTTGGCAAGCCTGCAATGGGGCGACATCGACTTAGGAGAAAAGACCGTGCTGTTTAGGATCACCAAAAACGGCAAGATGTTGCTCGTACCATTGGCCGCGCACATGGTTGGTGTGTTAACACAGTATCAATCGGACTTCTACACCGGCCCTGATGGTTTCGTATTCCCATCACATGGTCCTACGGGACATCTAAAAGATCCTCGCGGAACATTGGCGCAGGTCTCCGAGCTGAGCGGTGTTAACTTCATGATGCACGATTTTAGGCGTGGTTTCCTGACCTATGCTACAGCGGTAGGCATCCCGTCATTTACACAGAAGCGACTTGTCAATCATGCCCTTCCGACAGACGTTACTCAGGGGTATGTGCAATTTGAACTTCCGGTACTACGTGCGGCAGTTGAGTTGATAGCCGGCTACATTCTCACCAATGCCGGGTTGTCTCCCGCAGGGGCGGATCACAGCAATGTTATTTCACTTGACGATGCAAGAGCGAGGAAAGCAGCGTGATTTAGCACGCTTAGATTGCGCTATCCTAAATGTTAACATTAAGAATCATGGTAAAATTAACCTGCCTTGACTTTCATTTAAACATTGGCGTATGATCCAAGACGTAGATAAAGGTGTTGACCCAAACAATACCATCCGTATCGGCTACTCGTACCGTGACAATACCTTAAAGGCTCTCACGGAAAAAGTACCGACTACTGTGGCTGTGTAAGTCCACACCATTTATCTTGTCGAAGACCATCGTAGATTGTCCTGTTTGGAATACCTCTTAGAGGCTCCCTGCGGGCGGTCAGACATGGGTAAGTCAAGACGGGCGTTATGTACTGGCAGGGGATGCTGAATACCTGTTGATACATTTCGACGCTGACAACCCCTAAGCTGACTCAAGCGGCTTGGCTCGATTGATTCATGAAGAGCGGCAGGTTTCATCTGTCGCAGGGCATGGTATCAGTCGCGTGAGCCGCTTTTTCATTTGGCTCCGTTGATACCCCTCAGGTATTGCCGGGGCTTTTTGTGTTCCTGGCCGACATCAAGGAGATCCAAGTGGAAACATGGCTGACCATTAGAGAAGCAGCGGCACGAAGCAAATTCAGTATGTCTTACTTTATCACCAACGCAAGTCTTGCCCGTCATGGTCGTAAAGCGGCCTCACTGCCTCCACTCCATAAGATCGGGCGGAATGTGCGGATTAAGGAGTCTGATTTCAACTGCTGGATGAACGGGATGACGCAGGCGGCGGCATAAGGGGGGGTAGGGACATGACTGATACAACACAGCCCACAACCGTGGTGACGGAAGCGGGCCGAAAAGCTACTCTGTTGCAGGCAATGAGAACGTACATTACAACTGCCCCTAAGGTCAAGCCGGTTTCCCATCGCCGGTTCTGGGGGTGCAGGCGATGACACCGACAACTCAAAAGTTAACATTGGATACGGGGGATGAAACAGCACCTTTGACGCCTCGCAGTTGCAACCCGGCGCCACCAGCTCACGGCCATATCAAGCGACTCCTGGCCGAGACCTATGACGCAGAGCGCGGAAAATACACTCTTCGCCCTCTGGCCGGCCAGAATGAAGCGGAAGGGGGGAAATTATGAGCGCACCTTATTTCCCATTCTACACACAAGATTTTTTTGCTGATTACAGGGTGCAGGAACTATCCGCAGAGCAGTGCGGTCTATGGGTCTTGCTCCTTCTTCGGATGTGGGAACGGGACATGCTTCTCCCGAATAATGATGACAAACAAATTGCCCGGATGATGCGCCTTCCGCTTGAAAAGTGGGTGGCACTGCGAGAGACATGCATCGAATCCGGTTTACTTCATGACAACGGAGATTTCCTAATCAGTCCAAGACTTACAACAGAGTATTCGAAAGCACTCCAAAAACTCGCAAACTCCAGCAAGGGAGGCAAATCAAGCGCCGACAAACGCCGAGGGAACGCCGCGAAATCAAGTGAGCTTGCAGTGGACCTGGAGTGCACTTGAAGCATAAGGTTAGGTTAGGTTAGAGGAGAGGAGGTAAGGGGAGATGAGGATGCTGTAAATACTCCAACTATAAACTTTTTGGTGTGGAGGGTGAATATTATTTATAGTAAAGGGGGATGGTGACAGATTGCATAATCACCGTTTCCAGAATTCCAGCGCACCGAGGAACAATACGGTTTCTCTCTCCTCCCCAACCATTAACGGGTCTTATATTTAAGGCCAAAGGATAGATTCTATATGGAAGACAGTAATAAAGCACTTTTCACGATTGAGAAAAACAGTGGGGAACTCCTGATTGTCAGTCACTCCACTTTCAAGGGGTACAACCTTGTTGACGTGAGAACCTACTTCAAGGACAAGCTGGGCGAACTGCACGCAACCAGGAAGGGGTGCTGCTTTCTCCCTGAGCTTTGGGAGCAGGTGGTACCGGAGATCAACAAAGCGATTCAGCAAATACGGGCCACCACCAGGGAGTAGGCATGTCTGGCCAGATTGGAACAAACGGGGGGGGCATCCTCTTAAGGGTGCCCCTCATCATCTTCAAACTCAATCTCGCTTTCGTCCCCTACTGATATGACTGCTCCGAGATTGAGAAGCTCTTCTACCAAAGAGGGGATATTATCAAGACTGCTGTCCCATTCCTGATATTCCGATTCGCAACCAAGCTCAAACGACCATCCCGCTTCTGAATAGCTATCACTTCCGACATTCTTACTGTAAACACTCCCGCCGCTACTGATTGAAAAACTGCTTTCGGTAATCGAGAAATCAATACACCTAATTTCGCAGGACTCGCTATCTCCGCTACGGTGGGAAACTCCAATAGTATCTCCACAACACTGATTCATCTCAACAGATAGATTATAGACCGGATGCCTACTGCAAGTGAGAAAGATCCAACTGTAACCATCGAGATAATTGTAAGTAAGCATCCATTACCTGCACTTTTTGATGCAACCTTACAAGATGACCTAGTTGGTCCAGAGAATTGCATTGTCGTAGATTGCAGTGTCGAGGATTGTTGGCGTTCAGATGCCGCTGATAAGCCTAACATAGGGTCGGCTCTTAGAAAATTAGACACAGTTTTGTAAGCTTTTGTTCGGATACTGCCGCCAGCTTGAAGCTTTCCATTCTTTGATGTTCTTTGTCCGAAAAACGAAAGATTTTCACCTTCGTAACGGTCGATAGACTCCGCCAGTGAAGGATCTTGTAGAGCTTTCTCCGAAATTGCCTGCATGATTGGATGTTCGTAACTTGTTGCAACCGGAACTGATCGCTTCGGCAACAGGTCCCGATAGAGACAATAAGTGAACCATGCGGCCTTCGTCTTAGCACTATGGGACAATTCTCGCCAGATTTGCGCGTGAAGCAGTTTTACCCCTGAGTATTTTGTGAACACGATATCAAGCTTGTCGGCGAGTGCCATAAGCTCCTCATCAGCTGGCTCATCATCATCTACCGCATTGCTGATAAGATCCCGAACTTCTTTTAAGTTGGCATCACGTGGTACGGAGATGCCAAGATCTTTTGCATAAGCTATTTGCTTTTCTGATGGGGGGAGTTCTGGTGTACGTGTGACTGATATTACAGTCATTCCTCTTGACTCAGCATATGCTCGTGCTCTGGACTCATCCATTGACTCAACAACCTTAGTTTTAATAGGTTTTCCAGTTTTCTGGCTAGCACCATCCACCTCGAAATATGCCATGTTATGTCCCTATTACATCAAGTATATTTATAAAAAAACACATAAAGATAGCGTATAAGTCTCTAATATTGCTTATTTACTTCACAATAAAGTAAAGTTTGTATCTAGTTAACAACTAATCCATCGACATCCACTGACCAAACAGAAGTCAGTTCACCTTTATGATCGCCGTGAAGCCTTGTTATATATCCGTAATAATTGGCTGACTCTTCTGCGTTATGACTTCTAATTATACAAACATCATCATTTTCTTTGTATCCAGAAAATCCGCCCTCCCAAGAGCATGAATAAAATTTATTTGTACTTGGGACTTTAACTCACCACATAATCTTCTTGTCGTGTTTCATTAATTTTGTCGTAATTCCAGCTCTTGGATATATCCAATTTCACGAATAAGCCTGGCCGTCTGAGTATTATCATAATTATAATTTGTTTTTTTATCTGAAACCTGTTCTGTTTTATAATAATTCCATGCAGCACAAGAGCATAATAAAAAAATTAAGATGATTCCAGTTGTGATAATATTGTATTGATTTACATTAAGTCTGGATGTAACTATTGTTACCATGTTCAGATTCTCCTATTTGTTCATTTTCATCGGGATCAATCCTCAAGACTCATTGCCAACTCCTCAAGACTTTCTTCCCAAAGATCATCTTCCGTCTCTGCCTCCTCTGCGATACTTTTCAGACGATTCCAGAGACGATCATGTTTTCCCATATCGTGCGCTGTGTCAGAGAACCAATTGGACAACTTAGCCACAGTATCCGGGATAGGTGTACTCATGCCTATGTCCCATTCGGCCATGTAGTTAATCATGGAACTCATCATGTCCCATCGCGCCTGGGGAGTCTCGTATGTTTCCATGAAATCACGACAAAGTTTATCCAGGACATTACCAGGGGTAAGGCTCATGTGTCGACTCCTGTCTTTCTTGATTGAAACAACTTTCAGGCACACCATATCACGGCAATGATGAAGAACAAGATTTCTAATATTTAGAAATGTAGCCGCTCCAAAAATTTCAGGGAGGTACTTTTTGAAGATGGGGGGGGCTTATCCGGGTGCCGGGTACCGGGGGGGGGTACTCCCTGATAGCGCGATTCAGGGTGCAAACAGCTTGAACCCTTACCACGGTATACCCTTGAGCCTGAAAACGCGCTGACGGGGCGCTCATGGCTCTGAAATCATGGGGCATGGGTTATGTGAGCGTGGCAATTCATGAGCAGAAAAGCCTTTTCAGAAAACTAGGAGGTCATGCCGAAGGGGGGGGAGGTATTGCACACGCGCTGCCGGGTGCGCTGGATGGGGGCCGGGGGTACGGGGTGGGGGGGGGAGAATGTTAACACGGTCCTGGAGCTGGGGAGGAAGAAGTTAACACGCGATACTTCCCACCGCTCCTTCCTCCCCGTTGCCTGACTCGTGCGAATCCTCGCCAACCGTGTTAACTTTCTCCAGCTCAGACCGGTCTTGTCGGCATGAAGATCAGCGGCACGGTTGCGGTGTACCTGGGGGAGTCCGGCGCGGTGATGGTGTCGATCCTCTGGGGGAGTTGTCCCGCTCAGGTCACGACCACGGCGGGTAGATCGGGAGCAACAGGATGCTGTTAACACGGGTGGAGATGTTACGGTTCCCTTTCCGGTATCGGGATCAGATCCGGTGACGATCAGCAGGGGGAAGTTAACACGGCTTCCGGCTTTACCTGGGGGAATAGCCCCTTGACCGCTCTTTGACCGATGGGGAAAGGTGGCGTGTTAACATTCAGATGATTATTTTATTCTCACCGTATGGCACCATGGGTGTTATGGTCGAATGGTGTCACCGCCTGCTGACCGTGCTAACACGTCGACTATGGCATCAAGGGTGTTGAGTTGCATCAAGGGTGTCACGGCGAAACATTCATGATGTTCAAGTAGCTGTTTTTGCTGCGTAAAATAGATTGACCCTGTTTTCCAACTCCGGTATTGTTCCTATCAGCAAGGCCAATCACACAGCGGAGGCAGGGAAAATGACAATCACATGGAAGCCGGAGTACGAGGGGATGAACGATGCAGCAGTATGGGCCGATGCTTTCAGCACCGAAGAGTTAACACGGGGCATCAACAGTCTGGACAAGTCGCTTTCCCGGTTGTGTCGCAGAGCGATAAAGATCAAAACCGCGTAACAGCCGACCGTCACCGGAAACAAAGAAGCGCCTCGCAGTCAGGGGCGCTTTTCCTGTTGGCGCTCAGGGGCGCAGGTTGACCGCTGACAAGGTTTTATGAGCGGAAGTATGGCCGGGAGGTTGCAAACGGCTATGATACCGGGAGAGCAGAAGTTAACACGGCTGGAGAGATCGGCACGGAGATGCTCCTCCTAGGAGGTTGCGGCGCGGTGGCGGTGTCGGCGGGAAGATCCAGCGGCACGTTGACTGCTCCACCGACTGCTCCACCTGGGAGAGTCCGGAGCCGGTAATGTGGCCATCAAAACGGCCAGCAAATTTAGTGTAATAAGTGCAATAAATTGGCATACTTACCAGGAAATAGAAACTGAAAAGGGCCAGCAAAAGGGCCAGCAAAGGACCGGGAGGAGATCCGGCATACCTGGGGAGGATTCCGGCGCGGCATGTTAACACGCTTGAGTATTATCTTCGTACCTGTTTGCGTATCGTTTAGCGTATCGGCAAACTAATGCTTTCCACAATTTACCCATACAATCAGGTCACTTACGCCATTAATCTTCGTATCGGTTCTTGTATCGGCCAGTACTGCACGGAAGTTAACACGGGCCGGGACCATTCAGGCAATGGGGGAGTTGCGGGGCGATACCGTCACCGATTGCCAACGGTGTTAACTTGGCACCGTTGCCGGGGATGCCGGGACCATTCAGGGAAGATCGGAGCGGCCACCTTGCACCGGCAGCAATACCGGCATGCTCTTGACCCTTCCAACGGATTCAAGCGGATTGTGCGTCAACGTAGGGACGACAAGCGACACCGTTACTCAGTAACGAATCCACTTCTGGCATGCGCGCGGCTTTCTGGTTTTCAGGGGTAACTTTTATTCCATGGAAATTCTTGCAACTCATTACTTCGTTTCAGGTTTTCTGGCGAAATGCGCCATTATTCGCAAGCCGGGACCGAACGCCAAGGAGACCACTACCAGGACGCCGACCACGACCGGCAGTGCAGAGCCTCACCATGGGTACGTTCACCGCCTGGGGGCAATGTGTCTTTACGAAGAGCACAACGAAGCCCACAACGAAGCGCCTGGGCGAAAGTCTTCGAGGGGATCACCACGGCCACCGCCACCCCGTCACCCTTGGCAGCGTTACGCACTAACGGAACGATCTTCACCAGGGGAACCGGCAGAGCGGGGATACTCCGTGGTTCGATTGCTACATATCTGCTACATGGATTATGGAAACGGTTGGAATTAACAAACAAAAGGGCTAGCCATTATCGGCTAACCCTTTGTTTTTATTGGCGGAGAGGTAGGGATTCGAACCCTAGGTACGTTGCCGTACACCTGATTTCGAGTCAGGCACCATCGACCACTCGGACACCTCTCCAGTAATGCACGTGTCCTCTGTTGATATTCCCGAAGGAGTCGCTCTTATACCTCAATTCTTTGTAAAACTCAAGAGGTGGTTTATTCCCAACCGCCTGAATCATCACGGTCACCCTATACGGTTACTTCTTGACCAGCTTCGTCTCTTCAATGATGACGGTATACTGATATCCGCCACCAAAATCCTTGTCCTTGGCTAGCTTGCCTGTGGCAGTCACAACTTCCCCGACGACGGCAATGTCTTGGGTTGTCGTCACCATATTATTGGTGCCTGCTGCGGCGTCACCACTTCCGTCCTGGAGGTGAACCCAGTTTTTGCCCATGATCTGCTTGGAAACCTTGACAACTTTACCCTGTACCACCACTTCCTTGCCGTTCAACTCACCGCTTTTTCCATACAGTTCGGCCACGGTATAACCGTTGGCGCCGGTCGCCTTGGCGACCTGTACGTCTAGAGGGTTGCCGGCCTTGTCCAACGGTTTACCCGTCACTGCCGGAACCTTTTTTTGTTCCGTATTCTGCTTGGCATCACCGGGGAGGCCATCGGTGAACATGATGCTGTCAAATGTTCGGTTAAGTATCCTGCTCTTGAAATCCTTCATTTCAAAGCCAGGCTGGAAGGAGATCATATCCCCGACTTTGCCTTCTGTCGGCGGTGCCGCCACCCAGGTCTTCTTTCCATCTTTTTCCAGGAGAAAATAGGAGTAGCCGCCACCGTCCATCTTTTCCACCACCTTGCCGGAGAGATACTCCGGTTTGGTCGCGGTCTTGACTTTGGGCCCAGCACCAGGTGCCGATGTCTCTCCGGCGGCGGGTTGGGTGCTGTGTGCCCGTTTCATAAGAAAATCATCACTCCCTGTGGCACCTTCAGGAAGGACCGGGCCAGCTGAAAAAACGATATCTTCGAAGGTTCGTTTGAGCAGAGTGCTCCTGAACTCTCCCATCTGGGTGCCGGGACGAAAGGTGATCTCGTCTCCAACCTTTGCCTTGTACGTGGGAACCGCGACCCATGCCTTCTTCCCGTCTTTTTCCATTAAAAAGTAGGAGTAATTGCCGCCGTCAAGGGTTTCTACTACTTTACCGGAAACGATTGTCGGATCGGAACTGCTGGACGGTTTGGGTCCGGATTTCTTGGCGTCGGTCGGTTTAGAGCCCACAGAGGTGGGCGTGCTCATGACGGTGGCAGTGGCGACAGGCGCTGCGGGCTTCGGCACACTTTTCTCCGCCTCTGCGTAAACCGTGACTGATGAAAGTGCCAGTAAAAATGTGGTGGTGAGTACTGCCGTCTTCAGTTCCATCGTAGCTCCTTATGTGTGTGTTCAGGGGGAGTGCATCTATCTTCTGTTCCTGGGAGTCGTTAGGGGGTTCCCTCGATGCGGTAGGTGGCGTTTTCCACGATCACGGAATAACGGTATCCGCTGCCGAAGTCCCGATCCTTACGAAGCGTTCCGGTGACCGTGACCACGTTCCCCACGGACGGAACAGCCATGTTGGTGGAAGGGGTGGTCGTAACCAGGTTGGCGTCAGGTTTACCGGGGGTGCCGGAACCGTCCTGGATATGGACCCAACACTGCTTGAGGATGCGGGGATTGACCTTGACGACCTTCCCTCTCAGCACGACCTTCTTTCCGTCAAGGTTCGTGCGGCGGGCGTACAGTTGCCGGACGGTATAGGCGCCGGGACCGGTTGCCTTCTTGACTTTGAACCCCTGCGCCAGTTTGGGTTGAGCGTGAGGGGGAATCTGGGCAGCTGCCGCTGTTGGAACCTGCCGCGGTTGTGCCACAGGCTGGGGTGACAGCGCCTTTTCGGCTTCCGGTTTCACCTTATTGTCGGAAACGCGGGAGTCATGTGCCCGTTTTATCAGATTCGGATCCCACGCCTGCTTATCCGCCGGCCCGCTGGAAAAGATGATCCGGTCAAATTTCCGGTTGAGGGATTTGCTGGAAAAGTTCCGCATCTCGTAGCCGGGAACCAGGGTGAGATTCTGGCCGACGGTGACCGGAATGGTGGGAAAGGCTGCCCAGGCAGGGGTGTCGGTGGTGGAGAGGTTGACGTAGGTATACCCCCCAGCGGTAAGGATTTCCGTGACCCTCCCCGACAGGGTGACCGGTTTCTTGTCAGGCGCGGTATCGACCTTGGTGGTGGAGGCGGGTGAAAGGGGAGGTTCGGCAAAGGAGGATGGGACGGCCTGGAGCAGTCCGACACATAAGAGTAGCAGTAGACGAGGTATCATTGACTCCGAAATCCATGGGTAGGGATGATCAGCAGCAGGTAGCCTACCGGTTTTGCTCCAAATACACAAGCACCTATTTTAATACCGGTGGGTTAGCCCCAGGTGAAAGGTGACGTCCGGCCAGCTGCTGACGGCGAGGTCTTCGGCTACCCCCAACTCCAGAAACGTCTTCTCTCCCAGAGCCAGGGTGCCTCCCATGATCATCCCCAGCGTGTTGCCGGAAAGAGCGGTGAAGGAGCTGCCGTTGTAGAAAGGGGTGCTTGCGTCCAACTGGAGGGAAAAAGAGATGATTTTCCAGGGGGACCACCCTGCCCCCACGCTCCCGAACGCCACCCACTGCCGTTGCTGTTCCGGGAGTACCTCCCCCGGAGAAAGGTACTCTCCTCCTACCGCACCGTAAAGGGTGGCATGTCCCAGGGAGAAGAGGTGGTCGCTGCGGCCGATGAGCCAGAGAGAAAGAGCGGTGCCACCGCTGCCGGTGAGAAGTCGGGGATCGCCCGTGGGGATTTTGATGGCGGCCCGGAGAGACGCCGCCTGGGGAGTCGCAGCATCGCCGTACCACTGCCACCCTCCGGTGAGGAGCAGATCCCCCACTCCGGCGTGGTGGTCGGTGATGGAGAGAAGTTGCTGACCGTCACGGCGGTACTGGTAGCGGAGCCGGTTTCCGGGGGCCTGGTCGCGCCCCCCCTGGGGAAGTCCGAAGAATTGATGCCACCCCTGGATGAAGCCGTCCATGGTGCCGCCGCCGTAAGCCAGCCAGGGGAGTTCCATCCCTGCTTCGAATCCGTGGGGGAGCCCCCCCCTGAGGATGAGCGTGGTGCGATAACACTCTCCGTCCAGGAGAAGGGATTCCGTGCTGTTTTCGGCGGCCACGTAGCTGTTGGCCAGATCAAAAAAGAGCCCGGTGCCATACGCTCCCGGTGGCAGTACCCGTGCGTCGGCAAAAGATGGATGGCCGAAGATCTGGACGAGCGGGTTGGGGTTGCGAAGCTGAAACGGGACGATCTCCAGGGCAGAACAGAGGGTCGGGATCAACAGGAGCAGGAAAACTGCCTTGAAAGAGGTGCTTGTCATTGACATGGTGTGTGATGTCCCTTTGGAGCACTCGGGGTGAGGTGCGGCGCCGTCGCCTGTTGATAACACCGACTACTCTGTTTGTAAACGAGAAATCAGGGCTTCGGGATACCGTGATACCGTTTGCAATCCAGAAGGAATCCCGATAGTATGACTGATTAAAATTTTGCGCCACCACTCTTGTCTCACCGATTCGGACCCTGCCCATGCCGCCACATCGCACGTATTATGAACGGAAAAAACCTTCTCCTTCAGGGTGGACCCACTTGAAACTCTGCGGCGTTGCCGCTGCTGTGGGCGGTTCCCTGTTCCTCCTCTTCCTGGTGGGTTTCTCCTTCTATCTTCGGGCGGTGCTCCCCCGGGTGGAGCGTCTGGCAGATTACTCACCCCCCATCGTCTCCCAGGTCTTCGGCGACAACGGCGTGCTGGTGGGTGAATTCTATCTGGAGCGGCGGAGCGTGGTCGCCGTACAAAAGATACCTCCCCGGCTGATTCAGGCCTTTGTCTCCGCTGAGGACTCCAACTTCTACCAGCACAAGGGGATCGATTACCTGGGTATCCTCCGGGCCGCGTTCAAGAACGTCATCACTCTCAGCAAGAAGGAGGGGGCGTCTACCATCACCCAGCAGGTGGCCAAGTCCATGCTCCTTACTCCGGAAAAGAGTTTTTCCCGGAAGATCAAGGAGGCGATTCTCGCCAAACGGATGGAAGATCAGCTCACCAAGGATGAGATCCTCTATATCTACCTGAACCAGATCTACCTGGGGGCAGGCTCCTACGGGGTAGAGGTGGCGGCGGAAACGTATTTCGACAAAGATGTGGACCAGCTCAATCTGGCGGAGATGGCTCTGCTGGCCGGGCTCCCCAAGGCGCCCAACAACTACTCACCCATCAAGCATCTGGACCGGGCAAAAGAGCGACAACGGTACGTGCTGGAGCGCATGGTCAAGGAGGGGTACGTCACCGAGGCCGAAGCGGAACATGCCCGGAATACCCCCCTGGTCATCCGCTCCCGGAAAAAGGTGAATGGGGAGCAGTCAGCCTATTTCCTGGAATATATCAGAATCCAGCTGGAAGGGAGATACGGGGAGGAGCAGATCTATCGGAAGGGGCTCAAAATCTACACCACCATGAACGCGGAGATGCAGCGGGGCGCATGGGAAGGAGTCACCAACGGCCTGAAGGCGGTGGATAAAGGTCAGGGGTTCCGCGGCCCGCTGAAATACCTCAAGGAGAGTGAGCTGGAAGGGTACTGCCGTCAGGTTGAGGAAGGGATCGATACCGTATCCCTGCGGCAGGGGGTAACCTATCGAGGGGTGGTCACTGCCGTGAATCCCGTTCTCGGGAGTTTGACGGTGAGGGTGGGGGACCGGACCGGAACCCTGGAGCGGAAGAACATGGCCTGGGCCGGAAAGCTGCTGCTGGTGGAGAGCTTCGGCAAGCCGGAGACAGGGAAGGGGAAAGGGTTGGCCCCTGGAGCGGTCATCGAGGTCTCGGTGGTGACCCCTGATCTGAACAAGAGCGGCGCCCTCTTCGCCCTGGACCAGGAACCTCTGGCCCAGGCGGCGCTCATCGCCCTTGATCCCCGCAACGGTGCCATCAAGGCGATGATCGGTGGGTATGACTTCAAAAAGAGTCAGTACAATCGGGCCATTCAGGCCCGGCGCAATCCCGGTTCCGCCTTCAAGCCGATCATCTACGCGGCGGCCCTGGACAAGGGGCTGACCCCGGCGACCCTCATCGATGACTCGCCGGTGGAGTACCCCGGCGGTCTGGGGAAGAGCTGGGCGCCTAAAAATTATGACGGTATCTATCGCGGCCCGGTAACGATGCGCGAGGCGCTCACCAACTCCATCAACATGGTCAGTGTCAAGATCCTCGACGCCATCGGCGTCTCCTATGCCATTGAGTTTGCCAAGAAAATCGGCATCACTTCGCCCCTCTCCGACAACCTGACCCTGGCGCTGGGCGCCTCCAGCGTCACTCCGCTGGAATTGACCAACGCCTATGCCACCTTCGCCTCGGGGGGGTACCGGTTAACCCCCTTTGCCATTATCAAGGTGACGGACCGTGAGGGGCGGGTGCTGGAAGAGGTTACTCCGCCGAAGCTTCCCCTCTTCACCCCCCTCACCTCTGCTGTTCAGCAACCTCCCGAGGGGGCGCTTCCCCCTGGGGGACAACCGGCGGATGCTCTCCCTGCGGCGCAGCCCGGGGCCGAACCGGCTCCTCCGGCCCAAGCCACAGCGGCGCCCCTCCAGGTGGTACCGGCAATTTCGCCGGAAACCTCATTTGTCATCACCAGTCTCCTCCAGAGTGTCGTCCAGAGCGGGACCGGTCGGCGGGCCCTGGCCGTGGGACGTCCGGTGGCGGGGAAGACCGGCACCACCAACGACATGAAGGACGCCTGGTTTGTGGGGTATATCCCGCAACTGGTGGCCGGGGTCTGGGTCGGTTTTGATCAGGAAAAATCCCTGGGCTCAGGGGGGTCAGGGGGGCATGCTGCGGCCCCCATCTGGACCGAGTTCATGCAGAAGGCAGTCATCGGGCTCCCCGTGGAGGGGTTCAGGGTTCCCGATGGGGTCACCTCTCACTCCATTAATCCGGCCACCGGCAGAATAGCTCCTGACGGGGCGCCGGGGAGTGTTCGCGAATACTTCATCAGCGGCACCGAGCCGGAGGTGGGGGTGGGGGACGATCAGTGACCGGGAAAAAACAGTTGGGGAGGGAGTAAAGCATGGCGCATAAAATCTTCATCGCGGCCACCGGTCAGAACAGCGGCAAGACCACCACCAGCGTCTCTCTGATGCACCTGGCTCTGAAAAAATATCAGAGGGTCGGTTTCATCAAGCCTCTGGGTCCCAAGCCGACGGTCATGCGGGGGATGGCAGTGGATAAGGATGCCGCCCTCATGGCCCAAGTCTTCGGCCTGCAGAAGGAGCTCCGTTTCATGTCCCCCGTGGTGGTCTACCCCGATACCACCCGCAGGTTCATCGACGGCGAGATCCCCCTGGCGGAACTTGAGGAGCGGATACTGCGGGCCGCGACCGAACTGGAGAAGAGGTGCGATTTTCTCATCATCGAGGGATCAGGGCATCCGGGGGTCGGCTCCGTGATGAAACTCTCCAATGCCCGCATTGCCCGGATGCTGGACGCTCCCATCCTCATGGTCACCGGCGGCGGGGTGGGGAGTGTGGTGGACACCGTCTCCATGAACCTGGCGCTCTTCCGGCAGGAGGGGGCCCAGGTGCGGGCCCTGCTGGCCAACAAGCTGATTTCCGAAAAGCGGGAGAGAACTATCGATTACCTCTCCCGGGCCTTTGTCGATGAACCGTTCACGGTGCTGGGGGGGTTCGATTACCAGCCGATTCTGGCCAACCCGACCCTGCGCCGCATCTCCCAGATGCTGGAACTCCCCCTCCACGGCAATCGGCGCGACATGGGACGGATCATCCACCATGTGCAGATCGGCGCCGCCTCCACCCAACGGGTCACCGAGCTGCTCCGCTCTTCATCACTGCTCATTGTCACCAGCAGTCGCGACGAGCTGCTGGTGACCCTGGCCAACCTCTACCAGATGCCCGAATACCGGTCGCAGATTGTCGGTCTGGTCGTCCCCGGCATCATCCCCATCAGCACCATAACCCAGCGAATACTCGATCGGAGTAATATTCCCTATCTCCGGACCGTCGGCCACACCACCGCCGAACTGCATCATCTCATTACCGAAGATGTCTCCAAGATCACCAGCGACGACACCGAAAAGCTGGAGCTCCTCCGCTCTCTGGCGGAAAAACGGCTGGACTTTGATGCCCTGGACGCACTCTTCGCCGCAGCCGGTTGAACAAAATGAAAGGCCCGCCGGTAATTTTCGGCGGGCCTCTGTTTGATTAGTTTTCGGTCACCCATTTCATGGGTCGTTCCGGCGGACTGTTGTCGCCGGACAGGTTCTGTGATGCTTTGTCAATTGGAGTAGCTTCCTCGATAGTTGAGCCCCCCTTTTCGTCGACATTCTGTTTCCAGGTAGCGCTACCTGATTGAACTATACCGCCTTGAAATCAAAAAAGACAGTCTGGTATTTTTTTTCCCATGCGTGTAAAATGACGAATTTGCAACCGCTGCGGTCTTCCATTGCTCCCCACATAGACGAGATGCGGGGGATGAATGTCCACCGTCGGCACTCAAATTCCGCGATCGAAAGGTCGGAAAGAGGAGGTAATGATGGGAGCTTCACACGCTGACCACTTCGGGATAATCATGAACAGGATAGAGCGGGAGCGGGGGGCTATCGGAATCATTCTGATGGCTACCAAACAGGCCCAGATCGAGGAGGATATTGACTATGAGCTGTTTTTATCCGACATGGAACATATGCTGAGCGACCGGTACCACAATCTGTGCGAATTGGTCACGGATACCAGAGAATTCAACGGTGAGCTGTTTTTCCCCGAGGGGTGAAACGCCGGACGTCACCCACGTCCGGAATTCAAGGGGTTGCTGCGTAGCGGGGCGAAAAGATACTCCAGGCCGTTGAGTTTGATCTCGTAGACCGCCCGCAGCATCTCCCCCAGTTTCCCCGAGGGGAACCCCTGCCGGGAGAGCCAGACCACATACGGTTCCGGGAGGTCGATGAGGAGACGGCCGGAATACTTGCCGTAGGGCATCCGCATCTCCGCCAGATCCCGGAGCGCCTGATAATCATAACCGACAGGGGACGACATGGGATCACCCGATCCTTTCCAACTCGGCACTGAACTCCCGCACGGTTCGGCTCTTTTTGAGACGCTTGCGCTCTTTCTCGAAATCGGGGTCATCCATGGTGGCCAGAACCCCCTTGACTTTCCCCAGTACCTGATTCTCCCCGCAGAAGAGTTCCCCGTAGCGCCCTATTAACTCCCGCAGGTACCGCTGCAGCTCTGTTCCCCGTTGCTCCCTGTCCGGTTCGTCGGGGGCCTGACCGCGTAGCCGCTGAAACAGGAGCGGATCGGCGATGGCCCCCCTCCCCAGCATGAGTCCGGCGGCGCCGGTTTTTTCCAACAGTCGCCGACCGTGGGGCGCACTCCTGACATCCCCATTGGCGATCACCGGCAGTCGCGTTTGCCGGACCACTGCGGCGGTGACGCCATGGTCCGCAACCCCTCCGTACTCCTGGAGCACGGTGCGGGGATGAAGTACGAGAAAATCTACGTCGGCCGCTTCAAAGAGGGGGAGGAGGGAGAAGATCTGTCCGGGATCATCATAACCGGAGCGAAGCTTGACGGAAAAGGTGCCGGTAATGGCCCGACGCAGTGCCGGTATGATCTCCGCCAGCTCTTCCGGGCGACGGAGCATCCCCCCACCGGTGAGGCCGGAGGTCATTCGCCCATAGGGGCACCCCAGATTCAGGTTCAGATGCGCCGCTCCCGCAGTCTGGGCTGCCAGGGCCGCCGAGACCAGAGCCTCCCGGCCGTGACCGATGAGTTGCACCACCAGCGGGATCCCCTCTTCCGCGGGGGCGATCTCCCTGAGATCGCCAGCCGAGAGTCGCCGGAGAGCGGCAACCGGGTTGACCCGCATGAATTCGGTGAAGAGAAGGTCGGGGGGACCCCACCGGATGAAGAGTGCCCGGAGGGCGCGGTTGGTCAACCCCTGCATGGGGGCCAGCATCAACGGCAGTGATCCCGGCTCCCAGGGGAGGGGAGAGGAGGAGCCGGATGCATGAAAGGCGACCAATGGCCGCCTTTCATGCTCTTCAGGGACGTGACTGATCACCCTCGGCTCACAGAATCTCTACAAGTTCGAACTGGAAGGTGAGATTTTCCCCTGCCAGGGGGTGGTTGGCGTCGAAGGTGATGTTCTCCTCGGTGACCTCCATGACGGTGACCCCGATGGTTTCATCGTTTTCGTCGGAGAGTCCCAGCTGCTCTCCTACTTCCGGGTCCAGATCCTCGGGGAGATCCTTCCTGGAGACGGTGAAGACTCGCTCTTCGTCGTACTCGCCGAATGCCTCGTCAATGGGGATGACCACGGTTTTCTTCTCGCCGGGAGCCATGCCGATGAGCGCTTCCTCGATCTGCGGGAAAAAGTCGCCGGCGCCGATGGTCAACTCCATCGGTCCGCTTTCGTGGTCACCGCAGTCGCATCCTTCATCGCCGCAGTCGTCGGATTCGCACTCCTCGGGATCGCAGTCGTCCCCTTCCAGAGTGGAATCGAATATGGTTCCGTCGTCGAGGGTGCCGGTATACTCGATCTTGACCTTGTCCCCCTGCTTTGCCTGTGCCATGGATCTACCTTTCGTAACTGTAAGTGTGGCGTTGCGCCGTAATCTCTCTTTTACGGGGGGGAGCGCCCGACAGTCAACCAAAATCGTCACGGAAGCGACATGGTTCGTCGATTTTACCGGAGCGAACCGGTTGCGACGCTCTGCCGGAGTGGAACCCGCTGATATTCTCCTCGAAAATTCTGGGAGGTAACGAGCAGGTTTTGTGTTATGGTGCGGAGGGAAAGGAGGACATCATGTCCCTGAGAACTCTGTTGGCCGCACTCCTGGTTGTCATCTCCACCGCAGGTTCCGGGTGGGGAGCCTTCGCTCTTCCCGAGCGGCTGGTTTTCGAAGTCAGCTGGAGCGGTATCAAGGCCGGAACCGCCGTGCAGGAGATCGTCCCCAATGGTGACGGAGTCACCATCACCTCCACCCACAAATCCGCTGACTGGCTGTCGGTCTTCTACAAGGTGGATGACCATATGGAGTCGGTCATGACCAAGGGGGAGAACGGCAAGCTCTTCGGCGTGCCGCGTATCTATCGGGAGAATCTCAGTGAAGGGAGGACCCGCTTTCACAAGGAGGTGACCTTCGATCATGCCGGCAAAAACGCCGTCATCGTCAACTTCCTGGACAACTCCCGCACCAACTTCGCCATTACCCCCATCACCTACGACTCTCTCTCCTGCTTTTACTTTGCCCGGCTGCAGGAACCGGAGATCGGCAAGTCCTACTATGTGGATGTCTTTGACGGCAAACGTCTGCACAATACCGAGGTGAAGGTGTTGCGTCGGGAGGAGCTGAAGACCGATCTGGGAACCTTCAAGACTATCCTCATCATGCCTATGCTCAAGACCAACGGCATCTTCAGCAAGACCGGTGACCTCTATATCTGGTTGACCGATGACGAGCGGCATCTCCCGGTGAAGATGAAGTCAAAGGTGAAAATCGGAAGCATCACCGCCAAGCTGGTGGGGGGAAGCTACTGGCCGGAGAAGAAATGAACTGAAACTGTCGCAGGGAAGAGGTGACGTCGCCGGAGAAGAAATGAACTGAAACTGTCGCAGGGAAGAGATGAAGTTGCTTGAAAAGGAGAAAGCGATGATACATAGAATAGTGAGCATCATGATGGTCGTTCCGTTGCTGGCGGGTGTTGCTGTGGCCCAATCCAATGTGGGGGTAGGGGGGAACGTTAACGTGCCTGGTTCCCCCTCCTCGCCGCAGGTACAGGTTCAGGTGGGAACGCCGATGCCACCTCCCCCCGTGTACGTCGTACAGCCTCCCCGGATGACGAAGGAGAAGAAGAATAGGGGGATTCAGAAGGGACAGTTCAAAAAACATCATAAAAAGGGTCATGACGGAAAACATAGGGGGAAGGAGTGACTCTGACGCCAATTCCCCCCTGCGGGTAAAAATTGAAATTCGGTGCTGGAGCGTGTATAGTCGGCGCGTTTATGAGCCGCTTCGGACGTAATCGGGCGGCCGTCCACCACCTGCCGAAAGGATACTCCATGACCTGTTTTCGGATAGTTCCGCTGCTTCTGCTCGTCGTGCTGCTGACAACGGGATTCGACTGGGGATTCGGCTCCAAGGATAAATGCGGCGAGGCCCGAGCCCTTCTCCACGGACTCTCCCACAGGAACCCGGTGGAGCGCAAGAGAGACGAGGCCCGTATCAGAGAGCTCTGCCCGGACGGAGCGGCGGTTCATCTCCTGCAGGCCCGTCTGTTGGAGCAGGAGGGGAAGCAGGACGAGGCGGTTGCCGAATACCGGATCGCTCTGAGGATCGATCCTTCCGTCCCTGAAGCCAATCGAGGGTTGGGGCTGATCTATCTCCAAAAAGGACTCACCGATGAGGCGGCCGTTGAATTGACCAAAGGGCTTGCCGACGGCGGAGATCCCCGCACCCAGCGGGCTCTGGCAACCATCTTTGCTGAAAAGAAATTCTACTCCCTGGCCGCCTATCATTACGTCGCTGCGCTCAAGTCGTATCCGGATGATGTCTCGCTCCATCTGGGGCTGGCTGAAGCCTATGGGAAGATGGGGGCGCGTGACGATGCTGAAACCGAGTATCTCAGAACCCTCTCCCTGGAGCCTAAGAACACGGAGGCGCTGCTTGGGCTCTCGGCGGTTTACAATGAGACGAATCAGCCCCGCAAAGCCTTGGAGCAGGCGAAAAAAGCCGGCGAGGTCGATCCCGGGAGCCTGGAAATCCACGCCAGGCTTGCCGAATTGTATGAAAAAAGCGGAGAGCTGGAACAGGCCGCGGCTGAGTATCGCCTTGCCGGAAGAAAACAGGGTGAGGTGGCGGTGGGCTTTTTGAGCCGGGGCGACTCCTTTCAGGCCAAGAAAGAGTATGATAAGGCCATTAACGAGTACCGCAATGCCCTCAGGGAAAAGCCGGAGTGGCCGGATGCTCAGATAAAACTTGCCGCCGCTTTCCAGGAGGCGGGTCGGGATGATGACGCCATAAAGGGGTACCGGGAGGCCCTCCGGTTGAAGGCAACCGGTGGCGATCTGCACTTTAATCTCGGTCTGCTCTATGAAAAAAAGGGACTTCCCGACGAGGCGGTGGTGGAGTACCGGCAGACACTCAAGTTCTTTCCGGAGCATTATGAGGCACTCCTTCACCTTGCCGAGATCTACGCCTCCCGGGGGACTCTCCCCCAGGCCATTGAACAGTACCAGACGCTGATCAAGCTGAAGGGGAGCAACCCCCTCCTTTATCTCAAGATGGCCCGGTTGCAGGTTTTGAGTAAAAACGTCAATGAAGCGGCGGTCTTTTACGCCGAGTGTCTCCGGCTGGACCCGGATAATGTGGACGCTCACCGGGAGTTGGCGTCTCTCCAGAAAAAACAGGGAGATAATGAGGAGGCGGCGCAGCACTATCGCCAGGTTCTCCGTCTGAAAAAGGATGACGCCGAGGCCAGAAATGCCCTCATAGCCATCTACGTGGAGAATAAGAAATATGATGACGTCATCGTCATCCTCAAGGAGGGGACCGCGCTGAATCCCGGCGATGCCAATAATTACTACAAGCTGGGAATCATCTACGAGTTTCAGAAGGAGTATTCGGCGGCAACGGAACAGTACCGGCGAGCAGTAGAACTCAATGCCGAGCATGCCAAGGCGTATAATGCTCTGGGGCGGGTCTACATGAAGAGCGGCCGGATTGCCGAGGCGCGGCAAGCTCTGGAGATGGCAAAAAAAATCGACCCCAACCTGGAGGAGACCAAGGTCCTTCTGGGCAATCTCCGGGATGAACTCTCCTCCGAGCCGAGAAAAGTTACCCGGAAACATGGCAAATCTGCACGGAAAGAGAAAAGGAAAAAAGCCGCGGGGAAGGGGACAGCTAAAGGGAACTCTTCCAAGAAGAAGAAAAGAAAATAAGTGTGAAGCTCTGAAAGTGAAAAGCCGGGGAGGTATCCCCGGCTTTTCTGTTCGCCCTAATTTATTGAAATTTGTTCAGCATCCAGGGCCGTTATCAGTACCCTGGCTCTTCCTTGACCGAGGAAATCGAGTTTCCTGGCCGCCGCTTTGGAGAGATCGATGAGACGGGTTTTGCGCTTTCTGCATCGATCGTTGACAGTCACCACGACTTCTCGGTCGTTATCCAGATTGGTGACCTTGACTTTTGTGCCGAGGGGGAGGTTGTTGTGCGCCGCCGTCAGTCTGGCTGGGTTATAACGCTCTCCCGATGAGGTCCGCCTTCCCTTGTAGCGGGAAGCGTAGTATGTTGCTACTCCTTCTTTGCCGTTGCTGCTTTCCACCACTCTGTTGGGAGTGGTGGCCCCTTGTGTGACACCTGTGTCAACAAACTCTTCTGCTCTTAGGGGGTGGCTCGGCGCGAGCATCGTGCAGGCCATGACAGCCAAAACCGTCACCGCCCGCAGATTCGGGTACCGCATTCATACCTCCTTCTGGGCGAGGCTCTCTTATGCCACTTCATGCCGCATATGTCAAGAAAAAAAAATTCACATGTACTGTAAATAGCTGCAATATTTGAGCTTTTAATCAATTTCACTGTTTCTCATTCGTTACTTTTCAGCAGTATCAGTTTTTCCCTTTCTGCGGTGATCTCACGAGCGGCGTCGGCTGAGAAATGAGTTTACAAACCGGGCATTTTTTCTTACAGTGAGCCCGTAGAATATCACACTGCTTGAAACGGGGAACCCATGGAAATGCTTAATAGGACGCCGCTTTTTCAGGAGCATGAAACAGAGAAGGCGCTCATGGCCCCCTTTGGCGGCTGGGAGATGCCGATTCAGTACCCCACCGGCATCATCGCCGAACACCGCTGGTGTCGGGAACAGGCAGCGCTCTTCGACATCTGCCACATGGGAGAGTTCCTCTACGAAGGCGACCTGGACGCGGGGGGACTGGAAGGGGTTTTTACTTTCTCGGTGAAGAGCATCCCGGTGGGGCGTTCCCGCTACGGCTTCCTTCTCAACGAAAGGGGCGGGGTCATTGATGATCTCATCGTCTTTCGCCTTGCCCCGGAGAAGGTGATGGTGGTGGTCAACGCCGCCACCATAGACAATGATTTCAGCGTCATCAGTTCCCGACTCACGGGAGCCGCAAGCTTTACCGATATATCCCAAGCCACGGCCAAGCTGGATCTCCAGGGACCCAAGGCCCGGGACGTCCTTACACGATTTTTCGGTGACGATCTGGGGACTCTACCCTATTTCACCTTTACCGAGTGCACTCTTTTGGGAGCCAAGGCTGTCGTCAGCCGGACCGGGTACACCGGCGAACTGGGGTACGAGCTCTTCCTCCCCGCTCACAAGGTACGGGAGCTGTGGGAACTTCTCCTCACCGATGAGCGGGTGAGACCTGTCGGACTCGGCGCCCGGGACCTGCTTCGCCTGGAGGTGGGGTACAGCCTCTACGGCAGCGACATCGACCAGGTCACAACCCCGCTGGAGGCGGGGCTCTCCTCCTTTGTCAATTTTAACAAGGAGTTCGTGGGGAAGGAGGCGCTCCTGGCCCAGCGGGAAGAGGGGGCGCCACGGGTCAAGGTCGCCTTCAGGGTCAATTCCCGCCGCTCACCCCGCCATCACTACGACATTCTCTTCCAGGGAGAGCGGGTCGGCTCGGTTACCAGCGGCGCCTTTTCACCCATGCTGGGGTGCGGTATCGGCCTGGGCTTTGTCTCCCGGGAGGCGGCAGCCATCGGCTCGACTCTCACCATTTCCCATGAAAAGGTCAGCATGGAGGGGACCGTCTGCGACCTCCCCTTTTACCGGGATGGGTCGCTGAGGTCATAACCTCTCTCATTTAAGACGGATCGACAGAATATTCAGGATAAAACTCAGGAGGGTAACAATGGAAACCTATTTCACCAAGGAACATGAGTGGGTAACGATCAAGGATGGGGTGGCGGCCGTGGGGATCAGTGACCATGCGGCCCACCTGCTGGGAGATGTCACCTTTGTGGAGCTCCCCCCGCTGGGAAAGGTGGTGACGCAGTTTCAGCAGTTCGCCGCCATCGAGTCGGTGAAGGCTGCCAGCGACATCTATGCCCCCTTGTCCGGCAAGATTATCAAGGTCAACGAGGCGCTTGAGGTTACTCCTGAAATCGTTAACGAGTCGCCGGAAGAGGCCGCCTGGATCGTCCGGCTTGAGCCGTCCAACCTTGAGGAGTTGCAGAACCTGATGACCCGGACCCAGTACGAAGAGTTCCTGGGGGGGATGGAATGAGCAGCGCCGACTACTGTCCCGCCACACCCCAGGAGGTCAGGGAGATGCTGGACGTCATCGGTGCGGTCGGCATGGATGATCTCTTCTCTTCCATCCCGTCCCACCTGCGGGCCGCCTCCTTCGATCTCCCCCCCGGGATGACTGAATTCGAGATGCTGGATCGGCTCAAGGGGTTGGCGCGGCTTAACGGCGCAACGGTTACCCCCTTCATCGGCGGAGGGTGCTACGACCATCTCATTCCGGCGGTGGTAGAGCATCTGGCGGGACGGGCGGAGTTTTATACGGCCTACACTCCCTACCAGCCCGAATGTTCCCAAGGGACGCTCCAGGCTCTTTTCGAGTATCAGACCGCCATCTGCCGCCTCACCGGGATGGAGGTGGCCAACGCCTCCCTCTACGACGGGGCCACGGCCCTGGCCGAGGCTGCGCTCATGGCGTTGCGCGTCACGGGAAGAAACCGGCTGGTCATTGACGGTGGAGTCAACCCCTTCTCCCGTGAGGTGATCAGGACCTATCTGGCGAACCTGGATCTGGAGATCATGGAGGTGGTTTCCCGGGACGGAGCCATTGACCGGGAGGCGCTCCTGGCTGCCCTGGACGACGGCACCGCCGCCCTCCTGGTGCAGAACCCTACCTTTTACGGGACGGTGGAGGATCTCACCGCCATCGCCGGGGCGGCCCATGAAAAGGGTGCGCTCCTGGTGGTCTCCTCCTACCCGGTCTCCCTGGGACTGGTTAAGTCACCCGGCGAGATGGGGGCCGACATCGTCGTGGGGGACGGTCAGTCCCTGGGGAACGCCATGAGCTTCGGCGGCCCCTCCTTCGGTTTCATCGGCGCCCTGAAAAAGTACATCCGCAACATGCCGGGGCGGATCGTGGGAGAGACCCTGGACAACCAGGGTCGCCGCGGCTTCGTCCTGACCCTCCAGGCGAGGGAGCAGCATATCAAGCGCCAGAAGGCCACCTCCAATATCTGCAGCAACCAGGGGCTTTGTGCCCTCAAGGGGCTGATCTTTCTCACCTCTCTGGGGAAAGAGGGGTTCCGGGAACTGGCGCAGCTGAACCGGGAGAAGGCCGAATATGCCAAGGAGGTGCTCACCGCCATTGAAGGGGTCTCCCTGGTTACCACCGGCGCCACCTTCAACGAGTTCACCATTCGGCTCCCGAAAGATGCCGATGAGGTGGTGGCGCGGTTATTGACTCAGGGGATCGCTGCGGGGCTTCCCTTGGGGAGGTATGAGCCGGAACTGACGGAGTGCCTCGTGGTGACGGTGACGGAAAAACGGACGAAAGCCGAGATCGATGGGCTGGCTGACGCGCTGGAGCAGGAACTGGAGTCTGTCCACTGCTGAGGAAAGATAGTGGAATTTGTCAGAGCAACGACCCTGGGAATCCTGCTGCTGGTATCTCTCATGGGGTGCAGTAAAAAGGGGGGGGTGGAAGGGACTGTGGTGGATTGTCAGGGAAATCCGTTGGCAGGGATGAAGATCATTGCCAAACAGCTCCACCCCGTCAAGGGGTATGAGCTGTTCGAAACCACCACCGAGGCGGACGGATACTTTACCTTCGACAAACTTCTTCCGACCTCCTCCTATGAACTGGCGGCCTCTGCCGACGGTTCAACAACAAACACCCTGGTAACCACTGAAAGCGGAGCGGCAGGGGTGACCTCCACCATCCCGCAACCGCTCACGATCCGGTTCCGGTTCTCCAAGGATGGGGCCACGGTACTGGACAGCAAGAGCGGCCTGATGTGGGCTCGTAATGCCTCTGTGGGTGGGGGACAGATCCGTTGGGATGAGGCCATGATCGGGGTGGAGGGGTTGGAGATCGGCGGATATAAGGGGTGGCGATTGCCCACCAAGGAGGAGCTGACGGAGTTTTTGAAATCCGGCGGAGCAAACCCTGCTGAATATTTTAACTCCATGGGGTTTGTTAATGTACCCAATCCCAAGAGCTCCTACTGGACCTCCAGCAGCTACACGGAGCGAAGCGACTACGCCTGGATCGTCGCCCTGTGGGACGGCAGTGTCTCCTACGATTTCAAGGGGTGCAATTACAATCTGTGGCCTGTACGTGCCGCTACTAAGTAACCTTCACAAGGATAGCTATCTATGAAACTGATTTACGAACAATCCAGCGCGGGGCGACGCGGGGTTCGGCTCCCCGCCTCCGATGTGCCGGCGGCCGTTCCCCTTCCGGCGGAACTCCTCCGGACCGAACTCGCCGGACTCCCCGAGGTGAGTGAACTGGATACGGTGCGCCACTTCACCAACCTCTCCCGGCGCAACTACTCGGTGGACACTCATTTTTATCCGTTGGGTTCCTGCACCATGAAGTACAACGTGAAGGCGGTGGAGAACGGGGCCGGACTCTTCAGTGAAGAGCATCCACTCCTGCCGCTCCTCCCTGGCGGGCTGGAACATGCCCAGGGCTCCCTGGGGCTCCTCCACGCCCTGGGTGAGGCTCTGGCCGAGATCACGGGGATGGCCGAGGTGACCACCCAGCCTCTGGCCGGCGCCCATGGGGAGATGACCGGGATCATGCTCATCTCCGCCTACCACAAGGCCAGGGGAAACAAGAAGAGGTACGTGGTGGTCCCCGACTCCTCCCACGGCACCAACCCGGCGTCCGCCGCCATGGCAGGGTACGAGATCATCACCGTTCCCACTGCCTCCTACGGGGACATGGATCTGGAGCTCTTCCGGGCCGCCATGAGCGATGAGGTGGCGGCGGTGATGATGACCTGCCCAAACACCCTGGGGCTGTTCAATCCGCACATCAGGGAGATCTGTGACATAGCCCACTCCTTCGGTGCCCTCTGCTACTACGACGGCGCCAATCTTAACGCCATCATGGGGAAGGTCAGACCCGGCGATGTGGGCTTCGACGTCATTCATCTCAACCTCCACAAGACCTTCGGCACCCCCCACGGCGGCGGCGGACCGGGCTCCGGACCGGTTGGGGTCAGGGAGGCGCTGGTTCCGTTCCTCCCCACCCCACGGATCGTTAAACGCGGCGCCAGCTTCATCCTGGAGACGGAGAACCCCCGGAGCATCGGCCGGACCGCCAATTTCTTCGGCAATTTCGGGGTCATGGTGAAGGCCTATGCCTACATCCTTATGCTGGGGCGAGAGGGGCTCATTCGGGTCAGCGAGCAGGCGGTCCTCAACGCCAACTACATCATGGCCCGGCTCAAGGAGTATTACGACCTTCCCTACGACTTCACCTGCATGCACGAATGCGTCTTCTCCGCCAGTCGTCAGGTGAAGCAGGGGGTTCACGCCCTGGATATCGCCAAGTTCCTCATTGATAAGGGATACCACCCCCCTACGATTTATTTCCCGCTCATCGTCAAGGACGCCATCATGATCGAGCCCACGGAGACCGAGAGCAAGGAGACCCTGGACGCTTTCATCCAGGTTATGATTGAGGCGGCGCAGCTGGCGGAGAGCGATCCGTCAGCCTTTGCCGCGCTCCCAGTCACCATGCCGGTGACCCGGCTGGACGAGACCCGGGCCGCCCGGTCCCAGAACGTCTGTTTTGCCGGCTGCTGAGGGGGGACAGAGTTGGCGTCTCATTGATACCGGCCCGTTGGATGGGGCGACCAACATGGCCCTGGACGAGGCGCTGCTCCTCACCTTTGACCCTCACCGTTCCCTTCCGATTCTGCGTCTCTACGGTTGGGAGCCGGCGGCTCTCTCCTTGGGACGGTTTCAGGATGCCGCAGCGGTTCTTGACCTTGCTCGCTGCCGCAGCGCCGGTATCCCTCTTGTCCGGCGGATCACCGGTGGCGGGGTGATCTACCACGGTGATGAGCTGACCTACAGCATCATCTGCGCTCCCCATCATCTTCCTCCTGACAGCTCTATCAAGGAGTCGTTCCGGTATCTCACGGCGTTTCTCCTCCTTTTTTATGGGAAACTCGGCCTTGCTCCCCACTATGCGGCGGAGATCAGCCAGGCGCAGCATCTCGGCCGGCGGACCCCCTTCTGCTTCGCGGGGCAAGAGAGCTACGATATTCTCCTGGAGGGGAAAAAAATCGGGGGTAATGCTCAGCGGAGGTTGAAAGAGGTCATCTTCCAGCACGGCTCCATCCCCCTGCTCAACAGGGCCGAAGAGGGGGGAACCTTCATGCGGGAACCGCCTGAAGGTATCGGAGCAGAGACCTTTTCCCTTTGCCAGGCCGGTATCAGGGAGGATGAGGTTACGCTGAAGTCACTCCTGGCAGAATCGTTTCAGGAGGGGATGGGGGTCCTTCTGCGGGAAGAGAGGCTCACGACGCAGGAAGAGGAGAAGTCAGAGGAACTTCGGGTAAAGTATCGGGACGATGGCTGGAACCTTCGTGGTGAAACAGCTTAATCCGGAGCTACGCAGTCGCTCTTGTCCCCCTGAATCTTCGCCACGGCATGGGGAACAGCCGGCCAAACCGCCGCCAGATTCTCCACCGCGCCGCCGGGACTCCCGGGGAGATTGATGATGAGGGTCCGATTCCTGATCCCGGCGATGGCCCGGGAGATCATGGCATGGGGGGTCTTCTCCATGCTGCTTCGCCGCATCATCTCGCCGAAACCCGGAATCTCCCGTTCCACGATCTTCCGGGTGGCATCAGGCGTCACATCCCGGGGAGATACCCCGGTGCCGCCGGTGGTCAGGATCAGGTCGAAGACGCCGCTGTCGGCCCACCCCTCCAGCTTCACATAGATGATGTCAAGCTCATCGGGGACGATTTCGGTGTGCAGCACCGTCACCCCACGCTCCCCCAGCCATTTCTCCAGGGCCGGACCGCTTTGGTCCACCCGCTCACCCCGTGCTCCCTTGTCGCTCAGTGTCAGAATTGCCGCCTTCATAACGTCCCCTCCCCACTCGTTTTGGCTTCATACGTTCCGCTCTTCCCCCCCTCCTTGAAGAGGAGTCTGATCGGTCCGATGGTGATCCCTTTCTCGGTTCCCTTGCACATGTCGTAGATGGTCAGCGCCGCCACCGAGGCGGAGACCATTGCCTCCATCTCCATCCCTGTCCGTTCCAGTGCCCTGACGGTACTCCTGACCCGGATGATACCGGTGGCCGGATCGCTCCGGAAGTCGATGGCCGCATGGTGGATGGCCAGGGGGTGGGAGAGGGGGATCAGCTCCGGGGTCTTCTTGGCTGCCGCGATTCCCGCCAGTCGCGCCACCCCCAGCACATCCCCCTTGGTGACTCGCCCCTCCAGGATGGCGGATAACGTTTCCGGTTTCAGGGAAACCACGGCCTCGGCCACCGCCGTCCGGAGCGTGGGGAGTTTGGCGCTGATATCCACCATGATGGCACTCCCCTCGTGGTCGAAATGATTGAATGACATGGATGCTCCTTCTCTTCACCTGGATGGAAGAAACCGCTCTATTTCGATCTGCGTCACCGGTATTCCTGCGCATGATCGTTCATACATGGCCGTGTAAGCGGCTTCGATATGCCTGGTGAACAAGAGAGTGTCAAACAAAGGGGTCGTGAGGCGATTTCTTTCGAGTTTGAACCTTACTTCGGATATTTTGTCGGGATGTTTCGCCAGCTCTATGGCCCTTGCTTCGTACTCCTGTTGCGTGAGGGTAATGAGCTCCGGCAGCCCTACGGCACGGAGCAGGCTGGCGGCCACCCTGCTTGCGAATGACTCGCCACTACAGGTCAGCAGCGGCAACCCTGCCCAGAGGGCGTCACTGGCAGTGGTGTGGGCGTTGTACGGAAACGTATCGAGGAATAGATCGGCGACCCTCTGCCGCGCCAGGTGCTCCGCCAAGGGCATCCGCCCGGCGAAAATCAGGCGACCGGCGTCGACACCTCTCAGTTCGGCTTCTTTACGCAAATTCCCGGCAGCAGTCGGATTGTCTTCCAGCAACCACAGCAGACTCCCTTCAACCTCACGGAGAATATGCATCCAACAATCGAAGGTAGCCGGAACTATTTTGAAATTGTTATTGAAGCAACAGTAGACGAAACCGGTCTGGGGAAGCCCCAGTTCGGCTCGGGTAAAGTTCTTGTCTGAAATTTTTCGCGTGACGTCATTGACCTGGTAGCTGTCAGGGAGGTAGACGATTTTTTCCGAGTAGTGCTGTCGGCTCTCCTGGGGAATCAGCGTCTTGTCGGCGATGAGATAGTCCATGTACTCGGCCCCCATGCTCCCCGGATACCCCAGGTAGTTGACCTGGAGAGGCGCACACCGTTGGGCAAAGATACCTGTCCTGCTCCCCTCGGTAAAACCCTTCAGATCGACGGCAATGTCGATTCCCAGCTCTCTTGAAAGCCTCGCCACCTCTTCATCGCTTTTCATCCTGACATCAAGGAACGTGTCGAATGCGCGGATATTCTCCGACGCATTTCATCCTGTTGAGCTGCGTCGAAGGAAAAGGCGATCAACTCAAACCTGCTCTTGTCGTGACACTCGAACAATTTAGCCGTCAAGTATGCAGTGGCGTGATTGTGGAAGTCGGAGGAATAGTAGCCGATGCGGATCTTTTCCCCCGGTACTCTTTTTCTCAAGGGGCCCAATGCCGTACCCGAGGGGTACTTCGCCTGCACGAAGAGTGCAGCTGCCGTTCTCTGCCGTGCCGGTGAATCGGTGAACGCCAGGACCGGAAAGGGTGATGATGCTTTCTCGTGTCGCTGAATCCGGCTCGTGAGCTCATGGATGCATTCATCGGCGGATTCCCAATCGCACACGAGCATCTTTGCATTCAGATACGTACCGAAGAGAAATTCAGCATCCGGCTTGATGGTGACGGCACGGCGATAGCTCTCAAGAGCAGCGTCCAGCTTCTTGATCTCCATAAGCGCATTGCCGCGGTTGTTGTATGCCTCTGCGTACTCCGGTCTGAGGGCAATGGCACGGTCAAAGCTGGCGACGGCAGCGTCCGGTTGCATCGCCGCTTTCAGTGCAATACCGTGGTTATTATAATAGGCAGCGTTGTTGGGGTTCACCCGGATTGCCCTGCCTATCAGGGCAAGGGCGTGCTGGTGATGAGCTGCACGATGGGCAATGATACCGAGTAAGTGCAGCGCGTCGGCATGATTGGGCTGGGTCTGAAGCATCTCTACAAAAACTGCTTCAGTTTGGGCCAGCTCTCCTTTTTGCAGCAACGCTAATCCTCTGTCAAAGGGTGCATTGTCTTCCCCTGATAGGTTTTTAGCGTTTCTCTTGCCGGGAAAAGCTGCCTTAAATCTGGTCATCTTCAGATTCCGTTTCCTGGTTAGAGTAAGGATGTCCGGCGAGTCCGGTTGCAGAGCTACTCTATAAAAACGCAGCAAGGAATGCAAACGCAATCGAAACGATGAAACTGTTTGATGAATTACGCGGGAAGGGAAACTTTCGGGCGAAGTCGTTTGGGATGCCGCTCCCCTGGAAAAGTATACGTCATAACGAGCCTGCCGAGTACGATTTAGATTTTAACGGGGCAACGCAGGTGCTAGTCTCATGAACGACTCAAGCTGCGTCTCTTCTGCCGGAAACCGACCTTTTGAGCAGACGGAAAAGTGCCTCACTCAACACCAGTCGCATTGAATTAGGGGAGTTTTGTCATGAAAAACCTCACGTTCGGCCGGAAACTGACAGGCGGATTTTTGATCGTGGCATTCTTCGCCGCCCTTGTGGGGGGGGTGGGAATCTTCAATATCAGAATTATTGACAAGGCCGATACGAGACTCTACGAAAAATACACGGTTCCCATCGGCGTACTTCAGGAGATGATCTCATCCTACCTCCTCATCCGTCTCACCTTGCAAGAGTTGCAGGATGAATCGGACCCCGCGAAAAAAAAGGAAAAGGTCGATAAAACCCGGGAACTCCTGGATACCATAGATCAGGATGCTGCGGAGTTCGCCAAGAGCATCCTCACCAAGGAGGGGCGCGAACATTTCAGGGAGTTTACCGATTCCTGGAAATTGAACAAGGGAGTTCTGGAGACGGCGCTCCGGTTGGGAGAGGAGGGAAAGAGCCGGGAGTTGTCACTCTTGCTGAAAGGGGAGATCGCTCAAAACGGCAGCATCGCTCTGGATGCGCTGGTGGAGCAGGTGAACTCCAAGATCAAGCAGGCCAAGCGGAGTTCCAACGAAAACAATGTGTTGTCCCAAAAAGCTACCCTGCTCATGTCTCTGTTCACCCTGGTGGCCATTTTCCTGGGGCTTGGTCTCGGTTGGATCATCACCCGGGGGATCAGGCGGCAACTGGGGGGAGAGCCTGCCTTCGTGGCTGAACTGGCCGGCAAAGTGGCCCGGGGGGATCTTTCCACCATCATCGACACGGCAGGGAAGGACCCCGGGAGTATCATCGTGGCCATGAAAGAGATGTCCGACGCCATCAGTTCCCTGATAGCCGATGCCGGGACTCTGACCCAGGCGGCGATGGCGGGGAAGCTGGTCGTCCGGGCCGATCCTGCCAAGCACCAAGGGGACTTCCGTGACCTGATGACGGGATTCAACGAGACTCTGGACGCGGTCATCGGCCCCCTGAACATGGCGGCTAAGTATGTGGACCGGATCGCCAAGGGAGAGATGCCGGAGAAGATAAGCGACAGCTACTACGGCGACTTCAACGAGATCAAGCTTAATCTGAACAACTGCATCGACAACATCACCCTCCTCATCGACGACACCCACGGGTTGACCGTGAGCGCCGTGGAAGGGAAGTTGGCCACCCGGGCCAACGCGAACCGGCATCAGGGGGATTTTCGGAAGATCATGATCGGCTTCAACGAGACCCTTGACGCGGTCATCGGCCCCCTGAACATGGCGGCGGAGTATGTGGACCGGATCTCCAAGGGAGATATACCGGAGAAGATTATCGACAGCTACTACGGCGACTTCAACGAGATCAAGCTCAATCTTAACAACTGCATCGACAACTTCACCCTCCTCATCGACGACACCCACGGGTTGACCGTGAGCGCCGTGGAAGGGAAGCTGGCCGCCCGGGCCGACGCGAACCGGCATCAGGGGGATTTCCGGAAGATTGTGAACGGTTTCAACGAGACCCTTGACGCAGTCATCGGACCCCTGAATATGGCGGCAACGTACGTGGACCGGATTTCCAGAGGAGATATCCCGGAGAAGATCATCGACAGCTACTACGGTGACTTCAACGAGATCAAACTTAATCTGAACAACTGCATCGACAACGTCACCGCCCTGGTGACCGATGCCAACCTCATGGCTCTGAATGCCATCCAGGGGAAGCTGGCGTCCCGGGCCGATGCCGGTCGGCATCAGGGGGACTTCAAGAAGATCATAATCGGGTTCAACGAGACCCTTGACGCGGTCATCGGTCCTCTGAACATGGCGGCAAAGTACGTGGACCGAATCTCCAAGGGGGATATTCCGGAGAAGATCATCGACAGCTATTACGGTGATTTCAACGAGATCAAACTCAATCTCAATAACTGTATTGACAACGTGACCGCGCTGGTTGACGATACCAACCTGCTGGTCAGGAGCGCCGTGGCAGGGAATCTGGCCGGCAGGGCGGACATTACCCGGCATCAGGGAGATTTCCGCAAGATCATTGCCGGGTTCAACATGACCCTGGAGACCGTGATCGGTCCGCTGAACATGGCGGCCGAGTACGTTGACCGGATCTCCAAGGGGGACATCCCCCCCCGGATCACCGCCGTGTATCGTGGTGACTTCAACGAGATCAAGAGCAATCTCAACGGCTGTATCGATATCATGAACAACCTTCTGGATGAAGCCGGTCGAGTCGTCCTGGCCGCAGCAGAGGGGAACCTGGATGAACGGGCCGACAGAAGACTTTTTGTGGGAAGCTGGGGGGTATTGGTGGAGGGGATCAATGACATTTTCACCAACATTGTCACTCCGCTCAGACTCACCGCCTCCTATCTGGATCAGGTCACCAGAGGGGAGATCCCCCCGCTCATCGCCGCGGAGTACCATGGGGAGTACGAGAGCACCAAGAATAATATCAACGCTCTGCTGGGGACGATGCACCTCCTCCACGGGGAGATCGACGCCATCATCACCGCCGCCGCTGCCGGCGACCTGAACCTGCGGGCCGACGCCGACCGGTTCGTCGGTGAGTGGCGGACCCTGATTGCCGGAATCAACGATACCGTCACCAACATCGCCACCCCGCTCCGGCTCACCGCCGACTACGTGGATCAGGTGGCCAAGGGGATCACCCCCCACCTGATCACTTCCGAGTACAGAGGCGAATACAATATTACCAAAAACAATCTGAATACCCTGGCAGGAACCATGCACAATCTCCTGGCCGAGAGTGATATGATCATCAAGGCGGCCGCCACCGGCGAACTGAAGCGTCGCGCCGACGCCGGGCAGTTCGTAGGTGGATGGCGTCGGCTGGTGACCGGAATCAACGATACCATGACGAATATCGTCACCCCCCTCATGCTCACCGCCGACTGCGTGGAGCGGATTTCCCGGGGGGAACTCCCTCCCCTTATCACCGACCACTATCAGGGGGAGTATCGTGTCATCATCCAAAATCTCAATGATCTCATCCAGGCGCAACTCCGGATTACCGAGAGCGCCCATGAGGTGGCCTCCGGCAATCTCATGGTGGCGCTGGGGAAGCGTTCAGCCGACGACGAGCTGATGCAGGCCCTTATCACCATGGTCCGCCAGCTCACCTCCGTGGTAAGCGAGGTGAAGAGCGCCGCCGACAACGTGGCCTCCGGCTCTCTGGAAATGAGCTCCGGCGCGGAGCAGCTCTCCCATGGCGCCTCGGCACAGGCTGATGCCGCCCAGCAGGCCTCCTCCAGCATAGAGCAGATGACCGCCAATATCCGGCAGAACGCCGTCAACGCCCGGGAGACCGACAAGATCGCCACCATGGTAGCAGGGGACGCCACGGCCGGGGGGAGGGCGGTGGCCGAGACTGTGACGGCCATGCGGGAAATTGCCGGGAAGATCACCATTATTGAGGAGATCGCCCGGCAGACCAACATGCTGGCTCTGAACGCGGCCATCGAAGCGGCCCGGGCTGGAGAGCACGGCAAAGGGTTTGCCGTGGTGGCCTCCGAGGTGCGGAAGCTGGCGGAACGGAGTCAGCAGGCGGCCCAGGAGATCTCCAAACTTTCCTTTTCCAGCATGGAGGTGGCGGAACGGGCGGAAGTCATGCTGGCCAGGATCGTCCCGGAAATCCGGAAGACCGCGGAGCTGGTACAGGAGATCAATGCCGCCTGTCGGGAACAGGATAGCGGCGCCGGCCAGATCAACAAAGCGATCCGGCAGCTGGATCAGGTCATTCAGCAGAACGCCTCGGCGGCAGAAGAGATGGCATCCACCGCCCAGGAGCTCTCTTCCCAGGCGGAGCAGCTCCAGGCTGCCGTGACCTTCTTTAAAACCGACGACTCAGGATCGAGACGTTCCGAGAAGAGGAGGCCCGCCATGTCCCTGTGCTGACATAATCGCCTGCTTCGCGTAACTTCATTACAAGAAAGGGGAATCAAATGATGATTAACCGGGTACTGCTCAACTGCTTTACCGCAACCCTTATGGCAGGCGCACTCATGATGGGGGTTCCCGCTCCGGCGGCGGCGGCCGACTTTGTAATTGTCGCCAACAAGAATGTCTCGGCGAGCTCACTGAGCAAGGCCGATCTCCAGGCAATTTTTCTGGGAGAAAAAACAAGATGGGACGACGGTAAACCGATCAAGATCGTCATCCTGGATGAAGGAGCGGCCCACAAGGCCTTTCTGCAGAGTGTTGTGGGGAAGACTCCATCTCAATTCGACAGCTACTGGAAGAAACTGATTTTTACCGGCAAGGCCGCGGCCCCCAAGGCCTTTGACGAGGCGGGGAAGCTGGTTGATTTCGTGGCAAGCCAATCGGGCTCGGTGGGCTACGTGGCTGCCGGACAGGCCGTCGGTTCGGTCAAAACCATTTCCATCAAGTAGGAGGATTTCAGATGAAAAAATTATTGCTAGCGGCAGTTATCTGCGCCGTCGGAGTTGCCGCCTTCTCCACCACCGCTTCTGCCATTGAAATCTGGGGGGTTGATATTCATGGATTCCTCTCCCAGGGGTATATCAAGAGCAGCTCCCAGAACAATTTCCCCGTGAGCAACAGCGGCAGGGGGTCGTTTGATTTCAACGATTTCGGGATAAATTTTACCAAGGAGATTACCCCGGACCTGCATGTGGGACTGCAATTGTCCGCCTTTAACCGGGGCAACTACGGCCGGGACAAGGTCACCATCGACTGGGGGTACGGCGATTACCGTTTCAAGGACTGGCTCGGTTTCCGGGCGGGAAAGGTGAAGATTCCCCTGGGCCTCTACAACGAAGCACGGGACAATGACGCCCTGCGCACCTTCATCTTCCTTCCCCAGCAGGCGTATTTCGATTATGAACGGGATTCCCTGGTGGCGATCATGGGGGGAGGGATCTACGGCTCTATCCCCATGGGGAATGCCGGGACCCTGAACTATCAGGCGGAGATCGGCGTCGTCCCCGCAGTCTCGGATGGCGGTTTTGCCAAGGAAATCGGCGGCATGATCGGCGATCTCAACATGACCGATATCAGTTCCACCACCTCCATCGCCCACAGCCTGGAATGGCGGACACCGGTTTCCGGTCTGCGCGCCCTGGCCACCGGCCTCCATACGACACTCAGCGGGACAGCAACGGTGGATCCGAATCTAAACGCGGACGGACTTGGCGGAACCGCCACCTGGAAGTATGATTCTCTCCATCGCTATATCTTCTCACTGGAGTACACGCTGAACGATCTGGTCCTCTCCGGCGAATACGAGCTGGACGACTACACGCTCATGTCCACCTATTCCAACGGAGTAACGAAGGAGTTCAATTCAAAACAGGCCACCGACTCCTGGTGCGTCATGGCCACGTACCGTTTCAATGACTGGTTCGAAATGGGGAGTTTTTACCATGAAGTGTACGCCGATCGGCATCACCGGGACGGTTCAACCTACGCAGACTTTGCTCTGTATTATCCCTACAACATGTGGTGGAAGGATACCGCGTTGACGCTCCGCTTCGACCCGATCCCCAACGTGGTGCTGAAGGTGGAAGGGCACTACATCAACGGCAACTATGAAGTCATCGAAAACATAGGCAATGCGAAAAAAGAGTCGTACATATTCGCCACAAAGGTGACCTACAGCTTCTGATGTTCGTGCACCGTTTCACGCAGAAAAACGCTGCCAAGGTCGGAAGCTCTTCGGACCTTGGCAGCGCTGTCTCAGATTTCGGTAGTGCGGGGGAGCCTGACGGTAAAGGTCGTCCCTTTGCCCGGAGTACTCATCACCAGAATCTCACCATGCTGTTTCTTGATGATTTCATAGGAGATGCTGAGCCCCAGTCCGGTCCCTTCTCCCACCTCTTTGGTCGTGAAGAACGGGTTGAAAATGCGGGACAGAATCTCGTCGGGTATCCCTTGCCCGGTGTCGCTCACCGAGGCGTAGACGTTGTCGTCGTCGGACCAGCACCTCAGGACAATCTCACCCGGCACCGTAACAATGGCTTGTCCGGCATTGATCAGCAGATTCAGAAAGACCTGATTCAGTTGGCCGGGGTGGCAGAGTATCCGGGGGGACGGTTCATATACCTTTTGAATGGTGGCGACATATTTCAACTCGTTGTAACAGATGGTCAAGGCGCTTTCCAGACAGCTCTCCATCGTTACTTCTTCAAACTCAAGAGCATCCACCCGGGAAAAGTTCTTCAGGTCCAGGACTATTTTTGTGACCCGCTGCGCCCCTCCCAGAGATTCATTAATCAAATCGGTTCCGTCTTTCAGAATGTAATCGACATCCAATGAATTTCGGTGGACGGTGAGAGCCGTTCGGCTCTGCGGCGCCAGATCCCTCTCTTCATACTCCTGCCGGGTTCCATCGTATCGGACAAGTACGGCAAAATAGTCGGCCAGAGTTCTCAGGTTGCTGGAAATAAAACCCATGGGATTATTGATCTCATGGGCTACTCCCGCCGCCAGCTGACCGATGGAAGCCATCTTTTCACTCTGCATCAATGCCCGATCCATCTCCCTGTTTTTGATCACTTCATCGGCCACCCGCTTTTCCAGCTGCGTGTTCAGCAACTCCAGCTGAAGCTGATGCTTCTGCAGTAGTTCCTGATCGTTACGCCGTTGAGCAACTTCATGGTTCAGAAGCTCTGTGGTAAGCCTCAACGGTTTGACGATATTCGTTACGATATTGTTGATTCCCAGGACCAGTTGTTTCCAGTCACCGACGAAGAGGTCGGCATTGGCCCGTTCATCCAGCTTGCCGTCGGCCGCAGCCGCGAGGACTCTCCCGGTTTCGCCCAGGAGGTTAGTCATGATATCGACGCAATTGTTCAGATTAACCTTGGTTTCATTGAAGTCGCCGTAGTAGATAGTGGTGATCTTGGGGGGGATATCCCCTTTGGAGAGACGGTCCAGATACTCGGCGGAGACGTTTAGAGGCCCGATGACTGCGTCCAGTGTATCGTTGAACCCCACCATCAGGTCACGGAACTCCCCCTGATGCCTGGCGGCATCGGCCCGAGTGGCCAGGTTCCCCGCCATTGCCGCCTGGGTCAGAGTCCCAGCGTCGGTCAGCAGCGCCCTGATGGCCTCGGACATCTGTTGCATGGCCACGATGATGCTCCCGGGGGCCTTCCCTGCCGTGTCGATGCAGGAAGAGAGGTCCCCGCGAGCCACTTTGCCGGCCAGTTCGGCCACATCGGCCGGCTCTCCCCCCAGTTGCCGCTTGATCCCCCGGGTGATGACCAAACCGAGACTCAGCCCCAGGATAATCGCCGCCAGGGTGAACAGAGACATGAGCAGGGTAGCTTTTTGAGACAACACATTGTTTTCGTTGGAACTCCGCTTGGCCTGCCTGATCTTGGAGTTCACCTGCTCCACGAGCACCTCGAAGGCTCTGGCGCCGTTTTGGACCATCGCTCCTGTCAGCAGTCGTGACAGCTCCTTCCGGTTCCCTTGCTCACTCAGGCTAATCGCCTTAACCAGGTCGCTTTTGTACAATTTCCAGACGTCGGTAAACTCTTTGAAGTGCTCTCTCCCTTCCCGGGTGAGGATGGTCGTTTCAAACGCGCCGGCGTTCTGGTCGACACTGTTGAGCAATTCCCGAACTTTGTTGAGATGCTCCTGTTTTTTCGAGGGATCTGATTCATACTGCAACTCTTGCAGGGTGAGGCGGATAAGAAAGTGTGACGAAATCATCTCCTGCAGTTGGCCGATGGGAACCGTGTATTTTTCATAAAGCCTGGTATCGGCCTTGGCAATGGTTCTGATATTGATGATCCCCACCCCACCCACAAGGGCGGCGAAGAACGCCACGACCAGAAATCCGCCGATCAGTTTTTGGCCGAACGTACTCTTCTTCAGGGGGAGCCTCATTGCCTGTCTTCCTGTTACCCTTCTCCGAAGACCCGGTGGAAGCAGTCGCGGATGGCTGAGGTGGTCTTTTCGTAGTCCGCCATGAAGAGTTCTCCGGGATGACGTAGTTTCGTATCGTAACCAAGCCGTCGGGCCAGTTTGTCCAGATAGTCGCTGGACCCCCCCAGATCATTCATGGAGTAGTCGTGGATAATCCGGAGCCGGTTCTCCAGGCGCCTCAGGAATTTGTACCCGGTGAGGAGTGTTTCCGCGTCCTGGTCGGCCATGAGCTGTTCATGTCGCATCGCCTTCAGCGCCGTCACGGTGGAAGGGGAGCGGAGAGTCCGGTGGTCGCAGCCGAATTTCAGCTGGAGGTACTGGACGATGAACTCCACATCCACGATCCCCCCCCGGCCGGTCTTGATGTTGTAGCTCCCCTTCTTCTCCTTGGCCAGCTCATTCTCCATCCGCATCCGGAGCCGGCGAATCTCATGCCGCTCCTCATCACCGGCGGTGGCGCCGTAGACGGTGGCACTGATGATCTGCTCAAGCTCTTCCCGCAGCTCCGGACGACCGATGACGATGCGGGCCTTGGTAAGCGCCTGCCGTTCCCAGGTCTGGGCCTCATGGGCATGGTAGCTCCGGAATGATCCCAGGGAGGTCACCAGCGGTCCGGCGTTGCCCGAGGGGCGCAGCCGGGTGTCGATTTTATAGACGTACCCTTCCCGGGTCTGGGTGGAGAGGATGGAGATGATCTTCTGGCCGAGTTTGGCGAAGTATTCGTGGTTACTGATCGGTTTCGGGCCGTCGGTCATTCCCTGATGGTCATAGATGTAGATGATGTCCAGATCGGAATGGTAGTTGAGCTCGTAGCCACCCATCTTTCCCAGGGCGATGACGGCGAGACCGGCCTCGCGGAGAGGGCCGTTATCAGAGCAGGTCGGCTTCCCATGGCGGGTAAGCTCTTTCTTCGCCATGATGTAGGCCGCAAAGAGGAGGACATCGGCCAGGGTGGTGAGCTGGTGGGTGATCTCCGACTGCCCCAGCTTGCCGTGGATGTCATTGAGACCGATTCGGAGAAACTCTTCGTGTCGGTAGCGCCGGAGCGTATCCAGCCGCTCCTCAAAGTCATCGGCCTGGTCCAGGAGGAGGGAGAGTTCCGTTGCCATCTCCTGGCGGCTCTTGTTGAAGTCGGAGGTGGAGCGGGTGACCATGCTGTCCAGGAGTGCCGGGTTATTGATGAGGATTTTGGAGAGAAACTCGGACATGCCGAAGAGGGAGACCAGCAGTTTGAGCGTTTCCCGGTTTTCCGCAAGGAGGGCGTAGAGGGTGGAGCGTGACCCCACCGCCACCAGGAACCGTTCCAGGTTGGCCAGCGCCATATCCTGGTCCGGCGACTCCAGCAGATACTGGAGAAAGAAGGGTGCGATCTTTTCCAGGGTTCGTCGCGCCCGCTCGGTGAGGCGGGCCCGGGGGGGGCCGTCCCGGAGCACCACGAGACTCTCATAGGCCCGGTCCAGATGGGTGAACCGCTGCTCGGCCAGGAGATCCTTGATCAGGTCGGGATCGGCCCGGTGGTCCAGGAACCGCTTGATCACCGGGCTCACCTCATCCGCTGCCGTCTGCTCCCCAGTGTGAAAGAGCTTGCCGTACATCCCGGAGACCCGCGCCCGGTGGCCGGAAAGAGTTTGCTTAAACCGCTGCACCCCGTTTTCCCGGAGAAAGCCGCAGCGGCGGGCCAGGGCTTTGAACTCTTCCTCCCTGGTGGGGAGGTTGTGGGTCTGGCGTTCTTGAACCACCTGTATCCGGTGCTCCACGGTGCGGAGAAACCGATAGGCATTCCGGAGCGTGTCACACTCCTCCCCGGTGATGAGTCGGGTATCCCGGAGCTTTTCCAGCGCCTTCATGGTGGTCCGTTCCCGCAGGGCGGGATTCTTACCCGCATAGACCAACTGCAGCGACTGGATGAAAAACTCGATTTCCCGGATGCCGCCGTGCCCCAGCTTGATATTCAGCTCCCCCTCCCGTTCCCGGGCCAGGGAAGCGTTGATCTTCTGCTTCATTACCTTCATATCTTCGATCATGTTGAAGTCGTGGTATTTGCGATAGATGAAGGGCTCCAGAAACTTGAGGATCGATTCACCCAGGGGGAGATCTCCCGCCACCGGTCGAGCCTTCAGCATGGCGGTCCGCTCCCACGACTGGCCCCACGATTCATAGTAAACCTCGGCTGAGCGCTGGGAGATTGCCATGTCGCCGCTCTTCCCCTCGGGCCTAAGCCCCATATCCACCCGAAAGACATAGCCGTCGGCAGTCACTTGGGAGATGGCCCGGGAGATCAACTCCCCCAGCTTGACGAAAAAGGCGTGCAGCGAGACCTTCCCCTGAAGAGCGCCATGACTGCCGGGAACTCCGGCGGTCTCCCCTTCGTCGGAGGTATAGAAGTAGATCAGGTCGATGTCCGAAGAAAAGTTCAGCTCCCTTCCTCCGAACTTCCCCATGCCGAGAATGGTGAGGTCCGCCTCCCGCTCCCCGTGGGGGGTAATGGTCATGGGAGAGCCATGCTCTTTTACCAGCTTGCGTCGGGCCGCCTCGTAGGCCACCTGGAGACAGGAGGCGGCCAGAGAGGTCAGTTCGGCGGTCACCTCCTCCAGCGGGGCGAGATTATTCAGGTCACGGGTGGCGATGCGGAGGATTTCGTGGCACTTGAACCGCCGCAGGAGCGGGAGGATCTCCTGATAACCGGTCTCGTCGCCGATGAATTCCCGCAGGGCTGCCAGACTCTCGGCCTCGGTGCGACGGGTATCGATCTGCCTGTTGGTGAAGAGCGCCCGGAAGTACTCAGGGGCGCGGCAGATGATGTTGGTGAGAAATGGCGACGAACCGCAGAGGGTCAGCAGCTGGACGAAGCGCTGCCTGCTTGCGCAGACGGCGTGCAGTTCCTCTTGGGAGACCACCGCGCTGATCCGCTCCAGACCGTTCAGCGCCATATCCGGCAAAGGGGTGAAGAGCGCCGCATAGGCCATTCCTGCCAGGTTCTCGCCGGGGAGGCTTTCGGCCAGAAGTCGGAGGTTGGTGGCGGAGCGGGAGGGGAAAACGTACCCCATTCGCTGCAGAAAGGCGATGAGGTTCCGGTCCCCTGCCACGGGAGCGGGAGCAAAAGCTGTGGGGAATTCGGCATAAAAGTCGTTACGGTTCATGATGTTCTCTCGGCTCCATAAGCCACCTCCTCTTCCCTCACCCATTCAACCAGCTTCTGTTGCAACAACTCCTTGGACGGCAGATAATGGGACCAACTGAGCGTAATAGGTGGCTTGCCGGAATTCCCATACGGTGCCTGCACAATTTTCTCGAATTTATCAGACACTGTCTGACAAATTGGCGTGATGGGGAAAAGGTCAGTCGGTGTCTGACCAATTCGGTCCCGGTAATCAAGAAAGAATTGTCGAATCAGACGTAAATTGGTTGGAGAAAAACCGTTCCCGAACTCTGCGGACAGCTTCACCGAAAGATCCTTCAGCAGCTCTTTCCCATATTCGGCCCGCTCCGCCCCCTTCTGCTCTTGCTCCACAATCCGCCGCCCGATCTCGAAGTTAGTCCGCACTTGCAGGATGTTGACCTTGGTGGCAACGGCGTGGATGAGTCCGCGAAGCTCGGTAACCAGTGGCGCAAGCCCTTTATCCTCTTTCGGAGGAGAAAGCTCTTTATGACTTTCGTGGTCGGCTTTTTTCGTCATACTTCATCCTGAGTCAGCGTTGTCCGGTTAGGTTTTTGCTTGTCGCACCTTCCCGATTAAACATTCGGGAACGACGGATAGCAACCGGCGATCACCCCTTCTCCGCCAGCGCCTTCAGCTCCTTCAGGTAGTCACCGGTTGCCACCCCATGCTGGGTGATGATGCCGGTGATGTAGCGGGCCGGAGTGACGTCGAAGGCCGGGTTTTTCACCGCAACCCCTTCCGGGGCGATGGCGATTCCCTTGATGTGGGTCACCTCCAGAGTGGTTCGCTCCTCGATGGGGATCTGGTCGCCGTGGGAAAGGGTGAGATCCAGGGTTGAGACCGGGGCCGCCACGTAGAAGGGGATGCCGTTCTCTTTGGCCAGGACCGCCACGGAGTAGGTGCCGATCTTGTTGGCGGTATCGCCGTTGGCGGCGATCCGGTCGGCCCCCACCACACAGCAGGTGATCTCCCCTTTTTTCATGAAGTAACCGGCCATGTTGTCGGAGATGAGGGTCACCGGGATGTTGTCCTTCATCAACTCCCAGGCGGTGAGACGCGCTCCCTGAAGCCAGGGGCGGGTCTCGTCGGCAAAGACCTTGATCCCCTTTCCCGCCTCGTGGGCTGCACGGATGACCCCCAGGGCCGTGCCGTAGCCGGCAGTGGCGAGCCCTCCGGCGTTGCAGTGGGTCAGGATCGTTGCCCCCTGGGGAATCAGCTTGGCTCCGTTGGCGCCGATGGCCTTGCAGATGGCCAGATCCTCTTCCTCCACCCGGATCGCCTCGGCAATGAGGATCTTACAAATTGTGGGGAGGGGAAGAGTCCGGTGGGCTTCGGCCATCCGCTTCATCCGCTGGATGGCCCAGAAGAGGTTCACCGCCGTGGGGCGGGTCCCGGCGATGACGTCGCAGATTGTCTCGAATTCCCGGAAGAAACTCTCGTGGTCGGACGCCTGGATATCCCGCGCCCCCAGGGCCACCCCCATGGCGGCGGCCACGCCGATGGCCGGGGCACCGCGAATGATCATCCCCCGAATCGCCTGGGCTACTCCTTGGTAGTCGGAGTACTCATTATAGATTTCCTCGGCCGGGAGCCGGGTCTGATCGATCATGACGACCTTGTCGTCGCGCCACTGGATGGTACGGAAGGACATGAGAGATTCTCCTTGTCGAATTCTTGAAAAAACCGCTCACCACAGAGTCACAGAGGTCACAGAGAAACCACGAACTATCAAGAAAAAACAAAGCACTTTCGGGTGGAAGGTTTTGGTTGACATATGCGTTTATGTTTTCTCAGTGCACTCTGTGGTGAAAATCAGAATAGTTTACTTGTTCTTCGTCGGGGAACTCTTCCTGGGTGATCAGCCAAGGGTCCTGCTCCCCGGCCCAGAAGAGCTTTTCCAGTTCCACCAGGAGCGGCTCGAGAGTCGTCCGCTCCAGGGCGGAGACGGAGATGGCCCGGTAGCGGCGCCCGGACTGGCGGACCCGGATGAAAGAGACCGGGTCTTTTTTCCGGAGTGCGGTAACCAGATCGCTCTTGTTGTAGACCAGGAGGCGCGGTTTCTCCCCCAACCCCAGCTCTTCCAAGATGGTGTCCACCTGGCTGATCTGCTCTTCAAAGCGGGGGTTGGCGGCATCCACCACATGGATGAGGAGGTCCGAGTCCTGGAGCTCCTCCAGGGTTGCCTTGAAGGCACCCATGAGCGATTTGGGGAGGGAGCGGATGAAGCCGACGGTGTCGGTGATGATCACCTCCCGTTCACGGGGGAAGCGGAGACGTCGGGTGGCGGTGTCCAGGGTGGCGAAGAGGAGGTTCTCGGTGAAAACTTCGCTTTTGGTCAGGGAGTTGAGGAGGGTGGACTTCCCCGCATTGGTGTAGCCGACGATGGAGACGATGGGGACACCGGCCTTGACCCGTTTGCGTCGCCGTTCCCGCCGCCCCTTGGAGAGCTCTTCCAGTTCCCGTTCCAGCCGGGCGATCCGGTCGCGAATCCGTCGCCGGTCGATCTCCAGCTTGGTCTCGCCGGGGCCGCGCCCCCCGATCCCTCCCATGAGCCGTGACATCTGCACCCCCCGTCCCGAGAGCCGGGGGAGGAGGTACTTGAGCTGGGCCAGCTCCACCTGAACCTTGCCGTCCAGGCTTTTGGCCCGGCGGGCGAAGATGTCCAGGATGAGCTGGCTTCGGTCAATGACCTTCAGCTCCGTTATCTGGGAGATGGAACGGACCTGGGTCGGCGAGAGTTCCTGGTCGAAGACGAGGAGGGTCGCACCCAGCTGGAGTGCCCGGATTACCACTTCCCGGATCTTTCCCTCCCCCATGAGATAGCGGGGATTGATCGCCTTCTGCCGCTGGATGACCCGGTCCAGGACCGACACCCCGGCGGTGCGGGCCAATTCCTGCAGCTCGTCCAGGGAATCCTCGGCCTCCAGCAGGGTTTGGGTGGTCACTGAGATGAGTATCCCCCGTTCCACCGCGTCGGAGACCTCCCGTGATTCCTGGCGTGACTCCTTCAGCGATCCTTCAAGGGTGCTGATGAATGCCGTGAAATCCAGGGTAAAGGCGCTGAGGGATTGGGGCCTTTCCACGGTATACGGGTGGGTGATCCGGGTAGAGGGGGGCACGATATGAGCGATCTGGATCTCCAGCCGCTGGCCGTGCAGGGAGGGGAGGAGAGCGGCCATGAGGTCCAGCCGAAGGAGCGACAGGTCGGTGAGGTCGTCGCTGGTGAGCTCCTCCCCCCGGAGGTGGGTATGAACGAAGCGCAACCCCCGGAGCAGCTTGCGCCCTAGGGGGAAATCGGAGAGTTCCGGGATGAGAATGCTCCGCTCGTCCCCCACGATGACGTACTCCACGGCGCCGGAGCGACCGATGAGTGCCCCCACCTGGCGTCCGGTTTCCTGGGAGAGCTCGGCCATCCGCCATGCCAGTTCGTCGCTGACGACCTCCTCCACCGGGACACGGCGGCGGTAGAGTCGCTCCAGCCCGTTGATCTGGCTCTTCTTGAGTCCGGTCAGATTGCCGTAAAGTTGTTGAATAAAAATTCCCCCTGAAAGCTGAGGTTCAAGGTTCAGGGTTCAGGGTTAAAACCTTGAACCTTGAACCTTGAACCTGTTTTTATTTGACTTGCACGACTTCCTTGACTCCCGGCACCTTCTCCTTGAGAGTCCGCTCGATTCCCATCTTCAGGGTCATGGTGGACATGGGGCAGTGGCCGCAGGCCCCGGTCAGTTTGACCTGGACAATACCATCTTCGCTGACATCAATCAGTTGGACGTCACCGCCGTCCGCCTGGAGGGCCGGACGGATAAATTCAAGGGCTTTCTGTACTTCTTCGATCATGGACTCTCTCCTTTTATTGTCCTGCGTGTGTGGGGCGAGGCGGTGCCTCACCCGGTTTCGTAGGGGCACGGCGCGCCCTGCCCCTACCCTGTTCTTCCCGGTATGCCGGGGGATGTGAGCGGATACGGCGTGAGGATTGCGGTAACCTCTTCCTCCGACAGGTGCCCCTGTTCCAGGATAATTTCCCGGATGCTTCGACCGGAGTCGGCCGACTCCTTGGCCACCAGGGCCGCTGCGGCGTAGCCGATGTACGGGGCGAAAATAGTCACCATCCCAAGGGATTCGTCAAGATAGCGCCGGCAGCGCGCCTCATTGGCGGTGATCCCCTGGATGGAGAGGGTGGTGAAACGCTCTACCCCGTTGGCCAGGATCTCCAGGGCGAAGAGGAGGTTGAAGGCGATGACCGGCATCATCACGTTCAACTCCAGTTGTCCGGCCTGAGCCGCCAGCATCACGGTGGTGTCACACCCCATCACCTGAAAGCCGACCATGCTGATCATCTCCGCCATGACCGGGTTTACCTTCCCCGGCATGATGGAGGAGCCCGGTTGCACCGCCGGCAGGGTGATTTCGTCCAAGCCGGTGCGTGGTCCCGAGGCCAGGAGCCGGAGATCGCCGGAGAGTTTGACGAGAACCACCGCCACCCTCCGGAGCGCCCCGGAGAGGGCCACGAAGGGGTCCATGTTGAAGGTGGTCTCCACCAGGTTCGTTGTCCGAAACAGCGGTAGGCCGGTTTCCCGGGCCAGTTCCGCCACCACCAGGTCGATGTACTCTTCTTCGGCGTTGAGGCCGGTCCCCACGGCGGTCCCACCCAGCCCCAGCTCACAGAGATCAGGGCGGCAGGCGTCCAACCCCCGGATGGCCCGGTCAACGGTTGCGGCATGGGCCGCAAACTCCTGTCCCAGGCGGATGGGGACCGCGTCCTGGAGGTGGGTTCGTCCCGACTTGAGAATGCCGTCGAACTCCTCACCCTTGCGGGCCAGGGCGTCCCGGAGTTTTTCCAGTTCCGGCGTGAGCCGGTCCAGCAGTTCCAGGGAGGCGAGACGGATGGCGGTGGGGATCACGTCGTTGGTGGACTGGGCCATGTTGACCTGGTCGTTGGCGTTGATCAGGCCGCTTCCCCGCACCCCTCCCAGGAGCTCGTCGGCCCGGTTGGCCAGAACCTCGTTGACGTTCATGTTGTGAGAGGTGCCGGCACCTGCCTGGAACGGGTCCACCACGAACTGTCTATCGTGTTTTCCTGACAGCCCCTCTTCAGCCGCGGCCACGATGGCGTTGCCGATTCTTGATTCAAGCCTCCCCGTGGCCATGTTGGCCAGAGCCGCGCACTTCTTGATGCGAAGCGTGGCCCGGACAAAGACCGGGAACGGCGTTAGACCCGAGATGGGAAAGTTGGCCACGGCCCGGGCGGTCTGGGCTCCGTAGAGGGCGTCCGTCGGGACCTGCATCGTCCCCAGGGTATCGCTTTCAATTCTTACCGCCATGACGGTCTCTCCCTGGTCTGTTCGCTCACGAGGCGTTCCCGATCACGGTTTCAACTCTCAGCAGTTCTTCCCCTGAGGTGGAGAGGAAGACCCGGGCTCCCATCTGTTCCGGCAGCATCAGGTCTATGGGGTAGCGGTCCCCCACGAAGAGGCACTCCTGGGGGGGGCGTCTGATTTCGGTGAAAATGCTTTCCAGAATCTCCCGGTCCGGCTTGGGACGCCAGAAATCCTCGATGGAGAAGATTCGTCGGAACATCCCGTCGATGCCCAAAAGCCCCATGATTCGGGAGGTGAGACAGCCATTGTTGTTCGTGTAGAGATAAAGCTCATGCTTTGAGCCCAGGCGTTTCAGGAGCGCCACCACCCGTTCGTCCCGGGTCAGGAATTTTTCGGGGGAGATCTCTTGGCAGAACCGGCGGTGCAGTTCCCGAATGTCGATTCCCAGCTCTTGGCAGGAGCGGGTGAGAGATATCGGGAAGCCGGACTCTCTTGAAAGATGCTCCTTGGTCTGCCGGAGCAGTTTCCCGGCCTCTTCGTCACTGATGCCATGATGTCGGGCAATGGTGCGGCAGGCCGACAGATGGACCTCTTGACCAAGCTCCCGATTGACGTAGAGGGTCCCGTCCAGATCGAAGATGATGGCGCGAATCTGAATCACCGGTCCCCACTCCCCGGTCCCCGGTCCCCGGTTTTCGTCCAGTCGTTCATGCAGCGAAGCCCGGGATTATCCATCCCCTTGGCCTGGACCAGCACCCTGAAGGTGTCCCCCATCCCCCCCTCGGGGAGAATCAGTTTTTTCATGAGCAGTCGGGCCTTCAGCTTCTCCTCCGGCGGGATGTTCGAACTCTCCAGCCGCATCATCTCTTCCATGAACCCCACCGCCATGAGGAAACGGTACTGCTCGCCGAACCAGACCGTTGCCAGCCCAGCCTCCTGACCACACTTCATGAGGGTTGTGAAGTCCACGTGGGAGGTGATGTCTTGTTCGCCCGGGCGGAGATAGGGGCTCTCCTCCACCTGGTGTCGGTGGTAGCAGAGGAGCGTCCCCCCTAGTCGTGCCGGTGAGAAGAGATCCATGGCCTCGTAGCCGTAATCCACGGTGAGGAGAAAGCCTCTCTCCAGCGATGCGGCCACGGCGGCCAGCCAGCGAGGGGCCGCAAGATTAATCTCGGCCCGTTTCCCCTCCACGAGGGTGATGTTGATCCGTTTCAGATAGGAGGCCAGTTCCGGGGTGGAAGGTTCGCCCGACTCCTCGGCCAGTTCACCTTCCCGAAGGGTGACATAAATCTCCCGAAGAGCATCGGGGGTCATTTCCACCAGATGGACCGGGAAAGAGTCGATCAGTTCATTGGAGTAGATGCAGCCGGTAAGGGAAAGGTTGCCGCAAGTGAGCTCTTCAGGAGTGCTCCAGGAGATTCGGGGGGCGTGCTCTCCCAGCAGCTCCTCCTGAATGGTCCGGAGTGTCGGCTCAGCCTCCATGAGACGGCAGGCCAATCGGCCATAGAGAGCGGGACTCTCGGTGCAGAGGTAATCCAGGATATCCCGGGCCAGTCGGCCGTTTCCCGCTCCCACCTCCACCAGGTCGAACCGTTGGGGCGAGCCTAGCAGTTCGTCCATCCGGACGATCTCCCGGGCAATGAGTCGGCCGAAGAGCGCATGGACGTTACTGCTGGTGTAAAAATCTCCCTCGGCCCCCACCTTGCGCCCCGGCGAGGTGTAGTAGCCAAGCCCGGGCTCGTAGAGGCAGGCGGCCATGTAGTCGGCAAAGGGGATACGTCCCTGGGCTCGGATACGATCATGAATAATGCTCTGGAGGGGTGAAATCTCGTCCGGCACAATATCTCCTGAAGTTGTTCGCAATCGGGGAGTGGCGCCTCCTTGAGAGGGGCTCCGACAATTAGCTGGTTAGTATATTCCATCAACGACCGTTGTTTCAAGAGCTGTTTTGCCGCGGCACTCCCGGACCGGTGGCGCAAAGGGTCATTTCAGCGAGTCGATCCCGTGCTGAAGGGCGAACTTGACCAAGGAGGCTGTATTCTTCAGACCGAGTTTCTTCATGATTCTAATGCGATACACATCTGGGGTGTTATCGGCAAGGGAGAGGAGATCGGCAATTTCCATGCTGGATTTCCCCTCGACCACCAGTTTCAATACCTCTTTTTCCCGGCTGCTGAGATGAGCCAGGGGGTTTTCCACAAAGGAGTGCTCGGCATGAAGCAACGGCTCCACCCCCTTACCGATGTATATCTCCCCCTGCAAGACTTTCCGGAGCGCGGTAACGACCTCATCCCCCGCCACTCCCTTGAGGAGATACCCGGAGGCCCCTGCCTGGAACGCACGATAGACGTACTCGGATTCGTCGTGCATGGAGAGGATGATGATCCTGATCTGGGGGAGTAGTGTCCTGATGCTCTGGAGGGCGTCGATCCCGCTCATTCCGGGCATGGCGATATCCATGATGATGACGTCGCAGAGGATCTTTCCGGAGAGGGCAATGGCCTCACCACCGTCCGCCGCTTCACCGGTGACGACGATATCTGGCTGTGTCTCCAGAATTTTCCGGAGCCCGACCCGTACGATGGCATGATCGTCGGCGATGAGGACGTTAATCGGCATGGATCTCCTCCTTGGGTAAGGTCAGATGGATCACGGTTCCCCTGCCGGGGGCTGTTCTCAGGCGGAAGCTCCCTCCCAGCATTTCCGCCCGCATTTTCATGATGGGAGAGTACGGGGGGTTGCAGGCGGGCGATGATATTTCTTACCTTGCCGCTCATGTCGTCCACCAGTTGCGTCGCATCGGCCATCAGTAAGGAGAGACGTCCTCCCGGTTCCGTCGTGTCGTTGTTGATGAGCGCCAGAGTGAAGTTCAGCGCCGTCAGATCGGGCCCCAGTTCGTCGTGCAACTCGGCGGCGAGATCTTTCCGCACCTCCTCTTCCAGATCGATCAGGCGTCGACTGTAGCTCTGGAGCGTCTGTTCCGTTTTCTTCTTTTCGGTTATGTCATGGACCAGAACCACAGACCCCAGTACCTCTCCGTCCGGACCACGATCAGGGGTATGAAACACCTGGAGCGTCCGGAGCTTCCCGTCAACTCCGGTAAATTTGGTCTCATAGGTGACCTCTTCTCCTGCCAGGACCCGATCCACGTAGGGGGAGGCTTCCGCCCAAGCAATTTCACCGAGTATGTCACGGACAAGACGGCCGCGGATGTTTTTAACACTCAACCCTGTCAGCTCTTCGTAGCGCCGGTTTACCAGCTGGTACCGGCACTCCCGGTCCACATAGGAGATGTAGGCCGGCACGGCATCGATGATGAGGTTTCTGAGCCCTTTGGTACGAGAAAGCTCCGCTTCGGCCTGCTTCCGGTCGGTGATGTCCCGATGGATGCCGGTCATGATGAGGGGGATGCCATTCTCATCATAGCTGGCGGTGGCCCGGGAGTGCACCCATTTGATTCCGGCGTCGGGCATGATCAGACGATATTCCAGGTCGTAGGGGAGCTGAGCGGAATGGGCCTCCTGGGCCGTCCGGAGGAGAAGTTCCCGGTCGTCGGGATGGACTATGTTCAGGTAGTTGTCGAAGTTGTCGTTGAACTCCTCCTGGGTCAACTCGCTGATCAGGTACATGCCATCGGACCAGGTAAGGGTGTTTTTGACGTAGTCACGCTGCCAAGAGCCCATTTGGGCCAGCCGCTGGGCTTCGTTGAGGTGGGCCTCTCTGCTCCGTCTGCCTCAGGGTGTCGATCTCCCCCGAAGGCGCGGCGACCACGTCGGCGGCCATCCGCCTCTTCCCCATGGCGCGCAGAGCCGTTTCCGCCTCTTCCAGACGGAGACGAAGCTGTTCGTTTTCCTTCAGGAGTTCCGTTCGGGAGTTGGTGGCTGCTGCTGCGTCAACATTCATGGCAGCGTGATCCGCCAGCAGGAGTGGATCCGGGGGGTGCGCCGGAAATCGTAAGGGACGGTCCGGCTGGTGAGCTCTTCCAGGATGAGACCGGAAAGCGCCTCCCGCTCCATGGTGAAGTTGCGCAGGTTCGTGGAGAAGATCAGGATGCCGTCCGGTTCCAGCAGCCGGGACGCCAGGCGGATGAGCGTTGCGTGGTCCCGCTGAACATCGAAGGTCCCTTCCATTCGCTTGGAGTTGGAAAATGCCGGGGGGTCCAGGAAGATGAGCCCCCACCGTTGCTTCCCTTGCCGGGCCGTCTGCTCCAGCCACTCCCGGCAGTCGGCACGGATCAGTTCGTGCTCGCTTTCGCCGAAGCCGTTTAGCTCCAGATTCCGTCGGGCCCACTCCAGATAGGTGGAGGAGAGGTCCACGGTGGTGGTGGCAGTGGCGCCTCCCGCTGCGGCATGCACCGTGGCCGCACCGGTGTAACCGAAGAGATTGAGAAATCGCTTGCCGGAAGCGAGGCTCCGGAGGAGTTCCCGGGTGGGGCGGTGATCCAGGAAGAGGCCGGTATCCAGATAGTCGGTGAAGTTCACCAGGAACCGGCAGGGCCCATCCTGCACTTGGTGAAAGGTTCCGGTTGTCGCCAGCCGGGTATACTGGCTGCTCCCCTTCTGACGGCGGCGGACCTTGACGAAGAGCTGATCCGCGGGGATTCCCAGGACGGCAGGGATGATCTCCAGCGCCTCTCGAAGCCGCCGGTCGGCGTCGGCAGGGTCGATGGAGCGGGGGGCTTCATACTCCTGAACGTGGGCGAAGAGCCGTTCGCCGGAGTAGAGGTCAACCACCAGGTTGTAATCGGGGAGGTCTGCATCGTAGAGCCGGTAGCAGGTCACCTCTGCCCGGGCGCCCCACTTCTCCAGGTTGGCCAGGTTCTTCCGGAGCCGGTTGGTAAAAGCTTCGCCACCGGGGGTGAGGGGTATGAGAGGAACAGGGGGGGCGCCCGGCTCTTTCCGGCGGGAGGTATCCTGCGCCGCGATATCGAAGAGGGAGAGGGTGCATTCCAGTGCGCCGTTGTAGAGCGTGGTCACCTTGCGGGGCTTGAGTCCGATGGGGTGCCGCTGTTCGACCCCGGTAAGAAGGGCGGCGCTCCAGCCGCGAAACTCCCCCTTGAGTACTTCACCCAGACGGGTGTAGAGACGGGCGAGATCTTCCCCCCGTCCCAGCCGTTCGCCGTAGGGAGGGTTGATCACCACGAGTCCCGGAGGGCCTTCGAAAACAGTGGGACGCGCCTCACCGATCTCCCTCCGCTCGAACCGGATGACCCCCGCCAGACCGGCCCGTTCCGCATTGGAGCGGGCCATTCCCAGCGCCTTTTCGTCCCGGTCGTACCCGGCGATGTCCATTGTCCGGTTCAACCCCACATCCCACCGTTGCTTGGCCTCTCTCCGCACCTCCGCCCAGAGCCCGGCATCGTGGCGCATCCACCCCAGAAAGCCGAAATACTCCCGAAAGAGTCCTGGCGCGGTGTCCGTGGCCATGAGGGCCGCTTCGATGGGAAAGGTGCCGGAGCCGCACATGGGGTCCAACAGCGGTGCGCCGCTCTTTGCCAGTTCCGGCCAGCCGGCGCGCTGGAGGATGGCTGCGGCCAGGTTCTCCTTCACCGGAGCCTCCCCCTTCTCCTGGCGATATCCCCGGCGGTGCAGGCTTTCCCCGGAAAGGTCGAGGCTCACCGTCGCCACCCCTTTATGGAGCCGGACAGCCACCTGGAGATCCGGCCGGTCCCGGGCCACCGAAGGGCGGACTCCGTACCGGTCACGGAACTGATCCACGATGGCGTCTTTCACCTTCACCGCGCCGAAACGGGTGTCGGTGATGAGAGCAGAGCCTCCGGCAAAATCCACGGCCAGGGTCCCTTCGGGGAGGAGGTGGTCGTCCCACGGCACGGTGAGAATCCCTTGGTAGAGCTCGTCGGGACTTTCCGCGGGAAACCGGGTCAACGTCAGAAATACCCGTCCGGCGATGCGGGACCAGAGGCAGATCCGGTATCCCAGCTCCAGGGGGCCGGAGCAGAAGACTCCGGCATGGGACTCTCTGATATGCGAGGCATTCAGCGCCAAGAGTTCGGCGGCCAGGAGATATTCGGCGCTGCGGGGGGCGGTGATGAAATATTCGAACAGGTGACTCATTGAAATTCCTTTTTATCCGCTCGGCGGGATACGGGGGATTCACTCAATCCCGCTGCAGAGGAGCATCACAGCAGTGGTGAGACCATACCATGTGTAGAGAAAACTGAACAGAGCCATGACTGTTTTCCCGACAAAATCGTCTTCGCCCTTTAAAAAAAATGAGGCTTGGCATTCTAGTCAATCGTGTGATTATTCCGATTCAGCGATATGCAAATAAAAGGAACGACGAGTTACTGTTGTTTTCTGATATCAGAATAACAAAAAAATCACTGAATAACGGTGTCGCGTCAGATCCTTACACTATTCACTGAGCTGTAAAATACATCATTGCACTGTGAAATATTTTTTAAGCAATTATAGTATGTTATAGCGATGTGCACGCCATTCGACTGAAGTTTAGCTCTTAATTTTGTAAAAAATATAATACAGATATGCAGGTGTTAATATATACGCAGATCCTGGTGTTGGTGAGTCATGCAATTTCGTGCTTAACCTGCCGAATAAAGAACTTTTTTTACTCTTTTGATACAAAAAAATTACTTGACAGTAGTTTGCGTTTTACAGTATTTAGACTCTAAGTTTACAATATCCCGCCGCCACGCCTCACGTATTTCTCAATACAGGACGCAGTTATCACTCACCCCCGCCACTCGTGACGGGAAACAACTCAAGGAGGATTTTATGAAAATGAGAAGCAAGCTGGTGCTGACACTGTTGGCAGCCGCCTTGGCTCTGCCGGCGGCCGGTTTCGCGGATGAAAAGGGGGCTGATGCCGTTAAAACGGCGACTGCCGTTGCCAAACAGACGGTCACCCCCCCTGCTGATTGCAAGACGACCGGGAAGAAAAAGAGTGCATCGGCAATGGAGAAACGTAAGCAGTATCACGCCAATCGTCAGATAATCCCGGGTAGCGAGAAGATCGAAGTCAATACTCCGGCTGCTCAAGAGCACGGGCTCAGGGCCTACGAAATCAGCAACAAGTAGTCATCAATTACAGAAATTTGGAGGAATATCCCATGCTTAAACCCGTGATCTTGAGTGCTTCTATTCTTGCACTCACTCTCTCCCTGGCGCCAGTCAAGGATGCTTCGGCATACTGGGGCACCTATCAGCACGATGCCCAGCAGACCGGCAAGGCGGATAAAGCCGCCCCCTCTGCCCCTTCTGTCAAGTGGTCCTATCAGCATCCCAACGTAGTTGATCCCATTGCCGGCTGGGTTTATGACCCGGCGTTCGTTGCCGGCGTGGCTGAAGGCGCTGACGGCACCATTTACGCTGCCGGTGCCGATGGTCGGGCCTATGCTTTTGATTCCAACGGTAGCGTCAAGCACATTCTCGACGGTATTGGTGTCTGCTGCGCCCCACCGGTTGTCGGCCAGGACGGTACCATTTATTTTGCCGGTAACGGCCTCTGGGCGCTCAATCCCGATTTCACGGTCAGGTTCTATTTTCCCGATGGCGACACCTGTTGCGGGGCGATCACGGTGGGCGCGGATGGCACCATCCTGCTGGGTAAAGGGGTCCTGTACGCCTTCGACCCGGCAAACCTGAACTTTACTGATCCGACCAATGCCGATCCCCTCATCGCAAAGACCGTCAGCGCCAAATGGCTCTACGATCAGCGTGAAGTCCGCTGGGCGTCATCTACCTCCACCGACGGCAAGACCCTTTACGTGGCTGGCCCCTTGTTCCTGGTCGCCATCGAAACCGCAACCGGTAAGGAATTGTGGTATCAGGATATCAAGAACGAGAGGGAGACGATGCCGGTGGCCAAGGCTGTTACCGGCAAGGGTGATGTGGTTTTCATTGCCGCCGATCAGAAAATTATTGCTATCGACACGGCAATGATCGGCATCAACGATAAGACGCCCCCTCCTGCCGCCGTCAGTACGGTTATCTCCTTCTCCGGTATGCAGGTTGATCGAATTGCCTTTGACGCAACGACCGCAATCGACGGTTCCGGAACGATCGCTGCCATGGTGCTCCCCTTCACCCTTGATGCCTCGGGCGTGAAAGTATTCGATTTCTCCGGCACTACGGATCTCTACTCCATCAACGCCAAAACCGGTGCGCTTCGTTGGAAGACAACTCTGCCGGGAATGACCGACGCAGCCACCCCCATCTTTGACGCCACGGGCGCCATCATCGTCAATTCGGATGAGATGGTCGATGGCGTCGATTTCACAAGCCATCTCTATATGTACAGCACTGCAGGGGTCAAGGTGTGGGAATATACCGTTGCTAACATCTACCAAACAGATGCCCGGGTGCCCATCATCGGCATGGACGGCACCCTCTATACTCTCATCAACGGCGCCCTGAAGGCGTTTGGCGGAACTGCCGACCTCTCTGTGTCCCTGGCGGCAACACCGAGCCCGGCCAAGACCAAGAGCACGGTAACCTACACTATGACCGTAACCAACAATGGCCCGAGTTCCGCGGTGCAGCCCAAACTGAACCAGAGCTTTGACAAGACGTTGACCAACTTTGTCGTTACTTCCAATAATCCCATCACTCCGGAATGTCAGCTTAATACACGTTCTATTGCGTGTACGTTTGCTGATCTGGCCCCGGGCAGCAGTAAAATAGTTACCGTTACGGCAACGACTGCCGGCACAGCCTCTACGCTTGTCACTAACGCCAGCGTCAAGGCCGGCAGCGTTGATTTGAACCTGGCCAACAACACGGCAACGATCTCCACCCCGGTGGTAGCGCCGGTGACCTGCGACCTGATCATCAGTGCAGTCAGCGGGCCGACCGCGATCACCCGGGGTACGACAAAGTATAGCTTCACTGCTACGGTTAAAAACCAGGGAACCGGAAGCTGTGCCGCATCGACGACGGGCTTCTACCTCTCTCCCACAATCACGGCTGCGGTCACTCAGGTTGGTACGATCGCCACCTCTGCCCTGGCTGCCGGCGCCACGCAGAGTCTGACGCTGTCCACTGCCGTTGCAACGACCAAATTGGCCGCCGGCACCTTCTACGTCGGCGCTGTTGCCGATTCCGCGGCAGTTGTGGCCGAGACCCTCGAAACGAATAACTTCAAGTCGGTAGCAACGACGGTAAAAACGACGGTCAAGTAATCATCCGACCGACATGAGGAGAAGGCCCGGTGCTCTTTTGAGCTCCGGGCTTTTTTCATGTAGAGCGGAATCTGCGAGGAACTCTCCATGAGTAACCTGATAGCGAGAAACTGTAGAATCGTAGTTGTCGCGGTCATCCTGCTTGTCCTGCCGCTGGCCGCTTATGCCGTCCCCCAGAAGGGGAAGAGCCTGCCAACCTTCGAGGCGACTGCCGTAACAGGCCAGAAGGTGTCATCCTCCACTGCATTTGCCGGAAAGGTGGTGTTACTGGCCATCTCAGCCGACAAATGTACCTATTGCAAGATGGCGATACCCCGGCTCAACATGCTATTTGATTCATACGGAAAGCAGGGTCTGCTGGTGCAGGGAGTGATCCGCGGGCCTGGTTTCGGCTTGGAACGCCTGAAGCGCTACATCGAGGAAAACCAGGTAGCGCATCCCCTGGCGCTGGTGTCTGCCCAGACCATTGACACCATCGGCGCCTATGCGGTGCCGACGTATATCCTCTTGAATAAAATGGGAACTATTACGGGGTATTACCGGGGGTACAGCGAGCGGAACATGCAGGAGATGGAAAAGCAGGTGAAGCTGCTGTTGGTGGAATAACCCCCTCTCAATCCAGCCGGAACGAGGTGGTCAGCAGCTTTATCGTTACCAGCAGGAGATACAGCGAAAAACTGAGCACTGTCCAGAGGGCGAGTCTCTTCTGCAATTTCGGGACGATGACGCTCAGACTCGGGCGCTTCCGGTTCAGATGGATGACCCCGCCGCCGCACCCCGTCACGACACCGCTGATAAGCAGAGCGTAGAGCAGATACCCTATCCGGCCGTATTCGGGCTGGAGCAGACAGAAGGGGCAGTGATGGGTGGGGATCTCGTAGTAGTAGAGACAGAAGAAGGCGACGAGAGCGGCAATGCCGCTGATGAAAGCTGCCAGACTGGTCACCGCCAGGAGTAGTCCACCCCGTCCGGTACGCCAGGTAATGATTCCGTTGAGCAGGGTGACGGCGGTTACCAGATAATAGCCGATGGCGGACGGTACGGGGGGAAGTCCGGCAAGGAGACCGGCCAGGGTGGTGCGTCCACCCTCGAAGAGGCTGCCGCAGCATGAGGTGATGACGTCAGGTTTCAACAGGAGAAAATAGGAGGTGAGTGACCCTGCTTCCAGGAGAGACAGCGGCGCCAGGACGAGGAGCAGTGTGAATTTTACCTTGATGAGCGGGAAATCGTGGGCCAGGTAGTCGGCCCGATTGATGATCATCCAGATCCCGGCCAGAATGGTGCAGAGAAGCTTGATCGCCAGGGACGGATACCCCAGGGGGTTCACGTTGAGCGTGCCGGCTGCGCACATGGAGCCGGCGAAGAGGATATGCAGTGCATCCACGGTGTAGATGAACAGCGCCAGGGTTACCACCTGAAAGCCGAGAATAAGGGCGACTATGGTGGAAACAAGCGCGGTCTTTCGTTCCAGCAGCAGCTGCTGTTCACTGCCGCTTCCCAGATCCCAGCTGCGCAGCGTCTGAATGGCGATCCGTGCCGCATAGAGGAGTAGCCCCGCTGTCCCCAGGGACGTGACCAAAAGGGCGATGATGCCTGATTGCATGATCACCGGCTGCTCCCAGGGGAGAGCAGGAGGCCGTCACGAACTTCGACGACCTTATCCGCCAGGGGTGAATCATAGACCAGGGGGTCATGACTGGCGATGATCAAGGTGGTGCCGGCCAGTTTCAGCTTTTCCACGATGGCGAGAAATTCCCGGGAGAGATTCGAGTCCAGGTGGGCGGTGGGTTCATCGGCGATGAGTGCCGTCGGCCTGGTGATCAGTGCCCGAGCGATGGCCACCCGCTGTTGCTCCCCGCCGGAAAGATGTTCGATCCGTGCGGTGGCCCGGTGGGCGATACCCAGGGAGTCGAACAACTCCAGTGCATTTTTCCTGATGACGGAGCGCGGAACGCCCAGGGGATAGGCAGGCAGCATGACGTTTTCCAGGGCAGTAATCCCCCGCACCAGGTTGAACTGCTGGAAGATGAAGCCGAAGAGTTGCCGCCGGATTTCAGTCAGATAGCGTTCCGGCAGCGAGGTGACCTCTACAGGTTCCGCCGGGTTTGCGCTCCCGACCACCCGTGCCGCCTCCGCACCATGGAGGCGAATTCTTCCGCTGGTGGGTCGATGCATGCAGCCGATGAGGGAGAGCAGCGAACTCTTGCCGGAGCCGCTGGGTCCCTTGATGATGACGCATTCCCCGGCAATCAGCTCCAGGGTGATGCCGCGGACGGCACTGAATTCGTTGTGTCGGCCCCGGTTATAGATTTTGGTGACATTCAGGAGTTCGATCATTCGCTTCCCCGCATGGCGTTGTCCGGATCAACGATGGCGGCCTGCCAGGAAGGAACCACCGTGGCCAGAAGATAGGGGAAGACCGAAAGGACAAAGAGAACAGCCACCTGGTAATAATCGATGAAGGGGGTGAGCCGGAAGCTGGGATAGAGCGTGGCCCATCCCTTGATCACCCTGGCAAAGAGCGGCGCTGAAAGCAGAAACACATGAATATACCCTCCGATCAGCCCCAGCAGGAACGCGGTTAACGAGATGATGGCACCTTCCCAGAGCTTGAGAATGAGTACCTCCTCGGTCTTCCAGCCTATGGACTTCAGTATGCCGATCTCGCGCTGTTCATTGGCGGAAAGACCGCTGGCCCGATCCCAGGCAAAAATGACGAATGCCAGGAGCGCCATGGAGACCATGACGATGAGAATGCCGCCGCGCCAGTCGAACACGGCCGCATAGGTTCGCAGAATATCCTGTCTCGTTATGGGACGAGTGTCAGGGTAGAGTTCCGCGATTCGCGCCGCTACGGTGGGAATCTCTCGGGGGTTACGTACCGTCACTGACAGGTCGGTGGCTCTCTCCATGGGGAAGTGGAACAGTTCCCGGAAATCGGCCTCGTGCGTCAGAACCAGATCGGTTGTCAAGAGATCACTTTCCACGGTAAAAATAGTCGCAACCTGGAATGTCCGTGGTTGGCCGTCGTACCCCCAGATTGAGAGCTCATCCCCCTTTTTGAGGGAACGCATTCGAGCCAATCCGGCCCCAATCGCCAGGGTTCCCCTTGTGATGGAGTCGTCGGTGGTTGTCTGCACGGTATAGTTGGCGCGAATATCGGAGTCATAGTAATACCCCCAGAGTCGGGGTTGCACTCTGCTCACACCGCGGATCGTGGCGATTCCGCGGCCGTACTCCAGCGGTATGGGATCGTGACGACCGGCGATCATTCGCTGGACGACCAGTTCCGGGGCACCGGAGAGGAGTAGCTCCGACTCACGCCGCATGGCATGGGTAAAAAACATGATCGAGGCAAGCACAAACACCACCAGGGCATAGAGAAGGATCAGGGAAAAAGTTTTTCCCCGTCGCCTCATCAGCCCGCTCAAGGCGTAATCGAGAATATTTCGTTGAGATTCGATGACTGTTCGCATTGCTACCTGTCTGGGGGGGGGAGAAGGGAGCCTGACGGAAAGTGTTCCAGGGCGCCGGGATGATCCTGAAAAGCCGCATGGCGATCTGCCTGGGAGAGGTGTCGGGAGTAGCGGGCCTCGGTGCAGAGTGCCAGGTCGGTGAGGCTGAACCGTGTTGCCAATCGGGCTACCTGTGCCAGACGTCGCGTGTCATTCGCCAGGTTACAGCGGGAATGGGCGTGCAGCGTCAGGAGGAGCAGACCCAGCAGCAGCAGGAGAGAGAGATAGAGGGTCGAAGGTCGAGCCATCAATGACTACTCCAGTTTTTTCAGGACGTCCGGAGTAAGTTGATCGAAACGAAGGACTTTTTCGCCCAGGTGGTCCTTGAGAAAGCCCTTGGCATCGCCGGCCTTGGCAAAGGGGATCAGCTCCTTCCCCATGGGACCCAGGACGTCGCTCCCGATCACATAGCTTGCCGAACGCCCCTCCACAAGGGTGAGGCTGTAGTAGTCTTTCACCCAGATTGCCTTGATATCCCCAGGCGCCTTGGGTAGTCCGTATTTCCCCGGTGTCAGGAGCCCCTTGGTCAGGTCCTTGACCCCGTCGAACTGCACCACCCGGCCATTCTTGTATTCGACCACTGCCGTCCAGTCAGGATACTTGGCGACAAACATCCCGCAGACAAGGCACTTGTCCTTGGGCCCCGGTGTTGCGACAGCCAGGGCAAAGGGTGGCACTGTCAGGGTGAAGAGCAGGGAAAATAGCTGAATTTTTTTGATCATCACACGGTTCCTTCCTTCCCCATCCGGATGAGTTAGGGGTTTCGATACTGCTCGACGATGGTAGTTATATATGAATTATGTTGTTTCTTCAATAGGTTATTGGACTAACACCCCATGATATTTGCCCGTTGACAAATCAGAGGCGGGTTGTTAATTTGTTGCGCTTCTAAGATTCTTCAGTTGTTTTTTCGAGGTGTTGTTATGCTACGATCGCTTGTGATAACGGTTCTGCTGTTAATCCTGACGGGATTGTCACTGGTGTCGCCCGGATTACTCCAGGCTGCTCCCCAGAAAGGTAAGAATCTTCCTCCCTTTGAGGCGACCACGGTGACAGGTCAGCGGATCACCCTGGGCACGTACGCCGGCAAGGTGCTCCTCATCGCCGTGACGTCCGATGATTGCAATGCCTGCAAGAAAGGTATTCCCGGAATGGGAGAGCTGTTCAAACGTTATGAGAGCCAGGGATTCCAGTTGCTGGGACTTATTTATGGCGCAAAGTTCACCGCACAGAATTTGAAGGATTATATCAATGACTATAAGGTCGGCTACACGATGGCAATGGCAGAGGAGAAGACGGTTAAAAATACCATGGGGATCTTTTCGATCCCCTGTTATCTGATCCTGGACAGGAAGGGAACGATTGCCGGCATATTCCGTGGCTACAACGAGACCAACATGAAGCTCATGGAAAAACAGGTCAAGAATATGCTGGCAGAGTAGTTTTTCCTCGCAGACGGTTTTTAAACCCCCAAACATCAACAGCCGGAATATCCTGTCTCGCACAGAATATTTCGGCTGTTTTCGTACAAGGTACGGGAGGTTAACTCTGGGCGGCGCAGTGGGGGCATCCCTTCTTGCCGCCATCCATGGACATCTCATCTTGGAGAAATTCCAGGGCCTCCTGGAGGGGGCCGACCTTCCCGCCGAAACCGGCCTGGAAGCGTTGGGCCTGATCCTCGTTTTCAAAGGTCAGGATGGAGGGGGTGCAGCAGGGGGCCGCACTGCTCCCCATGAGGTAAAAAGAGCGATGGGCCGGATGGGGGCGGCCGCTGATGAAGTCGGCGGTCATGGCCGAGGTGATGTTCTCCCTGTGCCGGAGGTGGGCCGAGAGGCCGCAGTGAGGACAGCAGGCGAAATGCTGTTCACCTGTGGCCAGGGTAATGCAGTAGAGGAGGTGCTGGGTAACCGGGCGGAGGCAGACGAGGCAGCTGTCCATGGGGTGAGCAGGAGCTGTTGCCCGGAGCGGCACAGGAGGAGGTGGGGAGGGAAGAGGACTCTTTGCGTCATCGGCGGGAACCGCACCCCCGAAGATCCGTCGAATGAGTCCTCGGGATTCCAGGACTTCCAGATCCCGATGGATGGTCATCTTTGAGACGTCGAACTGTTCGGTGATCTCCTTGAGGGAGAGTCCCCCTTTCTCCTGGATCATGGTGAGAAGTTCTTTACGGCGTTGGGTAGCTTTCATGACAACCATCCTGACGGAATTTTTGTTATCAGTGTAACGTAGAAAATGAGATTTTACAACGGGATGCTTGTTAGTCCGGTTTGTTCGCGGCGATGACCTGTTTGGTTCAAGAATCCGCAGCGAGGCGCCGATAAGAATTCCATGAGCAGTTTCTTCGGTCTTGACGGGCTTTTTTTCAAGGAGGGAATGTGATGAGAACATCAGCAGAGACAAGCAGCGGAGATTTATACTCGAAACTCCTCCTTGCTGCGTCCTCCTCCTTGCCCGGTTCGACGCCCCCTTCGGCCGTTTCCGGTTCCGCTGCCCGGGATGCCGCCTTGAACCGCTCTTCACGTACCGCTGATGCCGTCTCCGTGGATCTTTCCGCATCCCATGACGTCTTTGCCGCGGTGGATAATTTCTTTGATCTGAATCGTCCCGGAAAATTTGAAGCATTCGACCATCTGTCGCAGGAAGAAAAGGGTGAGGCGCTGAAGATGGTGGTGGAACTCGGCAAGAGGGGGTATGTAGGGTATGAAACGTTACTGGTCGACAATAACAAGGTAGAACGCCATGACGTGATCATGGAGATAGGAGATGATCGTCTTCGCAACGCCCGCGTTTACCATGGACCCCGTGGAAGATAAGAAAAGCTATTCCGCTATCAGATTGCCCCCCCCTTCAGGATGTACTCCCCGTCCGATTCTTTCCTGCTCGTGCCATCATTTTCCGAATCGCACAATGCCCCTGGTTGGTGCTTTTGTTCAGATTCTCGTTTGATGGAAAAAATGAGCCGACCGGAAAACATCGTAGAAATTTTATAATAAGAAGGTTATAGTGCAGCTCCGGATCGGCGTCGCGAAGCCCGAACGATCTGTTTGGCGCAGGTTAATCCGGTGAACCAGGAGAGCGCACATGCGATACGGCAACGAACCAACGGAAGGGGAGGCTGCGGCTTATCAGGAGCTCATCCGGAAAATCCTGGCGGAGCTGGATAAGGTCGTCGTCGGTCAGCAGTACCTCATCGAGCGGCTCCTGATCGCTCTTCTGGCTGACGGCCACCTCCTCATCGAAGGGGTCCCCGGTCTGGCCAAGACCACCATCGTCAAGGCGCTCTCCGGTGCCATCGAAGCACGGTTCCAGCGGATTCAGTTCACGCCGGACCTCCTTCCCGCCGACCTGATCGGCACCCTCATCTACAATCCCCGCGACGGAGAGTTCACGACGAAGAAGGGGCCGATCTTCGCCAACATCATCTTGGCGGACGAGATCAACCGGGCCCCGGCCAAGGTCCACAGCGCCCTCCTGGAGGCGATGGAGGAACGGCAGGTCACCATCGGCGAGACGACCTACCCGTTGAGCGACCTCTTTCTGGTCATGGCCACCCAGAACCCGATTGAGCAGGAAGGGACCTATCCGCTTCCGGAGGCCCAGATGGACCGGTTCATGATGAAGATCACGGTTACCTACCCCACGGTGGCCGAAGAGCGGGAAATCATGAAACGGGCAGGGAGTATCACCCGCCATACCCGGGCCGTGGCGGTCATCCACCCCGACGACATCGTCAAGGCCCGCGCCGCCGTTGACGCCGTATACGTGGATGAAAAGATCGAGAGCTATATCCTCGACCTCGTGTTTGCCACCCGTGACCCCAAGGCGTACGGCCTGGATGACCTGACCCGGCTGATTCAGTACGGTGCCTCGCCCCGGGCCAGTATCTATCTTCTCACGGCCGCCAAGGCCCATGCGTTCCTGAAGGGGCGCCGGTACGTGGTCCCTCAGGATGTGAAGGCTCTGGCTCCGGACATCCTGCGGCACCGGATCATCATGAGCTACGAGGCGGATGCGGACGAGATCACCACGGACCAGATTATCAGGCGTCTCCTTGCGGAGATCGCAGTCCCCTGAACCACATTCTCGCCTCCCGGAAGCGACCAGTGCCATGATCTCATCCGAAGCCCTGAAGCAGATCCGGCGCATTCACCTTCTCTCCTCGCGCCTGGCCACCGGCATCTTTGCCGGCGAATACCGGAGCGTCTTCAAGGGGAAGGGACTCGAGTTCGAAGAGTTGCGGGAATACCTGCCGGGTGATGATGTGCGAAGCATAGACTGGAACGTAACCGCCCGGTCGTCTCGCACCTTTGTCCGCCGGTTCGTGGAAGAGCGGGAACTTACCGTCATGATCATGCTGGACATCTCCCCTTCACTGAACTTCGGCACCGGGGAGGAGCTCAAGAGCCGGACGGCGGTGGAGGTCGTTGCCCTTCTGGCCGGCGCGGCCCTGAGGAATAACGACAAAGTCGGCCTTCTCCTCTTCACTGACCGGATCGAGCGGTATCTCCCCCCGAAAAAAGGAAATCGGCATCTCTTCAAGATGATCCGGGAGGCGCTCTGTCTGCAACCGGTGGGAACCGGGACCGATATCGCCGGGGCACTGGAGTATCTGAACCGGGTCATGAAGCGAAGCGCACTCCTCTTCCTCGTTTCGGACTGTGCCTCGCCGGATTTCTCGGCCCCCCTGATGCGGGCCCGGGCCCGCCATGACCTGGTGGGGATCGTCATCACCGACCCGGCGGAGATCGACCTGCCGGAGGTCGGACTGGTGACCCTGGAGGATCCGGAAACCGGCGAACGGTTCCTGGTGGACACGGCCGACCCCCGGGTCCGGCGCCGGTATCACCAAGCCGGAATCATACGACGGGAGGCGCTGCGGGGACTGTTCCGTGGGACAGGGGCCGATCTCGTGGAGATTGCACCGGGGAGTTCGTATCTGCTTACCTTGGTGAGCTTTTTCCGGAATCGGGGACGGAGGCAGCGGCGCTGATGAAGAGAATGATCCGGTGGACAGTACTTCCGGCAGGAGCGGTGCTTCTCCTCTGCATGGCAACGACAGCGGTCCCGGTCGTGTCGGTGGCCGGGGACCGGGGGGGCTCCGCCGCAACGGGAGAAATTCGGGAAATCAAGGGGCACCTCCCTCTCAACAGGCTCTTCCCCTTGTTCCTGCCGGTCAGTTCCGCCCTTCTCCTTGCGGCTATTTCATTCCTCATGGTCACGAAGTGCCAAGGTGTACGGCGCGACCGGCTCCCTGTCTCCCGCTTGCCGTCGCCTTGGGCTGCTCTGGAACTCCTGGAGCAGCGGTTCAGGGAAGGGGGAGTTGAGATCGATCTACTTTATGGGGAACTTGCTTCTCTGGTGCGGTTCTGCCTGGCAGAGCGGGCCGGACTCGCCCCCCTTGGGATGACCACGGAGGAGTTCCTGGCCGGGATTGATGCTCAGGGGGGGGCTTTTTCGGAGGAGTCCGAGCTGCTCCGAACCTTTTTGCTCCACTGCGATCTGGTGAAGTTTGCCGGCGCGATACCTCTCGCCGTGGAGATCAGGGAGGATCTCTCCGCGGCCCGGGCTATCCTCTCCACTACGGGCAGGGAACCCTCCCCGACACTCCACTGACTGTGGGCGCCTCCACGAACCATGAACCGAGATTTTCATGACCTTCGCTGATCCCTGGCTGCTCCTCCTTTTTCTGCCGGCGCTGGGATTGCTGCCGATCCTGCTGCGAAACGAGAAGAGCGCACCGGGGGTGAGATTCCCCGACGGCCGGCTGCTGCGGAAGCTGCCGAAAACGTCCAGGGTAAAGGGCGCCGGCTCTCTGCCGCTCTTCCGGAGTGCGGCACTCATGCTCCTGGTCGTGGCTCTGGCGCGGCCCCAGATGGTGGAGAAGGAGAGTAGGGTCCGTTCGGAAGGGATCGATATCATGCTGGCGGTGGATGTCTCCACCAGCATGAAGGCGCGGGATCTGGACGCCGGAGGGGGGGAGCGGCTTCAGATCGCTCGAACGGTCCTCAGGGAGTTCATCCGGCAGCGGGAGGGGGACCGGATCGGGGCGGTCGTCTTTGCTGCCCGTCCCTATCTCCTCTCTCCGCTGACCTTGGACCATGACTGGCTGCGGGAGAACCTGGCCCGTCTGGAGAGCGGGATGATCGAGGACGGCACGGCTCTGGGCGACGGACTCCTCACCGCCCTGAACCGGCTGACGGACAACGGCACGCGTGCAGACGGCAGAGGGAAGATCGTCATTCTTCTTACCGACGGGAGAAACAACGCCGGCAGGGTGACTCCGGCCGTTGCCGCCGCCTCTGCCCGGGCACTCGGCATCAAGGTTTATACGGTGGGGGTCGGCTCCCATGGTCGGGCGGTCTACCCGCTGGTCGATCCCTTCGGTTCCACGGTCTACCGGCAGGTTGAGGCGGATATGGATGAGCCGACCTTGCGGGAAATCGCCGGCACCACCGGCGCCGATTATTACCGGGCCGCCGACGCCGCCGCTCTCCGCAGGATCTGTCAGCGGATCAACCTTCTGGAAAAGCGCCCCATGGAAACCACGGAGTATAGAACCAGAAGAGAGCTGTTCCTCCCGTTTCTGCTGTTAGCGCTGCTGCTCCTCCTTCTGGAGATCGCGCTGAAGAGCACCCTGCTGCGAAGGGTACCCTGAGATGAGATTCGCGAACCTGCAGGCGCTCTGGCTGTTGCTCCCGGTGGCGGGCGCTCTCCTGCTCCAGGCCCGAGCGGTGCGGAAGCGCGCCGCATCCCTGAAGCGGTTCGCCCGTGATGAGACCCGCCACTCCATCGTGCCACCCGTCGACCGGCTGCGAGAGCTCCTCAGGACTCTCCTCCGGTATTCGGCGCTCCTTCTCTGCGTCGTGGCGCTGCTGCGGCCCCAGGGGGAGCCTTATGGCGAGGTCCGGAAAGGGGAGGGGCTGGATCTCCTCATCGCCCTGGATACCTCACGCAGCATGCTGGCCGATGACCTTCGCCCCAACCGGCTGACGGCGGCGAAGGGGGCCATCGAACGGCTGTCCGCCTTCCTCACGGGGGACCGGATCGGGCTTCTCCTCTTTGCCGGATCGTCGTTCCTGGCCTGCCCGCTGACCATGGACTACGGCGCCTTTACCGGGGTGCTCCGCCAAGTGGATACGGAGGCGGTCCCCCGGGGAGGGACCTCGCTGGCGGCCGCCCTGGAGGGGGCGCTTGGAGGGTTCAAGGGGGTCGGCGGGAGGTCACGGGTACTGGTGGTCGTCAGTGACGGCGAAGAGCATGAGGGGGATTTCCGGCAGCCTCTACAGGCGCTGCGCGCCGCCGGCATCACTCTTGTCGCGGCAGGGGTGGGGAGTCCCCAAGGGGCGCTCATCCCGCTTCCGGGGGGGTACCTGAAGGACCGGCAGGGGAACGTGGTCAGGAGTTCCCTCCATTCCGCAACGTTGCGAGCTCTTACGGAGGCCGCCGGCGGGATCATGGTCACCATCGACGGGGTCGACAGCCTCTCCCGGCTCTACAAGGAGCGGCTCTCACTCCTGCCCAAGCGGGAGGCGCAGGGAGGGACGCGGCGACAGTACCGGGAGTGGTTTCAGCTCCCCCTAGGGATGGCTTGCTTCCTGCTGCTCCTGGAACTGCTTGTGGCGCTACGGGGACGGCGATGAGGCGACGATGGTTTCCCCCTTTTTTTCTCTTCTGCCTCCTGTTCCTCTTCGGCGTGGCCTTCATCTTTTGGCCCGTTGTCAGGGCTACGGAGTCATACGGTCAGGGGGGAATCTGGCCGCGGCTCGCGAACCTCTTTCCCGGTTCGGCGGGGCTTGCGTTCAACAGCGGGGTGACGCTCTACCGGCAACGGGAATACCGCAGGGCGGCTGCGGAGTTTTCCCGGGCGATCCGAGCAAAAGCCCCTGGTATAACGGCTGCCGCACAGTACAATCTCGGCAATGCCCTCTTCCGGCTGGGGGATGAGCCGGCTGCCGGTGATCAGGGAGGCGCCGCAGAGTTTTATCGCCAGGCCATTGGCGAGTATGAGCAGGTGCTGCGCCTTGACGGGGCTGACCTTGATGCGCAGTTCAACCGTGCCGTTGCCCGTAACCGGCTTCAGAGAGTACAAGCCGCTCATAACGAACAGAAGTCGGGCACCGGCAGCGATCACCGGAAAGAAGGGGAGTCAGAGGGGGGGGAGAAACGGAGGAAAGTCGTCCCAGGGGAACGTGACACTTCAGAGATGGGGCGCGCCTCATCCGGTGATCAGGCCCATGGCAGATCAGCGGCAGAAGCAGGAGAGAAGGGGACCAAGAGCCAGAAACAACTCAGGATATCCCGCCCGGAAGCGGAGGCGCTCCTGCGGGAACAGCCGCAACCAGGCGGGGCGACCACTCTGTTCCGTGATGCGCGCCGTCCGGGTCACCCCGCCGTAGTTCTCAAGGAGTGGTAGATGACCAGGATCAGACGATTCCTGCTCCGCTGGAGTGCCGGTGCCGTCGTCACCGCTCTCCTCCTGATCGCGGGCCAGACAGCTCAGGCCGGGGGAACGGCGACTCCGGAGAGCAGCATACCGCCGGCTGATGTCTCCCCTGACCTGCCCGCTCTGCTCTCATTCACCCTCTCAGCGGAGAAGAGAGTGGCCTATCCGGGAGAAACGATCCCCGTGATCGTCAGGCTGGGGTACGCAACAGAGCTGACCATCCGGGATATCCAGTATCCCACGATGCTCCATCCCGGCCTCACGCTCCGTGAAGCCGCTCCCCCCTCCCTGGGCTCGGAAGTGAGGAACGGCCGTTCCTGGACGACGATGGAGTTCAGGTATATCGTTTCCGGAAAAAAGGCCGGCGAATTCAATCTGGGGCCGGTCACCCTTGCCTGTTCGCTGCTGCTCCCTGCCGCAACCGGTTCCCCGAGCTTCTTCGGGGATGCCGTCCCTGAGCGCCGGGAGCTGAAGGCTGAAGGGGTTACCGTTGCCATTGCCCCCTTTCCTCTGAAGGGGAAACCGGCGGATTTCAGGGGAGCTGTCGGCGATTTTCGGCTTGCGGTGACGGTAACGCCTCGCACCGTGATGAGCGGGAATCCGGTCACCGTTACGAGCACTATTTCCGGAGATGGAACGATGGACACGGTTACCTGCCCGGCGATGGCGGCGAACGTCGGTTTCAGCACGTATCCGCCCCAGGCGCGGCGACTGAAGGGAACGACTGTCTGCGAGCAGGTTCTGACGCCGATTGGTCACATCCGGCAAGTCCCACCAGTGTTCTTCAGCTATTTTGATTCCATGCAAGGTTCCTACCGGACCGTGCGGCAGGGGCCATTCCCGGTAACAATCACCGATACCATACCACCTCCCAGACCTCCGGTGACTCTCGCGTATCCGGCGCACTCCACGTCACACCCGGGGACCGTTCGGGCCGACGTCGCACCGGTCAGCCTCCATCGCCGGTACCTGCCGGTTGTCTCCGGGATCCTGCTCCTGGCGCTGGCAGGGGGCTCGCTGGGGTACTACCGAAGAAGAGAGGCGACAGCGCTGCCCGAAACCATAAACCCGGTAGTTTTTCGGGAAGGGGAGGTCGAACTGAATCTTGAGACTGTACTGGCAGAAGTCGAATCCGGGGGCTCTCCCACAACGGTATTCCGGGCGTTGCAGCAGTCACTCGGTGTTCATTATCAAATCCCACCCCAGGCCATCACAGCGGGAATCGTCGACACGCACCTCCGCCCGGAGGGGAGCAGTGACCTGGCGATCAATCTGGTAGAGACTCTCTTCGAAGAGTGTGACCGTGTCCGGTATGGTGGGGGCATAATCGGCAGAGAAGAGAGGGAAACGATCTGCCGGATGCTCAAGGAGTTGCACTGCCGCCTTGAAACCATACCGACGGGTACGGAAAAAATGTCCGATCAATATTAAAAAACATTGTATCCCTTATTGAAACTTGCTATCTTTTCCCGAACCTGCGGAGAGATACAGACGATAATGGACCGCGGTAACCGGCATTCCAGGAGGAAACCATGCGTAAGTACAGCCGTACCGGAAGCAGGATGATCATGGCAGTACTTTCGTTGTTGTTGATGACCGGATACGCGGCGGCCCTGGAACCGCTCGACCCTGCTCCGGTGAGGAGCAAATTGTCGTTCCCCCCGCCTCCCTCCCCCCCGCCTCCCCCGCCTCTCCCACCAATGGCCGCCAAGGAGACACCGGTAATTGAGAAGGTTTCTCCCGGAATATTTCGCATCGGCGATGTACAGATCAACAAGAAAGAACTCTCGGTCACATTTCCCGCTGAGGTGAATATGGACCGTGGTCTCCTGGAGTATCTGCTGGTTCGTTTGGGGGGAAAAACCCACGAAAGCCTCCTGAGGACGAAGGTCGACCCGTACCAACTTCAAGTCGCCTTCCTCCTGCTGGGATACGAGGGGACCAACCAACCTCTTGCCGGGCAGGGTGATCCCCGGACACCAACGGGGGATGCGGTGACAATAACTGTGTCTCTTACCGATCCCTCCGGAAAACCGGCGCCGGTAGATTACACCGGCTGGATGTGTAAACTGATTGACAACAAGCGGGTAACTATTTCAACGTTGGATTGGGTCTATACAGGTTCTGTGGTTATGGACGGCCGGTTCATTGCCCAAATGGGAGGCTCCATCATTGCCCTCTACCATGACCCTGCCGCTCTTGTCGATAACGCCTCCAAGGGGGGCGACAGCGACAAGATCTGGTTCGTCAGGGAAGGCGCCGTACCACCTGTCGGAACGCCGGTAACCGTAACGATACAACGTAAAAAGTGAATCGAGAAGGAGAACCTATGAAGATGCACACCCTGGGCGGAAGGATGGCAGCCGTTTTTTTCATGGCAGCAATCATGGTAATGCCTGCTGTTGGGGCTGATAAAGTGGTGGCCAAATCCGGATCTGATGTTTCTCTGAAGCTTGAAGTGGAGAACGCCATCGGCAAGGGGTTGACCTGGCTGGCGACGAAGCAGAAACCGGAAGGCTACTGGGGCCAGCAGGAATATCCAGCCATGACCGCCTTGGCGCTGACCGGGTTCCAGGGGGACCAGTCGGGTTTCTCTAAACGGAAATATGAGCAAGCTACCGCCAAAGGGTACGACTACCTCCTGAAATGCGTGAAGCCTGACGGTGGCATTTACGGGAAGGATCTGACCAACTATAACACCTCGATCTCAATGATGGCCCTTCTGGTTGCCAACCGGCCGGAATACCAGCCGGTCATCAAGAATGCCCGAAAATTCATCATCGGCCTGCAGGACGATTACGGCGAAAAAGGGATGGGAGACGACCCGCTGGATGGCGGTATCGGTTACGGCGGCACCTACAAGCATTCGGACCTGGCCAATACGACCTTCGCTCTGGAAGCGCTCCATTACAGCCGCTATCTGAAGAGTGATGTTGCCGGTGACGCCGAGACGAAGGATCTCAACTGGAAGGCCGCGATCCAGTTCATCTCCCGGACCCAGAACCTCCCCGGATCCAATGACCAGAAGTGGGCCAGTGATGACCCGGACAACAAGGGGGGCTTCGTCTATTTTCCGGAGGATAGCAAGGCGGGCGAGGTTAAGCTTCCCGATGGCAAGGCGGCCCTCAGATCCTACGGCAGCATGAGCTATGCCGGGCTGCTGAGTTACATCTACGCCCAACTCGACAGGAACGACCCCCGGGTCAAGGCGGTCTACGACTGGCTGAGCCGGCACTATACTCTCGACGAAAATCCTGGCATGGGGAAAGACGGTCTCTACTACTACTACCACACCATGGCCAAGGCGCTCAGCATCTACGGGGTGGACAACCTGACCCTCAAGGAGGGGAAAAGCGTCAATTGGCGCAAGGATCTGGCGAAGAAGCTGCTCGCCCTGCAAAACAGCGACGGCTCCTGGGTCAATGCCAACGGTCGCTGGTGGGAAAAAGATCCGGTCCTCGTCTCTTCTTATGCGGTCATTACCCTGGAGATTATCTCCCGGGGATTATAGGCGGCTGACATGTACTCCCTACGACAGGAATTCACTCTCTCCTATTCATATCCGGTGATCTTCACCCGTGACCTGTTTGGCGGAGAAAACCAGGTACTGCCGGAGTTCTTCTCCTCCTCCGGCGATGCGCGCGCCAGAATTGCCCTGGTCATTGATTCCGAAGTGGCACGACTCACGACCGGACTCCTGGAAAAAATAAAACTGTTTGCCGTCCGGCACCAGGGTCTTCTGGAATTCGTCACTCCACCCCTGATTCTGCCGGGGGGTGAAGGGTGCAAGAATCAGCCCCGGGAAGTCGAGCGAATCCATTCCCTGATAGAAAAGGAAGGGCTTTGCCGCCATTCCTACATCATCGCTCTCGGCGGCGGGGCTCTGCTGGATGTCGCCGGCTATGCTGCCGCCACGGCCCATCGCGGCATTCGCCTGATACGGCTGCCGACCACCACTCTGGCGCAAAACGACGCGGGTGTTGGTGTAAAAAACGGCGTCAACGCGTTCGGACGGAAAAATTTTCTGGGGACCTTTGCCCCGCCGTGTGCGGTGATTAACGATTTCGATTTTCTGCAGACACTTTCGGATCGCGACCGGCGGGGAGGTATTGCCGAGGCGATCAAGGTAGCGCTGATCAAGGATCGGCCCTTCTTTGACCGCCTGTATCTGGATCGCAGGGAACTGGCGATTTTTTCCCCACCGGCAATAGAACGGATGATCATCCGTTGTGCCGAACTGCACCTGGAACATATCCGTACCTGCGGTGACCCGTTCGAATTCGGGACGTCCCGGCCGCTGGACTTCGGTCACTGGACGGCCCATAAACTGGAAGAATTGACCCATGGTGATATCAGGCATGGCGAAGCCGTGGCCATTGGGATTGCCCTCGACGCGCTCTACTCCCACCGCCGGTCCGGGATCGGGGACCTCGACCTTCACCGGATTCTGACCCTCCTTGAAGACGTGGGCTTCACTCTCTACGACACGGTCCTCCGGTGGATCGATGTGGACAAGGCACTTCGGGAATTTCGGGAACATCTGGGAGGAGTGCTCTCTATCCCGCTTTTGTCGGGTATCGGAGACAAAAAAGAGGCGCATGAGATTGACGTCAAGCTGTATCAGGAGTGTATTTCAACCCTGGCAGACAGGGTGACCAGAGCTGGAGATCGCCATGAGCATTCTGAAAAGTCCGTTATCCGCACAGGAGATCCTCGAAAGCACGTTTCTTGAGAATCGAGCGAGAATCCTCGAAATCGCCGCGTTTCTTGACCGGATCGAGCGGGCCGATGATGCTGCCGAAGCACGGAAAGATTTCCGTTATCAGGCAGTGCTGCACGCTGTCGGTTGTCTCCTGGCACCATCCGGAAATCGGACCGGAGCTATCCTCCATCGCTTGAGCGACCCGACCACGGAGCCGATACCAAGCTCCGCCGGGATGAAAAGCGCGGTGGGAGCATGGCAGGAGGTGACTCGTGAAGATCATTGACCCTCATATCCACATGGTCTCCAGGACCACCGACGACTACCAGGCCCTGGCCTTGGCCGGCATCCACGCCGTGACCGAGCCGGCCTTCTGGGCCGGCTTCGACCGGGGAACCGCAGAGGGGTTTCGCGATTATTTCAACCAGCTTACCGTTGCCGAGCCCGGCAGGGCCGCGAAGTTCGGCATCCGGCATTACTGCTGGATCTGCCTGAACCCCAAGGAGGCCGAAGATCTTGCGTTGGCACGGGATGTCCTGGCGGTGATGCCGGAGTTCCTGGATCGCCCCACGGCGCTGGGGGTCGGGGAGATCGGCCTGAACAAGAACAGCAGGAATGAAGTCACGGTACTGGAGCTGCAGATTGCGCTGGCCGCAGAGCGGGATGAGCTGATCCTGGTGCATACTCCCCATCTTGAAGACAAGCTCAAGGGGACCCGCCTCATCATGGACGCCATCCGGAACGAACCACGGATCCGACCGGAACGGGTCATCATCGATCACGCCGAAGAGCATACCATCGGAGAGATCAAGGACCGGGGTTTCTGGGCCGGGCTGACTCTCTATCCGAATTCCAAATGCAGTCCCGCCAGGGCCGTGGACATCCTCGAGCGGTACGGAATCGAGATGATCTGGCTCAACTCCGCCGCCGACTGGGGGATCAGCGATCCCCTGGCAACCGTCAAGGCCGCCAACGAAATGCGGATGCGCCGGCACCCCGAAGAGTTGATCCGGAAGGTATTCCATGGCAATCCTGCGGCGTTTCTTGGGCAGTCCCCCAAATTTCACGCCGCGTGATCACCTACTGCACCAACATCCACCCGGGTGAAAGCTGGGAAGAAACCTTCAGCACCCTGCGCCGTCACCTGCCTGCCATCAAATCCGAGTTTTCCTCCGTCGAACCATTCCCGGTGGGCCTACGGCTCTCCCGGCGCGCCGCCATGGAATTGGACCAAGTTGCCGAGAGTCGCTTTCTGGAGTGGCTCCAGCGGCACGAACTCTTCGTGCCGACCATCAACGGCTTTCCCTATGGATCATTCCATAGCGCACGGGTAAAAGAGCTGGTTTATCTTCCCGACTGGCGCCAGCCGGAGCGGGTTGAATATACCACCCGGCTGGTGACGCTCTTGGACCGGTGGCTTCCGGTTGGGCTGCAGGGGTCTGTATCCACCGTGCCGGTCTGTTTCGGAAAAACTCTTCCGAAGGAGGAGCTGGCGGTTGTCAGGAGCAATCTCCTTAGAACCCTGGAGCATCTCGACTGCCTGCGGCAGAGGAGCGGCAAGAGTATCATCCTCTCTCTGGAACCGGAGCCGGGATGTCTGCTGGAAACAACCGAAGAGGTCGTATGGTTCTTCGAACGGATGGCGTTTCCCGATTCTCTCCGGACGATGCTGGGGATCTGCCTGGACTGCTGTCATCAGGCGGTGGAGTTCGAGGAGCCGGCAGCGTGCCTGGAACATCTTGCCGACGCGGATATCCCGGTGGGGAAGATTCAGATATCCTCCGCACTCCGGATGCTCGATCCCGACCGGACCTTGCTGGAACGGTTCTGTGAGCCGGTCTACCTGCACCAGACAGTCATCCGTGACCGGGAGGGGATGATCCGACGGTATGATGATCTCCCTGCGGCCCTCCGGCTCCATCCCGCTGCCCAAGGCGACGAGTGGCGGGTTCACTTTCACCTCCCCATCTTCGTGGAACAGATGCCGCAGTACGGGACAACCCGCTGCTTCATCGACACCTTGATCCCCCACGTGGACGATACGGTGCTGCTGGAAGTCGAGACCTACACCTGGGATGTCCTCCCGCCGGAACTTCGTGCGGAGACCGTTGACCAGTCAATTGTCAGGGAGCTTCTGTGGCTGAAAGGACATAAGGGATGAAACGAACTGTTGTCCTTAACGTGGTGGGGCTGACCCGCTCACTCCTCGGCGCCAAGACCCCCAACCTGAATAAACTTATTGAGGGGAGCGCCGATATCAGGGCCATCACGCCGGCCGTGACCTGCACCATGCAGACGACCTATCTCACCGGCAAGCTGCCGAGGGAACATGGCATCGTCGGTAACGGCTGGTATTTCCGGGATCTGGGTGAGGTCATGTTCTGGCGCCAGTCAAACCGGCTCGTCCAGTCGGAAAAAATCTGGCAGAGTGCGCGGCAGCGGGACGCAGCGTTTACCTGCGCCAACTCCTTCTGGTGGTACAACATGGTAACGGATCTGGAGTGGGCGGTGACTCCCCGCCCGCTCTATTGCGCTGACGGGAAGAAACTGCCGGACTGCTACAGTATCCCTCCGGAACTGAGGGAGAGGTTCAACCGGGAGTTCGGGCAGTTTCCGCTCTTCCAGTTCTGGGGACCGGCCACCTCCATCACCGCCAGCGACTGGATCGGTAAGGCGGCCATGGCCATAGAGGAGGAGCATCAACCAACCCTCCAGCTTGTCTACCTTCCCCATCTGGATTACATCCTCCAGAAGGTCGGGCCGGAGGGGGATCTTGACCGCGACCTGAGTGAGATCGACACCCTTTGCGGCAAACTCATCGACTTTTTCCGGAATCGCGGTTGTCGGGTCATCGTCCTCTCCGAATACGGCATTACCCCGGTTTCGCGCCCGCTCCATCCGAACAGGATTCTGCGCGATGCCGGATTCCTTAGCCTCAAGGTCGATCTGGGGCGGGAATACCTGGACCCTGGAACCAGCCGTGCCTTTGCCGTGGCCGACCACCAGATCGCCCACATCTATGTGAAAAATCGAAACGATATTCCGGCGGTGCAACATCTTTTTTCCGGAGTGCCGGGAGTAGAACAGGTACTGGGCGCGGAGGGGAAGCGCAGGTACGGTCTCGACCATGAGCGAAGCGGGGAACTGCTGCTCATTGCCGGTGGGGAGAGCTGGTTTACCTACTACTTCTGGAACGACGACTCGCGGGCGCCGGATTACGCCCGTACTGTCAACATCCACGCCAAACCGGGGTACGATCCCTGTGAACTATTTCTGGATCCGAAGCTTCCGGCGCCCAAGGCGAAGATCGCCTGGACCCTGCTGAAAAAAGCCCTCGGCTTTCGCTACCTCATGGAGGTGATTCCCTTGGACGCCTCCCTCGTCAAGGGGTCTCACGGACGGGTCACCGATCGAGCCGACGAGGGGCCGCTTTTCATGACCACCGAACCGGAACTCCTTGAAGCTCCCCTCATCGAGGCAGAGCAGGTTCGTGACCTGCTGCTGAAGCATATCTTTTGCGAGTGAACCAAGTGCCCCGCACCCTCATCAAGTCATACCTGGAGCTCTGTCGGGTCAGCAACCTCCCGACGGTCTGGACCAACGTCCTTGCGGCGCTCCTTCTTGCCGGGGGAGGATTTTCCTGGCGGCACTATGTTGTCCTTGCGCTCTCGCTGTCGCTCTTCTACTCCGGTGGAATGTGCTTCAATGACCTTTGCGACGCCGGAGTCGACCGGTTGAAGCGTCCCTCACGCCCTATCCCTTCAGGGCGGGTGTCGACCCGTGGTGCCCGGGTTTTTACAATTGTGCTGTTTTCGACGGCCCTCTCCCTACTTGTCGTTGTTCCTCACCCCTTGGCGCTCCTGGCGGGCGTGATACTGCTCCTGCTCATCATCGCCTATGATACCCTGCATCAGTCCCGATATTTCAGTATCCTGCTCATGGCCGGCTGCCGGATGACCGTCTTCGTGGTCGTGGCGGTGGCGGTATCCGGAACGGTCGGCAGCTCCGTCATACTCGCCGGATGCCTCCAGTTCGGCTATGTCCTCCTGATCAGCGCGGTGGCGCGGCATGAAAACAGGAGGAGCAAGCCCTACGCGGTGCCTCTGGTGCCGATACTTCTGGCCGGGATCTCTCTGCTGGACGGCGTCGTCATGGCCGCTCTGATCTCTCCCGTCTGGTTGGCGGCCGGGATCGGCGGTGCCGTTCTGACCCTGGCTGGTCAGCGCTTTGTCCGGGGAGATTGAGCGCGTTCCTCCACGGTGGTCTCCGTACCCTGCCGACTGTTACCACAGCATCTCCTCCTTCTTCTCCTCTGCATGTGAACGCTACTGTAAAGAAATCCGACACTAGTCACCGTAAGGTGTAAAGAAAGCCGACACACGCCAGTGCCGCCGGAAAGTTGCCTGTAAGTTTACTCCTCTGATACTCCGGATACGGATACACCTTTTCTCTTTGTAGAACGCCTTTTTACTTGTGTTGGGAGAGGTCGGGTATTGGTTTATTGTTATTGATCCTTCTGCCGACTCAAGCGCATTAACTGGCATATGTATTGCATTTACGTTTCGCTATCAGTAAAATTTAGGCATTAATGGATACTCGCCGCCGTTTCGAAGCGAGTGCGAAGATCACAACTAGGAGGTGAGAGGATGAAAAAATTAATCTTAGCATTGCTGGCAGGTAGTCTCCTTGTGGGGATGGTATCGACAGTATCGGCAACAGTAGTGAAGTACCAAAACCCTTCGGGCTCAGGGACTGGGTATACGATCAACTACACCATCGAGAATGACACCCTGGCGGATCCGATCCAGTGGCTGTCGGTCTATTTCGGACAGACGGTGGACGGTCTAAACTTTACGCAAACCGCGGAATTTTCCAATTTTGTTCCTGACGATGTGGGCGTCAACAGTCCCGTGGGGTGGTTTTCCTATTCCTTCCAGCCAAGCGCCATCGATAATCCTGGTATTTTTAACTCCGATGCCGCCGGCAGTGGCGTTGCCCCCGGGAGCAGCCTCAGCGGTTTTACGGTATCATTCGACATGCAGCAAGGCGCAACCTTAGATCATCTCTACTACCTTGTGGGCAACTTCGACCAAGCGGGAGGGTATAATCTCCTTGACAGCGGGTACACGCAATATTCGCAGCCTTCAGGCGTTCCCGAGCCCTCCACGATCCTGCTGCTGGGAGGTGGTCTCGCCGGCCTTGCCTTCTTAAAAAGGAAAAAAAGCTGACAGCGAACTCGAACGGGAGACCGTGAGGGTCTAGTCGGTTTTCTTTAGCCTCACGTATTATCAGATACCATAAGGAGGTCACCATGAACTACCGGAAACAAAGTTGGGGCATCAGGGCTCTTCTTGCCCTGTGGATGTTGTGCATGATGGGCTGGAGTTCGACTGCTTTTGCGCTGACCGGTCCAAGCATAAATGTCATGCCGAGCGGGAACACTGTTCAGAGTTCCTATACCTGGGTGGGGAACTCGCTTGACGTCTGGGGTAATGTGAAGTGGGGAGACTCCGCGTCAGGTACGTACATCTGGAACTTTGGCGATGGGACCCCCGTGGTCTCCGGAGCGGTTACCAACGCCAAATACATCTCTGCATATCACACCTACTCGGCTGGGGGCCCCGTCGATGCAACCCTGACCGTGACTGACGGCAACGGTCTTTCGGACAGCGCCACGGTCCATATTTACGTAAAAACTGTCGTTGACAAGGATGCCCGGATCGAACTGGCCATCGAGAAAGGGCTGAAATGGCTCTATCTCCGGCAGGGCGCCGGTGGCGAAATCTATTATGTCAACAGCTACAACTCCTGGGGCGCCGAGACTGCTTCAGCAGTCCTCGCCTTCGAAAACCGGGGTCACAAGCCCTGCACCAAGGATCTGAACGGCGATGGCGTCGTTGATGCGGCCGACCGGGCCATCTGGGAGAAAGGGCGCATCTATGCCGAGACAGTACACAAGGGGCTTGATGCCGCCATTTCAAACCTCGTAGCCGTCAGTGTTACCTCTCCTGCCTATGACAATCATCCGGCTGTGCCGAACGGCCTCATGGTTGTCGACAGCTACTCACCGTACTGGTCTGATTCCCGTTCACCCTACAAAATAGGGATGTTTATGACTGCCTTGGTCGGCGCGGGTGAGAATGCTCCAGCCTTAAAACCGGATGGTATTACGCCCAACCCCGAAGGTGCCCCTAACCTGATTGCCACCACCGGGCCTGCCGGTGTGATCGGCAGAACCTACCGCGATCTCGTCGGGGACATGGTCGACTATGCCGACTATGCCCAGTACACCGACCCCAATTATGGTGGTTGGCGGTATGGCCCCGGCTATTTCCCGGATAACTCCGCCTGCCAGTGGCCCGCCATCGGCATGGAGGCTGCGGAGTTCATCTGGGGAGTCCCGATCCGGGCGAAAATCAAGAACGACAACATCAACTGGACCAATTACAGCCAATATGTTTCCGGTGATGTTTATGATGGCCTCTTTGGCTACACCTGTCCTTCATGTACAGGGACCGGCGGCTATGCCGCCTTGACCGGAGCCGGGATATGCCAGCTTTCATTTCAGGGCAAACAAAAAAATGATCCGAATATTACAAGGGCAGGCAACTTTCTCCGACTCGTACCCGGCGAACGCGGCACCGGTAATACGTACTACATGTATTCGATAACGAAGGGTGCCCGCATCGCTAAACTTGGCGGCGTCTACTCGGAAATTCAACTCCTGGGATCAGCTCCAGGCTGGGATTGGTACGACGAATACAGCAGTTGGCTCATCGACAACCAGGCTGCTGATGGCTCATGGTACGCTTGGGGCTACACTCAGTATGTTCTTGACACCTCGTTTAGTGTCGAGATCCTGACCAGGAACGTCTTCACCTTGCGCCCCGTCGCCATAATGACTGCCTCCCCCAACCCCACACCGGCGAGCACGGCGCTCCATCCTGCGCCGGTTAATTTCGACATCCGTGCCTCTTACCATCAGGATCCCACCAAGTCTCTCTCCAAATGGTGGATCGATGTGGACGGGGATGGCGTCTATGATCTGACCGGAAGCTTCCCGGTTTCCGGCCCGATCGTCTATACCGGATATCCGGAAAAGTCGCCTCCGGCAGACTATACGATCAACGCAAAACTCCGAGTGAGCGACAACTCATCACCTCAGGAATTTGCGGAAACAATTATTCCGGTCACCATCACCACCACCAAGGTGCCGCCGGTCGCTAATGCGGGCGGTCCGTACAATGGCGTGATAGGAACGCCGATTACCTTCAACGGTTCTGCCTCCTACTCGCCGAACCTCGGTAGCTCCATCGTCAAGTATGAGTGGGACCTTGACGGGAATGGCACCTATGAAACTAACAGCGGCTCAAGCCCCACAGTCCAGAAAACCTGGTTGACCCCGTATCAAGGAGTCATCGGCCTGAAGGTTACCGACAACGACGGCCTTATCGCCACTTCCCAGGCTAATGCTCAGGTTTTCGTAGTAGACCTCTGGCCCGAGCATTATGTAAAAATTAGCGAACGGCGAGTTAGCACGTTCGTCTACGAATACACCTACAAATTCGATATGCGCAACAGGGGGAACGCTCCGGCAAATAACGTGAAATCAACCCTGTCGTCCTGGCCGGCACCGGTCCGCGTGGTGGACGGCAATGTCAACTTCGGTTCCATACCAAGCGTTTCGGTCAAGACGTCCATCGATACCTTCTCATACCAAATCGACCGGCGCTATCCTGTGAGTGATTTACAGATCAGATGGAAACTCGAATATGATGACGCGGGCGGGACTCATGTGTCATACGTAGACTTCCCGATCAGGTAGCAGCAGTCACTCGCATTTTTTAACGCAATAAAAGAACGGCGGGGCTCATTGCCCCGCCGTTCTTTTATGTTTGCCTTTTTTAAAGAACACGAAAGTTCAATTTCCAGATTGATAATATTCCGCCATCAATTACCCCCCCCACTCCATATCATATTAGAACTGCTTGACACGTGCATCTCTCATGTGATATTAATGTCTACATTAAAATTTTTATTAATATAAAAGGGAGTCATCGGCCAAAAGGTGGAGCGATAACAGGGTAACTATCCGAACTATATGTGGAAAAGGAGGAATGTATGAGGAATTTTGGAAAAATTTTAGTTACGGTCTTGTGTCTGTTGAGCAGTGTGCCTGCCTTTGGAGCAGGTGGGTTTATGACGTTCGAGTATGAGTATGAGAACAACAAGAATCAGCCTCATGATTCGATAAATGCCTTTTCGATTGCCCCCGGCTATAAATTCGATAACGGCTTCAAGGTTGACTTGAAGTTTGAGGGAGAGCAGGACTCCCTGACCAAGGATATGGAAACAAAGCTGGAAGCGCGTGTCCGTTATGATCAGAAACTGTTCGGACCGGTCAAGGGGACCCTCCGCTTGGGCATCGGCGAGAAATTTACCCAACAAAAGAACTGTCCCTACTACACCATCGAACCGGGACTGGTCTGGACAGTCGTTGACAACACCTTTGATCTGAACGTCAGCATGAGGCATCGTGACGCCTTTGACCGTAACAACAATTACAATACAAATACCTGGAAATTCGGTGCAGCATACAAGATCAGTAAACAGCACGAAGTCGGGGTGAAGTACTTCGAGAAATTCGTGGATGATCGCACGTGCGGTTTTGAGCTGGTATATACGTACTCGTTCTAGGTGGTAGAGGGTAACGTCGCCCCGGTTGAACCGTATTCCTTTACAGCGGATAGTTCCGGCGGGTATGGATAGATGAAAGGAGGCATAACCTCATGAAGCGAAGCAGTATCACACGAATCGGATTGTATCTGATGCTCGCCTGCTCGGTTGTTGCAACCAACGCTACGGCTGAAGCCCCTCCCGCGGTACAGAATCCACTCCCACCTGGTTTGAAGAATGCGCCACCACCTCGCCCGTTGCTCCCCCCACCGCCATTCATGGCACAACAGCCACCGGCAATAGAAAAGGTCTCTCCGGGCGTATTCCGGATAGGAGATATCCTGATCAACAAAATGGAACGATCGATTTCATTCCCTGCCGTGGTCAATATGGGGAAGGGACTCCTGGAGTATCTCCTGGTACGAAACGCTGGAAAGACCCATGAGAGTCTCCTGCGCACCACCGTGGAGCCCTACCCGCTTCAGGTAGCCTTTCTGCTCCTGGGGTATGAAGGGACCGACAAGCCTCTTGCCTATCAGGGAGACCCCTCTACGCCCAAAGGTGACTCGGTAAGGATTCTTGTCACCCGTGTCGGCGCCGACGGCAAGGCCGCTGCGGACGACTATGAACGCTGGATCTGCAAAAAAATTGATAAAAAGACGTGTGAGATATCCACTCTCTCGTGGATCTATACGGGCTCCGTTGTCGGGAACGGCAAGTTCCTGGCGCAGATGGAAGGATCAATAATCGCACTTTATCACGATCCGATAGCTTTGATTGACAATGCCTCCGCCGGTGGAGAGAGCGACAAGATATGGTTCGTTAAGGAAGACACCGTGCCGCCGGTGGGGAGTGCGGTTACCGTTACGATACTACCTAAACATTAACTTTGCGTGGAGGAACCATGAAATTGTCACTGAATCGGAAAATTTTCTGCGCGGTAGTCATGGGGCTGGCACTCTCGACCCAGGCTATTGCCGCGGAGAAGGTCGTTGCTCGCTCCAAATCCGACGTTTCCCTTAAGCTGGAGGTGGAGAACGCCATCGGCAAGGGGCTGACTTGGCTGGCTGCAAGGCAGAAGCCGGAGGGGTACTGGGGACAGCAGGAGTACCCGGCCCTCACCGCTCTGGTTCTCACCGGGTTCCAGGGGGACCAGTCGGGTTTCTATAAGAGGAAATACGAGCAGGCTATAACCAAAGGATACGGTTACCTCCTCACAAACGTCAAACCTGACGGAGGTATCTACGGCAAGGAGCTGACCAACTATAATACTTCCATCTCCATGATGGCCCTCCTGATGGCCAACCGGCCGGAATACCAGCCGGTCATCAAGAATGCACGAAAATATATCATCGGCCTGCAGGACGATTTCGGGGAAAAAGGGATGGGAGACGATCCCCTGGACGGCGGCATCGGCTACGGCGGTACCTACAAACATTCGGATCTGGCCAATACGACCTTCGCCCTGGAAGCGCTCCATTACAGCCGCTACCTCAAAAGTGATGTTGCCGGTGACGCCGAGGCGAAGGATCTCAACTGGAAGGCCGCAGTCCAGTTTCTCTCCCGGACCCAGAACCTCCCCGGTTCCAATGATCAGAAGTGGGCCAGCGACGATCCTGACAACAAGGGTGGCTTCGTCTATTTCCCGGATGAGAGCAAGGCGGGCGAGGTGAAACTTCCTGATGGCAAGGTGGCCCTCAGATCATACGGCAGCATGAGCTATGCCGGACTGCTGAGCTACATCTACGCCCAACTCGATAGGAACGATCCCCGGGTCAAGGCGGTCTACGACTGGCTACGTCGGCACTATACCCTTGACGAAAATCCCGGCATGGGAAAAGACGGCCTCTACTATTACTACCACACCATGGCCAAGGCCCTCAGCGTCTACGGGGTGGACAACCTGACCCTCAAGAGTGGGAAGAGCGTCAACTGGCGCAGGGATCTGGCAAAGAAGCTGATCGACCTGCAGAACGGCGATGGCTTCTGGGCCAATGCCAACGGCCGCTGGTGGGAGAAGGATCCTGGGCTCGTCACCGCGTACGCGGTCATCACCCTGGAGATCATCTCCCGGGGCTTATAGGGGGTGATCATGGAGAGCATCCGGCAGGAATTCACGCTTTCTTATTCATATCCGGTCTTCTTCACCCGTGATCTGTTCGGCGAAGGGAACCCGGTCCTGCCTGAGCTTCTCTCCTCCTACGGCGAGAGACCTGTGAGGATCGCCTTGGTCATCGATTCGGAGGTGGCGCGGCTGACGACTGGACTCTTGGAAAAAATCAAACGGTTTGCCTCGTTGCATCAGGGGCTCCTTGAATTCGTCACTCACCCCCTGGTTTTACCGGGGGGCGAAGGGTGCAAGAATAAGCCACAGGAAGTCGAGCGGCTTCACGCTCTGGTGGAGAAGGAGGGGCTCTGCCGTCATTCCTTTATCATTGCCATGGGAGGTGGGGCAGTGCTGGATGTGGTCGGGTATGCGGCTGCCACCGCCCATCGCGGCATTCGGCTGATCCGGTTGCCGACTACGGTGTTGGCCCAGAATGACGCCGGCGTTGGGGTCAAGAACGGCGTTAACGCTTTTGGCCGGAAGAATTTTCTCGGGACTTTTGCCCCCCCTTGCGCCGTAATCAATGACTTTGATTTTCTCCGAACCCTTACGGAACGCGACCAGCGGGCCGGTATTGCCGAGGCGATCAAGGTTGCCCTGATCAAGGATCGCCCTTTTTTCCAGCGCCTCTATGCCCAGCGCCGGGAACTGTCGGTTTTTTCTCCACCGGCCATGGAGCGGTTGATCGTCAGCTGTGCCGAACTTCATCTGGAGCATATCCGCAGCTGCGGCGACCCCTTCGAATTCGGGACGTCACGGCCGTTGGACTTCGGTCACTGGACGGCCCACAAGCTGGAAGAGTTGACCCATGGCGAGCTCAGGCATGGTGAGGCCGTAGCCATCGGGATTGCCCTCGACTCCCTCTACTCCCACCGGCGGTCGCTGATAAGTGACCTGGATCTGCACCGGATACTGACGCTGCTGGAAGAGGTGGGCTTCACCCTCTATGACACGGCACTTCGGTGGATCGACATAGCCCGGGCGCTCCAGGAGTTCCGGGAGCATCTGGGGGGAGTCCTCTCCATACCGCTCTTGAAGGGGGTCGGGAAGAGGATTGAGGTTCATGAGATTGATGTTGACGTGTATCAGGAGTGCATCTCAACCCTGGCTGCCAAGGAGAGCAGAAGAGGAGAGAGTCATGGACTGTCTGAAAAGTCAGCTATCGGCACAAGAGATACTGGAAGGCTCGTTTCTTGAGAACCGGGCGCGTATTCTGGAGGTCGCCGCATTCCTTTCATCGTGGGGGAGCCGGCCTAGGCCGCAAAGTTCGGCATCCGGCATTACTGCTGGATCTGCCAGAACCCCAAGCAGGCCAAAGACCTTGCCCTGGCACGGGAAGTACTGGCAATCATGCCCGACTACTTGGACCGTCCCACGGTGTTGGGGGTGGGAGAGATCGTCATCAACAAGAACAGACGGAACGAGGTCACGGTGCTGGAGTTGCAGATCGCCCTGGCTGCAGAGCGGAACGGGTTCTCATCGACCATGCCGAAGAGCATACCATCGGGGAGATCTGGCGCGGGGCTTCCGGGCCGGGGTGACCCTCTACCGGAACTTCAAATGCAGCCCTGCCCGGACCGTCGACATCCTCGAACGATACGGAATCGAGCTGATCCGGAAGGTTATTTATGACAATCCGGCGACCTTCTTCGGTCAGTATTCCAAATTCAGTGCCGTGTAATCACCTCCTGCACCAACATACATCCAGGTGAAAGCTGGGATGCAACCTTTGCCCCCCTTCGGGATCATCTTCCTTCCATCAAATCTGCATTTGCTCCTGCCGCGCTGCGGCGGCGAGAACGGGCAGATTACACGACCAGACTTACCACGCTTCTGGACCGGTGGCTTCCCCATGTGTCTCTTTCGCTCAATTATTCTGGCGGCATGTGTCTTAACGATATCTGCGATGCAGGAATAGATCGTCTGAAACGTCCTTCCCGCCCGATCCCTTTGGGCCGTGTGTTGTTACGCTGTGGCGCGTCATGAAAACACGAGGGGCACACCCTATGCCGTGCCCCTCGTGCTGCTCATGCTTGCCGGGATTTCTCTCCTGGATGGAGCCGTCATGGCTGTTCAGATCTCACCTGTTTGGCTGGTTGCCGGCGCCTGCGGGTGTGTTTTGATCCTAGCAGTCCAGCAATTAATTCGGGGAGATTTATTGTAAAGAATTTCGACAGTCACTGGGAAGAAGTGTAAAGAAAGTCGACACTCGCTCATGCCCGAGAAGAGCACAACGTCGTCATTTTTATCAGTCACCGGGATGCAAGCCGTAGTGAAGTACCCTCAAGAAGGATGGTTTCTTACTTCAGCGGGGAGCTGCCGCAGTCGGCTGTAGATTAGATGCGAGCAAATTAAACGGCACATATGTTGCAGGTGTGTTTGTGCACATTAATCTTCATGAAGGGAGGATTCGGCAATGTTAGGAAAACGAACTCTACGAGTGCTACAAGGGGGTGAGAGGATGAAAAAGTTCATGATAATAATGCTGGCAGGTATGATTTTGGTGGGGATGGCTACCACGGCTTCGGCAACACATCTGCGGTATTCGGTTGCCGGTTCCATGCCCCCTGCGTACACGCTAAACTTCACGGTACAGAACGACACACTGACTGACCCGATCCAGTGGCTATCGATCTACTTCGGCCAGACGAGTGACGGTCTGAATTTTACACAAACAGAGTCGTTCTCGAATTTTATCCCCGATTCCAATGGCGTCAGTTTACCCTCAGGATGGTTCTCCTACTCCTTTGAGCCGTCGGCCATCGACAACCCCGGGATCTACAACTCCGATGCGATCGGCAGCGGTATTGTCTCCGGTGGCAGCTTCGGCGGCTTCACTACATCATTTACCATGCAACCGGGGGGAACCTTTGACCACCTCTATTATCAGGTCGGCACCATCAATCAAGCGACCGGCGATTACAGCACCACTGATACGGGCTATACCGAATTGCAGGGAGGCTCCTCCGTGCCGGAGCCGTCCACGTTCCTACTGCTGGGGGCCGGTCTTGGTGGTTTAATTTTCATCAGGCGTAAAATGGGATAATAGATCCGTAGGTTTAGCGTGGCACACGGATGCGAGTCGATTTCGTGTCGGCATCTAACTGCATTACCCATAAGGAGATAGTCATGAAATACTGGGTACAAAGATGGAGCCTCAGATCGGTTTTTGTCCTGTGGCTGTTATGTCTGATGGGATGGTCATCGATTGCTCTTGCTATTTTCGCCAACGGTCCAAGTGTCAATGTCATGCCGAGCGGAGACACCGCGCAGAGCGCCTACACCTGGGTTGGTAACTCCCTTGATGTCTGGGGCAACGTGAAGTGGGGAGATTCCACAACTGGCACCTATTCCTGGAACTTCGGTGATGGGTCCCCCGTGGTCAACGGCACAGTGACCGATGCCAGAAACATCTCGGTCAACTATGCCTACACAGCCGCCGGCGTCTATGACGCAACCCTGACCGTGACAGACGGCAACGGCCTGCTGAACAGCGCCACGGTCCGTATCTACGTGAAACCTGTCGTGGACAAGGATGCCAGGATACAGCTTGCCATCGAAAGAGGACTGAAATATCTTTATCTCTCTCAATACTCGGATGGTTCAATATATTACTGGAATTATTATTCTTCAGCCGGGGCGGAGACAGCAGCCGCAGTCCTGGCCTTCGAGAACAGAGGCCATAAGCCGGTTACGAAGGATCAGAACGGCGACGGCGTCGTTAATGCGGCCGACAGGGCGATATGGGAGAAAGGACGAATCTACGCCGATACCGTTCACCGTGGTCTCGATTACGCAATATCGACACTTATGGCTGTCGGAGTTGATCCCCAGTATGACAGCAATGGTAATGGTGAGTATGTGGCGGACAATTACTATCCCATGTATGATTACCGCGGGCCCTACAAGATCGGCATGTACATGATGGCGCTGGTGGGCGCCGGTGACAAATTAAGCGGTGCGCCCGAACTCGTTGCGACCACGGGACCAACAGGCGTGATCGGCAAGACCTACCGGAAGCTGGTTGAAGACATGGTTGATTACGCTGACTATGCGCAGTACCCTGGTTTAGGCGGCTGGCGTTACGGCCCTCAGAATTGGCCTGATAACTCCGCCTGTCAATGGCCCTCGATCGGGATGGAAGCGGCAGAGTTCGGCTGGGGCGTGGCCATTCACCCGAAAATCAAGACTGATAACTTTAACTGGATCAATTACAGCCAGTACTTCACCGGCTATGAGGGTCAATGGTACTATGGGGCTCTCGGGTATACGGGGCTGGGAACGGGTGCAGCGCTCACCGCTTCCGGAATCTGCCAGATGTCGTTCGAAGGAAAGGTCAAAACATTTGATCGCATCGTTGCCGCAGGCAACTATCTAGGCACACAGGAGCATGGAACCGGCAACATGTACTCAATGTATGCCGTAGCCAAAGGAGCCCGCATTGCGAAGGTCGACACGAACGGAGACGGAATCGGTGACACCTATTCGGAGATCCAGTTGCTTGGCGGCTGGGACTGGTACGATGAATACAGCACCTATCTTCTATCAATACAGAATGGTGATGGTTCATTTTATCTGACGTATTATTATACGTTTGACACGGCTTGGGCGGTCGAGATACTGACGAGGAACGTCTTCACCTTCCGTCCCATCGCCGTCATGACGGTCAGCCCCAACCCCACTCCGGCACTCAAGCCGGTCAAATTCGATATCAGCGGCTCCTATCATCAGGATCCCGCGAAGAGTTTGACCAAGTATTGGATCGATGTGAAGGGTGACGGCACCACCATACTGAGTGGCAACTTCCCCGTTTCCGGGCCGATCTCCTATGCCGGATACCTGGAAAAAAGTCCACCAGCAGATTATACCGTCAACGCAAAATTAACGGTGGGCGATAACTCGTCACCCCAGGAAATCGGAGAAGTAGTCGTTCCGGTCACCATCAGCACTACTTGGGTAGCGCCGGTCGCCAATGCGGGCGGTCCGTATAACGGCGTGATCGGGTCACCCATCACCTTCAACGGATCGGCCTCATTCTCCCCGAATCCCGGTGGTTCCATTGCTTTGTACGAGTGGGATTTGGACGGGAACGGCACCTTTGAGACCAGCAGCGGTTCGAGTTCGACGGTCCAGCACATCTGGGCGACCCCGTATTCAGGTCAGATTGGCCTCCGGGTAACGGACAATAAAGGCCTGACCGCCACAACCCAGACCTATACCCAGGTTTTCGTCGTCGACCTCTGGCCCGAGAACTATGTGAAGGTCAGTGAAAAACGGATCAATACGTTTATCTATGAATACACCTACAAGTTTGACATGCGCAACCGGGGCAACACACCGGCCAACAACGTAAAGATGACATTGGACTCGTGGCCGGCGACGGTCACTCCAGTGGATGGCGTGGCAAGTTTCGGTTCTATTGCAGGTGGTGCCGTCAAAACCTCGAGTGACACTTTCTCATTCCGTATTGACCGGCGTAATGTTGTGAAAGATTACCAGCTCAAATGGAAGCTCGAATATGACGACGTTGGCGGAAACCATGTGATTTATATCAATTTCCCGCTCAGGTAGCAGCAGGCGCTCGCCTGTTGTGCCGTCACTGAAGAACGACGGGGCATTCTGCCCGTCGTTCTTTTTCTGTTAATCAACTCCCTACTCTACAGGTGCATGCTTGGAAGACTAATGATGATTGTGTTTGCTCATTGAGATTACTGCCTGCCGTAGAAAATAGGCCTCCTACCATCCAAGAACCACACAAATTTGGCAGGTTCACAAAAAATAGTTACTGCAATACCTGCCATAATACTCCTTGACAAGTGCCTCATCTTCAATTTAGTATCATCACGTTAGATTGCATAACAACAGACAACTGCATACACGATTTCTTATCAAGAGCGACCGAGGGACGGGCCCTACGACGTCGCGGCAACCTCCTCAAGGAAGGTGCCAATTCCCGCGAAAGCGCGCAAGCGTTTTCGGAAGATAAGGAAGAGTGAGACCTGACAAGGAATCCTCTTCCGCACCCCGGAAGGGGATTTTTCTTTGGAGGAAGAGCATGAACATCGCGACTCAGGCAGCACAGATCGGCCTCGACTGGGATACCCGCACCGGGGCCGTGACGGTCCCCATTTACCAGACTGCTACCTTCCGCCATCCTGGGCTGGGGCAGAGTACCGGCTACGACTACAGCCGCTCGGGGAACCCCACCCGCCAAGCACTTGAAGAGGGGATGGCCCGGATGGACGGTGGGGCCCGGGGTTTTGCCTACTCCACGGGGATGGCCGCCATTGCCAGCCTCCTCTTCCTCTTCAAGAGCGGCGACCATCTTGTGGTCACCGAGGATCTCTACGGCGGCACCTACCGGCTTTTCGAGCAGTGCCTCAACCAGTATGGGCTCACCTTCACCTACGTGGACAGTTCGGACATCCATGCGGTCCAGCAGGCCATACGTCCGGAAACCAGGGGGCTCTTCGTGGAGTCCCTTACCAACCCGCTCCTCAAAGTGGCGGATATTGCAGCCCTGTCGGCGTTGTGCAAGGAGCGGGGACTCCTCCATATCGTGGACAACACCTTTCTCACCCCCTACCTCCTACGCCCCCTGGAGTTGGGGGCGGACATCGCCCTCTACAGCGGTACCAAGTACCTCTCCGGTCACAACGACACCCTCTCCGGACTAGTGGTGGTGAAGGAGTCGGCCCTGGCGGAGAAGGTCTACTTTCACCAGAACGCCATCGGCGCGGTGCTGGGGCCACAGGATGCCTGGCTCACCATCCGCGGGATCAAGACTCTCTCCGTCCGGTTGGACCGGCAGCAGGAGAATGCCAAGAAAATAGCCCTCTGGCTGGCGGCCCATCCCCGGGTGAAAAAGGTCTACTATCCGGGGCTACCGGACCATCCCGGCCATGAGCTGCTGCGGCGGCAGGCCAGGGGGTTCGGCGCCATGATCGCCTTTGAGGTGGCTGACCCGGCCCTGGTGGAGCCGCTGCTTCTCAAGACCTCGGTCATCTCTTTTGCCGAGAGCCTGGGGGGGGTGGAGAGTCTCATCACCTTCCCGGCAGTCCAGACCCACACCGACATCGAGCCGGAGAAGCGGGAGCGGCTGGGGATCACAAACGGCCTGCTCCGACTCTCCGTGGGGATCGAGGACGCGGACGACCTCATCGCCGACCTTGCGCAAGCATTCAGCCAGGAGAACTGATCATGGATATGGCCACTCGCCTCATACATACCGGCGCCACAGTTGAGTCGGTGCAGGGGGCGCTCAGCGTCCCGCTCTACCATGCCTCCACCTATGCCCAGCCTTCCGTGGAGAGTTTCGGCCGGTGGGACTACGCCCGCTCGGGCAACCCCACCCGACATGCCCTGGAAGAGGCCATCGCCGGTCTGGAGGGGGGTAGTGTCTGCTGCGCCTTCGGCTCCGGCATGGCGGCCACCTCGTCCACGCTCCTCATTTTCAAGCCGGGGGATCACCTCATCGTCTGCGACGATGTCTACGGCGGGACGTTCAGGGTCCTGACCCGGCTCTTCAGCCAGTGGGGACTCACCATCACCTTTGTGGATGCCACCGATCCGGCCAACATCGCCGCGGCCATCAGGCCGGAGACCAAGGGGCTCTTTCTGGAAACCCCCTCCAACCCGCTCCTGAAGATCATCGACCTGCGGGCCGCCGCCATCCTGGCCCGGGAGCGGGGGTTATTGACCATCGTGGACAATACCTTCATGACCCCCTACTTCCAGCGCCCCCTGGAGCTGGGGTGCGACATCGTCATTCACAGCGGCACCAAGTTTCTCAACGGCCACAGCGACGTGGTCTGCGGTTTTGCCGTCACCGCCGACCCGGCCCTGGGGGAGCGGCTACGCTTCGTCCAGAACGCTTTCGGCGCGATCCTTGGTCCCAACGACTCCTGGTTGACCCTCCGTGGTCTGCGGACCCTCAAGGTGAGGATGGAGGAGAGCCAAAAGGGGGCCGCGACCATTGCCGGATGGCTCGCTGAACATCCCCGAGTCAGACAGGTCTGGTACCCCGGTCTCCCAGGCCATCCCGGTCACCAGGTGCACCTGTCCCAGTCATCCGGCCCCGGTGCAGTCCTCTCCTTTGAGTTGGATTCCTTTGAACTGACGAAAACGGTGCTGGAAGGGGTGAGGCTCATGGCCTTTGCGGTGAGCTTGGGGGGGGTGGAGAGCATCCTCTCCTACCCGGCCAAGATGTCCCATGCCGCCATGCCTCCCCAGGAGCGGGCGCTGCGGGGGATCAGCGATTCGCTACTCCGGCTCTCCGTAGGGCTGGAATCTCCTGACGATCTTATCGCGGAGCTTGACCGGCTGATGAAATCCTGATACTTCATGACGTGGCGAAGGGGGTGACGGATGGAGTCTCAGGTTGGGATTACCGGCAGGATTATGGGGGAGAGGGGATGAGAATGAATTCTCTCCAGCGCATCATCGTTGCCACCACGGCCCTGCTGCTCCTTGCCGCCTGCGCCGGTCAGGCGAAAGTCGTTTCTCCGGTTCACACTGTCCCTTCCGTGGATCTGGCCCGGTACGCCGGTCTCTGGCATGAAATCGCCCGCTATCCCAACATCTTTCAGAAAGGGTGTCGCGACAGTACGGCGAACTGTCGCCTTCGTCCCGATGGGGAGATGGATGTGATCAATCGCTGCCTCAAGGGTGCTGACGGCAAATTCTCCGAAGTCAAAGGGCACGCTTGGCCGGCGGATTCCGGCGATATGACCAGACTCAAGGTCTCGTTCTTCTGGCCCTTCCGGAGTGATTACTGGATTATCGACTTGGGGGATAACTACGAGTACGCCGTGGTGGGAACGCCGGATCGAGAGTACCTCTGGATACTGGCCCCTCAGCCCAAGCTGTCGGCCGAGCTCTATGGCAGCATCCTCCGGAGAGTTGAGCAGCAGGGGTTCGATCCCGCCAGGCTTCAGTAGGGAAGAGTGATGTCGGTCGTCCCCAGTGAGAGGATATAGCATGTCTGACAACGATTGCCGCGCCATTCTGATTGCCGTTGCTACGCCGCTCTTTGCCGAGAAGGGTTTTCATGGCGTGAGTGTCCGGGAGCTTGTGAAAAGCGCCGGCGTGAACCTCTCCATGATCTCCTACTATTTCGGAGGGAAGGAGGCGCTCTATGCCGCTGTGCTCACGGAGCAGTTTGCCACTCTCGGGCAGGTGGCGGATATCAACTCCCTGGGCATGGATCCCTTGGGGAAATTCCAGAGATATATCCGCTCCACGGTGGACCGCTACCGGAAGAATCCGTACCTGCTCCGCTTCTATACCAGCGAGTTGACCAACCCTACCCCCAGCTTTGAACTCATCGTCAAGCCGGCCATCCGCCGGGTTCTCCTGATCCTGCAGGAGATTTTCCGCGAGGGGATCGCCACCGGACAGTTCCGTCAGGAGCTGGACCCCATGGACACGATCCTGGCCTTGGCCGGGATGATCAACTTCTACTTTCTTCTGGAACCGGTTACCCAGGAACTGGTTAATCATGCTCCCCAGCGGGACGAGATCCTGGTGACACACCTCATGGACATCTTCACCCGAGGGGTAGTAGTTTAATCGGCAGCCTCTCCACCAGGTGAACTCCTGCCGGAGAGACTTCCGCACGATAGGCGAGTGGCTCAACTCCGGCGGCTACCGCTTCCCGTAACAGGGCGCCATAGCGGGGGTCGATCCGGTCGGCAGGAGCCATGGCCCCGCAATCTCCCCGCTGCACTACGAAAAAGATCACCCCCCGCTCTCCGCTGCGTACCACATCCATCAGCTCCATGAGATGCTTCTGACCCCGCAGGGTTACGGAGTCCGGGAAAATGGCCACGCCGTTCTCCTCCAGGGTGACGTTCTTCACCTCTACCCAGCATCTCCGCTCCTCTCCCGTGAGCAGGAGATCCAGGCGGCTCTCCCCCCGCTTGACCTCCGGGCGAATGGTCTCGTACCCCTGAAGCTCCCTCACGATGCCGGTGACAATCCCTTCCCGCACCAGCGCCGGGGTGATGCCGGTATTCACCCCGATCCAGCAGCCATCCACCTGCACCAGTTCCCAGGTATGGGGATACTTTCGTCCGGGGCGATCCGAGCGGGAGAGGATGACTGGACTGCCGGGGACGGCGCATCCCGTCATGCTCCCGGAGTTGGGGCAGTGGACGGTGATGGTTTCCCCGGAATCCAGGGTTACGTCGGCCAGGAAACGCTTGTAGCGAAGGATGAGGGTTCCGGTGAGGAGGTTTTCCGGTAGTTTCATAGGACGACCTTGACCCGTCCCACCAGGGCCCCCGGCTGGAAGGTCACGTCCCGGAGAGTCACAAAGTCCAGAGGGTGGATACCTTTCACCGAGGCACCGAACAACGGCGCCAGTTTCGGGATACGGGCCAGGTCGCAGATGATACTTCCCTCCTGCCAGGTGAGGAACGGGACCCGCCCCACGATCCTGGCGGTGACCCAGTTCAGGGAGAACGGTTTAACCTCGTCGACTTTCAGGACGAGCTCTTTACCTTCGGGGGTGAAATCAACCCGCTGGACGGAGAGGCGGGCCAAGAAGGGGATATCGAAGGGGAGCGGTTTTTTCCGGACCTTTCCGGTAATCTCGCCATAACCGTCGTGAAATCGGACCTCCAGTTCTCGGATGTCGTCGTCATCCCCTCCGGAGATCAGTTCTCTCTGGAAAAAATCCTCGGTGATCCGGAATTCCCGTTTGGTGAAGAGGTCTCGCAGGTTCTGATCCTGCATGAACTGCTTCAGCAGCGGGTTGGCTATCTTGTCGGATATCTTGGTGAAAATTTTCAGCATGGCATACTCGCTCCCGCTCGTTGTTGTCGATCAGCTTCCCACCAGTCCGCCCAGTTCGGATCGCCAATCCTTCTGGTATACCAGGGCGCAGTTGACGGTGGTTTGCGGATTGTAGACCAGTTCCAGCTCCCCGATGCAGGTGGCGTTTTCCCATGCAAACGATCCGGAACAGAGGTTCAGGAGCTTCTTCTTGTATTCGGTGTCATCGTTACCGGCGAGATGATCACCCTTTGTCTCAACGATCATAAGTCGCTCTATTGTCCCCGCAGTCGATAGCGCGAAGAGGAAATCCGGATACACTTTCTGCTTGCGCCATCCCTGCAAGCCGTACTGGCGCTTGGCCACATTGCGATGCCACCAGCTGACGGCAATTTCATTGTCCAGGTAGCAGGCCACCTGTTGCTCATACTCGTTGAAATCATCGCGGTATGCCGGATCGAACAGGTTTTGCATGACGATCTCGCCATCATCACGGCGCAGTTCCTGACTGTTAGCCGACCGGTCAGTGGACATGGTGTCGGGCATCCGCCAGTTATGGCCGTCGGTCCGGAGACGAAACTGTACATTCCCCGTCGCCACGTCCGCCGCAAACAGCTCCTCGGCCAGCCTGTCACGAATGGCCCGGAGGGTCTTGCGCAGCTCTTCGATGATGTGAGGCTGGCGCTGTCCCAGGGTTTCATCGTCGAGACCGGCAGTCTTGAGGAGTAGTACCGCCTGAGTGACTACCTGACGGGCAAGCCAGGGATTCGGCACGACGTCCAGGATGGCGCGGACAACGTAGACCGGGTCGAATGACTCCACCTCCGGGCGGACTTCCCCGTCACTCCTGGTGATGAACTCCTTGTCGTTCAGATCATCCTTGAGCCCGATCCTTAGGGTTCTGGCGCCGGCAATAGTGGAGATCTTCTTCACCCTTTCGACGAAGGCGGCATCCGGAGTCAGTTGCACCCAGGGGAGACGTTGCAGAATATCCTGATCGTAGTCAAGCGGTCTTACGATGTTCCCATCCACGCGGTTCACCAGCGGCAGATAGATTTTCGCCCTCCGTAACTTTTTGCGGCGGGGGATGGCGCGCGGTTCGGGGCGCTTGCCGCCGTCTCCCTTCTGCTCGTGAATCTGTTCGGCCAGATCGGCCATGCCGTCTTGCTCCAGTCCGCTCTTGACCGCGGCGATCACCTCCCGGGTCGAAGCGTGATGACAGATCACGTAGCACTCGTCCAAGGCATCGATGCCGGTCTTGATGGTGTCTGGTTGCCGGAGAATGCGCCCCACCAGTTGGGTCAGGGCGTTCCGGTTGGTCATGGGCGCCAGGGAGCAGAGCACGTAGGCAAAGGGGCAGTCCCACCCCTCTTGCAGAGCCTGTTTGGTAATAATGAAGCGCACCTGACAGATTGGACTCAGGAGGTCGATATTCTCCGGCGCCTTCAGCTCGTTTTTCTCCGCCGTCTTCTCGGCGATT